>CAZDUI010000004.1:43278-128468 GCA_964508605.1 uncultured Weeksellaceae bacterium | reverse complement strand
CACAAGTTCCGCAGGTAGCACTCCAGGTACCGCCGGGGGTTACCGGCACCAGCTGACTTGGGTTGTTGTTATCGCAAAGCGGTGTAGAAGCAACAAAAGACGCGTCGGCATTGGGGGTAACTTCCACGTCAATGGTCTGACTGTCGGGGCATGGGCCGCCAATAGAATAGGTTACAGTATGATTTCCCACGCCGGCAACGGTGGTATTAAAGGTACCGGTAGCGGCATCAATACAAGCACCACAGGTGGCACTCCAACTTCCACCGGCATTTACCGCGGTAATGGTGGTAGTTCCAAATCCCTGGCAGAATGGTCCGGCAGGAATAATGGATGCATCGGCCACCGGATTAACGGTAATGTTCAATGTTTGCTGGTCGCCGCATGATCCGGTTAGCGTATATGTAATTACATGTACACCTGCTCCTGCTGTTGTGGGATTAAAGCTTCCCGTAGTGCTGTTTACACATGCACCGCATGTGGCTGTCCATGTGCCTCCGGGGTCTGCACCTGTAAGGGTAAAGGCAGGATCGTTGGCACAGAAAGGTCCGGCAGGAGTAATGGTGGCATCCAGTTGGTCTGAAACTATAATGGTTTCGGTATCGCTGTCGCCACAAGCACCGCTAATCGTATAGGTAATAGTCCAGCTGTTTGGACCTGCCGTTGCAGGGTTAAAACTACCGGTTGCCGCATTGATACATGCACCGCAGGTAGCGCTCCATGTTCCGCCGGTTTGGGCAGCAGTGAGTATAACTGCAGGGTCGGTAGTACACAAGGGAGCCTGAGGGTTGATGGTGGCATCTGCATCTGCAATAACCACTACGTTTTCTGTATCTGTTGCGCCGCAGCTGCTTGGTGTGGTATATGATATTGTCCAAGTACCGGGGCCGGCAGTTGTAGGATTAAACTCACCCGTAGTACTGTTAATACAGGCACCGCAGGGAGCACTCCACGTTCCGCCCGGAGTAGCAGCAGCCATAATGGCCGGCGGGTTGCTTTCACAGAATGGTCCGGCAGGGTTGATAGTGGGATCCAAGAAACTATTTACAACAATATTTTCGGTATCGGTAGAGGGGCACGCACCACCCGTGGTATAGGTAATGGTCCAGGTACCGTTGCCGGCCGTTGCCGGATTAAATGTTCCGGCGGCAGTATTGGTAATACCGGTGCCACTCCATGTTCCGCCCAAAGTAGCAGCGGAAAGGTTAACGGCAGGATCGGTGTTGCAATATGGTCCGGCCGGATTGATGGTGGCATTATCCAACGGGTTTACCGTAATGGTTTCGGTATCGCTGCTACCACAAGCACCGCCTAAAGTGTAGGTAATGGTATATGTGCCTGCACCGGCAACTGCAGGGTCGAACTGACCGCTGGAAGCATTGATACACGCACCGCAGGTGGCACTCCAGGTTCCGCCGTTGGTGGCAGCAGTAAAGGTTACCGGTGTGGCGTTTACACACAGTGCAGCCTGAGGATTGATGGTGGCATCGGCAAGGTTGGTAACACTGATGATTTCGGTATCGGTATCGCCGCAGGTACCGGGAATGGTATAGGTAATGGTCCAGTTACCAACGCCCGACGTAGCCGGGTTAAACAAACCGCCGGCAGTAATACACGCACCACAACTGGCACTCCAGGTACCACCGGGGTCAACTGCGGTCATCTGGAAGGCCGGGTCACCGGGGCAGAAAGGACCAGCAGGAGTAATGGTGGCATCGTCGGGAGCGATAAAAGGGCCGCCACTGATTACCAATGGACAACCGTTTACATCGGTAACGGTAAAGCTGTACATATCACCATCCTGTAAATTACCAATGGTAATGGTACCTCCGTTTGCTGCCGTGGTATTGACAAAAGTAGCAGTAGCCGGAGAAAGCCCCGAAGCAGTGAACAGCGTACCGTTTACAGCAGGGTCGCCGCCGCTGATGGTGGCTGTGGCCGTTCCGGCCTGACAGTCCTGGGTAAGGGTGTTTGTAATCTGTGGTAAATAGGTCACTTCATAAGTGGGCCCCAAGTCATAACACAATCCGGAGGCATTGATAACTGAATAATATCCCATGGACATGCTGTACATGCTAATAGGGACAAAGTATAAGGTAGATCCGTCGCCAATATTATTGGGAATACTCCAGTTGGCATCGGCAGTACTAAATACACCCAGTAAACAGGGGTCTGTATTAATATCGTTGGGTGGCCCCACGGTAGGAGGGCAACTGTAAACCAACAGCCACTGGCCGGGGTCGTAAGGAATTGTAGGATCAAAAATATTATTAGGATCGGTGTTGTTACCGTTGGAAACCACGTTCAGAGCATCGCCCCAGCACAGGTTGTATGGTCCTGTGGTTGTAGTTGAACCGGTAGTTCCGGTAGTAAATGTTCCAATATCTACAGGACAGGCACACGAAGCCGGCGCAGTATATGGAATGGTTTGGGTACAGGCAGGATCTGCAGTAAAATAAACTTGAACATCACAGGCAGCTCCATTGGAGGCAAGACCGGTAATGTTATACACAAGTGGAGAGGTAAAAGGCGCATTGAACACCTGTTGCTGACCGCCGCAGGTCTCAACAATCAATTGTCCTGAGGCGGGTGGGTTTGTAAATTGAATGTCACCGTCAACCGAATAGGTATTGGTGGCAAAGTCGCAGGCGCTGATGTTGGCTGAGAAATAGTCTAAGTTGCATGAGGTGCAAGCAGCGGGTGCGGTATATCCTCCAAGATTAATAGTACAACTTGGATCCGCGGTAAAGTATGCGGTAATATCACAGGCAGCTCCATTAGCTGGTTGATTGGAGAGAGTATAATTTGTTGTTCCTGAAAAAGGAGCATTAAAGGATTGTTGTATCCCATTACAATCTACTATTATTAGTTGACCGCTTGTCGGCGGGTCAACATAAGTAACTGTTCCGGTTGTACTATAAGTATTCGCTGGGCTGACGCAAGCCCCTATATTTGCATTAATACTAGTAAAAGTACATGGATTTACTATACTGCAATCTGTAGTAGCTGTTCCACCAGTATTTGTAAAACTAATATTTGTATTTGAGTTACTAAAATTTGTAATAAGAAGCACGTATACCTGACCTGTAGAAGAAGAAGGAATATTTGCTTCTTCAGTAGATGCAGTAGAATAGCTGCAATCTACAACATTATTGTATGAATTTCCAGATCCGGCTGCACCCATATTTCCACAGTTGCTCATAGCATTAGAAAGACTACTGTATGGGCCGTAAAGTATAAAATCGATATCTACTCCTGCAGAGTTATTCATAGAGATATCAAGACTACCGGGATTGTCTATTTCCATATAGTACCAAGCGGGATTTGGTGAAGTTAACAAGCAATCGTAGTTGTTACCAGGTTCTGCTATGGAAGCATCGGTTACATTTATACTTGCAGGAAAAGTGGCTACGGAACCAGTGCAAAAAGGATCTGCAGTACTACAGCCTGAACCTTGTGCTGAAACAATGAGTGGAGCAATTAAGGTTATAAAAACTAGTATTCTGTAAATCATTTCTTGTTGCTATTTATTTTTTTGATTTCTTCTTCAATGAATTGAATCGTTGTTTCTGTATTTTCTAACCAACCATTCGTTTTAGCAAGCTCCAATTCTGTGATGTCGGATTTTACAAATTCTAATTTTTGCTTCATCGATGTCAGAGTCATCATAAGATTTTCAAGCTGATCTTTTTCAGAAAGACGGTTATAAGTGTCAATGTCATGAGCCTTACTCTTGTGTATTTTTGATTTTTTCAGTGATCCGTCAGAATTTCTTATTTCGGTTATCACGAAATCCCCTGAAATATAAATTAAAGTATCAATTGCATTAGTTGCATAGGTTTTTATCGGCTTATCAGTTGTTTCTCCAATTGATGATTTACTTTCTACATCTGATTTATACTTAAGTTTTGTTGTACTATTGTTTTGACTATTCCCTTTTTGGTGAGAAAAACTGAATAGCAGCATTGTTAAAAATAGATACTTCATAACGACGGATGTTGGAATTTATACATACTTTAAGACGCGGCTTATTAAAACAGTTGCCTTTGTAAAGGTAAAAATACTGTGATTTGTAAGAAAAAAATGTAGTTTAGTGGTATATTACGATGACGAATGGCTGTACAGTTTGTTTTAAATCTGAAGTACTTGCGTAAGAAAAGACATTGGAGGCAATCAGAAATTGCTAATTTGCTTGGTGTTACGCGTTCTTCTTATGCATCCTATGAAGAGGGGCGAGCCGAGCCTTCACTGGGCGTATTGCAACAGATTAGTGCATTGCATGGTATTGGCCTTGATTCTCTTATATGTGTTGATCTGAGTAGTGATTTTAATGGTCATGATGTGTCGGGCACCTCACTGAGGGTATTGAGTGTAAGTGTAACTCCTGATAATGAAGAAACGGCTGTAGTGGTACCCATCAAAGCGGCTGCAGGGTATGCGGGTGCTTATGGTGATATTGAGTTTATTGAGCACTTACCACAGGTGGTTCTGCCCATTCCGGAATTCAGGTCAGGCTTCACTCGTCGTCTTTTTCAGATTGAAGGTGATAGTATGTTGCCTATAAAGTCGGGGAGTTATGTGGTGGCCAGATATATTCAGGATTGGACATGGATAAAACCGCTTCAGTGCGTGGTGGTTGTAACCCGGCAAAGTGGAATAGTTTATAAGCGGTTGGCAGAAAGCGTATATGGGAAACTGCATCTGTCTAGTGATAATCGGCAGTATTCTGATATGGAGTTGGATATAGATGAGGTACGCGAAATTTGGCTTGCCGAAGGTTACATTGCAACACAGCTGCCATTACCCGGGGAAAGCATACCGGATATGGCCACATTGATTCACGAATTTCAGGGATTACGCAAAGAACTTAAGGCGGAACGCGAAGGAAAGGCTACTACTTGACTTCTAGCAATTCTACATCAAATATAAGAGCAGCATTTGGCGGAATACCCGAGCCCTGAGGAGGAGTTGATCCATAAGCCAGATCTCCGGGAATAAAGAACCTGAAATGTGACCCGGCAGGCATTAGCTGAAGACCCTCTGTCCACCCGGCAATTACCTGATTCAAAGAAAATTCAATGGGTTCCCCGTCGTATGATGTGTCAAATACTTTTCCGTTTATTAGTTTGCCCCTATAATGAACTTTAACTTTTTGCGTCCCGGATGGCTTTTCGCCCTTACCCATACGAATAATTTGATACTGAAGTCCTGTTTCTGTTTTTTGTATACTGTCATTTTCAAGGTTTTCAGCAAGGAACTCTTCACTCTCGGCTATACTTTTGGTACTTTGAAGTTCGTAAAAATAGTTGGAAATGATTTGGTTTCCTGTTTCTTCATCTACTTTTAACGGCTTGCCTTGTAATACATCGGCATATCCTTGAAGAAAGATTTTTTTATCGATAATTTTTTCAATTTCAAAATGCTCAATGGTTTGAATGATAGAATACGCATCTAAGGCTGCCAAAGATGAAATAAAAGTATTTTGCTCTTCATCGGTTAATTCAGTTCCTGCCCGTAATTTTGAAAAGGTACTGCCAAAAAGACTATCAGCAAGTTCCTGAGACATTTCAACACTTTCAAGCAGGTTTTTATCAAAACGGTTAACTAAATCTTCTTTATTAATTTTATCTGAAATATTCATCTGCCCAAAGGACATCATTCGGTTCAAAGCAAGATTCATTCCCCAGCAATAGCTGTACTTCTCGTCGTTGTTTTTAAAATCTTCCTGGTTAACAGTATCACCTTTCTCTTCTTTTTCCTTTGAATCGGAACAAGAAGCATTTAACAGAAATACCATTACTGAAGCAGACAAAAGAACTTTTACAGAGGATATCATTATGTGTAAATTTTAGGCAAAGTTAGACTTTGGGGGATTTCCAAAAACGGTACAAAGCAATTTTTGAATTTATTATCAGAAGATTCTATTTCTTAACGCAATATATAGTTGACTATATTTCTTATTTTCATTAACTTAATGATAAAGGTAGTCTGTAACATGAATAGCGGCAGTGCATCATATTATTTATTAATTTTGCGGTTCAATTCATTTTATTTTCATTTCACATGTTTGAAGGTTTACAGGAGCGGTTCGGCAGAGCACTAAAGGTTTTAAAAGGCCATGGTCAGATTACGGAGGTAAATGTTGCCGAAACCATGAAGGAAATTCGTCGTGCCTTATTAGACGCCGACGTAAATTATAAAACTGCCAAGGAATTTACCGACAGGGTAAAAGAGAAGGCCATTGGTCAGAATGTACTAACATCCATATCACCGGGTCAGTTGCTTACCAAAATAACCCATGACGAGTTGGCGGCATTGATGGGGGGCGAGAAGCGGGATATTAATTACAATGGAACACCGGGAATAATATTAATGTCGGGATTACAGGGTTCGGGTAAAACCACGTTCTCGGGAAAGCTGGCAAATTACTTAAAGTCCAAGAAAAGCAGACGTCCTTTGCTGGTAGCCTGCGACGTTTATCGTCCTGCGGCTATTGACCAGTTGCATGTTGTTGGTAAGTCGGTTGGTGTTGAGGTTTTTAGTAATAAGGAAGAGAAAGATCCTGTAAAAATTGCCCAGGCGGGGATACAACACGCCAGAAGCAATGGTTACAACGTGGTTATTATAGATACTGCGGGTCGTTTAGCTGTTGATGAGCAGATGATGGATGAAATATGGAGAATTAAGAAGGCTGTGCAGCCTTCAGAAACTCTGTTTGTTGTAGACAGTATGACCGGACAGGATGCGGTGAATACGGCAAAGGCATTCAACGAAAAGATAGATTTTGACGGAGTAATACTTACCAAACTGGATGGTGATACAAGGGGAGGGGCAGCCCTGAGTATAATGAGTGTGGTAAGCAAACCGGTAAAGTTTATTGGTACCGGCGAAAAGATGGAAGCGCTGGATGTATTTCATCCGGACCGAATGGCTGACCGTATCCTGGGCATGGGTGACGTTATTAGTCTTGTAGAACGTGCTCAGGAACAGTTTGATGAAAAAGAGGCCCAGAGAATTCAAAAGAAAATTGCCAAAAATCAGTTTGATTTCAATGACTTTTTGAAGCAATTGAACCAGATAAAGAAAATGGGCAATATGAAGGATCTGGTAGGAATGATTCCGGGGATGGGTAAAATGATGAAAAACATGGATATCAACGACGATATGTTCAAAGGAGTGGAGGCCATCATTTATAGCATGACACCCGGTGAAAGAGAGAATCCGGCATTAATAAATACCAGCAGAAGAAAACGTATTGCTAACGGAGCCGGTACCACCGTTGAGGAGGTGAATAAGCTGATGAAACAATTTGAGGATACACGGAAGATGATGAGGATGATGAGTGATAAGCGGCAAATGGCCAATATGATGCAACAAATGAAAAACATGCAGGGCATGAAAAAGTAACATGGCTTTAATACTGGACGGAAAATTAAAATCGGCCGAGATAAAGGCAGAGATCGCTGAAGAGGTAAGGAAAATTGTTGCTTCGGGACGCAGACCACCGCATCTTGCTGCCATACTGGTTGGCAACGACGGCGCCAGTCAAACCTATGTTCATTCCAAAATAAACGATTGCCGTGAGGTAGGTTTTCGCTCTACACTTGTAAAAATGGATGCCGACATCTCTGCGGAAACCTTGCTTGAGCAAATCAATGCATTTAATGCAGATACAGAACTGGACGGTTTTATTGTTCAATTGCCTTTGCCGTCTCAGTTGGATGAACAACAGGTTATTATGGCTGTTGACCCGTCAAAGGATGTGGATGGTTTTCATCCTGTAAATGTAGGCAGAATGGTGCTGGGTCTACCCGGATTTGTACCGGCCACTCCGTCGGGAATTATTGAACTGATAAGACGTTATAATGTAGATACAGAGGGCAAACACTGTGTTGTTATTGGCAGAAGCGCCATTGTGGGTACTCCCATGAACATTTTAATGTCGCGAAGCACCTGGCCGGGCAACAGCACTGTAACGCTTGCACATAGTCGCACACGGGGGTTGAAGGAACATACCCTTCAGGCTGATATTGTAATTTCTGCAATTGGTCAACCTGAATCTATTGGTGCCGAAATGATTAAACCCGGAGCAGTAGTAATAGATGTTGGAATTACCCGCGTGCCCGATGCTTCTAAAAAATCGGGGTACCGTATTGCCGGCGATATTAAATTTGATGAGGTGAAAGCAGTAGCATCGGCCATTACACCGGTACCGGGTGGTGTGGGACCCATGACCAGGGCCAGCTTGCTAATGAATACCATGAAGGCATATCTGAACAGGTATTAAGGCGATTAAGTCTACTTCACAAATTTAAAATACTCGCTGCTCTTTGACGATTCTTCCCACAATTCCATTCTTTTATTTCGCCGAAACTTTTTGACCGTAAAGTATAGCGTTTCAATATATTCATCATCGGTAGGTACCAGGGTTAACACATGGGTTGAAGGATCGAACAACCATTCTACGCGGTACATAATTAATAAAGAAGAGTCATTCATTACTCCCATTAATGGGTCAAAGAATTCAATAAAACCTTTTCCGTTGGTTTCCAAATAATACCGCGAAGCTGTAATGCCTTTGATGCCGGTGCTGTCTTTAAAACTTCTGCATTCCCATTTTCCGGATAGTTCAACAGCCGATTTTTGCGCGGTTGTAACGGAGGTAAACATTGTAAGAAACAATGTAATACCCATTAATTTCAGGTGGTTTGTCGGCTTAGAAACCATAGTATTGTAATGCAGGTGGTTATGGAAATTAAAATATTTGCAATTGCCATGAAAACCTCTCCGTTGCGTAATAATTGTACATTTTCCATACTAAAGGACGAAAAAGTACTAAAACCTCCGCAAAAGCCAACAACCAGCAGCATTCTTTGCGACTCACTGATTTTTCCCCGCGAAGCCAGTATCAGTACCACACCCAAAACGATACAGCTTAATAGGTTGGCTGTTAGTGTTCCAATTGGAAAGGAGCCTGAAAAGATACGGGTGATTAATTTACCTATGCCAAACCGGGCAATGCTTCCCAGTCCTCCACCCAAAAATATTAACAAATAGCTCATTATATGAGTGATTCATGTTTGCGTTGCAGCCACACTTTGCTTCCATATTTCTTTGATAACCACAGCAACATTGAGGACATAACGAAGCCAATAACAATACCAAGAATATATCCGCCTATCACATCGGCCGGATAATGAGCCCCCAGGTAAATGCGGCTATAACCAATAAGCAACGACCAAAGCACCAGTAATGGCAACAGGATTTTGAATTTATATCCTAGCATACGACTGATAAAGACTGCAATTCCCATGGTATTGGCTGCATGCGATGATACAAAGCCATACTGACCGCCACATTTGCCGTCAACTAAATGAACTGCGTGTCCAAAGTCGGCATTATGACATGGTCTTAAGCGCATTACTACGTTTTTTAGCGCGTGTACCGATGTTTGGTCGGTTAAAGTAACACATAAGGCAGCTGTTACAATAATTACCAACATTCCTTTTAATCCCCAAATTTTGTAACTCATAAATGCCAGCAATACATACAGTGGAATCCATACATATTTCAGGCTTACAATTTTCATTATTTCATCCAATACAGGATGGTGTCCGGAATTAATTAACCGAAACAAATTAACGTCAAAGTTTTCTAAGGCATTAAATATATCTGCCAGCATATCAGTCGTTAATCATTTTCCAAAGCAGGTCTTTCAATTCAACCAAACCAGTTTGGGCAACGGAAGATATAAAAACAACGGGAACCGGAGGCAATTCAGGTTTCATTTGTTCAATCATTATCTGATCAATCATATCGCATTTGGTGATGGCCAGTGCGTGATTTTTATGCGAGAGTTCAGGATTATAGGCTTTTAGTTCTTCACGAAGAATATTGTATTCTTGCATAATATTTTTGCTGTCAGCCGGAATCATGAAAAGTAGTACCGAATTTCTTTCAATATGACGCAGAAACCTTAATCCAATACCTTTCCCCTGACTGGCACCTTCAATAATTCCGGGGATGTCTGCCATAACAAACGATCGGAAGTCTCGGTAGGGGACTATGCCCAGGTTGGGAACAAGGGTGGTAAAGGGGTAATCGGCAATTTCAGGCTTTGCAGCCGTTATTACGCTAAGCAAGGTTGATTTGCCGGCGTTAGGAAATCCGACCAGGCCAACATCAGCCAGTATTTTCAGTTCAAGAATTTTCCATTCTTCCATTCCGGGTTCACCCGGCTGAGCGTAACGGGGCGTTTGGTGCGTGGCTGATTTAAAAAAGTTGTTTCCCTTACCGCCACGTCCGCCGGGAACCAAAATTCTTTCCTCTCCATCAAAAGAAATTTCAAAATGGGTTTCGCCGCTTTCAGCATCTTTCACAACAGTTCCCAGGGGAACTTCAAGAATTATATCTTCGCCGTCGGCGCCGGTTTTTAATTGCCCTTGTCCATTGCCACCGTCACCGGCCATTACATGTTTGCGATATTTTAAATGCAAAAGAGTCCAAAGCTGATTGTTTCCTCTCAGTATAACATGTCCCCCGCGACCTCCGTCTCCGCCATCAGGCCCTCCTTTTGGAATGTACTTTTCCCGACGAAGATGAACACTGCCTCCTCCTCCTTTTCCGGAACGGCAACAGATTTTTACGTAATCAACAAAGTTGGAGCCTGACATATCCTGTTACGCTACCGCGGCGCGGATGCTTTGCGTAAGTCTGTTAAAAATATCTTCAATAGACCCAATGCCGTTAATATCCTTATGTTTTCCGCACTGAATATAAAAGTCTTTTACCGGAGCGGTTTCAGCGTGATATACATCAATGCGTTTTTGAATCACTGACGGGTCGGCATCGTCTGTACGACCACTTATTTTGGCTCTTTCCATTAAGCGTTTACGTAACTCGTCTTCAGTCACTTCAAGTGATAACATGATGGTTACATGCTCGTTCATCCGGGCAAGCAGGTGATCCAGCGCGTCGGCCTGAGTCGCCGTGCGCGGAAATCCGTCAAAAATAAATCCTTTGGCGTCCGGATGTTTTTCAATGGCATCGGCCAGCATATTAATGGTAACCTCATCCGGTACCAATTTGCCTTGGTCAATATATTGTTTGGCCAATTTACCCAGTTCTGTTTCGTTTTTTATATTGGCTCTGAAAATATCACCTGTTGACAGGTGAATTAGTCCGAATTCCTTTATAAGTAATTCACTCTGAGTACCTTTTCCGGCTCCCGGAGGGCCAAATAATACAATGTTCAGTTTTGAATTCATGCTGATAAGGTATAAATTGAAGAAAGATTCCGTCCCAAACCGTCATAGTCCAGGCCAAAACCTACCAGAAATTCATTGGGCACTTCCAGACCTGCATATTTTACAGGATATGGTTTTGTGTATGCCTCAGGTTTTAACAGTAAGGTTGCTACCTCTACACTTTCGGCACCGTGTTTTTTTACCTCTTCCAGAATATGTTGAAGGGTGTTGCCGGTGTCAACAATGTCTTCAACAATGATAATATTACGACCTGCAAGAGATTCTGTTAAACCCATTAATGAATGCACCTTTCCGGTAGAGGTTGTTCCATGATAGCTGGCAAGCTTTATAAAGCTGACTTCACAGGGAACCTTTACATTCCTGATTAAGATGGCACTGAAAACAAAAGCACCATTCAATACCACCAAAAAAAGTGGAAGCTTGTTTTGATAGTCTTCAGTAATTCTTCCGGCTAATTCTTTGATTTTTTCATCCAAAAAGTACTCATCGTACTTCCGGGTGAACTTTTTGTCGTGTAGCTGAATCTGATTCATTCCGGTTGCAAAATTAACATTTTTCCGGGCTTCGGTATAACTCAGATATGTGTTTCTATGTGAGTTTATTCACAATATTTTCTTTTTAGAATATAGTGTAATGTATTTAATGGTAGTTGGTTATATTTATTTCGTTTTTTTGTTCACAACCTTAGTTATCTTTGAATCATGAAAAAAGGGTTTATTGGTGGTGATGGCAGAATAGGTCTTTTGGGAGGTGGCCAGTTGGGACGGATGATGATTAGAGAGGCCATTGACATGGACATGAGGGTATATGTTCTTGATCCTTCAAAAGACTGTTCCTGCAAGGAGATAGCTTCAGGGCTTATTGTTGGCGATTTCAAAGACTTTCATACAGTGATGGCATTTGGAAGAGAAATGGATGTATTAACGGTTGAAATTGAACATGTAAATACGGACGCTTTGCGTCAGCTGAAGCAACAGGGTAAAATGGTTTATCCCGATCCCGGAATTCTTGAAATGATACGGGATAAAGGAACCCAGAAGGAGTTTTTTAGCAAGCATAATATACCAACGTCTGCATTCAGGCTGGTAGATGGTAAGAAAGATATTTTGCAGTTTCCGGTGGTGCAAAAGCTTAGAACGGGTGGTTACGATGGCCGGGGTGTACAAATTTTACGTTCTGAAACCGATATTTCAAAGGCATTTGATGCTCCTTCGGTGCTTGAAGACCTGGTGGATATTAAAATGGAAATAGCCGTAATGGTTGCCCGTGGCCGTGATGGCAGCCGAAAGGTGTATCCGGCGGTGGAAATGATATTTGACCCGGAAGCGAATCTTGTCGACAATTTGGTAGCGCCGGCAAGAATAGATGGCAAACTGTGCGAAAAAGCGGAAGGCATAGCGCTGAATATTGCTGAGACTTTGGATTATGTGGGGGTACTAGCAGTTGAAATGTTTATTACCGGGGCAGATGAAATTTTGGTAAATGAAATGGCACCGCGGCCTCACAACAGCGGACATCATACCATGGAAGCCGCGGTTACGTCGCAGTTTGAGCAACATTTGCGCGCAGTTTGTGGGTTGCCATTAGGAAGTACTGAATTACACTCATCAGCTTGTATGGTGAATATACTGGGAGCTGATGGATTTGAAGGTAAAGCTGTGTTAAAGGATGCAGTGAAGGTATTGAATACTGAAAATGCATTTTTGCATCTGTACGGGAAAGCAGAAACCCGCCCCAAAAGAAAAATGGGACACATAACCGTGTTGGCCAATAGCCCTGATGACGCATACCGGCGGGCTATGGAACTGAAAGGAAAATTACAGATGATTGCTGAATAAAATAATAAGAGAACTGATGATTAAAGTAGGAATAATAATGGGCAGCAAATCCGATTTACCTGTGATGCAGCCCGCAGCAGATATACTAACGGAACTGGGGGTCCCCTTTGAGATGAATATTGTTAGCGCTCACCGCACACCCGATAGGATGTTTGAATATGCTAAAATGGCCGTTTCGCGCGGAATAAAAGTTATCATTGCAGGTGCGGGCGGGGCGGCACATTTGCCGGGAATGACTGCTTCTGTAACACCTTTACCTGTTATTGGAGTTCCTGTAAAATCCTCCAATAGCATTGACGGCTGGGATAGCTTACTTAGCATTGTACAAATGCCTAACGGAGTGCCTGTAGCAACTGTAGCTGTTAATGCGGCTAAAAATGCAGGCATTCTGGCTGCTCAGATGCTGGCAGTTGCCGATAATGATTTGCTTCACAGAATTGTTGCGTATAAAGATAAAATGCGCAGCGATGTTTTAAACCAGCAAATCTGATTCTAGGTTTTATCAGTCTTCCACTGGAATAATAATGTTACCCACCCGGCAATCATCAATGTTCCCCCCAAAGGTGTAACTGGACCCATAAAGGTTGCGTGTTTTACCGTCGCAAGAATATAAATGGAGCCTGAGAAAAGTATTATACCGGTAAGTATTAATATCATGGCTGTTTTTATACCTGCTTTAAACTTATGGCTATTCACAGACAGTACCAGTAATGCCAATGCATTGAAAAGCTGGTAAAATACCCCGGTTTTGTATGATTCCAGTTTTTCCGAACTCAGGGTTTCCTTCAGGGCATGCGCTCCGAACGCTCCGGTAAGTATCCCGGTTACTATAAGCAAAACAGAGATTTTTCCAAATAAATTCGACATAAAAAAAACCTGCCAATTGTTTGACAGGCTTCAAAGATACAGTTGGGATTATTTATTCTCCAGAAATTGATTTAATTCTTCGGTACTGGCATCAAAATCGAATACTTCACTTACCTGATAATAATTGTCTTTGTCTGAGCAATAATCATAGGAAAACTTGGCTATTTCTAATTTACTGTCTTCAAAGTCGAAAATTTCAAGAATTTCTTTAATTTGTGCTGTACTGAAACATCCTTTCGATTTGATAGCCTGTTTGGCTGTGCTTAATTTAGTGTCCTCAAAATCTTTACCCTCAATATTGGATTTTACAGCGTTAAAATCTGCTGAAGAAACGGGGTAATAGCAACTGTTGCTTTTGGATGCCGGATTAGAGGATGCATTGCTGTTGGCAGTGGTACCAGAGGAAACACTGGTGCCGGATGTCACAGTTTCAGAATAACTAACTTCAGTATTTTGCTCACTGTTTTCGGTCATTCCGGTTCCGGTTACGCTTACATTCATATTAAACCCTGCTCCCCCCATATTTACATTGATATTTACGTTCTCGCCGTTTTGGTTTGATTGTCCTGCCGAAGTATTACCAGATCCTGAATGCTGAGTTTCTGTAAGCACTTGGTTTTGACTACCCGAGCCTTGGTTATTTCCGGATACTGATGATTCCGGTAAGGGTGCCGTGTGATACACAACGCTGCTGCTGCCTGCTCCTGTGCTGGAAGCCAAAGCAACGGGTTCGCCAAAAGGTTGTAGCTTATATTCGCCTTTTTTATTCATTTTAATACGGTAGGTACATTCCGTTCCAAACTCACAGTACAAAGTTGCGTCAACAACCGGAAGCGCAGAATTGCTGAAGATAATTTTTACACGGTGCGACTCAGCCTGCAGTCCGGTAACCCTCACGTTGGTTTCAGCAGAAAGATTTTGTTTAATTCCGTTGATGATGACGTGAAAGGGTTGGCCATCGTCAGAAAATATTATAAGGTTGGTAGTTTGCTGTGCATTTGCACTGATTGAAAAAGCCAACAAACCGAAAAGAGTAAAGAGTGTTTTCATAATTTTTGTTTTTAGGGTTCTGTTTTAGCCAAACTTCATGCCACGTTCAGGGTATTGATATTAATTTAATACTGGTATTTAACGGGTCTGAATTACTGATGAGTGCTCCAATCCAATCATCGGCCGATGGAAAATAAATGCTCCATGTAAAAGCACTTTCATGCCTCTCTTTTAATGCACCCTGATGTAAAATTTCACGTTGAACATTATTAAATCTGTATTGCCACTCTTGTTCTTTTCGGCGCAACATAGATAGTTTTCTCTTATTCATATGGTCAAGGCGTTTCTCAATGTCTCTTTTTAAAGACTCAAACCCGGGTTCCAGATTGATACCGGTTTTTGCCAGGGTCGCTTTTAAAGTAGAAAGTGCTACTTCTATTTCAAGTTTTGCTGTAATAAATTCTGTGCCGTTATGTCCGTCATGTATCAATTTGTCGTTTAAAATGGAATCTGCTTCAGAAAGTACCGAGTTGGCGGGAATTTGCAGGGAAGCAAGTGTTTTTATAAAAGTTTCTGACACAAAGGCAAATGAATCTCTTAGAATTAACGCCGGAACAGGCACATTAAAATGACACATTAAATCTTTTAGTTGAAGCCAGTATGCCAATTCGCCCGGACCGCCAACGTATGCAATATTAGGAAGAATGGCCTGTTGATATACGGGCCGCAACAGTACATTTGGACTTAAATGATGCGCCGGTACCGGGAAACTCCCTTCAGTGCCGTCATCATATGTTATTTTGCCCTGTGCCTGATGCACCGAGATAATTCTCTTTCTGCTTTGGTCTTTAATTTCAAATAAATTGATATCACGGACGCCCGCCTGATTTTTAAATCCCAGTTTTGAAAGTGTTTCGTTGGTTTCAGTCACTATTTTTTTGGCAGTACCCTGTAAAAGTTCTTCGTTAAGGATGTACTCTGCCTGTTGTTTAAGGTCTTTATCGTCTGCATCAAGTATTATCAATCCGTATTTTCCAAACAAACCATGCACCCAGTGACGCGTAAAATCTGCAAGTGTTTTACTTTTTAATGCCTTAGAAAACAGAGACTTTATTTCATTAGATGTACTGCTAAGTCCCAAAATGTTGTGCCATTCATTCAGTAGATTGGCGATACTGTTCTGTGGTACAGCAATGCGACCTGCCGGTGCCGGACTTCCGGGATTGAATTCGTAAGGTACACCTCTTAACACCACCCGTTTTATCTCATCAATGTCATGATCCTCTGTTGCCATCCAGAACACTGGTATAACATGTGTGCCGGACTGAATGGTCATGTCCTGTGCCAGTTTAATAATGCTTACAATTTTGTATATAAAGTAGGCAGGTCCTCCCAGATAGCTTAACTGATGTCCGGTTGTGATGGTTGTTGTACTCTGTTCTTCTAAAGTTGCCAGAGATTCAGGAATATCCAGTTTACAGTCGTTATATTGTTTTTTAATAACCTGCACCAGCGTTTTTCTTTTTTCGGTCTGAAAATCAAGTTTTTTAATTCTTTCTAAAAGGTCAGCATTATCAGATGGTCCGGAGTATATACTTTCAGGTAAACCTTTTCCAATCAGGTACTGATGAACAAGAGGATTCAGGGTTTGTATGGAATGGGGAATATTCATTAAGCCAAAGCGTCCCTGTTAACCATTGTGGTTCAAAATTGTTTGTTCATTTATAAAGAGCCCATTCTTTTTCGCACAAACCATTCAATGCCAAACAGGGCTGCAAGTACAAACATTATCCAGCGCCAGTCAAGTACAGGCTCAAAATTTTCTTCTATGTAACTAACACCGGGCAGAGGTTCTTTCAGCAACTCGTCTGTTAATTCGTCCAGCTGATTTGGGTAGAACATTTTACCGCCGCCGTTTACCGATAAATTGTACATTAAGGAGTGATTTGCAACGGTCTGGGTTCTTTCAGCAATGGCTGCTCTTACGCTAAATTCTCCGGTTTTTATATAGGTTTTGCCTTTTATGTCAGTACTGGCTCTGAATGTATAGGTTCCGGGTGGCAGCTTTCCGGCGTCAAGTCTGTAATGGTCTCCCGATATCTGAAAGTCATATTGAAATTCCTTCTCATCTTCCGATTTTATGGTCATTTTTACCTTTGGGGAAGTAATTAATTCATAAGTTTCATTGTAAACTTCAGCATCGAATTTTACATTGTCATTCTCGTTGTATTTTGTATCGGTATAAACTCTGAACGGCTCTTTGTTTTCTTTGGAAGTTACGTACTGAAATAGTTTGCCAAATAGTTCGCTAAAGGCTTCCGGATAGGCAATTTTCCAACGCCATATTCCTTCTCCTGCAATAAATACACTTCTTTTATCACCCGATGAATTAACAGCTATCAGAGGTTCAGCTTTAACAATTCTTCCCAGTTTTTGAAGCAATAGCGGTTGCAATGCCGGTGTAAAACTCCATCTGCCAAAAGGTACATGTAACGGCGGGAAATTGTCAATAACAGCTCTAGTCTCGCTGCTAATAGTAAATTGGCTGAATTCGTTTGATATACGGGTATGAGTAACGTCGAAATTACCATTGAAGCCCTGCAGTGCAAAACCGGGTTGCAGGGCAGAGAGCTGCCCAAAATCGGTAGTACCTCCTGTAATAATAACATAGGGTGTATTTTTTGCAACCATTATATTTACAATATTCTTCACCGGAAATCCCCTTCCCGGCAGTTGATGAAGAATAATCAGGCTGTAACCATCCACCGACTCGTTAAAGTCTGATGCCAGAGCTACCTTGGTTTCGTAGTTTACGTTTTGATCCAGGACGCTGCGCATGGCCTGAATGTCGGGATGTGGCGAGTGAGCAAGCACCAGAATTTTTTGTCGGTTGCTAATTACCTGAATGTAGAAATCGTAACGGTTGTTTTGGGTAGTTACTTCTCCGTCAACAGGAGTAATTTCAGCAACGTAGTGTTGTAAACCGGGCCTATCGGCTGTTAAAACAAATCGTAATGTTGCAAAATGCCTGTCGCTGGTTAAAGAAAGGTTTTGCGTAGCTATTTCTTTCCCTGAACGCAGAATTCTAACCCTTGTATTCTTTCCTTTTAACTGCCATGCCTTGGTAAGAATTTCAACCGGAAAATCGTTTTTTAGATAGGCTGTAGGATTTGTATTAACCTTCTCTATCAGCGCATCGGTTTTTTGTGTTGTATCGCCCAGGGCAATAGTATAAACGGGTACCCCCGGAAAACGGGCTGCTAAACTAAGAGGGTCTTGACCCCTGGTATAAATGCCATCGCCAGCAACTATAATGGCACCCACATTTCTATTGTAATATCTGTCAAAAATGGATTGAAATAATTCACTCATGTCCGTTTCGGTGTCCTTAAAATCAGGGACTATCTGTTTGCTGATTTTGCTGCCATACAAAAAACCATCGGTTTGGTATCTTGACGACAAAGTGTTTATTAACTGCTTATATTGTTGCAGATAAGGACCGGTAATTTGTAGTGAATCGTGCGCGGTAATGCTCAGTGAATTGTCATGAGCAATAACAATCACCGGTTTTTCAATAATCTCCTCTGTATTTTTTGTAAGAGGCTCCAGTAACAGGATGCAAATAATAAAAATGGCAATCCCTCTGGTTACAGCCATCAGCCATGCAAGCCAGACCGGAAAATGATGCGTTTTTCTGCTTCTCCAATATAATAGCAGTGCGAACAAAATTGCACCTGCCGCGCAAAAAGCGACATACAAAGCAGAGTAGTTCAGAATAACATCCATGCAGTGGAATTACATTACAAAGGTATCATACCAACTGTGAATGTCCGAAAAAGTTGCCATTTAGGAAAAAAGTGACATTAAGTAAGCATTCCACCGCACACATTCAGTGTTTGTCCGGTAATATAAGCACTCATGTCGCTGGCAAGGAACAAAGCGGCATTGGCAACATCCTCAGGTGTTCCGCCCCGCTTTAACGGAATGCCATCACGCCATCCCTGAACAGTTTTTTCATCAAGCGCTGCTGTCATTTCGGTTTCAATGAAGCCCGGAGCGATAGCATTGCATCGAATGTTTCGCGAGCCCAGTTCCAGAGCAACACTTTTGGTAAAACCAAGAATGCCTGCTTTTGACGCGGCGTAATTGGCCTGACCGGCATTACCTTTTACACCAACTACCGAACTCATATTTACAATACTGCCATATTTGGCCCTCATCATATGTTTAATGGCAGCTTTGGTAAGATAAAATACGCTGTTTAAATTTACCCGAATCACTTCGTCCCATTGTTCGGTGCTCATTCTCATAAGCAAGCCATCTTTGGTGATGCCGGCATTATTAATCAGGGCGTCAATTTTTCCAAAATCGGAGACTACAGCTTCTATCAGGCTGTCAGCAGCAGCGGCATCACCTGCATCGCTTTTGTACCCTTTGGCACGTACGCCATGCATGGACAGTTCTTGCTCCAGTTGTCGCGCTTTCTCGTCGGAAGAAACATACGTGAAAGCGAGATCACTGCCGGATTGGGCAAATTTCTCGGCAATGCCTTTACCTATTCCTCTTGTTGCACCCGTAATTAACGTTACTTTACCTTTCATTATATTCATTTCACCCCGGTTTTAGATTGTTTTACAGAATATTTAACTTTTCAAAACATGAAGGATACAATTTTACATTCGCAAATATTTAAGTTTGCAAACCAAACCGACCCAAAAGCCAAAGATATGAGAATTTTTATTGTCGCTTTCCTACTTGTAATTTCTACTTCAATTACTGAATCTTTTGCCCAGAAATGGGTAGATATTGGCCTCAAAGGAGAATGGGGAGCAAATTTTATGTGGAATAAGAATATTATGGACGACCAGAAGTTCAATCATAAATTGGTCTCAGGGTTTGGTATAGGCGGCAAACTGGGATTTAACCTAAGTGAAAATCATGAAATTACGTTTGATGTGATTTGGTCTCGTTACAATCAGAAGTTCGCATTTAATAAAGTTCTGGACTCTAGTAGCGCTGCTCAGACTTCCTTTGAAAAGAGTTTCAGGTTTCATTCTATTGATCTGATTCCAATGTACCGAATGAATAAGGAAGGGAACTATGTTGAAATAGGACCACAGTTTTCTTTGATAGGAGACAAAATTACAGGAACCAATACCTTTGACGAAACCGAGAACGCAAAAGTGCCTGACTATATTAACCGCAAACAGATAGGTCTGGTTTTCGGCGCAGGTAATTATATGTTGGGTACCGAAAATTTTGGTATTACATTGGGTATTCGATTCAAGTATATGTTTACTGATTTAATTTCAGAAACAGGCCAGAATGAGGGTTATCCCAGCGAAACAGCGTACAGTGCCTATAAACCTTCTCATGCCTTTAGTGCCATGTTGGTTACTGAGGCAAATTACGATCTGGGTTATCTGGCCAAGGCAAAATGCAGTAAACGTCGTAAAATAATCTTTTTCTGAGTTTTACTGGGGTGATATTGTGCGGTTTTTATAATGAATATCTTTGCGTCCTGAACGCATATTGCAATGACAACACAGGACAAAATTCTAAGAGATACCCGGCAGTTTGTATTTAACTTCTTGAGTTCGGACCATACGGGTCACGACTGGTGGCACATTTACAGGGTTACGAATATGGCTTTGCGGCTGGCACAGAAAGAAAATGCCAATTTATTTGTGGTTGAAATGGCTGCACTGCTGCATGATGTTGCCGATTACAAGCTGAATGATGGTGATGTAGAGAAGGGCGAGTTGCGGGTGATGGATTTTTTGAAACAGCAAGAAGTTGAGGTGAATATTGCGGAAAGGATTCTTCAAATCATTCGAGAAGTTTCATACAAGGGCTCAGGTGTTATTACACCGGTAAGCAGCATAGAAAGTGCGGTGGTGCAGGATGCCGACCGGTTGGATGCTATAGGCGCCATTGGTATTGCCCGCACCTTTACTTTTGGCGGCGCAAAAGCCAGAACCATGCATCATCCGGAAGTGAAGCCTGCCCTAAATGTTTCAGAAGAAGAATACAGAAACCGGGAGGGTACAACACTGAATCATTTCTATGAAAAACTGTTGCTGTTGAAAAATAGAATGAATACCGGTACCGCAAGGGAAATAGCGAAAGAAAGACATCAGTTCATGGAAGCCTTCCTAAATAGATTTCATGCAGAGTGGAGCGGTTTAGATATCTGATATTATTATTTACCGTTATTAAGATTTTCGTAAATCTGTTTCGCAACTAATTCAAGGTATTTACGCCGGGCCGTTTCGTCGTACCGCAATGAAGCTCCTAAATCTATGATATACTCATTAAAAACAAAACTTGAATTTAACTCTCCGTGAGCTGCGGTAACCGGAAAACTGGAAAAGGCAGAATAACTTTCCGGTTCATTTTTAAGTTTATTTTTTAAGAAATTTTCGGCATCTTCAATGGTTTTATAGGTTGCTTTTCCGGAGTAAATGTACGAGATTTCAAGATATTGATTTTCCATTTCTGATGAATCAGCAAATTCGTTTACCACATCTTCCGGCAGATAGTAATTCCAGTTTATTCTAACCATTTCACCATGGCTGTCACTTTGGTCGTCTATGGTGAATTTTACGTCGCCGGGTAGATTGAAAATAGCGCTGATTTGTTCAAAGGATATGAGTTTTTCAGCCTTTGGAATTTCAGTTCCTGATGATTTTTCAGATCCTTTCTTATCACCGGTTTCTTCTCCGCAGGATGTTAAAATTATTGCTGCTACAGTTACAAATAGAATGGACTTAAAACATCTGTATTTCATACATGGTTTTATTTTTCGATTTCGTTGCAAATTAAACAAAAAATATGATGGGTTTGGTTTTATCTGAATTTTATGAAAAACCAATATTGTACAATGGCCAGTTATCTATTCCTTACATTTGCGAACCGTGAAAAAGAGTTAAACCTGTTAAAAATAGCGTTTAAATAATTGAATTTGAATAAGATAAAAGATTTTATGTTGTTTACCAAAGCCCGGTTGGCATCTCTTGTGGTGCTTTCGTCGGTGCTGGGATATTTGTTTGCACCGGGACCGGATTTGGCTGAGGAAATAATTTGGTTGTGTATTGGCGGTGGGTTAGTTACGGCTTCATCTAATGGCCTAAATCAAATTATTGAGCGTAAAAAGGACTTTTTGATGAAGCGCACTCAAACCAGACCTTTGCCTGCAGGCAGAATGAGTGTTGCCGAAGCTGTACTGATATGTGTAGTTGCCGGTAGTGCCGGAACGGTGATACTTTATTTATATACCGGAATTATTCCCGCAATTCTTGGTTTGGCTTCCATGATAAGCTATGCTTTTATTTATACCCCGTTAAAAGGAATTACTTCCTGGTCTGTATTTGTGGGAGCCTTTCCGGGGGCCATGCCACCCATGCTGGGTTATATTGCAAAAAGTGGTGAATTCGGTTTTGAACCGGGTTTGCTTTTCTTTGTTCAGTTTATGTGGCAGTTTCCACATTTTTGGGCAATTGCCTGGGTAGCCGCCGACGACTATGTAAAGGCAGGTTATCATTTGTTACCCAGTGCCGAAGGCAGAGGAAAAAAAAGCAGTTATCTTATTATGATATACACTTTATTGCTGATACCTGTCAGTGCTTCTCCATGGCTTTTCGACCTGACCGGTGTATTCAGTGTTGTTGCAGCGGCAATTATCGGGTTGATTTTCTATCTGCAATCGGTAAAATTGCATGTAAGACAAACCATGAATGACGCAAAACTGTTAATGTTTTATTCTTTTGCATATTTACCGGTAATTCAACTGGTATATGTTTTAGACAAATTGAAATAGAATGGAATACGCTGAAAGTAACGAGATAAAAGAAAAGAAGGCCAAAAACTTGCTCTGGGTATCCATAATCAGCATTATTATGCTGTTTGCAGGTTTTACCAGCGCCTATATTGTGATTGCAGGTGATAATTTCTGGGTTGACATCAGGCTCCCCTATGCCTTTGTGTACAGTACTATTGCCGTTGCAGCCGGAAGTGGTACCTTATATCTGGCGCTAAGATTTATTAAGAATTCAAAAACCGGTCAATTTAACCTGATGATGTGGCTTACGCTGATAATGGGTGCTTTGTTTGGATACTTTCAGTATTCCGGATGGTCCGATTTGTTCAAAAGAGGTAATGCAGTGGTGGGAAATTTAAGTGCTGAAGGAAGATATGGATTGTATTTCAGTTACAATTACCGGGAACAACCGGTGGTTTTTGATGGAAATAAGTTTTATGTCGAAGACCGTCCTTTAACCGAAGAAGATCTTACAGATATGAAGGAAATCTCGGCATCCATAGCAGATGTTAAAGTAAAGGAGGGAAACCGAAATTACCCAATGGATATGAAGGGCTTTACTCTAATGTTTAAAAATCAAAGTGTTCAGGTTGTAGAAAGTGGGCTTTTTGTTGCGATATCTGATTCTTTGGTTTCTTTAACCTACGACCAGAGATTGCACCTTACACTGTTCGCCAGAAATGTAAAAGATGGCAGAGGTGATTTTGTGATGATGGGAAATTACGGTGAAGATTTTACCATTTTATACCGGGGTGAACCACTCGCATATGAAAACAGAAAATTACTGAAACCAGGGGGTACAGAACTTTCAAAAGCTGAATACGCGTTGCTGAAAAAGAGCAGAAATACCTCCTCATCTTTTATCTACATTCTTACCGGGTTACACCTGTTACATTTTGCCGGTGGAATTATTTATTTGTTGCGGTTGATGACAGGAGTTGTCAAAAGAAAATTTTCAGAAAATAATTATTTGAATATTAAGCTTTTCGGGATTTATTGGCATTTTTTAGGCATTCTTTGGGTGTACTTGTATCTTTTTTTAAGTTTTATTCACTAAAATTGCAGTCTCTAATATTGCGTTATGGCAACACATAGTACAAAAAACGTTGATGCAACAGCTTTATGGGGCGGAGGACAAAGCCCTTTTAGTGTTAGTTTTGGTAAGTTAATGATGTGGTTTTTCCTGGTGTCAGATGCATTAACCTTTGGTGGTTTAATTGCGGCATTAGGTTACGCACGAACCACCTGGACCGGTGACTGGCCTTTGAGTGAAAATGTATTTTATCACTTTCCGTTTGCAGGGCATGCGGTGTTGCCGTTGTTGTATGTTGCCTTTATGACCTTTATTCTTATTGTAAGTTCTGTTACTATGGTTCTTGCCGTTGAGGCCGGACACAGAAACGACAGGAAAGGCGTAACAAAATGGTTATTACTGACGGTAATAGGGGGTGTAATTTTCCTGGGTTCACAGGCATGGGAATGGATGACCTTTATTGCCGGCCCTGATGGAGATTTAAGTACCTGGGCAGATAATGCCACATTAAAGCAGAATTTCTACGGGTTTACTCAGAATTTTGACCCTCACCATGCAGCCGAGACTGCAGTAGCCGGTCCGGTGCATTACAGTCAGTTTTTCTTCTTTATTACTGGCTTCCACGGTTTCCACGTGTTCAGTGGTGTCATTATCAATTTGCTGGTATTGATAGGTGTTGTTAGAGGGGTATATGAACGCCGCGGACACTACGAGATGGTTGAAAAAGTTGGTTTGTACTGGCACTTTGTAGACTTGGTATGGGTATTTGTGTTCACTTTCTTTTACTTGTTGTAATTTAAATGTATTAAACTATGGAACGCGACGATTTAATAGTTGACAATCAATATAGTCTTGATGCTCATCACAGTGAAGAAGATGGGCGCAGAATTCGTAAAAAAATCTGGAAAATTACCGCGATACTGACTATAATTACTTTGGTTGAAGTGGTTATGGGTATTCAGTTTAACCGGTTAGAGAATAAAGACATCTGGATGATGATTAAAACGGCTTATATCGTTTTAACCATTGCCAAAGCGGCTTTTATTGTTGCAACGTTTATGCACCTTGGAGACGAGCGTAAAACTTTACGTGCTACTATTTTGATTCCTTATGCCATATTCATCATCTATCTTGTTATTATTTTGGTGATGGAAGGGGAGGCAGTGAATTCGATTTTCGTTAACCAATAAATTGAAAAATAAGGGTTTAAAACGATTTGTTCTGTTTTTCTTTCTCTTTGGTGTTCCATTTATTTTTATTATTTTGTTTTCGCTGGGTACTCACGATTTTAAGAAATTAAAATACTGGGGAGAGCATACTGTACTGCCTGACGGAGATACGGTTTATTATAAGGTGAAAGATTTTTCTCTTTCGTCGGTGCAGGGACATGAATTATCTTTGAAAGATTTTGAAAACAAAATTATCATTGCCCTGGTTCTTTCTCCGGGCTGTCCGGATACGTGTGCCATTCAGGCAGATAAATTTAAAATGCTGGTGTACGACGAGTTGGTAAAAACAAGGAAGAAGTTTCCGGATGTTGTAATTTTGGCACATGTCAGAGATTATTATAGTGAAGTTATTCCTGATATAACCTTGTTGGATAGTTATTTTAAAACCGATACTACTTTAATGTACTTTGTTACGGGCAATGAAAATTCGCTCTTTGATTTCGTCCCGGCACCGGGCGGTATGAATTTGATGCGAGACGAACACGAAGGAATTATGGGAAGAAAGGGATATCACCAGTATGCCTTGTTGATAGATAAGGAACGACATGTCAGAGGTGTTTATGATTTGAGTCATTCTCAAAGAATCAGAACACTAATGGAAGAATTGCGAATATTAAAACGAGAGTATCCGGATAATGAATAGAAGATTGTTTATATGGTCAATGCTGTTGTTCTCTGTAATTTCTTGCAGAAATAACGATGATGCCTCCCACATTAAGGGCGACGCGGCGGAGGAAAGTTTACCTTATATTGGAAATCATGATGATGTAATAAAAGAAGTAGACGGGCGAAAAGTTACTGTTAAAGAATATGAGCAATTGCCACACCTGCGGCTTACAGACCAGAACGGGTCAGAGTTTTCTACTGAGCAGATTAAAGATAAAGCGTACGTGGTATACTTTTTCTTTACCTCCTGTCCGGGCATTTGTCCTGCAATGACCAACCAGATGAAAAGGGCTCACGAAGCCCTGAAACAATATGATGATTTTTATTATCTGTCAGTTACGATTGATCCGGAACGGGATTCTGCTGCTGTGTTGAAGGAATATGTCAAAAGTATGGGAGTTGACGATAAGAATTGGTTTTTTCTTACAGGGAATGAACAATATATACATCAGATGGGTTTTTCTTATAAGGCTAATGTTATGGAGAGTGATGACCCTGAGAGCGGTGGTTTTTTACATTCAGAGCATTTTTTACTTGTTGACGGTGAACGACATTTAAGAGGCATTTACACAGGTACCGATGCCGGTGAAGTAAATCGTTTTATTAATGAAGTAGCTGTTTTGATGAAGGAAAAGGACCAATGGAAGACTACAGAATAAAAGAAAAAAAGTACCGGAAGCCAATTTTGGTTGCATCAGTATTGATTCCGCTTGCCGTAGCTGCTCTTATGAATCCTAAATTAAAAATTGAAGCTGATTTTCATTTTCTTCCATCAATATATGCTACAATAAATGCCATTACTTCTGTAGTACTTTTGTCGGCATTGGCAGCTGTGAAGACAGGACGAATTGTGCTGCATCGCTGGTTAATGAGTGCAGCATTGATTCTAAGTAGTTTGTTTCTGGTTCTATATGTATTGTATCATTTGTCTGCTAATTCAACACCTTACAAGGGAGATTATCCCGGGGTTTATTACAGTATGCTCATTTCCCATATAATCCTTTCAGCCGGAATTGTTCCGATGGTATTGTTTACATTTTTGAAAGGATGGAGCGGAAATGTGACAGGTCATAAAAAGTTAGCGCGAATTACTTTTCCGCTTTGGCTCTATGTTGCCATAAGTGGAGTTGTTGTATATTTGATGATTGCTCCTTATTACCCAAAGTGATGGACAGAAATAAAATGAAGTTTGTATTGGCGGGCTTGTTATTTTTAACAGCGGTACTTTTTCCTGCCGACGCATGGTCGCAGGGATGTGCCATGTGCAAGGTTGTGGCCGAACAGGGAGGAGATGCTGCTGAAGAAACCCGGGCTGGTGGATTGAATACCGGAATTATATACCTGATGATTATTCCTTACATCATTTTATTTTTTATTTTTCGTAAGAGAATATTTCGCTTTTTTAGAGAAATGCGCGATATTTACAATTAATGCTTGTTTCCTTTTTAGATGAAGTACATCCGGTATTGTGGCAGCGTCTTACCGATGCAGGTTTTGAATGCGCTGATCATTCCTTAATTGAAGCTGAAGATTTAAGTGAAGCACTACACAATGTGCATGGCATTGTCATTCGCAGCCGGTTCCCAATGAACGAAAGTATTTTGAAGTTTGCACCCCATTTGAACTTTATTGCTCGCTCGGGTGCAGGCATGGAAAATATTGATGAGGCTTATTGCGAACAAAGGCAAATCGTTCTGTTTAATGCACCCGAAGGAAACAGTAATGCTGTGGCCGAGCAGGCGTTGTGTATGCTGCTTTCTTTGATGAATAATGTAGTTACGGCAGATAATGAGGTTCGCTCTGGAATTTGGGACAGAGAGGGTAACCGGGGTGAAGAACTTGATGGAAAAACGGTGGGAATTATTGGATATGGTAATAATGGGAGTGCGTTTATCAGGAAAATGGCAGGTTTTGATGTTAATATTCTTGCATACGATAAATATAAGTTCGATTATGGTACCATAAGGGTAAGGGAAAGTTCTATGAACGACATTTTCAGGCATGCCGATGTTGTTAGTCTGCATATTCCTCAAAACCTGGAAACCATGTGGTTGGTTGATTATGGGTTTTTTCAGTCGTTCTACAAGCCTATATGGTTTTTAAATTTGGCCAGGGGTAAACTGGTGCGAATTTCCGATTTACTGAAGGCAATAGATTCCGGTATTGTTAAAGGTGCCGGTCTGGATGTACTGGAATTTGAAAGTAGCTCCTTTGAAAACTGGTTATCCCCTGAACAGAATAATCCTGTTTTGCAGTCCTTACTTCAAAATAAAAAAGTGATACTTACACCGCATGTTGGTGGTTGGACAAAACAGAGTTATTATAAATTGAGCAATGTGCTGGCCGATAAAATACTTGAATATTACTCAAAAAGATGAATTATTCCACCAAACTAAGATAGTTGTTAATGCCGGGCGAATGCCATGTCTTCAGAGAGCCATCTTCGGCAGAATAAATGCAAAATACCTGTATTTCAAGTTCCGGATGTTTCTTCAAAAAGTCTTTTAATGGTTCTAATCCCAATACCATAAATGCTGTTGCAAAGCCATCGGCATGGGCACATTTTGTTGTCAATACTGTTACTGATAATAAGTTATGGTGCGCGGGGTAACCACTGAATGGACTAATAGTATGCGAATATCTTTTTCCCTTTATTACTACTGATTTTCGATAGTTTCCCGATGTTGCTATCGATGCATTTTTTAGCTCCAATGTGGCATAGAGTTGATGCTCGTTGCTCCCTTCAATGGGTTTATCAATTCCTATTTTCCATATTTTTCCTTTCTCGTTCAGGCCGCGGCATTTTACTTCACCACCCATTTCAATCATATAGTTTTCAATGTTATGCTTCTCAAGAAATGCAGAAATCAGGTCTACCGAGTGTCCGGGTGCAATTCCATTAAATTCTACTGCGTAGCCATCGGGCAAGCTTAATTTAACCTTATTTCCGGTGGGAGGGTACATTAACTTGAGTGAATCGAAACTGATTTTTTTTAGCAGCGAATCAATATCGGTTGAATCTACAATTTCAGGTCCTTGGTTACCAAAACCCCAGTAACTTATTAAAGGATATATGGCGGGATTAAAGGCTCCGTTTGTTGTTTTGTAAACAAATCTGGCTTCATCAATAAGTTCTGTAAACATACTGTCCGCCAAGGTAGTGCCGGTGGTATTCAACTCGGTAATCAACGATGCCGCATTGTATGTGCTTATGCTATTATCGTATGCCAGCAGCAAACTGTCTATTTCATTCGTTAAATCTCTTTGACTGGTATGGAAATATTTAATTTGATACGTTGTGCCCTGAGCTTTCCCGTTGATAACAGTATAAATTCTTTTATTATCAATTTCAGACGCAGATTTGTCATCTCCAGAATTTTCTGTAGAACATCCTGAAAGTAGGGAAACGACAAAAAAAAGTCCCGCAACGCGGGACTTAGTATTATTAGATATTTTCATTATCCGCCAAAATCGTCAAACGAAACATTTTCTTTTGGAATACCCCAGTCATCGCACATTTTGACTACAGCCTGATTCATCATAGGCGGCCCACAGAAATACACCTCAACATCTTCAGGAGATTCATGGTTGGTGAAGAACTCTTTTATTACAGCGTTATGAACAAAGCCTACAAAACCGTCTCCTTCTCTGTCGGCAAGGTCTTTTTTAGGTACCCAATTGTCTTCTGGCAGGGGTTCACTAAGCACCATATAAAACCTGAAATTGGGGAAATCTTTTTCAAGTGCTTTAAAGTGGTCAATGTAGAATAACTCACGTTTTGAACGACCTCCATAGAAATAAGTAACTTTTCTATCGGTTTTTACGGTTCGGAAAAGATGGTAAAGATGCGAACGCATGGGCGCCATGCCTGCTCCACCGCCTATATACAGCATCTCAGCACCGGTTTCTTTAATGAAGAATTCACCATAAGGACCGGAAACTACTACTTTATCTCCTGGTTTTCTGCTAAAAATGTACGAAGAAGCAACACCGGGATTTACTTTCATCCATCCGTTCGATTTTTTATCCCAGGGTGGAGTAGCAATACGTACGTTTAACATAACATCTCTTCCTTCAGCAGGATACGAAGCCATAGAATAAGCTCGTTCCACGGTTTCTCCGTTTTTCATTACCAAATTCCATAACCCGAATTTGTCCCATTCCACCTTGAATTTTTGTGGTTCGCCGGGGTGGTCTTCAGGATGAGCGGTAATGTCCATATCACTATAGTTTACCGTACAGGGAGGTATCTCAATTTGAATATATCCGCCTGCTTTGTAGTTCATATCCTCAGGCAGGGTAACCACAAATTCTTTAATGAAAGATGCTACGTTATAGTTGCTTTTGACAGTGGCTTCCCATTTTTTAATTCCAAAAATTTCTTCGTGAACATGAATTTCCATGTCCTGTTTTACTTTTACCTGACAACCTAGACGATAATGGTCGGCAATTTCTTTTCTGCTGAAATGCGGTTCTTCGGTGGGTAAAATACTTCCTCCACCAGTAATTACCTGGCATTTACACTGTAAACATGTACCTCCACCTCCACAGGCTGATGGCAGAAATATACCTGCATTACCTAAGGTGCTTAACAAAGTTCCGCCACCGTCAACCTCAATTACTTTGTCGTGATTAATGGTTATCTTAACTTTTCCTGCTGCCACTAGTTTGGCTTTTGCGTATAGTAATAGCGATACCAACAAAAGCATTACAACCAGAAATACTGCTATGGATATAATTAATACTGTAGTATTCATGTTGATTTACAATAAGGTTAGAGTTTAATTCCCATAAACGACATAAAAGCAATACCCATCAGACCGGTAATAATAAAGGTAATACCTAAGCCACGCAGGGGGGCAGGAACGTGAGAATATTTTAATTTTTCACGGATTGCTGCAATGGAAATAATGGCTAGTAACCAACCAATACCGCTTCCAATGGCAAAAGATGTAGCCTCACCAATATTTGCGTACTGACGTTCCTGCATAAACAATGCACCACCCAGAATTGAACAGTTTACGGCAATCAGAGGTAAGAAAATACCCAATGCACCATAAAGTGCAGGAGCGAATTTCTCGACAATCATCTCTACCAGTTGCACAATAGAAGCGATAACTGCAATGAACATAATAAAGCTAAGGAACGATAAATCGTATTCGGCATACTCTGCGCCTAGCCAGGCCAGGGCACCCTCTTTTAAAACATAATTCTCCAGAAGATAATTTATAGGAACCGTAACACCTAACACGAATATTACCGCAATACCTAGTCCCATGGCAGTTTTTACTGTTTTTGAAACAGCCAGATATGAACACATGCCTAAAAAGTAGGCAAAAATCATATTATCTATAAAGATGCCTTTTACAAATATGTTAATCAGATTTTCCATAATTGGTTATATGATTTAATGAGCTTCAATAAGTTTTTTGTTTCTTGAGCGCTGTACCCATATATATATGCCCACAATAACAAGTGCCATAGGTGGTAAAATCATCATGTTGTTGTTTACATATCCGGCTTCATACGCGCTATCCGGAATAATTTGGAAACCCATTAGTTTTCCGGAACCGAGCAATTCCCTGAAAAAGGCAACTACTATTAATATCAAACCATATCCTAAGCCGTTTCCGATTCCATCTAAAAGCGACGGCCAGGGTTTGTTGCCCAAAGCATATGCTTCAATACGTCCCATAATAATACAGTTTGTAATAATGAGACCAACAAAAACAGAAAGTTGCTTACTTACGTCGTAAACAAATGCCTTCAGCACCTGGTCTACCAAAATTACCAATGCAGCAACAACTACCAGCTGGACAATAATTCTTATACGGTTGGGCACTGCATTTCGCATCAAGGACATAATCAGGTTACCCATCATGGTTACCACGGTTACAGAAAGCGCCATAACAAAAGCATTCTTTACCTGAACTGTTACCGCCAGTGCCGAGCAAATACCTAAAACCTGAACAGTAATAGGGTTGTTATCATTTAATGGGTCTGTAATTAGTTTTCTGTTCTTCTTACTGAACAGACCTTCTTTTTTGGTTGCTGCAATTACTTCACTCATAATTATTCACTTTTACTACTGTTATAGCCTTTATAAATTGCAAGTGTCCTTTTTATCATTTCATCAACGCCCACACTGGTAATGGTACCTCCGCTAATTCCATCAACATCGTACTTCTCATAGTCAGTTCCCTTTCCATTTTTAACAACAGACAACCGCACTGCATCGTTTAAAAAAACTTCCTTATTTTTTAATTGATCGTAAAATGCGGGTTTATCAATCTCGGCTCCAAGCCCCGGTGTTTCTCCCTTGTGACCAAAATTGGCTCCGTAAATGGTATTCATGTCTTCTTTTAATGCAATATACCCCCATACAGGTCCCCACAGTCCGGTGCCTACCATAGGGATTACAACTATTTTTTCGCCATCAGAGGTTACGCATTCAAAAAGTGGATAATTTCTTTCATCAGGTGAAGAAATAGATTTGTATTCTTTTTGAATGTCAATATTGAATGCGGCATCAATACCATCCTCCTTAACATTACCGTCGCTGGAAAGTACTTTACCTCCTGTAACATACTTTTTGAAATCGTCAGCTGCATTTTGCATCGATGTTTCAATTCCAAATGCCGATAAAATGCTTAGTTTCTTTTCGTTTTCAAGATTTTTATCCTGAAAGGGTTTTAGCATCATGGCCGCAACAGCCAGCGCAGCACCCACTACCACAACCATCACTATAGAGAAAATGAAGGTATAAGCGTTACTGTCTTTATTGATAGCCATCTCAGTTAGATTTTACAGTTTGTAATTTTGTTCTTTTCAACCTGCGGTTCACATTGGCTTGTACTACGTAATAGTCAATCAAAGGAGCCATTACGTTCATAAACAGGATAGCCATCATTACCCCTTCAGGGTATGCCGGATTGAATACCCTTATCATTATGGCAAAGAACCCGCAGAAAAATCCGTATATCCATTTACCGGTATTGGTTTGAGCAGCAGTAACAGGGTCGGTGGCCATGAATACGGCACCGAACATAAATCCACCCAGCATAAGTTGATGCACCGGATCTAATGTCATGTAGGCGTTTAGTTCAATAGCATTAAAAATAGCTCCCATAGCGAGACCACCCAAAATCATACTAACCATTATTCTCCAGCTTCCAACCCCTACAAATACTAAAAACAATCCGCCCAGTAAACAAGCCAGAGCAGAGGTTTCGCCGATAGAACCCGGTATGGTTCCAATAAAGCTATCCATGAAACTATATTGGCCGGTTTCACCAAATTTGTTCATTACGGTTTCAATTGCCGCCTGGTCTTTCGTCGGGTCCATACCCACTGTACCGGCTAATTCGCCAAGTGCAGTGGCTCCGCTATAGCCGTCTACCATACTTTCTTTGGCAACATCTTTTATACCACCTATCCAAATCTCACCACTCATACTATTGGGGTAAGCAAAGAATAAAAACGCCCGCATGGTTAAGGCAATGTTCAGTATATTCATACCGGTGCCCCCAAACACTTCCTTGCCAATAACCACAGCAAATGCAGTACCCACCGCTACCATCCACAACGGAACGTCAGGGGGCATAATCAAGGGTATTAAAATGCCCGAAACAAGAAATCCTTCGTTGATTTCGTGTTTATTAATGGTACAGAAAATGAATTCAATTCCCAAACCTACTCCGTAGGATACAACAATCAGCGGAAGAAGTTTCAGTAATCCATAGGTGAATTTATCACCAAATGAATCCATGAGTCCCGAATCAGAGGCCAACTCTCCGGTGGAGATTAAATGATGATGTCCAAGATTCAACATGCCAAAAATGGTAGCAGGCAATAATGCAACAATCACCATAAACATGGTTCTTTTCAAGTCTATGCCATCACGGATGTGCACACCATTGTGTGTTCCGTGTCCGGGTGTGAATAAAAAGGTACTTAATGAGTCCCATACCCAAAAGATATAATTCTTTTTCTTGGGTTTTGTTTTGTTTAATAAGTTCTTTAATGCCTTCATTTCAAACCTTTTATTTTAAACGCATTCTTTACGTACCAGATCTAATGCTTCTCTCACGATTTCCTGAGAATTGATTTTGGAGGTACAAACGTATTCGCATAAAGCAAAATCTTCTGGGTCTACTTCATATATACCCAGCTTTTCCATCCCATCTAAATCGTGAGTAATACAAGCTTTTAGCAGATGTACGGGGTAAATGTCGAAAGGAAAAACCTGTTCGTACTGACCGCTCACCACGAAAGCACGCTTTTCGCCGTTGTTTCCGGTGTTCAGCCTGTACTTTTTTCCCGGCATTAGCCAGGTTGGAAACGTGCGGCTTGCACTGAATTTATCAAATCCCGGAGCCAGCCATCCTTTGGTTATTAGAAACTGGTCGTCAGTAATTTCAGGAAGTACGGTTATCTGATGCTGATAAAAGCGTATATGTCCGTCTTCAGGAATTTGAATTCCGGTTAACGGATTGCCGGAAATAACTCTTACTTTGGAATTACTGATGTTTCCCTGTAAAACCTCTGTCACGCTCGCTCCAATGGGTAATTTCACATATTTTGGATTCTTAACCTCTGAACCTGTTACTGCAATTAACCGGCTGGTGTCAAATTTTCCTGAAGTTAAAATTCTTCCTATAAGCGCAACATCCTGCACATGGACATACCATATAACATCTCCTTTATTTACCGGCATAGTATGGTGAATTTGTACTCCTACATTGCCGGCGGGGTGAGGGCCTTTAATGGTATTTATTTCAATGCCTTTGGCATTTTTAAGAGCATTGTCATGAGCATTTCCGTGCTTTAAGGTTATATAAACTTTGCCCGTTGTTAATTTTACCAAAGCATTTAGTCCGTCCTGAAATTCCTGGTCGCGATTGTGCAATACAAAATCAAAATCAGGAGCCAGAGGAGCACTGTCAAATCCACTGATAAAAATGGCTTTCGGTGTCGTATTTGGGTCTGCCATTACACTGAAAGGCCTCTGACGTATAAAGGGCCACAGACCGGATGCCAGCATTGTGTCTAATACGTCTTTTCGGTTGGCTGAACCGGTATTGATGGATTTTAATTGCTTATAAGAAGTTTCCGGGTCAGGTTTAAGTTTTATTTCAAGAATCCTGCGTTTTTCTCCGCGCAATACTGACGTAACCACGCCGCTGCAAGGTGAACAAAACAGGATGTTCTCGTTGTACTTGTCCCTGAATAAGGGGTCGCCTGCCTGCACCTTGTCTCCTTCTTTAATATTCAGCCTTGGAATCACACCGTGAAAATCGGCGGGCTGAATACTATAAGAGGATGGGGCAGGAGTTGGTGACAAAACTTTTTCGGCCTCTCCTATGAGGCGAATGTTAAGTCCTTTGCGAATCGTGATGGCTTTGGACATGCTCCGATTGGTTTACTGTATCAGGCGGCAAAATTAAAAAAATCACAACATCTGCAACTTTAATCGCGTTATTATTGTCATTTATGCATAAACTTTTCATTTTGAAACATACTCTGGCTCTTATTGTCCTTTTTAATTCACTGGTAATCAATAAATGTTTTGCCGGTTTCCTGCCGGGGATCAATGATGATTTTTTTTCGGTGTACGACGTAAGAGCTGAAGACCGCATATATGTGGAATATGTTAAAACTGTTTTACTGCATCCTGAGAATTTTGAAATGGGATTGCCGGTATATCATGTGGGAAGTTCAGAGTCCTTGTTGTTGCAATTTGATGCCTTGACCCGTGATATACAAAGTTTTAATGTAAAAGTGTTTCTGTGTAATCAGTTCTGGAATCCGTATGATTTACTTGATAATGAGTATTTAAACGGTTTTAACGGAGTTCCTGTAACTGATTACCAAAGGTCGTTCAATACGGCGTATCCGTATGTTCATTATTCATTTAAATTTCCAAATGCTGAAATGAATCCCTTACGAAGTGGAAACTTTTTACTGGTGGTAATGGATACAGATACGGATATACCAATTCTTAGCAGAAGGATGTATGTTGCAGAAAATAAAGGAGATGTTAATTTGACTACCGGGCCTACGGTAATTGTTGAGGACCGGCAGTACAGGCAGGAAGTGAAGTTTAGTGTAGAAACCCCTGTTCAAATCCAGTCGCCTTATGATAATCTTTCTGCTACCGTGCTTCAGAATTTGCGACCCGATAATGCATATAGAGGGGTTCCTCCAAGTATGGTTCAGGGAGATGCTTTTTCCTTTGATTACAACGGAAAAATTGTATTTGACGGAACGTCAGAATTCAGGGTGTTGGATACCCGTAGCAGGACAAATCCGGTTCAGACAGTAGAAACTATTATTCGAGACGAAGAAGGAATTCTGGTTTACAATCTTACTGCTGATGCCTTGAGACGATTTAGGGTTTATGAGTCTTCTCGTGATATTGATGGAAGCTATGTCATCAGGGACGAAAGATCAAATAACCATGCAATAGAGGCAGACTATGTTTGGGTAAATTTTAAGCTTGGGGTAGACGGACCTTCGGTACTAAACGGCGGCAATGTTTACGTGCTGGGCGAATTTTGTTTGTGGCAACCCGGCCATGGCAATCTTATGAAATACAATAGCGAATCAAAGAAATACGAAGTTACCATGTTGATGAAACAGGGATATTACAATTATATGTATGGATTGGGTAAAGAGGAAAACGGTTTTAACCTTGGTGAAATTGAAGGAGACCACAGCGAAACAATAAATACATATACGGTGTTTGTTTATTATTCAGATCCCTCTTTGGGTACTGACAGAATTTTGATGTACAGAACGGCGTTACCAACACAACAAAAGTTTTAATTTATTTCATTATGGAACAAAAGGTATCTCAAGGTGTGAAAATATCAGTTGAAACACTTTTTGACGACCGCAGAATGGGAGGAAATTTGAGTTTCAAATTATTTGCGTACACAATAACAATAGAAAATCTTAAAGATGTACCTGTAATGTTACTTAGAAGAAAGTGGTTTATTTCAGATTCTCTGGATAACTCACGCATTGTAGAAGGTTACGGTGTGATAGGTAAACAACCTTTACTTAAGCCGTTTGAGTCTTTTACATATTCTTCGGCAGTAGATATTAAAGGTGATATCGGATTAATGTCAGGGTATTATATTTTTAAAAATATTAGTTCCGGTGATGAGTTTATTGTACAAATACCACGATTTAAACTGGAAGTGCCTTTTGTTTTGAACTAACAATCTGTTTCATAGGTTATTATTTCATTGTTTCCTTCCTAAGCCAACCAGAAATATTGTTTCAAATGGATAGAATAAATGCTGCTTATTTGTTTTTTTTCTGTTCAGCATTATTGACTTTTTAGCGTAATTTCATCGCATTTTTAACGGTATTAGAATTCATGAAATCAGGAATTTTAAAATTGTGTATTGTTAAAATGCAATTTTTAATTATTATCTTGCTGAGTGTTAAATTAATTTTATTTTTGCATCAGAATAAAAATTTTAAATCTTAAAAAATGGCAGCTATTAACTTGTCTACCAGTGAAATTGCTCAATTAAAAGAGCTGTATGAATCCGAATTACAGGTTACATTAAAACGATTACAGCATATTCAAAATATGTTAGATCGTGTTTCTGATGCTAATGCATCAGATGCATCCACCTCTCGTCGTGTTCGTAAAGCTGACGAAAAAACTGCTATTGCAGCTAAAAAGGGTAAAAGAGGTCGTCCCAGAAAAGTCGGTGGTGTTGCGGCAATAAAAGTTTCTGCACCGGGTAGTAAGAAGAGAGGTCGTCCTGCCAAAGCTGCTGCTGTTAGCAAGCCTGCTGAGGCTGTTGCTCCGCGCAAAAGAGGTCGCCCTGCCAAAGCTGCTGCAGTAAGCGAACCTGCTGTGGCTGTTGCTCCGCAAAAAAGAGGTCGTCCTGCCAAGGCGGCAGCAGTTACCAAGCCTGCTGTTGCAGTTGCTCCGCGTAAAAGAGGTCGTCCTGCCAAGGCGGCAGTAGTTACCAAGGCTGCTGTAGCAGTTGCTCCGCGCAAGAGAGGTAGGCCTGCCAAGGCGGCTACAGTGAGCAAGCCTGCTGTAGCAGTTGCTCCCCGCAAAAGAGGTCGTCCTGCCAAGGCGGCTTCAGTAAGCAAGCCTGCTGTAGCAGTTGCTCCGCGCAAAAGAGGTCGTCCTGCAGTTGAAAGTACATTGAAAGTTACAGCGGCTTTACCGGTAAAGAAGAGAGGGCGTCAGGCTAAGGCGGCTGCATCAAAGACTGTAGCACCGGTAATGGCACCTAAAAAGGAGAATAAAAAGGTTAAGCCAGTTGCATCTAAAATTTCGAAAAAAACTGATGTAAAACCGAATGGAAGAGTAACTGCCAAAAAAGATTTGAAAAGCAAACTAACTCCCAAATCTAAACCTTCAGCAATTAAGGCTGGTACTGTAAAGGCTGAAGATATTGTTAAAGCACCTGCTAAAACGGTTGCAAAAAAACAATCGGTGGCCAAAAAAGCTGATAAGACTCCAAAAGCAGCAGTAAAGACTGTTAAAAAGTCTGTTGCACCGGCAAAGGAAATACATAAAAAAGTAGTGGCTAAGAAAGAATCCGGGAAAATTAACTGGAATGATTTTGTACAGACCGAAATTAGAAGTTCAGGTAAATTGATATCTAACCTGCATTTAATAAGTGCTGCTCTTAAGAAGTTCAAAATGGGTAAAGAACAAGAGGATAAAGTGACTGCTTCTATCAATAATGCGTTGAACAGTATGAAAAAGAAGCAGGAATTAAAAACTTATAAACCCGCTGATTCTAAGGTGAGTGTTTATGGAGTCCCTGAGTGGTTTGATGGTGATAACTTAAAGTCTCAATATGCTGCTCAGTTTTCTTAATTGAATAAGCAAACCCTATGTAAGGCAATCCGGTCGTAAGGCCGGATTTTTTTTTTAATGGATACGGAAAAGACTTTTGTTATTCACTGGAAGGTTGGTGCTGAAATGAAATTTAATATTTTGTTTTGTCGTTTATTAGCGAGATTTGGGTGCGAAGTCTATACAAATTGATTAATTTCGTGCCAAACTTAAATTCAAATATTATGTCCTCAGGAATATTTCGCGTACCGGTACCAATAAATGAGCCGGTGAAGTCCTATGCGCCAAAGAGCACGGAATCTGAAAGGTTAATGGCAGAATATCGCCGTCAGATGGAGCAGGGTGAAGTGGATATACCCATGTACATTGGGGGGCAAGAAATTAGAACGGAACAAAAGCGTCGTATGTCTCCTCCTCATCACCATAAACATACTTTGGGTTATTTTAATTATGGTTCGGCCACTCATGTTCAAGCGGCAATTGATGCGGCTTTGGCTGCACGGGCCCGTTGGAGCGAGACATCGTGGGAACAGCGCGCTGCTGTATTTCTTAGGGCTGCAGAGCTGCTTTCCGGTCCTTTTCGCGATAGAATGAATGCTGCAACCATGATTGCACAGTCTAAAAACGTATTTCAGGCAGAAATTGATGCCGCTTGTGAAATGATAGATTTTTTTAGATTTAATGCGGCTTTTATGCAGCAAATATATACGGACCAACCCATTTCATCACCCGGAATATGGAATCGAATGGAATATAGAGCACTGGAAGGTTTTGTTTTTGCCATAACTCCGTTTAATTTTACTTCAATTGCCGCTAATTTACCGGCAGCTGCAGCTATGATGGGTAACGTGGTGGTATGGAAACCTGCCGATGCGCAGGTATTCTCAGCAAAGGTAGTAATGGAACTTTTCAAGGCTGCCGGCTTACCAGATGGTGTTATTAATATGGTGACATGTGACGGACCTGTAGCAGGTGATGTTATTTTTAAACATCCCGATTTTGCAGGTCTTCATTTTACGGGGTCCACTGCGGTGTTTAGAAATTTGTGGAAGGAAATTGGAAATAATATAGAGCGGTACAAGACATATCCGCGCATTGTGGGTGAAACTGGTGGAAAGGATTTTTTAATTGCACATGCATCAGCGAACGCAGCTGAGGTGGCGACGGCATTAGCCAGAGGTGCGTTTGAATTTCAGGGGCAAAAATGTTCTGCAGCATCGCGGGCATATGTACCAAAGTCGTTATGGGCTGACGTTCGCAGCATCTTGTGCAGTCAACTGGATTCCATGAAAATGGGGAGTCCCGATGACCAGTCAAATTTTATAAATGCAGTTATTGATGAGAGAGCCTTTGATAAAATATCAGGGTTCATTGACTATGTAAAAACCCGTGAAGATGCAGAAATAATCTCGGGTGGAAAGTATGATAAATCGGAAGGTTATTTTATTCAGCCTACCGTAATACTCACTTCTAATCCACACTTCAGAACGATGTGTGAGGAAATTTTTGGCCCGGTGCTTACCATCTTTGTTTATGATGACGAAAAATACGAAGAAACATTGCGGTTGCTTGACACTACGGGTGAATATGCACTAACCGGCGCAGTATTTGCCACCGACAGATATGCCGTTGAAAGTGCAATTACACTATTGCGAAATTCTGCCGGTAATTTCTACATAAACGATAAACCTACCGGAGCCGTGGTAGGACAACAGCCTTTTGGGGGTGCTAGAGCTTCAGGGACCAACGATAAGGCCGGAGCTTATATGAATTTGCTTAGGTGGGTTTCTCCAAGGACTATTAAAGAGACGTTTGTTTCTCCTACCGATTACAAATATCCTTTTTTAGGATAGGTAGTCAAAACAAGATAACGTTACCCTTATACTATTGTTGGTGTTGGGTATGGTTGAGGGGTGCCAATTTGTGAATTGCTATCAGAAACCTGAGAAACTGAAAAAGACTCATGCAGTAATTGTGCTGCAGGGCCGGCAATATGACACAGACGGTAACCTGTTTCTGTAAGGGCTACCGCAAGTGTTGCGCCCTCAGCTCCAAAAATGCCAAAGTATACAAGCCTGGCCGTTGTGGTAACAATGGACCAGACCAGAGCATACCAAATTACATATTTCCATAAAAGACCCGTGATTGCAGATACAACGACTATCATATCCAGTGCGCCCGCTATCTTAAGGAAAATATCTGCTTCTCCCGCTGATATGCCTAATATACCGGTAGTTAAAGGTACAAAATTGGTTGACGAAATTTGAATCCCCAGGGCATATATTCCATGTCCAAAAAATGTAATTGCTGTTAGTATTCTAATTATTTTCAGGGTTTTAACCGAGTTTTCAGTAAAAACCAGGTAGCCGGTGGCCAATGGTAATCCCCATTGAAGTGCATGCTCTAAAAAGTTTTGCACTTGCCAACCTTTTGAAACCATAACTTCAAGTGCAAGCAGGCATAGTACCATACCCGCAGCGAAAAACATAGGTTTGAAAGTACTGTCGTTGATAATTTTAAATGAAATGATTAAAAAAGGTATGCAGAAAAGAAATACTCCTGCAAGTACCTTCCATGAGGAATGATCTGCAGTGAACAAATACTGGTTAGATTTTGCAATTACCGTGAATATAGACCCTACGGCGATAATAAAAAACAATGCCGGGCTTTTTCCTAATTCCGGCTGATGGGACGTAAGTTTCATAAGGTAAAATTACATCGTGCCGATTGCCCTGACAACGCATTTTCATAAAGCTAACTAAAAGTAAATATTTGGTTAACATTCAGGGATGCTTTTTTAATATTAAGTTCTGAAAATCAGATGATTTAATTTGTGTGGGGTGGTCGTTACATTTCTCGCAGTAAAAGTTTCTAAGGGGTATGTAATCAAATGCCTGAAAGCTGATATTGCCCGGACCGATAAACATGCTGCACCATGTATTGGCGTCCATTTTTATCCAGCTGTTTATTACCTCTTCAAAATAATCTATATTCTGCTTTTCTTCAATGTGTTCATACTTCAGTTTATGGTACATTGCCAGCAAGGGCGGATAGGGTTTACTCGTTTTGCTTCTTGATTCAATCAATTGAAAAGCAAGATCTTCTTGTTTGCAAAAGGAAATGAAATCTGCCACAACGGTTACCAAACTGTCATTGAATGCCTGATTTGAAAAGTGTGCACATAGTTTCTGGCAAGATTGTCTCATTATTTCGTCTTCTTTTAATGTACGCCTTTCGTTGGATGCCAGTGCAAATGCTTGAATAATCAAAGCGTTTACCCACAATGCTTCTGCTTTCGTTTTCATTAAAATTTCTTCTGTGCTTTTTAGACTTTCTGCCAGTTCCAGAGTACGTGGGTCAAGACTTTTTAATGTTTTTGAACCGGCTGCGCTTTTTACTAAATAGTTGCACATGTCAAAACGCATTTGAAATGAAGTTATTCCTTTTTTATCAAGGTGATTGAGTCGGGTATAAAAACTTTTTTCCCAGGCGGGGTCGTCCATACGGGTCTCACTTAGCGACAACATATACCAGAAATGATCTTTGATAACTTTTGAAAAATCGGGATGCACAGGTAGTTCCATACGCTCTAACCATATAGTGTCAATGGTTCTGTCAAGGATTCTATTATATGCAAAGCCTTGAACATAGGTCATGCTGTCAAGGTAAACAGATGCTGTACTGGTAATGGTGCCGCTACGTTGTAATTCAAAATTTACGCTGTCCCGCATTCTGTAAAATTCTCCAAGTAAATAGCTGCCTAAGTTCTTTTGTTCTACTTGTATTCGAACGCTCATAGTAATTTCTGCTCTTCTTTGTACTTTTAGGTATTTTTCAAATTTAGATGGGTTGGCATTTATTTGTTTAAGTAAATCAGAATTGGTTAACCCGGAAATCTCAGAAAGTTCTTTATTTTCAGTTATTTGCTTCCTGAATTGATCCATCGAGCCATGTGTGCTCAGTTTACTGTTGAAGGGTTGCTTTTGTCTTTCGCTAAGTACTTTTAGTATTGCATTTCCTCTTTTTTGTTGCAGTTGTGTATTTATCACGGAATCTCCTTCTAGGCTGCTAAAGGCTTTTACCTGCACATTTTCAATTACAAATCCGTCATAGTGCAGAGAGTCTATTAGGGGTTGAATGTCTTTTTTGTTGTAATCTGATTTTCCGGTCTCAAAAGGTACAGTAAACTTTAATGTACGCGTTTTTTCGCTCAGGTTTAAATAATACTGCTTTACGTCTGTTAAATAGTTAATCTTATAAATTGACCTTACGGGTTTGCCCGGATATCTGGAAATATGCATTACCCTGCACAGCTTTTTTCCCTTTAATATTAGTATGTTAAGTTCATAATAATCAGGATGCAAAGTATCTGGTACCACTCCAAGTTTTATTTCAAAGCTGCCGGTTTGTTGCCCGGTTTTTTTCAGAGCTTTAAAACTGGTTCCTTTGAAGCCTTTCTTTAGTGCTCGACGCTTTACGGGTTCAAGAATATATCCATTGTTTAAACTGGTTTTAGCTCTTCGGCTGGGAATTGTATAATAGTCTGGGTTATCACAGTCAAAAGGTGTCCAGGGAATAACTTCAACCGCGAATCGGATACCTTTTTCCTTCAATAGTTCCTTTATCATAATGGTATTCCAGCTTAACAAAGTCACCTTTTGATTTTTAATCACTAATTCATCTCTGTACCATGCGGTATCAATAACCGTATTACAATTCCCACAATCTTTTAAGGAATCTGAGGGTCTTTTCATTTCATATTGCGGAAGCTGGAATTTTGATTTGATGTGGCGGCTAAAAGATACAGGTGTCGGTTGGTTACAATCTGAACGGTATGGAAAATGGGTTTCGCTTTCGTTAAAAGTATACGCAAATAGCTTTTCACTTAAAACTGCAACTGCCTTAACTTCTTTGCGCGCCGGACTTATGGCTATCGCAATTCCTGTAACACCAAACCATGGATTTAATATTAGAGCTTTGTATTTTTTGCTTTTTAACCATTTCCCTATCAGGTCGTTGCAAACGTCCTGATAGGTTACGTTTACGTAAGGTTTGTTTCGTGAATCTTTTAGAGGTTTGGCCACAAATGTTCGTGCAATTAATTCAGCAGGTCTGTAGGTATAATCTCCGCCATAGTAGGCAACACGTTTTGTAACATCATCCCACTTTGGAATTTCGGATTCAAAGTGCTGTTGCTGCCGGGTTGAATCCAGATAATGCACGTGTCTTTTTGCTGCTGCATAAAGTACGGTGTCATAGAATACACATGTCAACCCATGTTGAATACGGATGCTGTCAATTCCCGTTTTTATGAGATGTTCCAGATACCGTGCGTTTACAGAATTAGGAATTAGGTTGTCAGTGTTTTTTTGCGAATGTGAATTCTGCAAAACGCATAAAAACAGTAAAGTGAAAAATATTTTAAAAAAAATATCGCGCATTTTGTGGAATGGTGTAAAGGTATGCATCTTATTGGTATAACTTAAATCTTCAATAAAATGAAAACAATTAAAAAATGGTTATTGGTTGCATGTACAGCCATAGGGACCACAGGCGCAGGGGCACAGGGCATGCTTGGAGACATTTATGGTTCGGTAGTAGAAGCCGAAAATGGTGAAACCATACCTGAAGTGCATATCAGAGCTTTCAGAGCCGGGGTAATGGTTGCACAAACATTATCAGATTTAGACGGGATTTTTACCATGAAAGGTGTGCCATCAGGTACTTATAACTTAATCATATCCTATATTGGTAAGGATACTTTAGAAATTGCAGGAATAGAGGTAAATGCTGATAAAATTACCCGACGAATGAATATTGCGCTTAAAGACAGAAATACACTAACAGGTTATGAATTGGTAGAAGATATTATACCTTTGATTGACCCGGAGGAGCCTTCTGCGCAAACCGTTGGCTACAAGCAATTGAAAAATAATGCGAATATCCGGGATATGAATAAACTGTTGAGTACATTAACTACAGATATTAAAACAGGAATTGACGGTGGTGATGCATATGTAAGAGGTTCACGCAGCGATGCATCTGTTTATTTTGTGGATGGTGTAAAGCAGCGTGGAAATTCAAGAATACCCGGTGCTGCAATCGGAAAAATTACCGTTTACACTGGTGGAGTGCCTGCTAAATATGGTGATACCACAGGTGGAGTAATCATTATGGAAACCAAAAGTTATTTAGACCTTTGGAACGAAAGGCAAAATAGGTGAGTTTTAATTGATATGGCAACACGCGATAGCAATATATCAGATGAAGAATTATTGAAAGATTATTTCAATACCGGCAACAGGGCGTCTTTGGGTACCCTGTTTGCCCGTTATACAACCCTGGTATATGGCGTGTGTCTTAAGTATTTGAAGAATAAGGACGATAGTAAGGATGCAGTGCATCAAATCTTTGAGAAACTAATAACAGACCTTAAAAATGTACAGGTTGAATATTTCAGAGGTTGGCTGCATACTGTAACACGAAATTATTGTTTAATGGAACTTAGAAAAGTAAATCCTTCCGTAGCGCTAGACCACCAGTATCTACCCGAAACAGCGGAAGACCGTTTACAGGAAAAATTAGCGGCGGAAGCTAGTATTGAACAGCTTGAGGAGGCTGTTCTTTTATTAAACGGCGGACAGCGGATTTGTATTGATTTGTTTTATCTGCAGGAGTTGAGCTATGAAGAAGTAATACAAAGAACCGGATATACTTACAAGGAAGTTAAGAGCTTTATTCAAAACGGCAGACGAAATCTTAGAATGATGATTATTAAAATTCAAACCGATAAACGAATTGCATCATGAAGCAACCATCAGATATATTTGGAGGTAAACCACCGGGAGAAAATGAGTTGCTTCTTGCTATGCGGCATGGTTCGTCCAATACGTTAAATGACCCTTTTGCTGACGAATCGCTGCAAGGTCTTAGCGAATATGATATTCAGTTTAGCGAACTGGAGTTCTTGAAAGAGAGTATTGTTGAACATACTGTAAAGAATGAGGGTTCGAATTTTAATAATGGATTTTTGCTCGCCATTATTTTACCAATAGCCTGGCTTTTTATTCTGGCTTTTTATCCCTTTGCCGAACCAGCAATATATAGTAGGGAAGAGGTGTTGAATTACAAAAATATGTCAGAAGCTTATGATGTATTTATTAAAGAAACGCTCACTGTTCCGGTTGTTGTGGAACGTGATACCAATGGAATGGCAGAAAAATTAAATAAAACGAATGATTCAAAGGTGGTTGAACCAATAGTGAAACAGTCTTTTGACTTTACGAACGCTGAAAAGACACTTACTGACGAAAAGAAAAACGAAATGATTGAACTGGATTTACAGGCGGCACCCAAAATTGGAATAGAGAAATTGAGTTCTGAAACACAATTAGTTGGAATAAACCATTCATCCTTTAGGGTCTTATATATAAATGGGTATTTGATGGCCGACTTCAGACAGTATTATGAAGGAAAAATTAAGGTAAGAAACAGAAACATTCCTACAGGAACTGTTGTAAATTCTTCCGAACTGCGACTGCAACCGGGCGAAGCAATAGGTCCTTACAGATTTTTTACTTATGAATCTATGATGGACAGCGCAATGAAATTGTTTGATCGTTCAGAATACAAGAACACACTGAAAATATTTAATGAATTAGCAGATATTTATCCTGGAGATGTAAATGTGGTATTTTATAGCGGTTTGTGTTATTATCATATGGCTGTTTATGATAGGGCTTTAGATTATTTCAAAGCTGCAACGGTGTATCCGGTGCTATTGTTTTACGAAGAATCTGTTTGGTATCAGGCATTGACGTATCATAAAATGGGTGATACCGAACAGTGGGAAAAATTGCTGCGTTTGATTATTGCCAATAAAGGCTTCTATGCCAAACAGGCTCTAAATCGAATTCAACAATTAGAAAAGCGATGAGTAAACGCAGATTTTCATAAAAGTTATTTCATTTTGTTCCTGTAGTTTGTTCAATAGGAAGTTGGTTGTGAGGGTGCTTTTTTTTTTTTAATTTAGCACAGAGTATCTTTTTCCGGGCATAGATTTTACAACACCTTGTAATTCCATTGTAAGCAATAATACCGAAATGCGTTCTACAGGTAACGAAACTTCTGCGCACAAGGCATCAAGGGTAATTGAACCAAATTTGTAAATAATTTCGGCAATTGTTTTTTCATCGCCGTCTAAGGTTTCAAACACGGTGGGTTCCAGTGCTTGTTGGTTATGTTTTTCGGTCCAGCCGAGATTCTCAGCCAATGAGCCGGGACTTAAATAAATGGCTGCTTTATTCTTTTGAATTAACTGGTTGCATCCTTCTGACGAAGTATCAGATATTCTGCCCGGTACCGCAAACACTTCCCGGTTATAAGAATTTGCAATATTGGCAGTTATTATACTGCCACCAACATTCCGGCTCTCAATTACAACCACGGCGTCGCTCATTCCTGCAATAATTCGGTTCCGGCGCGGGAAGTGTACCGGATCTGCCGGGGTACCCGGCGGATGTTCCGAGATGAGACCCCCGGTCTTACAGAGTCTTTCAGATAAGTTGCGATGTTCTGCCGGATAACAAATGTCCAGACCGTGTCCCATTATGGCCAGACCCTGAAGCGAATTCTGAATAGTGTGCCGGTGCGCAATACCATCTACACCTAATGCCAAACCTGAAACTATAATGGGTTTATAAACGGCTACCTGCGATAACATTTGCTGTATGCATTCTTCGGCGTAACATGTACATTTCCGGGTGCCGACAATGGCAAGGTAACGGGACGCATTCATTGACACACTGCCTAGTGTGTATAGCAACATAGGTGGGTCCTGGCAATGACGCAGCCTGTAAGGATACTCTATATCACTGTAAAAGTATAGCTCAATTCCCAACACGTTGCAACGCTCAAGAACCCGCATCGCTTCAGAAAATAGACTTTTAGACCGAAGATTATCAATTATTTCAGAGGTTAAGCCTTTTATCCCGGTTAAGCCGAGATGTTTTTCCCTGAATACAACGCCGGGAGTCTTGAATTGCTCCAGCAATCGTTTGCCAACAGCTGTTTTTTTCACTGCGAGTGAAAAGGCTATTTGTTCTATTCTTTCTTTTTCTGAAAGTAATTTCGCGCACATGCAACAAAAGTACAATCTTACACCGTAAACTATTTACGGTTATCTTCTCTGTTGAAAAATTTTTACGAATATTTTTTTTATCCTGTTTTTTCCTGATTGAATAAGGTATTTTTGAAGCATGGCAGAAAGCAGTATTCCACTTACCGAACAGTCAGGTTCTTATGAAAATCTGGACCAAATGTCTACCCAAGAGCTATTAATTGCAATGAATCAACTGGACAACGATGTGCCGCGAATTGTTGCTGGAGTTATACCCGTTCTTGCACGATTTGTTGAACAATTGGCAATTAGTATGAGAGAGGGCGGTAGGTTGTTTTACATAGGTGCAGGTACCAGCGGAAGACTGGGAGTGCTGGATGCTTCAGAGTGTCCGCCAACTTTTGGTGTGCCTTATGGTATGGTGATAGGTATTATTGCAGGGGGCGATGTTGCATTAAAGAGGGCCGTTGAATTTGCTGAAGACGATGTGAATGCAGGTTGGAACGAGTTGTTGACTCATCATATTTGTGAAAAGGACGCGGTAGTAGGTATTTCGGCTTCTGGAGGTGCCGCTTATGTTGTGGGTGCAATAAATAAATGCCGTGAAAATGGAATAAGAACAGCCTGTGTTACGTGCAATCCTTCAGGAAAACTTGCGCAGTTGGTTGATTTTCCTTTGGTTGCGCCAATGGGTCCTGAACTTGTAACCGGTAGTACAAGGCTAAAGAGTGGTACAGCACAGAAATTAATTTTAAATATGATTTCTACTTCTGTTATGATAAAACTTGGCCGTGTTAAGGGAAATAAGATGGTAGATATGCAGTTAAGCAATAGTAAGTTGATTGACAGGGGTACCCGCATGGTGATGGATGAGCTACATGTTGAGTATGAAGAGGCAAATAAGTTGTTGCTTAAATATGGAAGTGTCAGAGGAGTTTTAACTGAAATGGGAAAGTAAATTCATTTTATTTCCGGCCAGTGGCAGTTAAATAAGTAGAGTAAGGTATAGCGTATTTATTTACCCGCACCCATGCCGATTTCAGGGCTTTTTCTAACCGGGCAATACTCCCGGCATTTTGCTTAAAATCATCTCCGACATTTGCAGAAACTTTAGTTTTTAACTCGTTAATCACGGTTTCTGCTATGGCCATGGTTCTATATGCACTTAATAATTCGTTGGCGGTAATGCCCGGGTATTTTCCCGCAATACTGTCATTTATACGGTTTAGCAGTATGTTTGAAATGATAGGGTCGGTGTAGCTGTCTACTTGAATTACCAGACTTGAACTGTTTTTAATTCTAACTTTTCCTACTCTTAGTAATTTAAATTCATCCTTTTGCTTGCTTTGTTCACGGTCTGCAGCCGATTTTCCCGGATAAGCCTTTAACTCTTTAACCTCTTTACCCGCTTCAGCAATCCCTCCGTCAGTAATTTTACCCACGCCATGTCCTTCCAGCGAAAGAGTAATTACCGGGTCGTATTCGGCTATAAAGGCTGCAATTTTTGATAATTCACCTGAACCCAGGGTTGAAGGCGGTAAATAAGCATCCGAATCAAATATATCTAAACCTTCAAATGCAACATCTATTTGCATTTCAGGTTTTTTCTCGTGCGAGCATACAAAAAGTTGAACTTCATCTACCCTTTTGCTAAGTGGTTTTGATCCCAGGGCAATTAATCGAACCAGTAGTCTGCCATCCTTGTTTATTTTAGAAATTTCTAAATCCTGAGTGTGTAAATTAAATGTCGTTCCATCAGCATATGTAAACAAACTGTCATCCTGCACAACCGGTAGAAGGTAATTTCCCAAGTCTGATTCAATTTCGTAAAGCCTGTCGTGAAGGTAATTAACATAATACCATTGTTTTTTATAAGCTTCGTGTGCAGCACGGGTTTTTATTTTTGCCTCTTCGTAGGTTGATGCCCAGTGTAAATACTCCTGCTGTAGTGCCTTGTATTTTTTACGCTGCTCTACATAGTTCACCATTCTTAGTTCATATTCCTTTTGTCTTACCATGTCAAAGGCTTGTTTTTCTTTGACTTTAGCTACATCCCATTTTTCTTTCAAGCCACCTTTTTTGAAAAGGGATTGTTCTTCTTCAGGAATAATATTGTCTTTTAAATCGGCCAGGTGTTTAAATATTGTAACTCCTGCTCCGTGCGTGCTGTCAGGGCTCAGTTCATTGGTTAACTTATTACCAAATAACAGGTAGCTTTTATCACCATTCTGCACCACCACGGTTGCCTGAAAAAAGTTATTAAATCCCCAGATGCTTAAGTGAAGTGTGGATGCCGAACCACCTTTATACCCCTCAATATTTATTGAGGGATTGGTTTTGACCAATACATCGTTTTTACCTTGTTCGTTTAATCCTTTAATATATTGGTAATTGAAAAGTCCGATGCCCACAGGTTTCTTTTTGTCCGGTTTGCCCTGCTCATTTTTTTCTGATGCATCGAGTAAGCCGGCTGTACTGCTTCCTTCACCGGCCGCAAGCAGATAGTTGTTTAATTTTAGAAATGACCCTCCCATTAAAAGAAAAAGCCTTTGTGCTTCTGCTTCGGCCAGTTCACTGATGCCAACGCTGTAATGATTCATCAGTGCAGCGATATCATGAAAAGACATCTCCTTGATGGGGCGCATATATCCCAATTTTGTTTCAGCAGAAACGCCAGGATTGAAGATGTCTTCTATTTCGCTCCGTAGTTCACTTTTATTTTGTTTCTTAAGTGCAGTTACGGGGGCTTTTTCTAAAATATAATTTAAAATGTGCTGAAACTCTTTGCTGGTGTTCTCTTCGTTCTTTTCAGGCGTTTTTAAACTTTTGTTCAATTTCCATAATGATAGCTTCATGGAGGCTTCTGCAAGAATTCCGGGAGGCATCTTGCTGATTTCGTAAAAATTAATTTTTAACTTGTCAGGACTAAGGATAATGATTTTTTCAATGGAATCGTAGTCTGGTACTCCTTTTACTTTTGGAATATCGCCTGTATATTCAAAGAGGTGATTCAAATTGCGGTACAGTGTATTGCTTTTTTGCACAACATGGTATAGATATGCACGTTCTTCAGCTGTTAAAAAACTACCATCGCTGAAGCCAAAGCCTGCAATGCCTTTACAAAATACAATTAAAAATAGCAGAATTCCCTTTGCCATGCTTTTGTTCACGAAACTGCTAAGGTAATAGTTTAAAGATTCACCGGCAAAGTATCGCTTTAATTGGATGTTCCTTTTTGTTGATATTCTAAAGTACTTTACCATGACAGAAGACGGTTTATAAGAATTCCTAAATCATAACAACTTTTAAACAACCTTTGTAAGGTATTATCGTCTTGAATCTAAATTTTGCATTATTGTTATGAGGAGAATTACATTGTTTTCTTTTATACTTACGTTGTATTTGATAACAGCTGTAAGATGTCATGCTCAGGTGGTTTCGTGGTTGTCTCCCTACGCTTTTGGTACGTATGGCATTACCGCAGATCCGTTTGGAAATGCGTTTACGCTGGGGCAGTATATTGGAACGATTGATATAAATGGGTCAATATATACCAGTGCCGGGTTGCAGGATATTATAATTGTTAAATACGATGGAGCGGGTAATGTTTTATGGGCTACTTCAGTAGGAGGGGTAAATAGCGACTGGGCAGGAAATATTGTGTATGATGGAGTAGGGAATGTCTGGATAACGGGTCAATATACAGGGGCATTTACTGCCGGTACCTTTAACCTCACTTCAAATGGCGGAGAGGATGTGTATCTTGTAAAACTGGATGCTGCCAATGGCAATGTTCTCTTTGCAACCGGCGGCGGCGGGTCGGCCAATGATGATGACGGCAATAGTATTGGTACAGATGGAATGGGTAACGTGTATGTATTTGGTGATTGTGCCAGTTCCAATTTTTCCTGGGGTGCGTTTTCAATGGCTGCCTCAGGTTCATTGGACGCATTCATTATGAAATTTGACAACAGTGGTACACCATTGTGGTTGAGTAAATGTACCGGCAGCAGCTGGGAGTACACGTATTCCGGAACGGTAGATGCGGCAGGAAATGCTTATCTGGGTGGCCAAACGTTTTCAGGAACGCTTAATATTAACGGTTCGCCTATTTCTGTGGGAAGCAATAATCACTTTATTACAAAACTTGACGCTTCAGGTAATCATGTATGGACAACCTTATATGAAGGTGGGGGTAATATTTATTCAGTGGCTGCTGATAATGTGGGAAGTGTATACTTTACAACTGCAGCCGGACCAGGCACCTACGGGCCATACGTAATTACAGCAACTTCCGGCGGAGCAGATGTTTTAATTGGTAAACTAAACAATACGGGTACGTGGTCGTGGGTAAATACCTACGGTGGTACCGGATACGATGAAGGGCTGGGTTTGTCGTGCGACGATATTGGCAATGTTTATTGCGTGGGAAGATTTGAGGCATCTATGACAATGGGTGGATTTAATCTTATTTCAAACAGTCAGACCAAGGGGTTTTTTACAAAATTAGATACGGCAGGTAATGTTATCTGGGCGTTGAATTCCAGAGGGGGCACAGGTTCTCATTTTGTTTACGGAGTGCATGCTGCACCTTCTGATGATGTGTATTTTTCAGGATTTGGAAGCGATTTTATTGTACTTGCTAACGATTCATCGGGATTGGATTTGGGGTTCGCTGCTAGAATCGCAGATAATGCCAATATGATCAAAGGAATAGTATATTCTGATGTCTCCAACGACGGAACACAGGATGCAGGAGAACAGGGTCTGGCAAATATTATGATTCAACTGGATGCTTCAAATTATGTAGTGGCTTCAAATCATACCGGCGAGTATAATATGTATTGTTTGTCAGGTTCCCATTCAGTTTCTATTCCTAATATACCTTTGTATCATACACTAACCACTCCGTCAGCTCAAACAGCTATGTTTCCGGGAATGGGCGATTGTGATTCGCTGAATCATTTTGGTTTGTACCCTGTTCCAAATCAAAATGACCTGAGTATAGACATCACCCCTCTTTCAAGTCCTAAAGCGGGTCATGTATTGGGTTATTTACTTACATATAAAAACGTGGGCACTACTGTACAAGCTCCGGTTGTTGGTATTTCCACCGACGCCTCTTTGAATTTTGTAATGGCAAGTCCCTCGCCAACAGTTTCATCTCACCCCTCATATACCTGGAATATCGGCCCATTAAATCCATTGGATATGGGGCATATATTTATTTATTTTGATATTCCGGTTACGGCTACCATTGGCGATTTAATAAATTCTTCGGTGGCTATTACGCCGGTGGCCATTGATGTAACACCGGCTAATAATAGCGGAACGTCTGTTTCCACTGTGGTTGGACCGTACGATCCGAATTATAAAACTGTAAATATTGATACGTTATACAGTATTTCAGGGGCATCATACCTTGAATATGTTATTCATTTTCAAAATATAGGAACCGCATTGGCTACGAATGTATTAATAACCGATACATTGTCGTCATTTCTTGAAATGGGTAGCCTTGAAATTGTTGCCCAAAGTCATAATCCCATGACTTTGACAATAGATAACGGAAATATAGCTAAATTTTTATTTGCTGGAATAAACCTTCCGGACAGTACTTCCGATCCCTTGGGTTCCATGGGGCTTGTAAAATTTAGAATCAAACAGGATGGGTTTTTGCCTGTTGGTGATAAAATTGAAAATTTTGCCGATATTTATTTTGATTATAATGCGCCAATCCGGACAAATACGGCATCGACAGTTCATGGAGTTGCACTAAAGGTTGACGATTTTGTTCCCATGTCTGTTTCAATTTATCCTAATCCGGTAAGTAATGTGCTATTTATAAATGCCGGTAACGAAAACATTTTAAATGTAGTAATTACTGATATGGCAGGAAAAGTGGTAACAAAACTGTCAAATTGTAATGTGAATCAGTTAGAGATTCAGGTAAGTGAATTGGCAGCAGGTAGTTATTTTGTAAAGGTTGACTTGAAAAATAAGCAGCAGGTAATAAAAATTCAAAAATTATAGGTTCATTAGAAACAAGAGATCGTAATTTTTGAATTTGTTCCAGTTGATTCGATTTGTTTTTTAGAAGTCTCTTATAATAGAATGTTCAGTACAGCAAAGAATAAAAGCTGTACTGCAAATACCGCTTCTGATAAAGGATTCTTTCTTTCTTCCGGCTTGATTTTATAAAATAAAATACTCAGAAAAAAAGCAATTGCAAACCAGGTAACGTAATTGGTAAAAGGAATATTCAGGCTGTGCCAATACCAGAATCCCAGTTTTACGGCAATCGGTTCAATAAGTACATCCAGCATGGTAACCGTGAATGCAGATAACCCTGCTTTTATAAGAAGGTTTAATTTGTATTTATTGATTATATCAGATGCCGTATAAATAAGCATCGCCCAATTTAAGCCTATAATAACAGGAACGCCCCATAGGGAAGGACCTAATACAGTTCCATAATGGTATTGGCCAAATAATAAACCTGTGTGAACGCCGGTAATTTCTGCTAGTATGCCTGTAACAAAGGCAATAACCGGGAAAAGAAGATCCCGGCGGCGGGGTTCAGGTTTATTTATTGCAAGGATAATAAAAGTTACAAGAAGATTTAAAGGTGTTAGTTCAAGAATTTCGTTTCGGTTTTTTCCCGATACACCTATTACACCAACCAGATAAATAATTATTAGGAAAATTATAGAGATATATGTGAGTTTTTTTCGCACCATTGTTTATTTAACCAGATATTGTGATACAATGCGGGCACTGTTTAAGCAAAGTGGAATGCCTCCGCCGGGGTGTACGCTCCCTCCTACAAAAAACAGATTTTTTATATTTCTGTGACGGTTGGGATGCCTGAAAAATGCTGCAAATGGGGTGTTACTAGCAGTTCCGTATAGTGCTCCCCTGTGTGTGCCGGTTTCATTTTCTATTCCAACAGGGTCCAGGGTTCTTTCGGTTTGAATATATGACTCTATATTTGTGTTTAAAACTTTGTTCAGCTTGTTTATTACTGCCTGACGCGCTTTTAATATGTTTTCTTTATTTGTATTTTGGGTATTTGCCGGGGCATTTACTAAAACAAACCAGTTTTCGCAGCCCTCAGGAGCATCCGACGGAATATGTTTTGATGTAATATTTATATAAATAGTTGGGTCCATATAAATACTCTCTCCTTTTTGAAGGTGCTCAAATTCTTTTGCGTAGTTGTTTGAAAAGAAAATGTTGTGAAGGCCAAGTTTTTTAAATTCTTTTTGAATGCCCCAATAAAATATTACCCCACTGGTTGATCTTTCTCCTGATAAAATTCGTGTTGGCTGCTTAATTTGTGGCAGCAATTTATTGTAGGTTGTAAATATGTCCACGTTGCTAACAATGTAATCATATTCAATAATTTGATTGTTTGTCTTAATTCCTTTTGCTTTGTATTTGTCTGTAATTATTTTTGAAACGTCGGCATTCAAAACAATTTCTATTCCCGCTTCCATTGCAAGCTGCGTTAATGCATCAGGAATTTGTCTCATGCCCTTTTCAGGTAGAAAGGAACCCACCCCGTGTTCCAGGTGGGGTATCATGGAAAGGAGTGCAGGAGCACGGTATGGATCAGAACCGTTGTATGTGGCGAACCGGTTAAAAAGTTGTACCAGTTTTTCATTTTTTAAGACCGAATTGTGTTTTTTGTTCATTGTACTTAGCAGGGAGTACGATGGTAAATGAAGGTAGGCCTTTAGCGCATCCTTACCTATCCACGTTTTTAAAGAATGAATGGGTTTTTCAAGAAAGATTCTTCCTACACGGTTATAGGTTCTTTCGGCCCAGTCCATATGTTTTTTTATAGAAGTTTTATCTGCACCAAATTCCAATGATGCGGTTTCGGCAAAAATTTCCGGTTGAGAGGGTGCATTAAATATTTGCCCGTCGTCCCAAAAGTACCGGCATGTTTCATCCAGGCTTTTGTAAGAAAATTCGCGGGCGGCATCTTTACCGCAAATGGAATAGAGGTCTTCAATGTATTGCGGCATGGTAAACAAACTGGGGCCGGTGTCAAATCTGTATCCATGGCTTGTCCATTCGCCCAGTTTTCCGCCCGTATAATTGTTTTTCTCGTAGATAGTAACCTGCATACCTTTGGCAGCAGCACGAATAGCGGTTGCTAATCCGCCTATGCCTGCACCAATAACAGCAACTCTTTTCATTTGAACGGTTGACAATTAATCAGGCAGATTGTTTACTTCTTGTTTTCAATCTATCAATTTTACCGAAATGCTATCTGTCAATAGCCAGCCCTCCGGGGATAGACCCAGCAAGTTTTTGTGAGCAAGCCATTCTTCAGGTAGGTTTGATGCCAAATTTGTAACTCTGGTAATATATTTCGGAAACCGGTTTTCCATATCAGCCATTGTTATGCCGATATCTGTTCGTAAGCTGGTAATTACAAAGTCATTCCATTGTGTGCTATCGATATTTTCTTCACTACGTAAAGGCAGAATATTTTTATTAAGATGCTGAATATACAAAGCGTTTGATGCAGGATTGCTGCTTCGTATTCCTTGCTGGTATGAATGTGCGGAAGGACCAATACCCAAATAGGGTGTATTTTGCCAATACGATTTGTTATGTATGGCTTCGTAACCCGGTTTTGAATAATTACTTATTTCATAATGACGGTATCCCGCTTTTGTTAAAAAATTATGTGCAGAAATGAACATTTCAGGTACTTCTTCATCGGGCAATTTTAATTTTCCGGTTCTGATTTGTTTATTGAGCAGTGTGCCTTTTTCGACGGTAAGATTATAAATGCTTAGGTGATTTAAATTTAAATCCGTAACCTTTAACAGGGTTTCTTCCCAATGGGGAAGTGAGGTTCCGGGCAGCCCAAAAATAAAGTCGGCGCTTAAATTTTCAAATCCTAAATTTTTGGCCATTGTAATGTGCCTGATGGCATCTACACCCGTATGCGCTCTTCGCATCCAATGTAAAATTTGATCATCAAACGTTTGGACACCGATACTGAGTCGGTTCACACCCATTTTTTTCCAATTGGTCAGACGGTCTTTCGTAAGGTCCTCAGGATTGCATTCAAGTGTGATTTCCACCGGTTTAGAAATTAAAAATTTCCGTTTCTTTAATTCCGTGATAATTTTTAACAGGTGTTGATCCTCCAGCAAAGAAGGTGTGCCTCCTCCAAAATATAGCGTTTTGGCGGGTTCAAAATTTTCTAGGTTCCTTAGCGAAATTTCGGTAATAATGGCCTTGACTACAGACTTTATATGCTTGTTGTTCACTGAAAAATGAAAATCGCAATAGGTACATGCCTGTCTGCAAAATGGAATATGAATATAAATGCCCGACAAATTTGCTTTTTTAACTTTATACACGCAATACCAAACGGAAAACCGTACCCTTGCCGGGTTCAGATTCTTTTACAAATATTTTTCCTTTATGATATTCCCTTACAATTCTTTTTACTAATGCCAGCCCCAATCCCCATCCTCTTGTTTTTGTGGTATAACCGGGTCTGAAAACGGTTTTGAATTTACCCGCAGGTATGCCTTTACCGGTGTCTTTAATATCTACAATTAATTTGTCGTTCTCCCTGAAAATGTGGAAGTGAATACAACCAGAGCCTTCCATTGCATCTACTGAATTCTTGGCAAGGTTTTCAAACACCCAAGCCATCAGGGGTACATTTATTTGAGCAGTGGTGTCACCTACAGCCTCTACTTTAATACTTACCTTGTTGCTAATTCGTCTTTGTAAATAGTCGGCAACTCCTTGCGCTACTTCGGCAACATTTGCTTTTACCAGGCTTCCGGCACTACCTATTTTTGAAAAACGATCTGAAACGGTTTCCAATCGTTGCAAATCTTTGTTCATCTCATCAATAACCGTTTGTGAAATACCTTGGTCTTTAAGTAATTCGGTCCATGCCATCAGGCTGCTTATGGGTGTACCCAGTTGGTGTGCTGTTTCTTTTGCCATACCAACCCATACCTGATTTTGTTCCGCGTTCCGAAAAGTGCTGAACATTAAATAAGCAATAAATGTGAACAGACCAATAATTCCGAACTGTATGTAAGGGAAAATTTGCAATTGCGATAAAAGTTCTGAATTTTTATAGAAAATATATCCCTTCAGTTCCTCATCCAGAAAGACTGGGATGCTGTCGTTTTCCGTTCGCATTTGTAAAATCATTTCCGGAATTTCGTCGGGTTTTATCTTTAAATTTGTTGCAATAACAGCCTGCGTACTGTCATCAATAAATATCATAGGAACCAGTGGATTGCCTTTTGTGAGGCGCTGATTAAACTCATTGAAAAGACTGTCACTTTTTCGCTGAAGTATTTCAATTTTCTTGTCAAATTCCAACAACAAATCACTCTCCCGATAATAAACGCGATTTCGTATTGAGCCCATTACAGTTATTTCAATGGGCTGATAGTGTTTCTTCCATTCGTTAATTAGTTGTGATAAAGTGTCTTTATAAGCGCTGTCGGTAATCACTTTAAGTTTTTCCGTACTCAAGTTTTTATAAAGATTTGAATATCTTTCCTTAAAAGTATTTCGTTCGAAACCTGTGTTTTTAATAGACGATACCTCATCGTTATTGTCGGTAAGAATAACAGGTATATTGTTGTTTTCTTGAATGATGCCAATAAGGAAAGTATAATCCAACTGTTCCCGGCTTAACTCTTTGGTTGCGGCTGCCCACCGCTCTACATCTTTCCGCTCCCGTTGTTTTAGTTCGCTATATACAGCGCGTTGATTTTTAAAAGATTGATTGGCAAGGTTTAATTGAATGATATTGTTACGTATGTCACTTGCCCATTGCTCAACTTTTCTAATTTCTTCTTTACGCAAATTTTCGGCAATTCTGCCCGTATACCATAAGGAGGCACCTACAATCAAAAGGGCTGCCAACATTAGGAGAATCTTCCAACGTTGTTTTTTAGAATAGAGATTCATGGATCAATTTCAATATTCAAACTGTCTTGCTTTTCTTTCTCCTGCTGTAACCATTTATTGTAAACTTTATTAACCCGCTTTTTATTGTCAGGCTCTCTAACCCTTTTGTTTTTCGGATTCTCTTCTTTCTTTGTGTTGTCGTTTACCTCTGTTTCAATTTCTTCGTCGTATAAAATAAAGCCGGCCTCCTTGTCGTCAATGGTGTTTGCCTTCCTTAATGTGGAATCCTTTTTAAACATTCCAAAGTCCTCTTTCAAAAGAGACTTCAGTAATTCTTTTTCCTCTGCTCTTTTTTCTTCCCTATTCTTTTTTAGCTCTTCTTTATCCAGAGTAAAAATGGGATTTTCTGAGGTGCCTGTCATTTTTACAAACAGTTTTATCCCTTTTCTGTCATCGGTAATTTTACCAAATTCTGAATCTTCTTCTTCTGCAATTTTCAGGTCTCTGAATAGAAAATTGAATTGATAATCAATTTCGTTGGTAAAGGTGTGTTTACCTGTTATAAATAAATTTAATGCTGTAGATTTTACTTCCATGGTAGGAATTAAAACCGTTGAATTATTTACCAAAATTTCATTCTCGAGTGTTTCAAATCTTACGTCTTGTAATCTTTTTTCTAGGTCATCAATGTGTTTACCAAAGAACAAGTCGGCTGCCTTCATGCTTTTTAAATAATCTGTAAGGTCGGTTAATGCGGGTAGATTTTTAATGCGGCCATTGTGTATTTTAATTCCGGCAATTGCGTTCATTGACATAAGAATGGGGTTGTAGTCAGAATCCAGTTGACCTTGTAGTCTGATATTCGAATTGAGTTTGCCTGAAAGATGCATGTTGGTAATGTATGTTTGGGCAAAATTGTTGAATTGCTCAAAAAGTGTTGGAATATCTATATTTTCCAATTTAGCATCCAATTCAAAGCTATTATTATTTGTACCTCCTAATAACAATGCATTGGCTTTAATTCTTCCTCCCGCAGTATTTAGGGTTAATCCTTGTACTTCCAGTGTGTTGTCAAGCCAAATGGCTTTCATCCGAATTTGTTCTGCAGCAAACTTTCCACCCGTCAGTTTACCTATTTCACAATCAAGGTTGGCATTAAAGTTTTTATTAATAACCGGACTGTTTTCAGCGTTATTCGCCATGTCTATATTACCAGAGGCTGATGAAAACTTTTCTGTCCAGTAATCAAGATTTAACAGTTGTGTAGAAATTGATGCCACAAGGTTAACAGGACGGTCCTTAAGTATAAGTGCAGGTACTAAATCCTGCAAGGCACCATCCATTGTTACTGGGTTTCCGTCGATGTTGGCTGTAAATTCATGAATAAGTGCATTTTGCTCTTTTAAGATGATGTTTGCTGCCAAATCAGTAAAGGGTATATCGGGTTCTGTTAAATAACCGCTCACTTCATCAAGAGTCATTTTAAACCTTGCTTTGCTGAGTGCTTCATAAGGATTCGTTTGTAATTCGCTTATTTTTATATCAAATTCTGAATCTATTCTGGCTTTTCCAGCTTTAAAAACTACGGGAAGATCGTCAGCAAACGCGGCCAAAGTTTTCATGCTGAAGTCGGCATTCAGTGCACCACTTACTCTTACATTGCTGAACTCCCTGCATGTAAAATAGCCTGAAATATAACCATCAACCATGTTTGCCGAAAATTGTTTTACTACGAGTTCCTCTGCACCTTTCAGGTTTTTGTTTGTATATGATCCTTCAAATCCCGCATCGGTTAGTTGAACGTCTTCTGCCGAAATTACTGCGTTTTTTACAGAAAACTCACTTTGAATGAGAGGCATGGTGGTAGCTGTTATGGGCCCTGTTATACTGCCTTTCATCTCAAAAGTACCTGAGGAGCTAAAGGTATTCAGTTCCTGTGCAACCTTTGTTGGCAAAAGCGAATAAAACTGCTGAATGCCGGCCTGCGCGGCGGTTATTTGTAAATCGCATGTTGTGGTACTGTCACCAGCCACGCTACCGCTAACTGTAAAAGGAACATTACCCAATAACATTTCGGCGCGTTTAATATGTACACTTCCATCATCGGTGTTTACATCTAATTCAGTTTCAAAATTTCCTGAAATACCTTTCAGGAGCTTTATATCGCCTGATTGAATTTGGCCAATAGTGCATTCAACACCTGCTGTAAGAACAAAACGGTTTTGGCTGAAGTCTCCGTCTGCAGTTGCTGTGTGGACGAAAAAACTGTAATGTTCGTCGTTAACAACATTTTTATAATCTACACGCATGTCCTTGAGGCTTATGTTATTCAATTTCATTGAAAAGTCATCGTCAGATTCTGTGCTGTCATCTTTAAATACAAAATAATTACCATTGCCTTCGGCATTGATGGCGGCAACAAAAAATCCTGATTCGGCAGATAGGGCATGCACTGAATAATCACCTCCCAAAACGTCCCAAATGTTCATCTCTAGGTATAGGTTTTCTGCGAATAGCAATGTGTCAGTTCCCGGGCCTTCGGGCCATGCATCTTTAATGGCAATGTTATTAAAACGTAGTGAAATGGCAGGAAAACGATCCCAGATGGTAAGGTCTATGCTTTCAACTTCAATCCGGGTATTCAAATGAGCATTCATTTTGTCAAGCATATATCGCTTGATGTCATTTTCAAATATTAGAACTAACATTCCAATAATCAAAATGATACCGACTATACTGCTCAGTATTATCAGTAGTATTTTCAGGAATTTACGCATTCTTAATTGTGAAAGTAGTGCATCTTATGAATCCTGAATGGTAATGGTAGTGTTATCTATGCAATAGATTATGTTGATATCCGGACACAGTGTTAACATCACAAATATGCGTTGTTGCAGGAAATAATGGAAAATTGCAGAAATTACATCATTTTTAGGTAGGCAATTTCTTTCGGGGTAAGTAAGCGGTATCTTCCGCGGGGAAGATCTTTTTTAGTAAGGCCGGCGTACATTACCCGGTCTAGCTTTATTACCTTGTATCCCAGTGCCTCCAACAAATTTCTGACAGCCCGGTTCCTGCCTGACATAATTTGTATGCCAATTATATTTTTGCTTTCACCTACCAAACTTACTTCTTCGGCTCTTACGATTCCATATTCCAGTTGTACACCACTCCTAAGGGTTTCTAAATCGGCAGGTCTTATGTTTTTGTCAAGTTCTGCCTGAAAAAGTTTGGGTATTCTGTTTTTTGGATTCGTTAGTTTATTTGCAACTTCAATGTCGTTAGTAAACAACAGCAGTCCGGTTGTGGTACGGTCAAGGCGCCCCACCTGATAAACCCGTTCCTTACATGCTTTGGCAATAAGCATCATTACCGATTTTTTGTTCCCGGGTTCATCGTTGGCAACGTAATCCTTGGGTTTATTCAGTAAAACATAAACCGGCTTTTCGCCTGATAACTTTTCACCGCCAAGTTTTATAATGTCAGTAGGCTTAACTTTAGTACCTAATTCGGTTACTATTTTGTCGTTTACCGTAACTGCTCCGCTTATTATTAATTCATCTGCTTCCCGGCGCGAACAACGCCCGCTATTCGCGATGAATTTATTTAGCCTAACCTCTTCACCCAGGGTAACCGGCTTCCAGGTTTCTGATGAACGCTTTCCTGAATTTTTAGCGTTACGCTCAGGTTTTCTTCCATCTTCGGCACGGCTATCAGAACCATATCTGTTGGAATAGTTTTTATCGTTGTTATCCCCGTATGAGTCCTTATAATAACTGCTGTTCTCGTTTCGGCGTCCTTTGTATTCTTTGTTGTCGTTCCTGCCGTTTCGGTCTGTGGACGTTGTCTTGCTGAATTTTTTCTTTTCATAATCTTTTGATGAATTTGAATTGCGGTCATTATTCTTTTCAAATCGATTATAGGTAATTCGGCCTGTAGAGCCGTCCTTATTAGACGGGTCTTTTGAAAAATCTTTTTTAAATCTGCCGTAAGTTGAAGGCTGGGTACCGTCAGACTGAGATTTATAAGTTCTTTCTCTCTTTGTGTATTCCTTTGAAGGGTAACTTTTTTTTGTATTTTCAGTAGTACGGGAATCTGATTTGTTGCCAAAAGCCTGATTTTCTTTGTGTCTCGTTGGTTTTTGAACGGGTTTTCTTGAAACATCGCTTCGTTCACCGGTTTCGGAGGGACTTTTATTGTAATCACTTTTAGCAGTTTTTACCGAACGCCGGCTAGGGCTGGAATTAGAATTTCCGGTTCTGCTTTTACCGTTGCCGTTCTTTCTTACCGATGAAGATTCCTTGTTATTGCCGTTATTTCGTTTTCCGGCATTGTTCTGTTTGGCCATAATGAAATGCAAAGATACTGGTTAGTCTTCCCCTTCAACATCCATTTCCTTAAAAAGAAGAATTTTAGGTGGATTTCCCCACAATACAACCACCAGATCAATACGAAAATCGGACGTTTTACCGTGCTCGTCCCACCACGCATCACGAGCTCTGTGTAAAGCAAAGCCTTTATTTCTGGTTATTTGTTCGTCAGGGGAGTCGAAGTTCCCGGCACTTCGACCTTTCACTTCAACAAAAACAAGTGTTTCTCCGTCCCGCATCACCAAATCTACTTCACTATAACTGCTTCGCCAGTTTCTAGCCAGCAATGTATAACCTTTTGCAGTCAAATATTCTAATGCCGCATTTTCTGCTTCCTTACCCTTTTCTTTGTTAACAGCGTCTTTATATTTGTTATAATCGGTATTCACATTTTACAGCTTTCGGCACGAAATTAAGTATATTGCACTATTAAAACTAACAAATGAAAACATTCGTGTTATTTGTATTGTCTGTGTGGTTGGTACACAGTGTAAGGGGGCAAGCTTTTGAGGGAGTTATAGAATTAAGCGAGAAAAAGGGAAGCTCTTTGCAGAAACTGGTTTATTCGGTAAAAGGTAAAATGGTTCGAATTGATACCTATAACAGTGACGGAGAATTGAAAGGCGCAAAAATTATTGATACAGAATCGGGTATTGTGCTTGCATTAATGCCATCGCGTAAACTGTATTTTCAAATTATGGTTCGCCCCATTCAGGAATCTGACGGAAGTGTAAAACAAACAGGTGAGCAAAAAGAAATTCTTTCTATTTCAGCATCCAAAGCTGAAATTGTGAATACAAAACTGGATAGAAAGACTACGTTGTACTATGGAGGTAAGGATTTTGCCTTTTTTTTACCGTTGGTGCGTGCACTGGGCAATGAAGACAGTTTTTCATTTGGCTTCATTCATAGCTCAACAGCTGAAAGGGGCGAAGGAATACCGCTTGAAATTACTGAATTTCGTAATGACGGTATGGAATTGATGAACCGCAGGGTTACCTCAATTACCAGAAAGCCGGTTGATGAAGCAGTATTCGATATTCCGGTGGATTACAGTTTAATGGAAAGATGATTCTCTATGTTGGAATTTTGATATTCAATATTGCGTAATATTGCATTCTTAATTTTGGGTTAAAATGGCATTTTTAGGTACAATTCTTCAGGAAGTAGTTAAGTTTAAAAAAGCAAGACGGGAGAGAAGAGTACGTTATAACGCTCATTTACAGGACAGAACTCTTAAGCAGTTGGTTAAAAAAGCATCAAACACTGCTTTTGGAAAGGAATACGAGTTTGGTCGCATAATAAAATCGGGCAGTAATCTTAAGACTGCTTTTGCAAATCAGGTTCCGTTGTTTACCTATAACCAAATGCACGACCAATGGTGGTACAGGTCGCTTAGAGATGAGTCCAATATTGCCTGGCCGGGAAAAATTAAATATTTTGCACTTACCAGTGGAACGTCCGGGGCTCCCAGTAAGCGGATTCCGGTTTCGGCGGATATGATAGCCAACCAGAGAAAAACCAGTATCCGACAAATGTTATCGCTGTACGACCTTAAAATGCCTAAGGAATTATATCAAAAACAGATTTTGATGTTGGGTGGTAGTACTGCCCTTACGCGGGTTAATAACCACTTTGAGGGTGACTTGAGTGGAATTCTGGCCACTAGAGTTCCCCGCTGGTTCTATAGATTCCGAAAGCCTGATAAAAAGGTAGCTGCCATTAAGAACTGGGAAGATAAACTGGATGCAATTGCCGAGAAGGCACCCAAATGGGATATTGGAGTGGCAGCGGGTATCCCTGCCTGGATGCAAATTCTTTTTGAACGGATAATTGAGCGTCACCAGGTAAAGTCAATACATGATATCTGGCCTAACCTTAGTATTTTCGTTCATGGGGGTGTTGCATTTGCTCCCTATAAAGAAAGTATTTCAAAACTGATGGGTAAGCCTATGCATTATTTGGATACTTATTTGGCTTCAGAGGGGTTCTTTGCTTTCGAAAATGCTCATAGCAATGGTACTATGCAATTGGTACTTGATAAGGGAATATATTTTGAGTTTATTCCGTTCAACGATTCTAACTTTCATCCGGATGGTGAGCTAAAGGAAAATCCTGAAGTTCTTAATGTTCATCAGGTAATACAAAATGTGGATTATGCTCTGGTTATTTCTACCTGCGCCGGAATTTGGCGGTATATCATTGGAGATACAGTAAAATTTACTGATGTTGACCGTTTTGAAATTATCATTACCGGAAGAACAAAGCATTTTTTAAGTTTGTGTGGCGAGCACCTTAGTGTTGATAACATGAACCGGGCGGTGGAGCTTACCTCTAACCAGCTGGGTATAACAATAAATGAATTTACAGTTTCCGGAGTACCATATCAGGGGATGTTTGCACATCATTGGTGCCTGGCTGTTGACCAACCTGTGAATCGGGAAAAATTAAAGGAAGTTCTTGACCATCATTTAAAAGCCTTAAATGATGATTACGCAGTAGAACGAAAACATGCATTGAAAGATATTATTATTGATACTCTTCCATTGGCAGATTTCTATTCATTTATGGAGTCAAAAGGTAAGCTGGGGGGACAAAGTAAGTTTCCAAGAGTAATGAATAAAACCCAGTTTGCCGAGTGGATAGATTATAACCGAGATAAAATACATAAATAGAACTTGATAGATCCGATATTAAAAGGAATTGCGCTTGGCTTGCTGCTTACTGTCCTGATTGGACCGGTATTCTTTGTTCTGATAGAAACCAGCCTTAGAAAAGGTATTCGCCAGGCACTTTTTGTAGATCTGGGTATTTTTGTCTCCGATTTACTTTTTATTCTGCTTGCTTATTTATTTACATCGGAAATTGAAGATATGCAAAGTGAAAAGAAAATTTTGCAAATTATTGGTGGTTCGGTTTTCGTGATATTTGGCTTGGCAACAGTGTTTAAAAAAATGAAAATACCCCCCGAGAACAAAATTCAAATTGAGATTAAGGGTGGAAATAGCCTGACTGTTGATATTATTAAAGGATTTTTGCTGAACGCTTTAAATCCATCTGTCATTTTCTTTTGGCTAACTATGGTTTCTGTTGCTCAGGAAGAGTTTGGAGATAATAAAAATGATATTTTTATCTTCTTTACCAGTCTTTTGGCTACCTTCTTTGGTTTTGATGTTCTGAAAATAGTATTGGCTAGTTACTTTAAAAGGTTTTTTACACCGGTTGTATTGTTGTGGCTAAATAAAATTGTTGGATTTGGGTTGTTGGTTTTTGGTGTCGTTCTCGTAATCAGGGGATTTTAATGAATAGGTTAATTGCTGTAATCGTTTTGTTTTTAGGGATGTCCTTAGGGATTAAAAATCCCGTTGTTGGGCAGGAAACTAAAAGAGAACTGGTAACAGAGTACTGGGATAAAGATAAAAAGATTATCAGCGCACAGGGATATTATCGTACCGAAGGATTTAGTGATTTAGGAAAAAAGGAAGGCGATTGGACGTTTTATTTTCGCAACGGAAAAGTACAACAAAATGTATTTTATGTCAGAGGATTTAAACATGGTAAAGCTACTGAATTCTTCGCTACCGGTAAAAGAAAACATGAAGGATATTTTTACTGGGATGTTCCTGATAGCACCATGAAAACATGGAATGAACAAGGAGTACTTATTGAAGAGGGTAACTACTGCAAGGGAATGAAATGTAGTATTTGGAATTACAAATACGATGATGGTAAAAATTTTATGCAAGAGGAATATGTTGATAGCATTCTGTATCTGAATCAGTATTATAATGCAGAGGGCGTGCAGGAAGTAAAAGACGGTGAAGGAAAACGGATTGTTAAATTCAGTAACGGAAAAGTAAAGGAAGAACTTGAATATAGCAGAGGCTTAAAAAATGGCATGTATGCTGAGTATTCATGGTCAGGTAAAAAAATAGCAGAGGGAGCGTATGCCGCTGGCAAAATGAATGGACTATGGAAGGTATGGCTTCCGGATGGAACCCTTAGTTTGGAAACAAATTATAGCAATGATATAAGGCATGGTAAACATGTTCAGTATTACGATAATGGTACAATACAGGTTGCCGGCAATTATAACCACGGATTGAAAGACGGTGAATGGATTTGGTATGCCCGCAATGGTGTAAAAGACATTCAGGGTACTTTCAAGAACGATTTAAGGGAAGGGTTATGGCAACAATGGCATATTAACGGCAAATTACATTCTGAAGGTCATTTTGAAAACGATAAAAGAACAGGCACCTGGAAGTATTATTATGAATTTGGTGGTTTGTGGAAACAAGGAGACTTTGACAATGACTTCAGAACAGGATTATGGACCACCTGGTTTGAAAATGGAAAAAAATTGCAGGAAGGTAATTACCAGAAAGATCTCGCGCACGGCCTGTGGCAGAGCTGGTACGATAACGGACAGATTAAAGATGAAGGTTCTTTTAGTGAAGGTTTAATGGAAGGCCAGTGGAGAGGCTGGTATCCTAATGGTAAGATAAGCTACCAGGGCAATCGGTTGCGCGACATGCAAACGGGAAAATGGTCTTTTTTCTTCAGTAACGGCAAATTAAAAGAAGAAGGCGAATTTAAAATTGTCAAGCGTAAGGATGCATTGGGAGAAGTGTATGAATATATGAAAAATGATTATGAAAAGTCTGTGAAAACAGGCCTATGGGTTATGTACGGAGAAAAGGACGGTAAAAAAACCGGGGAGGGTGAATACGCTGATGGCAAAATGAATGGAACCTGGAGATATTATTATCCGGGTGGAGAAGTTGCAGCGGTGGAAGTGAACTATAAAAATGGTGATATGCATGGCAAAACTACGGAGTTTACACCCAGAGGTAAAAAGAAAATGGAAATGAATTATAAGGATAACCTAAAACATGGAGATGTTTTGGTTTTCGACAAAAAGGAACATGTTATAATGCATACCGTTTATAAAGAAGGAAGATTGATAAAGGATGAAATAAAAAAGACCAAATACAAATACAGTAAAAATTAATTTCTATATTTGCTGCAACTTTATTCGATTAATGGAAAGAGGGGACGATAGTCCCCTCTTTTATTGGGCTAAATATTAAGAAGTTGATAGATGAACTAACCATAAGATCTCTGGCTCAACAGAGAATTGACGAGAAACATCCCGGGTGTTTTATCGTTGACATTTCTATTGATCCCCTAAACCGAATTAGCGTTGAACTGGATCATTTTGAGAGAGGTATCTCTATTGAAGAATGTGTTTCGGTTAGCAGAAATATAGAACACAACCTGGATCGTGAAGTTGAAGATTTTGAGTTAGAAGTTTCATCTGCCGGAATTGGGAGACCTTTTAAAGTTTGGCCGCAGTATCTAAAAAATGTTGGGCGAACTTTAAAAGTAATTACGTATCAGGGAGAAGTATTGGAAGGTGTGCTGAAATTTGCAGAAAACCATGTTATCGAAATTGAATCGGAAACTTTGCAAAAGTTGCCCGGACAGAAAAAGAAGGAAAAAGTAATAAGCAACCATAGTATCAGTATAGAACTTATAAAAGAAGCATCAATTATTATAACTTTTAAATAATAAACAAATGGATAGTATATCATTAATAGATTCTTTTTCAGAATTCAAGGAATTCAAGAATATTGACCGGGTAACCATGATGAGCATTCTGGAAGATACTTTCAGAACCATGATTAAAAAGAAGTTCGGAACCGACGAACATGTGGATATCATTATTAATGCCGATAAAGGAGACCTGGAATTGTGGTTAAACCGCGAAATTGTTCCCGATGGTGAAGTGGAAGATCCTAATCGTCAGATTGCATATTCTCAAGCTATAAAAATAGAACCTGATTTTGAAGTGGGAGAAGAAGTTTCTGAAAACCTGAAACTTGACGATTTTGGTCGTAGAAATATTCTTACCCTTCGTCAAAATCTGGTAAGCAGAATTATGGATTTGGAAAAAGACCATATTTATCAGAAGTATAAAGAAAGGGTGGGCGAGATTATTACCGGTGAAGTGTATCAAATCTGGAAAAAGGAAATTCTGGTTCTTGACGACGAAGGAAATGAATTAATACTCCCAAAATCTGAACAAATTCCATCTGACTTCTTTAAAAAGGGTGATACCGTTCGTGCCGTTGTGTCCAAGGTAGATATGAGGAACAATACCCCAGTGGTAATTCTTAGTCGCACAGCCCCTGAGTTCCTTGAAAGACTATTTGAACTTGAAGTGCCTGAGGTTTTTGATGGATTAATTACCATTAAAAAGATTGTTCGCGAACCGGGTGAACGCGCTAAGGTAGCTGTTGAGTCTTATGATGACAGAATCGATCCGGTAGGTGCATGTGTAGGCATGAAGGGTAGCAGAATTCATGGAATTGTAAGGGAATTGCGTAACGAGAATATAGATGTTATTAATTATACAAATAATAATCAATTGTTTATCACCCGTGCACTTAGCCCTGCTAAAATTACCAATATTGAACTTAATGAAGAAACCAAGCGTGCCGATGTTTTCCTAAAACCCGATCAGGTATCGCTTGCAATTGGTAAAGGAGGTCATAATATCAAGCTTGCCAGTAAATTGAGTGGTTACGAAATTGATGTATATCGCGAAGGTGCTGAGGATATTGATGATGTAGATTTGGAAGAATTTGCCGATGAAATTGAAAGCTGGATTCTTGATGAGCTGAAGGGAATCGGCTGTGATACGGCAAAAAGTGTACTAGCATTGTCAGCAGAAGAGTTGGCCAAAAGAACCGATCTTGAATTGGAAACCATTGAGAGTGTGATGAATATTCTTAAGAGTGAGTTTGAATAAAAAAGAGTTTCACAAAACCGGCGTCAGATTATCTGATTTTTGCTGGGAGTCGGATTCATTTTGTGTCGTAATTGAATTAGTTCAAACTTTTTGTTTCTGAAATCTTAATTTATTAAGTTTTACTACTTATTTGTTGTAGTATTCAAAAAAGCAGACTATCTTAGTATGTTATTTGAATTGAGACAGTAAATTTGTTATCGGTGGTTTTATGCGCGTACAGTCGTGTTGATTGTGATTGTGGCGACTTCTGATATTATTATTATGATGGAATCTTTAACAATAGCAAGAACAGACGAAACTCCCGGAATTGAGTTTGACAAAAAATCCGGAGTGCTTAGGTTGCATGGAAGATCTATTCCTGAAAATGCAAACACTTTTTATCAGCCTGTTATTCAATGGGTGAGAAGCTATGTGGAAGCGCCGGCACCGGAAACGATCTTGAAAGTTGAATTAGATTATTTGAATAGCATATCTCAGAAAATGTTGCTTGATATTATGCAGTATCTGGCGGCCATCTGTCATTCCGGAAATAATGTTAAGGTAGAGTGGCACTATGAATCGGATGACGAAGAAATGCTGGAAGAAGGTCATATTTTCGAAAGCAAGGTTTCTCTCCCTTTTACTTTTATTTCAGTGACCATTTAAATTTCTTCTGCCGGAGAAACAACAATTACAAATTCACCTTTAATGGGGTTGTTTAAAAAATGTTGTTCAACTTCGCTTATGGTACCTCTAACGGTTTGTTCGAACATTTTTGTCAATTCCCGGCTTACCGAAATTAGCCTTGTCTCTCCAAGAATTTTCTTTAATTGATCCAGACATCTCATCAATCGGTGGGGCGATTCATAGAAAACCACAGTTCGGTTTTCAGTTTGCCAGGAAGAAATTCTTTTTTCGCGCCCTTTTTTATGTGGAAGGAAACCTTCAAAGACGAAACGGTCGCAGGGAAAACCACTAAGAATTAATGCTGGTATTAATGCTGTGGCTCCGGGTAATACCTCAACTTCAATATTATTTCGCAAACATTCCCGTATCAACAAAAAACCGGGATCGGAAATGCCGGGTGTACCCGCATCACTCACCAAAACAGTTTGCCCGTGTGCTTGTATTTTCTCAAGAGTTGCATTTAGCCTTGCATGTTCGTTATCTTTATGATAAGGAAAAATTTTGGTAGAAATGCCATAATGTTTAAGCAAACTGCCTGATGTGCGCGTGTCTTCAGCAAGAATAATATCAGCCGATTTTAATACTGTTAAGGCACGAAGTGTAATATCTTCCAAATTACCAATAGGAGTAGGAACAAGAATTAATTTAGACATTATGAGCGTGTTAATACAATGTAGTCTTGGAGTACCTTCTTTAGAAAACCGTGTTCATCCTTTATTTTTGACCTCTCAATCCCCATCTGTGCGCTTATCTTGTCGGTTAGTTTAATAATTATTTTTTGATGCGCGTCATTCCTGAATTTCTTATACCGGTCTAAAGCCAGTTTTACAGTTAACATATCATCGTCGTTATAGCGCAATACACCGGCTAGCCTGTTTTCCCCTTCCTTCCGTTCATCCATAGTTAGCAGGTCGCCAATTTGTAAAGAGTGCCTGGGATTGAGATTGATAACTACTGTCTGTGCAAGAATATCCCCCATTCGCTGCGCCCTGATTCCTGAAGATATAAACAGAACAGCCATTGATCCCAGTGTTATATAAATATCCAGCAATCTAAAAACCCATCTTTGAAAACACTCATTAAATGATGCGGGTCTGCCATCCAATCGGACTACCTTTAATCCTGAAGTTCTTTTACCTATAGTTTGTCCTCCCAAAAAGGCTTCGCACCAAAGAGAATATGTCATGGCCGGAAGCATTAACAGGCTTTGCAATACTGCTGCTTTATACGATGCAAACCCTTTTGACATTACCTGAACAATGATACTCCATACAATAAGAATTACGGCATCAACCACAAATGCCATGATTCGCTGTTGTACTGTAGCGAGCTCATAATCAATGCTTACGTTATTGCTGGTGTTTACTGTTACTGTACGCATTCAGGGGATAAAGATAGGACAAAATCCTCCATAGATTCAACGGAAAATTCTTTCAAATCCTTATGTCAATTGAAGAACTTCTTTGCTACTTCACCTTTGTGCTTTCCAAGATAAATCAGACTCATTTCAAATCCACCCCTATTGTTGGTGTATGTTGACAGCCATGATAAATTTACGTCATACGACATGGTGAAAAAGAAACTTTGATAACGCATGCCTGCCTGAATAATCAAGGCATCTTTTAACCGATAATTTAAACCAAACATGGCACTGTAATTCTCGTCTGTAAAATTGTAGGTGCCTAATGCTCCCATGTTCAAGTCGGTGGCCTTGGCCTGATACCCAAATAACATCATAGGTCTCACTTTCCATTGTTCATCTATATGAATATCGCTGCCTCCATAAATTGAATAACGCATGGGCAAACGCTCCTTGTTTCCCGTAAATGATTCATTGGGCATGGTAATATGCCAAATACTGAACCCAGCGTAAGGCTTGAATTTACTGGATCTTGCCGTATAAGCGTAATAAAACCCCAGTGCACCGTCTAATCTAAAGATGTTCTCATTACCCCCAAGATTTTCGCCTGAACCGATAGTAGTATTAAAAGTTCCTGTGCCATTGTCGTATTGCGAATCGTATACGTATGAAGAACTGTTAAAACCCTTATTCATGAGTCCAAATTGAAGTCCTACGTTCAACAGATGTTCCTGGCTTTCGTGCATTACATTGTAGGCTCCGCTCAGCATAATATTCAATGTTTTGAACTTATTAGACGCAACCGTATTGTTAACTATGTAGCCACCTATACCCCAGGTGTTTTTAAAACGGGAGTCGTACGATAATAATGCGCTGGAATAGGAACGTGATGTTATACTGCCCCATTGGGTACGGTAATTAATATTCGCTCTAAAATCCATCCCCATAGGTATCTCCATACCGGTTGAAGCAGGATTCAGATACACAGGAGCATTTTCGTACTGACTCAAATGGAAGTCTTGAGATAAAGTAGAATAACTCAAAGCGGTTATTACTAATGTGCTTAATATAAGGTTTTTCATAATCATTATCTTACAAGATTTATTTCTCCCTGAATGCTGTAGCTGCTGCCGTCTGTAGTTGTTCCAACAAAGACATAGATATACACTCCGTCAGGTTGCTGCGTGTCCTTGAATTTACCATCCCAACCAACAGTTGCATCAGTACTAATAAATATTTCGTTGCCCCATTCATTGAAGATCCTTAGTTCAAACTCGCTGAATGGACCGCCCCTGACGTAAAACACATCGTTCAAACCATCATTGTTTGGTGTAAATGCTGTTGGGAATGCCGGAGGGAATACGGTATTGTCGTCATCACTTTCTACTTCAATAGTCTGCCATGCAGTGTCTGAACACCCCAAAGCATTATATACAATCAACTCTACCTGATACGTTCCGGCAGTAGCGTAGGCGTAACTCGTGTCCTCACTGACGGCGGTACCTGTACCATCTCCTAGATCCCAGTGCCAGGAGGTTTCATATAAAGAAGTGTCAGTAAATTGAATAATCTGATTAACGCTTACAATAGTGTCATCAGCAAATATGTTTGCTTCAGGTAGCGGGATGACAGGTACATTGATAAGAGTAGTATCGGTACAACCTTCTGATGAGGAAACTACGAATGTTACATCGTAATTGCCTGCTGCAGAATATGTGTTGTTCACAGGCGTGCCTGTTCCAATATTTCCATCGCCAAAATCCCAGTTATAGGTAGCAGGTTCACTTACAACCGAAGTGTCGGTGAAGGTGAGGGTATAATCATCGCAACCCTGACTGTAAACAAATCCTGCTTGTGGTATGGGGTTCACTTGTAGCAATACTGTGTCTTCAGAAACACCACACCCATTGGAATATTGAAGAATGATTGTAACGGCAGACAAGGCAGTATCGCCAATTGCAGGAACATACCAAACAGGTACTGTAGACGTGTCTGGCGAGAATAATCCTGTACCGTCAGAGGTGTACCATGCTAATGTGCCACCACCTGAATAACTTCCTGTAAATTGAATGCTGTCAAGACCACAAACAGAGGTGTCGTTGCCCAGACTCACAACAGGCAGGCTGTTAAAGTTGACAATGAGAGAATCAGATACAGCCAGACAGCCGCCATTGTTGGTGCTGGTAAGCCAAAGCGTAATCGCTCCGGCAGTGCTGTCGGCTGAGGTGTAATTATAAACAGTATTTAATGTTTGATCGTCAGGTGTAAATGTACCGGTACCATTCGTTGTCCATAAGCCTGTTGAAGAGCCGCCACTAATCGCGCCTGACAGCGTTATTCCTGTGCCTGAAGCACAGATATTCTGATCTGGCCCGGCATTTACCAGAGGCGCAGGGGTTATACTGAGTATTAAAGTATCAGGTGCCGCAACACATCCTCCGGTGGCATCTGCATATAACAGAAGTGTTACCATTGCTAAGGTGCTGTCTGTTGTACCCGGCAAATATTCATTAACCATCAAATTGCTGTCCAGCATGAATGTTCCGTCGCCCATGGTCGCCCAGTAACCCGTAGTTCCAGCTCCGGTAATACTACCATTTAAAGGCAGTAGTTGATTGTTTGCACAAAGGACAGTATCATTGCCTGCAAAAATTAAAGGAGAAACTGTAAAGGTTATCATTACAGTATCAGAAGCAGGAGCACATCCGGCGTTGTTGGTGGTGGTTAGTACCAATTCTACCGTTCCTGTACTCAAATCATTGGTTCCGGGAATGTAATCTGAATTCAGGCTGGTACTAATCATGAAGCTGCCGTCTCCTGAAGTTGTCCACATTCCGGTTCCTGTACCGCCTGTAATTGAACCATTTAGCTGGGCATTGCTGCCAGTGCAAACTATCTGGTCAATACCTGCATCAACGGACGCAGGACTCAGTATGTTGAGCAAGAGGGTGTCGGTAACAGCAGGACACTGACCGGTTCCGGTTCCTGTAAGGTAAATCTCAACAATTCCTGAGGTAACATCAGCGGCCGAAGGAACATAATCAACAGGATTATCTGCATCTGTTGGACTGAAAACTCCGGTTCCTGATGTTGACCATTGGTATGTGGTTACTGCCGCTGAAAAATTACCCGTAAAGGTAACAGATGCGCCGCTGCACAAGGTGTCGTCGGCGCCGGCATCCGTAATGGGAGACTGAAGGAATGTCATTATAAGATCGTCGGTTGTAGTTACACATGCACCTGAGCTGGTAAGTGTTAGCGTAACATTACCTGAAGTCTCATCTGCAGCTGAAGGCTGATAAACAGCATTCAGGTCGGTTGATGAAGGAGAGAATGTTCCTGTTCCTGAACTGCTCCAGACTCCACCGGTAGCACCGCCACCAAAAGTACCATACAGGTTTATGAGGTTGGCCGTACAAATCGTGGTATCAATACCTGCATCAATAACAGGCAAAGCTGTAATGGTTACCAACAGGGTGTCCTGTGTTTCAGCGCATAAACCACTTCCTGTTGAATTCAGGTACAATGTTACCTGTCCGGCTGAAATATCCGCGGCCGATGGAGTATAGGTTGCGATAGGGTCGGTTGCTGAAGGTGCAAAAGTGCCTGTGCCGGCCGTCGACCATAGCAGACCTGTTGCTGAACCTCCTGTGCTGCCCGAAAGAATTGCGTCATCGCCCTGACATATAATAAGGTCGGCACCGGCATTTGCCATTGGGCCCAATACTATAGTCATTAACAAGTCATCGCTTGCAGTTACGCATGCACCGTTAGAAGTAAGTGTAAGGGTTACAACACCGGATGCAATGTCGGCAGCCGAAGGCTGATACAGAGCGTTCATATCACTGGCAGCAGGAGAGAATGTTCCGGAGCCTGATGTACTCCAGGTGCCTCCGGTAGCACCACCTCCAATGGTTCCATACATACTTATTAAGGTATTGCTGCAAATGGTAGTGTCTGTTCCGGCATCTACAATCGGAAGAGCGGTAATTGTAATCAGTACCGTGTCAACCGCAGCATTACAAATTCCATTGTTGGTTGAGCTAAGATATATTTCAACGGAACCGGTGCTTATATCGGCCATTGAAGGAATAAAATCAACATTTATGTCCGTATTTACCAGAGAAAACCCACCGGTGCCGTTGGATGTCCATTCAATGGTTGAAGCACCTCCTGAAAGCACTGCGGTTAGAGCTACTGTTGCATTGTCGCAGGAAGTAATGTCGTTCCCTGCGTTAACAATAGGTGCTTCGCTTATTGCCAGCGTTACATTGTCGGTTGCAACGTTACATGCGCCGGTTGAGGTTAAGGTAAGAACCACTGAACCTGCTGTAATATCCGATACTGAAGGTACGTAGGAAGCGCTCATATCGGTGTTGTTGGGCTGGAATGTTCCGCTTCCTGAAGTAGTCCAAACAGCACCCGTTGCACCACCACTGTAACTGCCGTTAAGAACCATAGTGTTGTCTGAGCAATATCCGGCATCGTTTCCTGCAAATACTCCGGGAAGGTCGGTAATGGTAACTATTACTGTATCGGTTTCAGCAGGACAAACCCCGTTTGATGTGGATGTTAACACAAATTCAACGGTTCCGGCAAGCGCGTCTGCAGGACCATAAGTGTAAACAGTATTAAGGTCTGAAGCAGAAGGTGTGAAGATACCATCGCCTGTGGTTGACCAGATGCCGGTGGATGTAATGCCACTAACAGTTCCTGTAAGCGTAATGTCTGACGAAGTAGCGCAGATAATTTGATCGGTACCTGCATCTGCTGAAGGACCCTGGGTAATGGTTAGTGTTAGGTCGTCGGTAACTTCGCACGATAAAGTAGAAGTAAGTGTGATGGTTACATTGCCCGACGAGATATCGTTTAAACCGGGAATGTATTCAGCGTTCAGGTCAGTGGCAGAAGGAACAAAACTTCCATCTCCTGTTGATGTCCAAATACCTGTTGTTGAACTTCCTGAAACAGTTCCCGACAATGCGTATGTAATATTACTGCATACATTTCCGTCTGCTCCTGCATCTACAGCCGGTGGTGTTGTGAACGTTACCGTTACATTATCAGTATCTTCATTACATCCTGTATTACCTGAGGTTGATAAGCTCAACGTTACGCTTCCGGCTGTGTAATCGGCAGCATCCGGCTGATATATGGCATTTAAGTCAGAAGTTGAAGGGCTGAATGTTCCACCACCTGATGAAGACCAGATTCCACCTGCTCCGGTTACGTTACCGGCAAGATTTACCGGCTCTCCCGGACAAAGAAACTGGTCAGTACCGGCATCTGCCACTGGCGATGAGGTGAAAGTAATCTGAACACTGTCCATAACTGCCAGACAACTGCCGTTACCTGTTGATGTAAGGTATAGCCAAAGGCTTCCTGCAGTAGTGTCGGCAGTAGAAGCGGTATAAGTTGCATTCAAATCGGTATCTGTTGGCGCAAAGGTGCCTGTACCGCTTGTCGTCCAGATTCCGGTAGTGCTTCCACCGGTAACCATTCCTGACAATAAAGCCATGGCGTTATTCGAACACAAAGAAATATCTGTTCCGGCATCCACTACCGGGGATGGAGTTATGGTAATATCAATGAAAGAGATATCAGCGCTGCAACCGGGGTGGTTCTGACTGGTAAGAGTAAGGGAAACCGTGCCGGCAATTGCGTCAGAAGCTGAAGGGGTGTATGTTGCGTTCAGTGTTTGCGCATCCGGGGTGAATGTACCCGTGCCTGATGATGTCCAGATTCCCTGTCCGCTGCCTCCTGAGATTACTCCATTTAACAGAACCGCACTATTGTTGGAACATACGGTTTGATTCGTACCAGCGCTTGAAACCGGAGGTTCGGTTACTGCAACCAAAATATCAACAGGTAAACTGCTGCAACCGGCTTCAGTAGTAAATACTGAATATGTTCCAGCGTTAGCAGATGTTACAGCACTTATTACCGGATTCTGAGCAGTGGAAATGTATCCCGCCGGTCCGCTCCAGTTATAACCGGCTCCGGAAACCATAGATGCAGTTAGGTTCAGATCGTCGCCGGCACAAACCGGTGTGTTTCCGTTAACTGTTGGGGCTGCAGGTGAAGGGTTCACTGTAACCGAAACGTCCACCGGACTTGACGAACAACCATTGTTGGCAGTTACGGTATATGTTCCGCTTTCGGCAATCGTAATTAATGAGATTATGGGTTCTTGCAGGGTTGAAGAATATCCTCCCGGTCCTGACCATGTGTAAGTTGCGCCAACACCGGCATCGGCTGTGAGGAACAGTGTATCGTTTTCGCATAACGGACTGTTTGAAGATGCTATGGGCGAAACCGGTACATCATTCACGATTACCTGAATGGAATCTGAAGGTCCGGTGCAGCCATTTGCAGTGATGTTTATTACATAATAACCGGAAGCAGTTATTTGTGCACTATTAATTACAGGGTTCTGAGTATTGCTGCTGAATCCGTCGGGTCCTGTCCAGTTATATGTAGCCCCGCTAATTGCACCCACACCCAGGGTTATATCCTGATTTACGCACAGTGGTGAATTGGAGATAATTGAACCAGGTATCGGTAGTGGTGTAACAGTAACAACCATATCAGAAACCGGGCTGCTGCAACCGGTGCTCTGGTCGGTAATTACCAGCGAATAAGTGCCGGCATCAATAGAGGTAATGCCGCTAATGGACGGGTTTTGCACTGATGAAGTAAAGCCATTGGGTCCACTCCATGAATAATCTATTCCTCCTGAAGTAGTTGTGCTCAGGTTTAACGTGCCGCCTTCACAAATGGGGCTGCTGGATGTTACTGCGGGTGCAACGGGTTGTGGTTCTACTGTAACATCTACTGTGCCTGATGCACCAGTACAACCCAAAACGGCAGCCGTAACGGAATACGTGCCTGAACCGGCAGATGTAATGGCTATGATAGAAGGATTTTGCAATGAAGATGTAAATCCGTTAGGACCACTCCATACATAGGTTGCGCCCGGAATGGTGGATGCAAACAGGAACAAATCGCTGTTTTCACAAATGGGTGACGTATATGTTGCAACAGGTGCAGGTGGCAGCGTATTTACTACAACGCTTATTATACCGGCGGGCGAAATACAGCCGTTTACTTCGATTGTACAGTTATATGTTCCTGCATTGGTCGCAGTAGCTCCATTTATGGTAAGGTCTTCAAGTGTTGAACTGAAGCCGCCGGGGCCCGACCAGTTATATGTTGCGCCTGACATTGTATTTTCTGTCAGAGTAAGGTCATCTCCTTCGCACAGCGGACTGTTAGAAGAAAGCACAGGTGTAGCCGGTGTAGGATTCACCACAACAGTTGTACTTGCAGGTGCACTTTGGCAACCGTTACTTACTGTAAGAGTGTATGTTCCGCTATTGGAAGGAATCCCTGAAACAATTACCGGATTCTGTGTTGATGAAACAAAGCCTGATGGTCCGGTCCAGCTAAAGGTAACACCGGCATCTGCCGTGGCTGTCAGTTCCAGATCATCACCCTCACAAATTGGAGAATTTGAGCCTACTACTGGCAGCGATGGGGCAGTATTCACAACCACGTTCACTTGTCCGGCACTGCTGGTACATCCATTCACTTCGGCGGTAACACTGTACAGGCCTGCTTCACTGGAGGTTGCTCCTGTTATTAATGCATTCTGCAGCGTGGAACTAAAACCGTTAGGCCCTGTCCAGTTGTACGTGGCACCTACAGTGGCTGATGCAGATAGTTGTATGTCGTCGCCTTCGCAAATCGGAGAAACGGCTGTGGCTACCGGTGCAGTCGGAATCGTGTGGATGGTAACGGTTAGGGTTGAAACCGGACTTGTACATCCCTGTTCTGTTATGGCTAGGGAATAAATGCCTGATTCAGATGTGGTAACGGCATTGATTACAGGGTTTTGTTGTGCTGAAGTGTATCCGCCCGGCCCACTCCATTGATAGATGGTTGCAGGATCGGTAAACAGGGTTAAATCGTCACCTTCGCACAACGGGCTATTTGATGATATTACCGGAGCAGTAGGAATGGGGTTAATATCCACATCGGTAGTTCCTGCAGCACTTTCACATCCGTTAACGGTAACGGTTGCGGTATATGTGCCGGCGTCGGTAAGCGCTGTACCTGAGATTATCGGGTCTTCCAGAGATGAAGAAAATCCATTGGGTCCGGTCCAGGAATAGATAGCACCTGAAATGGTTTCCCCATCCAGCAACAAGTCGTCCCCTTCACATAACGGGCTGTTGTTGCCTAAAATTGGTGCATCAGGTATTGGATTGACCAACACGCTTACAGAGGTTGAGGGGGAGGGGCAGCCCGCTACAGTAATCATTAAGTCGTAATTGCCTGATTGTAAAAGGGTAGAGGGAGAGATAATGGGATCCTCAAGCGCTGAAGTAAAACCGTCGGGCCCTGTCCAGCTATAAGTGGCTCCCAATACAGTGTTTGATTCCAGCAGAATATCGTCGCCATCGCAAACAGGACTGTTGGAGCTTACAATGGGTGCATCCGGTGCATCCAGAACAGTGACGTTTACAGTTACCGGCGCACTGGAACATCCGTTGTCGACAACAACAGTATAATCTCCGTCGTTGGTAAGTTGCGCATTGGTAATGATTGGATTTTGTTGTGTAGAGGTAAAACCTGCCGGTCCTGACCAGGTGTAGGTTGCACCGCCACTGGTTGATGCAGTTAATTCAATATCCTGCCCTTCACAAACCGGTGAATTTGAGGTAACGGTTGGAACGGGAGGCGCAGTATTTACAGCTACGGTTAACGTACCAACAGGGCTTGTGCAGCCATTTACGGTAACTGTCAGGTTATATATACCTGCATTGCCAGTGGTAGATGATGAGATTACCGGGCTCTGAATGGAGGAGGTAAACCCTGACGGGCCGGTCCAGTTGTAGGTTCCTGAAACGGGAGACGTGGTGAAATTTATGTCCTGACCCACACAAACCGGTGCATTGCTGGTGATTACAGGCGCAGCCGGATAAGGATTTATTACTACAGTTACAGTTGACGGTGTCCCTGTACATCCTGCTGCTGTGGGGATTACAGTGTAAATGCCTGCCATAGCCACTGTAGAACCCGTAATGGTGGGATTCTGAACGGAAGATGTGAAGCCGGCGGGTCCAGTCCATGAGTAAGTAGCTCCGCCGAAGGTGCTTGCAGTAAGATTTATAGTGTTGCCTTCGCATAACGGTGAATTGCTGCCTGCAGTAACTGTAGGAACGGGACTCACCGTAACAAAGGCAGAACCGGGTTTACCGGAGCATCCTCCAATTGCAACCGTTACCGAATAACTTCCTCCGGCTGCAACAGTAGCATTCGGAATGGTTGGGTTCTGTATAGATGAGGTAAAGCCGTTGGGACCAATCCAACTATATGTTGCACCGGGAATCGTGTCCACAAATAACTCCAGTGTCTGACCTGCACATATAGGGCTGTTATTGTATGTGGTAGGTATAGTGGGGATTGCATTTACAATGGATGTGGTGGTTGCGAAAGAAGCGCAACCGTTGGTACTGGTAACAGTACAAGTGTATACGCCGTCATTCAGTGTAGATGCAGGCGATATTACCGGATCCTCAAGCGACGATGAAAAGCCATTTGGGCCTGTCCAGGAGTATGTAACACCTGATATCGTAGAGGCAAATAAATTCAAATCATCGCCGTCGCAGATAGGCGAATTGTTGCTCACCACCGGGGCGACAGGTGAGGTTTCAACCACAACATTAATACTTGAAGGTGCTGAAGCGCAACCGTTGTCGGCAATTACGTTATAGGTTCCTGTATTTGCAGCGGTAACATTTAGTATGAACGGATTTTGGAGTGATGAAGTAAATCCTGCGGGTCCTGTCCATGAATAAACAGCTCCGGGTATTACACCTGCAGTTAGGAATAAGGTGTCGTTTTCGCATACCGGTGTATTGGATGTTGCAACGGGTGCAACAGGACCATTGTTTACAAATACTTCAATGGTCTCGGTGTTTGATGTACATCCGTTTGCGGTGATATAAACACTATAAAAACCTGCGTCGGTTGCCTGAGCATTGGTAATCACAGGATTTTGTAATGATGACGTAAAACCGTTGGGACCTGTCCAGAAATAGGTTGCACCTGAAACCAAAGTGGCTGAAAGGTTTATATCATTTCCAATACAAACCGGGCTGTTGGAACTCAAACCGGGCGAAGTTGGGACTCCGGTAACAGTTACGCTTACGGTTCCCGGGAAACTGACACATCCGGTAGTGGTATTGGTAGATGTTACGGAGTAAACACCGCTTTCTGCTGCGGTTACTCCGGGTATTGATGGATTTTGTTGGGTAGAGCTAAATGCGTTGGGGCCAGTCCAGGCATATGTGTTCCCGCCGGCAGCTGTGGCTGTCAGATCCAGTTGATCTCCTTCACACAGAGGGCTGTTTGAGGTTATTGTTGGCGCTGGAGGTGTTGATAAAATATTGATGTTCAGGTTTGATGAAGGACCCGTGCATCCTCCTGTAGTTATAGTTAGGTTGTATGTGCCTGCTTCTAATGTAGTTGCACCTGAAATGGTTGGATTTTGTAAGGTAGAACTGAATCCATTGGGTCCCGTCCAGTTATAAGTTGCTCCTATTACAGGGTCGGCAAGCAAATTAATGTCATATCCTTCACAAACAGGATCGTTACCCGAAATTACCGGCGCCGAAGGTGTAGGGTCTATTACGACAGTTGTAGTAACCGGTGTTCCCGAACATCCGTTGGTTAACAATAATGAGTAAACACCTGCATTTGCTGAAGTAGAACCTGTAATTACCGGGTTTTGAAGTGTTGAGGTAAATCCGTTCGGACCAGACCAGGAATAAGAAGCGCCGGCAACAAATCCTGCCGTAAGTTGAATGTCGTCGCCTTCGCAAACGGGTGTATTGCTGCTAACCGGGGGATTGGAGGGGCCTGAGTTGATGACAACGGCTACAGTTCCTGCGGGTCCGGTACAGCCTGCAACTGTCGCAGTAACCGAGTATATACCTGCATCGGTAAGTGCAACTCCTGAAATTGCAGGATTCTGTGATGTGGATGTAAATCCGTTGGGTCCTGTCCAGCTATAGCTAGCACTGGTTATTGTGGATGCTGAAAGATTCAGGACGTCGCCTTCGCATAACGGATTATTATAAGAAGCTGTCGGTGCTGCCGGAATAGGGTTTATAACTACATTCACTGTGCCCGCTGGGCCTGTACAGCCTGCAATGGTTGCCGTAACACTATAGGTGCCTGCTCCCGAAGTGGTTATATTTGAAATAGACGGATTTTGTGTTGTTGAGGTAAAACCATTTGGCCCGGTCCAACTATAGGTTGCACCGCTGATAACAGATGCTGTAAGGTTCAGGTTGTCACCTTCACACAACGGGCTGTTGCTTCCCGCAGTGGGCGCTGCCGGAAGCGGAGTTACTACTACTGTTGTAGTAACCGGTGTTCCCGAACATCCGTTGGTTAACAATAGGGAATAAACACCTGCATTTGCTGAAGTAGAACCTGTAATTACCGGGTTTTGAAGTGTTGATGTAAATCCGTTCGGACCAGACCAGGAATAAGAAGCGCCGGCAATAAAACCTGCCGTAAGCTGAATGTCATCGCCTTCACAGACAGGAGTATTGCTGCTGACAGGTGGGTTGGCGGGGCCTGAATTGATAACAACAGCCACTGTGCCTGCCGGTCCGGTACAGCCTGCTACAGTTGCGGTAACTGAGTATGTACCTGCATCTGTTACATCAACGCCTGAAATGGTAGGGTTTTGTAATGTTGAGGTGAAACCGTTGGGACCTGTCCAACTGTAAGTAGCACTGGTTATTGTGGAAGCTGAAAGGTTCAGATTATCTCCTTCGCACAACGGACTGTTATATGAAGCGGTGGGTGCAACAGGAATTGGATTTACAACAACATTCACAGTTCCCGCAGAGCCCGTACAGCCTGCAACGGTTGCAGTTACACTGTAGGTGCCTGCTTCTGCTGTGGTAACATTAGAAATGGATGGATTCTGTAATGTAGATGTAAATCCATTGGGACCTGTCCAGTTGTAGGATGCACTGGTAATGGTTGATGCTGTAAGGTTCAAGTTGTTACCTTCGCACAAGGGGCTGTTGCTGCCGGCTGTCGGTGCTGCCGGAATAGGATTTACGGTAACAGCTACTGTTCCCGCCGGACCGGTACAACCTGCAACGGTTGCCGTTACACTATAAGTTCCTGTGGCAGCAGTTGTAACATTGCTTAAGGACGGGTTTTGGTTGGTGGACGAAAAACTGTTGGGTCCTGTCCAATTGTAGGTTGCGCCGGTAATGTTAGATGCTGTAAGATTCAGATTGTCGCCAACACATAACGGACTATTGCTTGCCGCAGTGGGCGCGGCCGGAGTTGGGTTCACGGTAACAGCTACTGTTCCCGCAGGTCCGGTACAGCCTGCAACGGTTGCAGTTACACTGTAGGTGCCTGCTTCTGCTGTGGTAACATTAGAAATGGATGGATTCTGTAATGTAGATGTAAATCCATTGGGACCTGTCCAGTTGTAGGATGCACTGGTAATGGTTGATGCTGTAAGGTTCAAGTTGTTACCTTCGCACAAGGGGCTGTTGCTGCCGGCTGTCGGTGCTGCCGGAATAGGATTTACGGTAACAGCTACTGTTCCCGCCGGACCGGTACAACCTGCAACGGTTGCCGTTACACTATAAGTTCCTGTGGCAGCAGTTGTAACATTGCTTAAGGACGGGTTTTGGTTGGTGGACGAAAAACTGTTGGGTCCTGTCCAATTGTAGGTTGCGCCGGTAATGTTAGATGCTGTAAGATTCAGATTGTCGCCAACACATAACGGACTATTGCTTGCCGCAGTGGGCGCGGCCGGAGTTGGGTTCACGGTAACAGCTACTGTTCCCGCAGGTCCGGTACAGCCTGCAACGGTTGCAGTTACACTGTAGGTGCCTGCTTCTGCTGTGGTAACATTAGAAATGGATGGATTCTGTAATGTAGATGTAAATCCATTGGGACCTGTCCAGTTGTAGGATGCACTGGTGATAGCAGAAGCCGTGAGGTTTAGATTGTCGCCTTCGCAAAGAGGACTATTACTTGCCGCAGTTGGAGCTACCGGCGATGGATTGACGGTAACAGCTACTGTTCCCGCAGATCCCGTACAACCTGTTACGGTTGCAGTAACGCTATAGGTGCCTGCTTCTGCTGTGGTAACATTAGAAATAGTTGGATTCTGTAATGTAGATGTAAATCCGTTGGGACCTGTCCAGCTGTAGGTTGCACTGGTAATGGCGGAAGCTGTGAGGTTTAGATTGTCGCCTTCGCACAGCGGACTGTTGCTGCCTGCGGTGGGTGCTGCCGGAATAGGATTTACGGTAACAGCTACTGTTCCCGCCGGACCGGTAC
>CAZDUI010000004.1:0-43178 GCA_964508605.1 uncultured Weeksellaceae bacterium | reverse complement strand
CAACGGTTGCAGTTACACTGTAGGTGCCTGCTTCTGCTGTGGTAACATTAGAAATTGTTGGATTCTGTAATGTAGATGTAAATCCGTTGGGACCTGTCCAGCTGTAGGTTGCACTGGTGATAGCAGACGCCGTGAGGTTTAGATTGTCGCCTTCGCAAAGAGGACTATTGCTGCCGGCAACGGGAGCTGCCGGTGTTTGATTAATGGTAATAGTGGTGGTAACCGAATCTTTACATCCTAGCGAAGATTCAACAACTACCTTAACATTGAAAGTACCTCCACTGGCATACGCATGTGCCGGGTTTTGTAATGATGATGTATTCCCGTCTCCAAAATCCCATAAATAGGTAACGGTTCCTGCGTTGGATGAAGCTGTTCCGGTATATGTGAAGTTTACATTAGTGCCCGAACATTGGGGTGCGTTATGGGTAAAAGAGGGGGTGACGTATCCAACATCTAAGGTTGCATAACTGGTATCAGCACACGAAGTTCTTTTATTTAGAATTAAGGTAACATTATATGTACCAGGGCCTGGATAGGTGTATGATGGAAATTCTAATATGGATGTATCGTTTGTAACTGAAGTGTTACCAAAATCCCACCACCAGTTGTTTGCGATTAGGTCGCTGTTATTTGGGAAGGATATTGAATTTCCTGCACAAACATTCAGTGTATCACCCGGAATTATTAAAGCCTGGGCAGGAGGAGGGCAATTAATTACATTAAATTGAAAGTCGCGCACCATTTCGCTTAACAGGACGCCATTACGGAATTCTCTTACTTTAATCCCGACAATAAACTGTCCCAGAAAAGATGGGTTTCCGGTTAAGAATCCGGTTTGCCCGTCAAGAGTGATGGCACCTGCACCTAAAGGTGATGCAAATGTATAGGGTCCAATAAATACAACCGGCTGAAATTGCGGAACATTATTTATAAAAGTAATGGCTGCATCATCATACGGATTATAAAAGATGTATTCTAAAGAATCACCATCCGGGTCAATTGCTGAATGGTCAAAGGTGAATGGCTCGCCAGCGCATAGAAATAATGGAGGGAAATTAGAAAATGCCGGATTGCTGTTGTTGGGAAAATCGTTACCATAAACAGCAACATCATCAACTCTGTATATTTCACCATTTGAGGCTCCGTCATAATGAACCCGAACTCTGATTGTAACAGTATTACCAATTATTCCTGTAGCTGTGGCTGTTAAAGTACCGAAATCGTTTGCTAACACTCCGTTGGTAGGAAATGGAATTTGTGGTCCACCGTTTACACTATAGGTTGCAATGATTGAATCGTTTACTTCAAGTGTAGAGTTTTCTGAGAGTAAAGCACTTAGTGTAACACCGGTAGTATAAGCAGAAATATTTATCGTTTCAGATACCCAGGTAGCTTCAGCATTATTGGCTCCGTTGAATTCAAACCGGTTGGTATTGACCTGTGCTGAATTGGGCGGTGTGGCTCCCAGTATTCTTGACCATTGTGTAGTGCCATTATCAACTGTTGTTCCATTGGCAAGTGTGAAATTTTCCAGCCATACTACGGAATTTCCGGGAATGTAGGCATAGAACATTTCGCCAATACAGTTACAGGAACAATCCACATTAGTGGTAGTAAGGTTTCTGCAGCAAACATCATACGATAAATGGTAACCACCCGGATTGGGTGGCAAATTGGTTACAGTGGCTGTATAAATACCCTCCTGTACACAAGGTATTGGGTTAGGTACCTGGGCGCATGTGTCTAAATTTGATGGAATAAGACTACTGGAGGTAAGGTTGATGGTAAAGTTCTTTGAAGGACTGAAGGTTGCGCCATTATAACCAACAACATCTACATCAACAGAACCGGGCAATGCAACACCGTCGCAGTCCCTGTATAGTTTAACGGTAACAGTATAACTGCTGCCGCCATTGTATACATAGGTAATTGAACCGCCAACAATATGTGTAGCACGAACTTGTAGATGGCTTGAAATTAATATGATGAGAGTCAGAATGATGCCAATAGCATGTGACGAAATCCACCTGTTCAATAAATACATAGAAAGTAATTTTAAATGATATTGTTGTAAATTTAAACAACTTTTACATATCCTAAACAAAAATGACAAATTACTTTGAAAGTGATAAACTATTCACGACTGAATAGTTTTCAAGGAAATTATAAAGTACGCTCCTCTATTTTTGTATCATGAGGTAAAGTTGAACTGGGTTACCCGTTGCTGGTGCTGTTAAGAGATATAATCCGTTGGGTAAAGAACTTAAAATTAAAGAATTTTCACCAATTTTCAGGTAACCTTCAAAAACTCTTTTTCCGGATATATCATTAATGAAAAAGTTGGTATTCATATCAGACACAAGAACTATATTTCCGTTAGAAGGATTTGGGTATATACTGAAATTATTTCTTTGATTCTTAAAGATACTTACTGAAGATGTTACGATGAAATTTTCAGATATCGTACAGCCATTTGCATCGGTTATCGTCACAGTATAGGTACCACCAACTATTCCTGTGATGTCTTCGGTGGTGGCAGAAAATCCACCCGGCCCGCTCCAACTGTATGTGTATGCCGCAATGCCTCCATTCACAGTAATATCTACTGCTCCGTCGTTACCTGTGGTTTCATGTGAAATGATTCCTGACACTGAAAGAAGCAAGGGTTCATTGATGGTTCCTTGAGTGTTTCCCGTGCATCCGTTACCGTCGGTTATTAATACAGAATAAGTTCCTTGAGGTAGTCCTGAAATATTTTGTGTTGTACTGCCGGAGAAATCATCCCAAAGATAGGAATAATTGCCGTCACCACCTGAAGGGGTTAGGTTGATGCTTCCGTCTGCCAGACCGTTACATGTTATATCAGTGGGTATTGTAATTCCTGTAACCAAATCTGGTTCATTAACAATATAATCTTCTGTAAGAGAGCAGTTGTTGTCGTCAGTAACAATAAGTGTGTAGGTACCGGCTGTAATACTGCTGATATCCTCTGTTGTAGCCATAAATCCGAAACCATCGGACCAAGAATAGCTATATCCTGAAGAAGCAACACCACCTGTTACCGTAATATCCACACTGCCGTTATTATTACCATTGCATAATGCATGGGTAATGTTACCAGCTATATTTATGGCCGTTGGTTCACCTATGGTAACGCTGAGGGTTGCTGTACAGTTGTTGTTGTCGGTAACTGTAACATCGTAGTTTCCTGCTGTTAGGCCGCTGATGTCTTCTGTAGTTTCTCCGCTGCTCCATTGATACACAGTGCTTACAGCTCCACCGTTCAGGGTGATGTCAATGTCAATGTCACCGTCAGAATCTCCGTTGCAGAGTAAGGTTGTAATTGAATTGCTGTTGAGTGCTACGGTTGGTCCGTTCGGATCTGATAATGTTGCTATGGTTTGTGTCTGGCAATTGTTGTCGTCCTCAATGGTAACAGTGTAAGTACCCGATGGTAATCCGGATATGTCTTCAGAGGATGAGGAGTAGCCAGCACCGTCTCCCCAGCTATAAGTGTATGTTCCGGACGTTGTTCCTCCTGAAGCTGTTATCTGAATAGAGCCGTCGGATAATCCGCAGCCGGAAGGGTTTAGAATATTATCTGTTACAACTGAAAGTGCCGCTGGTTCATTGATGGTTGCTCCGGCTGAAGCAGAACACCCATTGGCATCGGTTACGGTGCAATTGAATGTGCCTGGTGCCAATGATGTAACATCTTCAGAATTTGAGGTGCCGGAGATATGCGCCCAGTCGTAAGTTAATGTTCCTGAACCTGAGGCTGTAACGTCAATGTTTCCGTTGTTGTCACCATTGCATAAAATATCGGTAGCCACCAGAGAAATTACCGGAAGAACATGAACATTGGTGTTTTGCAAAGATGAAGATGAACAACCTGCAACGGTAACCGAGTAATTAATGCTGTAAAAGCCGGGTCCGGCAAGTGAAGGTGAGAATATCGAACCTGAAATTCCGGTACCGGTGAAAATACCGCCGGTGGTTGCCGGTGTTAATAAAGCATCTAAATCATCAACACAATAATCGGACAACAAGCCAGTAAATGATGCATCGGGGAGTGCATTCACCGTAGTGGCTTGCAATGATGTTCCTGTACATCCGTTAACAGTAACGGTGTATTGGATTGTGTTTGAACCGATGTTGGCAACTGAAGGGTCGAATTGATTTCCGGTAATGCCCGGTCCTGTAAAACTCCCTCCGGCAGTAACCGGTGTTAACGTTACTGTCGCCTGGTCTTCGCAATATGCAGTCACGAGACCGCTAAATGCAGCGTCGGGAACAGCTATTACGTTGGTGTTTTGAATTGAAGCTGAAGTACATCCGTTTACCGTAACAGAATAGCTAACTGCATTAGAACCAATATTGGCATTTGCCGGGTTGAATTGATTACCTGTTACACCCGTACCAAAGAATGTACCGCCCCCGGTTACTGCTGAAAGGGTAGTTGTGGCGGCATTAGCACAATAATTTGCATTTAGCCCTGTAAATGTGGCATCAGGCAATGCGTTCACCGTAGTGTTCTGGTTTGAATTACCCGTGCAACCATTTACAGTTACCGAGTAAGAGATGGTGTTACTGCCAAGGTTTGCCGATGCGGGATCGAATTGATTACCCGAAATTCCCGGACCGGTAAATGTACCGCCTGAAGTAACAGGAGTAAGCGTAACCGGCGATTCATCTTCACAATATGTGGCAGAAAGTCCTGTGTAGCTGCCATCGGGTATGGGGTTTACGGTTACGGTTACTGTTTGAGGCAGTACGCCATTGCAGCCGGGGCAAATGTGCCCGCTGGTAACCCATGCAGTAGCTGTCATGTTGGTCAGTACCCCGTTGTTATTTCCTCCGGCCAGATCGTTGAGGGAAGTTCCGCTGCCTTCTTCCATGCCATACATTGCAACCAGGCCGGTTTTAGAGCTAAGACAATTGTCCATGTAGGCTGCAATTTGAGCGGCAGACCGCGCTGTATTCCAAACTCTCACTTCATCAATCCTTCCAACAAAAGGAAAGGTGAGCGAGCCGTCCCAGTCTCCTATAAAAAAACTGGTAGTAGCGGGTGCCGAACCGGCAGAAGGAAAGGTTCCTCCAACCTGAACTCCATCAACATAAAAACGAACAATGCCGGATTCGCGAACAGCAGCTATATGATGCCATACATTGTTGTTAATGTTTGATGAAACGGTAAAAATATCACTTCCAATGCCCAACCAAAGTTCGTCTGTACTGCCATCTACAACTAAAAACAAGAAATCGCCGTCATTTCTGCCCATAATACACTGGGTACCTGTATTGTTAGTACGAACCCATGCTTCCAGTGTAAAATTGCCGGTTCCAAAGTTCAATCCGGTTGTGTTTGTAACTTCAACATAGTCGTTTATCCCGTCGAATTGTAATGCCTTAGCTGTATCTGGTAATTCACCATAAATTTCATACGTAGTGGTGGTTGAAATTGTACCGGTGCTGAAACTAAGCGCACCTCCACCTGAAAGTGGACCATCTACAACGCTATGGGTAACATTATCCCTCAGATAATATGTACCGGGTGACTGCGAGTTTGCAACCTGGACAGCAGATGTGCCGCTACCACAAATTGTTGCCGGAGATGCTGTTACTGTTTGGCTGGTTAGACATTGTGCGTTGGATAAATTTGCAATACAACACAGCGTCAGAAACGGTAAAATTTTCTTCATAACATCAATTTGTGGTAAATATAAACACTTCCTTGTGAAATAAAGGAATTTTATGCCAAATAAAGCTTTGTAAAGGACGAAATGAAATTAGAGTTCTGACGTAAATCGATTTTGTTTTGAAGTATACAGGAATACGGCGTAAAGTAAATGGTTGTTAATAAAAACGAGATATAATATTACATTATCTTTCTAATTTTACGGGATTGCCACAGCTAAAATGAATGAGATTATCTTTACGGGATACAGAAGATTACGAAGGAAGAAAAGAGGGTTAGACTTATTCTTGCCTGTATTTCTCGATATTCTGTTGCATACCTCAGGTGATGTTGAAGAGGCTTTTCGGTGGCTGGAGGAAGTGGATAAGGTAAAGAAATGGTCGGGTAAAAAGTATACAATCAATCATTTTAAAGCTGAATTGATTGAAAAAGGAATTTTGCACAAAGTACGAAATGCACATACTGATAAGCCGGAGATAATTGCGGGAGAGTCGTTGAATCACAGAATACGAAGCAGGGCCTTTCATTACGTTTTCGGGTCTTTAACAAAGGGAGTATCCGGTAATCATACAACAGGAATTGCGGGAATAAAGGGAAGTTATCTGGGTGATATTCGGCCTTGGGTTTACGGCGATTCAACTCACGATATTGCGTGTACCGAATCACTAAAAAATGCGGTGAGAAAGCACGGTTCAGATACTATTGAAATACAGCGCGAAGATTTACTGGTATATCAAAGGACACATAACACCCGTTGCAGTTCTGTTATTATGCTGGATATTAGTCATAGTATGGTTCTGTACGGAAAAGATAAAATTACAAAAGCCAAACGAATTGCCTTGGCACTTGCAGAGTTAATCAGAATAAAATATCCGGAGGATTCGGTTGATTTTGTAGCGTTTGGTGATTATGCGTACAAAATTGAATCAGATGATATTGCATACATCAAGGCGGGTCCGTTTTACACTAATACCTTGGCCGCACTTGAGCTTTCTTTAGATATATTGCGAAAGAAACGGAGTTCAAATCGAAGAATTTTTATGATTACTGACGGCAAGCCATCCAGTATGATTAGAAATGGAAGAGTTTACCGAAATTCTAACGGGCTGGATAATAAAATTGTTGACCGGACACTGAAAATGGCTGCGCATTGCCGGCGAGAAGGAGTTACAGTAAATACATTTATGGTTTCAAAAGAGCCCTATTTAATGGCTTTTGTGGATGAATTTTCGAAGGTAAACGGCGGGAGAGCGTTTTATACAGAAATGGAAAATCCGGGGAAAATACTGTTACACGATTATGAAAAAAACAGAAAAAGAAGACTTTAAAAAACAATCATTGGATTTACCTGCTACTTTGGGAGCTCTTAAAACTGCAGGGTATTTCCCTGAAACAGTTCAACAGGAGTTGCGCCGAAATTTAATCAAAGCGTTAACAACAGGAGTTAATCATTTTGAAGCACTTGTAGGATATAATGAGACTGTAATTCCTCAAATTCAAAGAGCTATACTTGCAGGACACAGCATGGGTTTATTGGGATTGCGCGGACAGGCAAAAACAATGATCGCAAGGTGCTTGGTTAATTTATTGGATGAATTTGTTCCCATAGTAAAGGGCAGCGAAATGAATGACCATCCGTTACAACCTGTAAGTTATTACGCAGTCCATTTGATTGAGAAAATGGGCGATGAAACACCTATTGCATGGTTGCACCGCAGTAAAAGGTTCGGCGAGAAACTGGCTACTCCTGATGTAACCATTTCAGACCTTTTGGGAGACCTTGACCCAATAAAAGCGGCAATAAATAAGTTACCGTACTCTCACCCAGAAGTTCTTCATTTTGGTATAATTCCCAGGTATAATCGGGGAATTTTTGTAATTAACGAGTTACCCGACCTGCCGCCGGGTATTCAGGTGGGATTGTTTAATGTTTTACAAGAGAGTGATTTGCAAATTAGAGGGTTTAATTTTAGACTACCTTTAGATATGCAATTCGTATTTACTGCTAATCCGGAAGACTATACCCAACGCGGTGCAATCATAACACCTCTTAAGGATAGAATTCAAAGTCAGATTATTACACATTATCCAAAAAACATTGAAGATGGTATCCGAATTACACGGGAACAGGCAAAGTTTAGCAGTGATTCATTAAAGAAGCTTAATATTCCTGAAATTTTTAACCGTTTGATTGAATACATAGCCTATCATGCCCGCAAGAGTGAAATGATTGATGCAAAGAGCGGCGTATCCGCGCGGTTGGGAATCACAGCTATGGAGTTACTTTACGGAGCCGTTGAGCAAAGAAAAATTCTTTCCGGTTCAACGAAAGCAAATGCTCGAATTTACGATTTATATGCTGTGGTGCCTGCTATTACCGGTAAGGTTGAATTGGTATTTGAAGGCGAAGAGGCAGGGTTGGTTGGTGTTGCTTATAAGTTGATTGGTAATGCAATACGTTCAGTTTTTTCAGAGTATTTTCCAGATCCTGTGCGCATCAAAGCTTTAAAAGGGACCGATCCATATAGTGAGATTGTTCAATGGTTTACATCTAATGAAATATCGCTTGCTTCTGGCCTAACTGATAAGGAATATCATGCCCGTCTGAATAAAGTAGTAGGGTTGCTTACTCCCGTCAGAGAGTACATCCCACGGGTTACAAAGGAAATGGAGCCATTGTTTATGGAGTTAGTATTATTCGGGTTGTCAGAGTATTCTATTCTTTCTGCGGTATTTTACGACGATGGCGCAAAGTTCAACGATGTTATGGCAGATTTGTTTGATGGTGAAATTGAGATAGATGAAGATGATGAGGATGATTATTACGATGATGAAGATGAAGATGATGACGATGATTTTGATTTTGATGATTTTGATTCCGGCGATTTACCATTTTAACCTGGTGCTTTCAATATACTTTATTGAGGCATGGAAAGAATAGAGATGAATTTCATAACTTGCCGGCAAATTGTTAAATTTTGATGTCCCGTTCAACCATTTTATGGCTGGCGATATACACTATACTGGGGTTCTCGGTGGCGGGTATACTGGTAGGTTATTGGGTTCTTGATTTAGATCCAATGGAAATGTTAGATTCCAGATTTCCAGTGATCTCTCAAGTTGTTTTTGGCTTTTCAACCGGATTAATTATGGGTTACATTGCATGGTGGTATGTTTGTTTGCCACACATGAAAAATGTTGGAGGACATTTTGAGAAACTTTTCAGAAAGTGGAAATTGTCTGCCTGGCACGTATGGTTTATTAGTTTTTGTGCCGGAGTAGGAGAGGAATGGTTTTTCAGAGGCTCCATTCAGCCGTTGCTGGGAGTATGGATTACCTCCGTTGTTTTTGTTGCCATTCATGGTTATCTTACTCTTGATTGGAGAATTAGCTCATATGGTGTATTGCTAACCTTAATGATAATTCTTATTGGATTGATGTCTGATTATTTTGGCCTGATAACAGCCATGACTGCCCATATGATGATTGATGTTGTGTTGTTGGGGAAAATGGCAAAATCTAAAAATACCGTAGGGTTATATAACAACTCGTCAACACAACTTTTGACTGAAGCGGGATATAAAGAATACGCAGGTTAAATTTTTTTACGTATTATTTGGTTATATCATATTATTCTTATATTCGTGGCTGAAATTCTGCCGAAGGTGTTGATTGTATAAAGCTTATGTGCAATGATATCAAGGTAGTTTGACAAAATATTAGAAACATACAATAATTAATAAGATATGGATAAGCTTGTATTAGAAGGTTCGCCAAAAACTCCAACTGTTAATTTTGACCCTAATTCAGGAGTTTTAGAACTGCGTGGTCGCTCTATTCCCGAGAACTCAATTGAATTTTATAAGCCATTATACGACTGGATTGATGCATACGGTGGCGCACCGAAAAGTGAAACCAAAGTAAACATTGTTCTTGAGTACTTCAATACATCTTCCTCAAAGTGTATTCTCGACTTTTTCAAGAAATTGGAAACTCTGAATAAAGGAGGAAAAACAACCGTAAGCATTAACTGGCATTATGAAGAGGACGATGAGGATATGGAAGAAGCAGGAGAGGATTATCAGGCTATAATCGACCTTCCTTTCAATATGATTGAAATTGAGGAAATTTGATTTTGTGTGTTCATGATTATTTTAGAATTTAAAACCCGGTAACGGGTTTTTTTTTTGATTTCGACTTGGTCTTGATGAAGGTTCATATTAATTCAGCAAATGCAGAAATTACTTTTCAAGAATATTGAATTTTTATTGGGTGCCTGGTACGTAGCGCCTGCATTGCAAAGGGGAAAGGCAATGAGAAATTTTCCCGTACTCCGGAATGCATGGCTGGCCATTGAGGATGGAAAAATAGCTGATTTTGGTTTAATGACGGATTGGCCCGGTATATCAGACTGGAGCAACCTTGAAGTTATTGATGCAGCAGGAAGGGCTGTTTTACCCTGTTGGTGTGATTCGCATACGCACATAGTTTATACAGGAACCCGTGAAGATGAATTTGATGCACGCTTGCGGGGAATGACGTATCAGGAAATTGCCGAAAAGGGTGGTGGAATTTTGAATTCAGCCCGAAAGCTGGCCATGGTTGATGAGGAACAGGTGTTTACTGAGGCAAAATCGCGTCTAGAGGAAATGATTCTTCAGGGTACCGGGGCCGTTGAAATTAAGAGTGGTTACGGTTTGTCGTTAGTTTCCGAATTGAAAATTCTTCGTGTAATTCAGCGATTGAAACAAGAAATGCCTATCCCTGTTAAGGCAACTTTTCTTGCAGCACATGCCTTTCCTGTAGAGTACAAAGACAATCACCAGGGATATGTTGATTGGGTTGCCGGAGAAATGATGCAAAAGGTATGCGGTGAAAATCTTGCTGATTTTGTTGATGTTTTTTGTGAGGCTGGTTATTTTACAACAAGTCATACAAGACAAATTTTAGAAAGTGCCGGTGTATTTGGGTTACAGGGTAAAATACATGTAAACCAATTCAATTCAATGGGAGGTATTGCTGTAGCTGCGGCATGCGGTGCTCTTACGGTTGATCATTTGGAGGAGTTGACTGAGGACGACTTGACTATTCTTCAAAATAATCCGGGTTTACTGCCTGTAGCATTACCGGGGTGCAGCCATTTTTTGGGAATTCCATACACCCCTGCCAGAACTATAATAGATTCAGATTTGGCATTAGCACTGGCCAGTGATTATAACCCGGGTTCCAGTCCTTCAGGAAATATGAATATGGTCGTTAGTCTTGCTTCGGTAAAAATGAAGTTACTGCCCGAAGAAGCTTTTGCGGCCGCAACCATTAATGGTGCTTATGCCATGAAATTAAATGAAGAAGCAGGTAGCATAACACCCGGAAAAAGGGCAAATATTATTCTTACCAAAGAAATCCCCTCTCCTGCGTTTTTGTGTTATGCTTTTGGCAGTAATCATATTCACCAGGTTTACATAAACGGTATTCCCTATTCATCATGAGTTGTATTGAGAATCTAATAAAGCCCGACTTTGACCGGTTAGTGAATAACAGAAAAGGAGAAGTGAAACTGGGTGAAAGAATAAGTGTGTATCAGGGTGACAATTTGAATAATTATCCCTGCAAATATGCAGTGGTTGGAATACCTGAGGATATAGGCGTAAGGGCAAATTTTGGACGGCCGGGAGCGGAATTGGCATGGGAATCGTTCTTGCCCCGCTTTCTGAATCTTCAATCGGTGGGTGAAGAGGATAAAGAAATTCTATTCATGGGTGCCCTGGATTGTGAAGATTTGAATTTGCAAAGCAGAAATTTAAGTGCTGAAAATTTATCACAACTGGTATCGAAACTCGATCAACAGGTTGAATTGGTAATAACCGAGATTGTAAAAAATAATATGATTCCGATTGTTATAGGCGGAGGCCATAACAATGCATTTCCCATATTGAAGTCTGTTAGTACGCAAACAGGCATACCTTGTGGTGTCGTTAACATTGACCCGCATGCCGATTTAAGGGAAACCGATCGTCGTCACTCCGGAAATGGTTTTTCATTCGCTTTGGAGCAAGGATATTTAGGCAAATACACCATTCTGGGATTTAATGAACGATCTAATAACGCTCATATAAAAAGCGTTATTGCGGCAAACAAAGACATTGTTGCCGTTTTGTCAGGCACAATCTTGAAGGCCAGGCACACTGAGGGGGAAATGCAGAGAATTATTGAGAAACTGATAAATCGTTTTGAAAATGGTGGTTACGGAATAGAGTTGGACCTTGATTCTATTGCCGGTATGCCTTCAAGTGCAATGAATCCATGTGGGCTCAGTACTTCTGATGTTCAGTTTTTTATGCATCATTTAAATTCAAAAAGAGTGAAATACTTTCATATTTCGGAAGGGGCGCCGGCGATAAAGACCGGCGGTGAAGAAATTGTAGGAAAATTTATTGCACAAATAATCTGCGACTTCATTGATGCAAGAAGAAAGTTTGAATAATAATTCTGAAGGCCAATTTACGATGCGATTGTGGTTCGTAATCGCTGTTTCTTTTTTTCTGATTTCCTCCGTTTTCGGTTTGCTGATGCGCATGGTCCCGGTAATTGAAGGTGTTAATATTGATTTCCGCAACACACTTCATGCACATTCTCATACAGCGTTAATGGCTTGGGGATTTTTATTAATTGCAGGAGCTTGTCGCTTTTTAAATCCCAAAATGTTTTCTACGCCTGCTGCCAAAAAGTTTCTTTTTATATCGGTACTCACAAATGTGGTAATTGCCATCGCATTTTTTGTTCAGGGATATGCAGCGGTAAGTATTGCTGCTTCTACGGTGCATTTAATTACGGCTTATTGGTTTGTTTTTAAGATTTTACAAACCGTTAAAGAGTTCTGGTGGAGGGCAGCCGGGTGGTTTATGCTCATTTCGTCCCTGGGTTTGTGGGGAATTGCACCGGTAATGGTTCTGCTTGAAAAGTCTCATCCCTTATACCATCTGTCTGTTGAGTTTTTTCTTCATTTTCAATTAAATGGTTGGTTTGTAGCAGCCACTTTTGCTGTGGTGAAATCGCAATATAAAGTTGTAATCTCTCCATTAAATGCATGGCTATTTGTAGTTTCAGTAGTTTTTACCTATGCTTTGTACCCTGCATTTGAATTTGGTTCAGATGTTTTGTATGTTTTTAATGCTTTGGGTATTATGCTGCAAATTCCTGCAATTTGGCAATTGGTTCGTGCGGTTGTTACAGGGTTCAATTGGCGAAGTGTGACCGGAGTCTTACTCTTAATGGGTGTCTTTTCGCTTGCTGTAAAGGCGTTATTTCAATTGGTTCTTATTTTTCCGGAGTTGGCCTCACAGTTAATGTCAAACAGAAGCGCAGTGGTTGCGTTTATTCATGTATTATTGTTAGGTGGTGTTACTTTTACTGTTGTATCCGTTTTAATTATAAAAGATGCAATGAGGAACTCGGCCGGTTGGTATGCGGTAATCTTGGGGTTTGTACTAACAGAAATATTATTGCTTATTGCTGCCGCTTTCATGTTCTTTAAAATGAAACCTGCATTTGATATTAATGCTGGGTTGTTATATGCAAGTGTCTTAATTCCTGTTGGCATTATATGGGTTCTCAAAAATTCGACAGCACTTTTTAGAAGAAAAAATCCATTGGCAGAATGAGGCGGCTTATTCATTTTATAGTTCGCGGGCTTTTGTCGGCTCCTTATTTTAAAGGAAGAGATTTTTTAATTGAAAAACTGCCGCAGTTACTACCCAAACCGCCTGAACATCTTATTCTTAAAACAGAATATGGGTTTAAAATGCATATCTTCCCACTTCAGGATATTAATATCGATAATGCCCTGTATAATTGTGGTGTATATGAATTAGGTACCATAAAAATTATAAGGAATTTTGTAAAACCGGGTAATACTGTCGTGGACGTGGGGGCTAATATTGGTTTCATCTCTATGTATGCATCGGTCCGTACCGGATCAATGGGAAGGGTTCATTCCTTTGAACCTGTTGATACAACTCGTAAACTGTTGATATATAATATTGAATTGAATAATTTTGAAAATATATGTGTATATCCTTATGCACTGGGCGATACATCCGGAGTGGGCAAAGTGGTGTCTTTTGAAAACAGCAGGGGGGGGAGCAAAGTTGTTCCTGAGCAAAGGAGCGACGATTCAGAGGTAGTAGAAATAAAGCCACTGGATGCAATCATTGAAACACCTGTACATTTTATTAAAATTGACGTAGAAGGTTATGAATTACAGGTTCTTAAAGGAGCTGAAAAGATAATAGAGAAATGGAAGCCAATTCTATTAATAGAATACAGTCCTACCCTAACAAGTGACGACGGGCTGTGTTTGCGGGAGTTTTTAAAGAATCTAACCGGTTACAGAATATATAAACAAATACGCGGTAAAGAGCGTGGAGGTAAGTTGATGCCTGTTACAGAGGATGCACATTTTCCTGTGCATGACAACGTCTTACTGTTGCCGGTTGGGTAAAAATAAATGTGAATAATATATTGGCTGCGGCAACCAAACGAATCATGTTTTCGTTATTTTTGTGGATATATGAGCAATGAGCAGTTTATAGTTTCTGCAAGGAAGTATCGGCCTGCAAAATGGAATGAAGTTGTTGGTCAGGAGGCTATTACGGATACATTGCATAGGGCTGTAGAAACAGAACATCTTGCACAGGCTTATCTGTTTTGTGGGCCGAGAGGTGTTGGTAAAACAACCTGTGCACGAATTTTTGCAAGGCAAATTAATTTTAACCCGCAGGATCCTGATAACGATTATGCATTCAATATATTTGAACTGGATGCCGCGTCTCATAATTCTGTAGACGACATCAGGCAATTGATAGATCAGGTTAGAATTCCTCCCCAAACCGGAAAATATAAAGTATACATTATTGATGAGGTACACATGCTGTCTCAGGGCGCGTTTAATGCGTTTCTTAAAACTTTGGAAGAACCTCCCCGATATGCCATATTTATTTTGGCTACAACCGAAAAGCATAAAATATTACCGACTATCTTAAGTCGTTGTCAGATATATGATTTCCACAGAATTAGTGTACCGGATATAGTAGAGCAATTAAAAAAAGTCGCTCAAAAAGAAGGGGTTGATTTTGAGGAAGAAGCCTTGTTTATTATCGCGGAAAAAGCCGATGGTGCCATGCGCGACGGGTTGTCAATTTTTGACCAGCTGGTCAGTTTTACCAATGCAAGTATAACTGCTGAAAAGGTGCGCCAAAGTCTGAACGTTCTGGACCGTGACTATTATTTCCGTTTTGTTGATTTGTTTCTGGCTGCTGATACCCACGGTGCTTTGGTCTTGTTTCATGAAGTTCTATCCAGTGGTTTTGAAGCGCTACATTTTATGGGTGGACTGGGAACTCACTTCAGAGACCTGATGATGGCGCACGACCAGAGATCACTTAATCTATTGTTCGTTAACGCATCTACTATTGACAGGTATAAGGAGCAAGCTAAAAAAACCGGAGTGTTCTGGCTGGTAAAGGCTTTGTCTCTGATTCAGGATGCTGAAACTAAATACAAGCAAAGCCGAAACCCGCGTTTACTTACTGAAGTATGTTTAATGCAGATTTGTACGTTGGCCGCAGCCGACCAAAAAAAAAATAGCGCCGGATGATTCTTCTGCCGTTCAAAAGGAATCATCGGTTGTAGCATCAGGTTCACCCGGGCAAATCTCAAAAGTTAGCGTTCCGGACTCAGAAATTGTTGATGATCCCGTTGCCGGAGTGTTGCTGGAACCCGGTGAAGTGGATAGAAATACGGAATTGTCTTTAAAAGAGCCAGATCAGAGCCCCTATTCAACACCACCGTCAACTTCAGGGAGAAGTGCAAATACTTCTGCCGATACCCAAACAAGCGGTCAGGTAAAAAGGCGCATGCATTCTTTGGCGTCCCTGATGGGTGGGAATCAGGACCAAACGATTGTATCTGAATCAGAAATTAAAAAGACTGATTTACAGGCCGAGTCTTTTACCCTTGAGCAGGTTAAAAATGCTTTAGAGCTTTTTGCTGCCGATTTAAAGAAAAAGGATAAAATAAGCTTATCAACGTCAATTACAGGTGCCGTTCTGGAATTAGTGGGTTTAAAGCTAAGTCTGGGTGTGGACAGCAAGGTCCAGATGGAACAAATAAATGAAATAAGCCAGGATTTGCATATATATATTCGACAGCAGATACGCAATGAAGGCCTGCAAATTCAAGTTGTTTTAAATGAGGAGGTTCAGCAAAAAGGACTTTACACTGCACGTGAAAAGTATGAGCACATGGTTCAAAAAAACCCTGCGCTGGCAACCCTTAAATCTAAATTAAATTTGGACATTGAGCTGTAGAACTACCTTATAATTGAGACATGTCCAGTCTTCGTTCTTAAAATATTATCTACAGGCCGGTACCATAATTTCCACACGTACACATCAACCGGACATTTTTCTCCCTTGAATGTACCGTCCCACGATGCTTCAGAATCTGAGCTGTGGAAAACCACATTGCCCCAACGGTTATATACAAAAATCTCATAATCGGTTACGTCTTTTACAATCGGTTTCCACGTATCATTAATACCATTGCCTCCGGGAGTAAATGCATTGGGTATATAAATGGTTGTAATGGGTTCAATGAAAATTGTTTTACTTGCCGAATCCGGACAGCCAAACTCATTCCATACCCATTGAGTTATTTTTTGATAACCGGAAGTGTCTGTTTTAAAGGGACCGTCGCGCTGAAAGATTGTATCGCCCGAAGGAAAAACGTAGTACCATAACATGGCACCCGAAGATAAATCGCTGATTTCAAAATCCTGAAAAAATACGTTGGTCTGGGTTGGGGTCACTTCAAAGGCAGCTTCAGGGCTGGGATTTACAACAACATAGCCTGGAAATGAAAGAGTCTGGGTTGCAATGCAACCGGAATCAATTGTAATTGTATAAGTAATATCATAATCACCAACGTTAGTATATGTATGCGTAGGATTCGGGGCGCTGCTGACGTTTCCGTCGCCAAAGGTCCAAAAACTTTGAACAGGTGTCCATGACAGGGTAGTGTCTTGAAATGTAATTGTATAGGGTACGCACCCAATACCTGGTGGCATATCAGCACCCATTTCAGGGATAGGGAATACAATCACAGTATCGGTATAGGTTTCGGTACACCCAAACTGGTTAACTGTAAAGGATACTGCATAATGACCACTGTCAGAAAAAACTACGTTGGGTTGAAATTCATTGGTTGATAAGCTAGGGGTAGCAAAGCTACCAAAATCCCATTGAAACGATGTAATGGCAGGGTTGTATGCACCGGTACCCTGAAAGTTGAAGCTGTTGCCCGTGATACATTGCGGACCCGGAGCAATGAACTGCGGCATCAAAGGATTTACCATGTTGTAAACAACAGTAGCTGTATCGGCACAGGTGAGGCCGGCATTTACAATTAAGGTAATGGTGTAGGAGCCTCCTTGCGCATAAGTGTGGGTAGGATTAGAAACAGTAGATGTAGTGCCGTCGCCAAAGTCCCATGAAAACGTTTGTGCATTGATACTGCCGCTGCCATCCAAATTAACCGTAAGACCATTACATGGATTTGACTGGGTTGGAATGCTGGCTGCAGTTATGGGGTTACAATTGGTAATTAAAAACTGAAAGTCGCGCAATGTTGAATTTATTAGAACTCCGGCCCGATACTCCTTGACACATACACCCACTACAAAATTCCCGGTTAAAGTGGGAGTACCTGTCATTAAGCCTGTTGCAGAGTTAACGGAAAGAGTAGGTGCACCCATAATCTGATTGTTAACATTGTACCCCGGATTCCATATTATGGTTGAATATGGCGGTGCCAGCGGAGGATTGGGTGCCGGGTTTGCCGGAGTGCCGCCATGCAGCGGATTGCACATTTCGTAAACCAAAAGGTCCCCGTCGGGATCTATGGCTGAATGGTCAAAAACAAAGTCTTCCATGCTGCACAAAACCAGTGGCGGATAATTGCTGAATCTGGGGCTGCTGTTACAGGGAGCCACTGATGCCTCAGGTATATGCGCCAGATATGTATTGCCATAATCGTCGGGAGTTACAATATTTTGTATGGCTGGGTTGCGGCAGCAACGCTGATAAACAATGTCATAGCCTCCTGAAACAGGCGGAAGTGTCGTAGTTGTTACATATTTGGCCTCTTCAATGCAAATATTGGGAGGAACCTGAAGACAAGGGTTGTTAATAACAACGGGTAGGGCAACACTTCCGGGCAGCGGAACCAATAGTGTTGTAATTAAAGTTCCATTATTGTATATTCCTATAGCTGCCTGAGCATCAAAAGGAGTTCCATTACTGTTGTTACTGCTGCAGTCCCTGTATACCTTTAAAGTTATTCGGTAATTGTCGTTGCCTAAACAGTCGTAATAAATTTCGCCACCTACCAAATGCGTGGCACTCAGTGGATGAATCCAAAGAAATAATATGCAAAGCAGAAAAAATCTCTTTATCTTCATAAGCAGCATGGCACTTAAACAAAACGTATGCCGTTGGTGTTCGTTGCCTGAAAGAAAAAATAAAGATAATTTATTCTTTCTAAACATCGGAATATCAATAAACTTTTTACGAAAACATTATCTGGTGGCAATGCCGTTCGAGCGGTTTATTTCCATGTAATATTCACTTACAGGAAAATACCCATGACGTCATACAATAGCTTGTCCTTCCACTGATAATTCGAATTTGAAAAAGTCATGAATAACATTGGAAGGAGCACCATTAATATAATGATATAGTGGCCGGGTAAGCGGATAATCGCCGTTTTTAACGGCTTCCATTTCGTAGGGTGAGTAACAAAGGTCTCCTTCAATGTATATATATACGGCCCAAAGATCGTTGCGTGGTTTACCATTACTGTCCATTAAAAATCCTGCACCTACATACCCAATACCGTTTTCGGAATTAATTATTGCGTCAACAATTTCCTGATTCGTCTCTAATTCGGACATATTCTCGGAATATTCTCCCTGAACTACTCTTTCAAGCATATATGCATAGGTGCCTGAGGTAGGTTTTCTTCCAAATAATTGAATGTCAATATCGGGGCCGCCTACCTGTTTCCAGTTTGTAATACGTCCGCTGTAAATGTCTCTAAGCTGAAATAAAGAAAGACTATCTATACCCAGCTTGTTGGGTGTTATTATAGCAATGGCATCCAGTCCAAAAATCATGGGCTTTACATCCAGACCTCTTTTTTTTGCCAGTTCTATTTCATCGCTGTATAATGCACGGGATGTGTTCAGTACATTAATTTTACGGTTAATAAAATCCTCTATTCCGGCAACCGAGCCTCCGCCTGATACCTCAAATGTAAAATCAGAATTGCGGGGAGCAAAGGTGTTTACCAAATCGGTTACCAAAGAAAGCTCTGTATCACTGCCTTTGAAAACTATCTTATTTTCATCCAAATTCTGGTTGGAATTCTCAATATCCTGACGGTCGTCGTCTTTACCGCAACTTACAGCCAAAACGGCCAAAGAAAAATACAAAGCAATACAAATAGGGTTTCTTGTAATCATTAGTGCAAATTTAGTTTGAAGTTGGATGTGAAATCGATTACAATATGAAAGAATTGTTAAGCAATTTTTATAATTCCTGTGTTAGAAGGTTGAAAAATTATGCCTGTTTTTATTCATTTTATTCAGAGTCCAATTAAAACCGTTATTTTTGAAGGTATTAATCAGGAAAAAGATCATTGAAGTATTCTGTTAAAATTTTATTATTCAGCAGTTTATTTGCCATTGTTACATCTGTTTTTAGCGGATGTGGTAATGAAGAATCTTCTGAAACCATTCCTCAAGGCAGAATTACTTACCAGATAACATATCCATATTTCAATCAAAATTCGTTGATGGCGTCATTGTTGCCTAAGGAAATGATAATGACATATAAAGGCAGCAAGATGAAGATTGAGGTGAATATGAAAAAGCTCTTCAGCAATGTTATTATTTCTGACGAAAAAACCAGATCCATTACTTTATTGCTAAAGCTTTCTTCACGGCAAATAGCAGCTAATTTGAATGAAGGTGAGATTCAGCGCTTTCTGGCCGATTTTCCCGATGTTGAATATTTGCAAAGCACGAAGAACAGAGAATATGGCAATAAAACAGGGAAACATACAGTTGCTGTTTTTACTGATATTAGTCGGGAAATTGATGTCTATTTCTCTGATGAATTCGGATTAGAAAATCCCAATTGGTGTACGCCGTTCAATGAAGTGAAAGGTGTTTTGCTTCAGTATGATATGGCGCGTTATGGTCTTACCATGCGGTTTACTGCCGTAAAAATCGAAGAAATTCCTATCTCTGAATCTGCTTTCAGTATTCCTGAAGGATATGAAAAGACACCCTTTGATGAGATTGAAAAGGAATTGAAAGACATGTTCTCTCAAGTTCAGGACAACCTGTAATTTCAATAATATTCCATCAACATTGCACTGTTAAAGTTTGCCAAGGTTTGGCATTCGGCTAATCATATCCCTGTGTACTTTAGTATTCTGGGCATGGCGTCAAAAAATACATTACACAAGAAAGAGGAGAAGGCACAAAAAGCTCCGGTAGCAAAGGAAAGAAAGGCTGCCAGGCAGCCTGTTGAGCCCAATTTAAAAGAAGGTGAAGGTGTTAAAGGCGCTTCCTTTCTTGCCAGGATGAAGGCGTTTTTAGCCAATAAAAGAACCCATCGTGTGTTTGGAGCGATGCTTGTTTTGTTCTCACTTTATCTTTTTATAGCTTTTAGTTCTTATGTGTTTACCTGGAAAATGGACCATGACAAGGTGTCGGGACATTCTGTCCTGGGTTTTGCGTTTCTAAGTGATGCTCAGGTAGAAAACTGGCTGGGAAGACTTGGCGCAGCAGTTTCCCATTTCTTTGTTTTTAAATGGTTCGGATTGGCCAGTTTTGGTTGGGTTTTTATGTTTTTTATTGGTGGGCTGCGTATTGCAACAGGTATTCGGTTGTTGCCTGTACGACGAGCATGGCTGGTAACTTTTTTTGGAATGCTTGTGGCTTCCTTGTTACTGGGATACCTTAGCGCTCCGGAAAGCAGGTATTTAGGAGGTGGATTTGGTTGGGGGCTAAGTAGTTGGTTAGTGTTGAGTACAGGAAAGATAGGCGCATTGCTCGCCATTTGCACATCGGGTTTTATTTATTTGGTGGTGTTTTTCAATCCCAGCTTTAAATTTTCTGCCAAACCGGAAAAGATTGTCGAAGAAGAAATAGGCAATGAAGAAAATGTTACTCAGTCTAACTTTATCAAGTCAACTGTTTTTCCTGATAATGATACAGATGGTATGGAACCAAATAACGATGCGTTGGATTATGGAGGGGCAGAATCAGATGATTTATTGAATGAAAGTGTTGAAATGGAGGTGATAACTACACCTGAAGATGATAATAATGCTGTGGGTTCCGGAAGTGAAGATTTAACTTCTGTTGACGGAATGGAAGTAGTGCCGGTGGAGGACGATTTACTAATGAGTGAGGAAGATTTGAATGAGAAACTTACTGAATTTGAGCCGTATGATCCAAAACTCGATTTGTCGGCTTATTCTTTACCTACCATTGACCTTCTGGTTGCTCATGGTTCAAATGTGATAAGCATCAATAAGGAAGAACTTGAAGCGAATAAAAATCGCATCGTTGATACTTTAAATAATTATGGAATTAGTATTGACAAGATAAAGGCTACTGTTGGACCTACGGTAACTTTATATGAAATTATTCCGGCACCCGGTGTAAGAATTTCAAAGATTAAAAATCTTGAAGATGATATTGCTTTGAGTTTGTCTGCGTTGGGTATTCGAATTATAGCACCTATACCGGGTAAGGGTACAATTGGTATAGAAGTGCCCAATTCCAGACCCGACGTTGTTTCCATGCGAACCTTGATTCAAAGTGACAAATTTCAAAACGCCGAGATGGAATTACCTGTTGCGTTGGGTAAAACCATTAGTAACGAAACCTTTGTTGCAGACCTTACAAAGATGCCTCATTTGCTAATGGCGGGTGCTACAGGCCAGGGAAAGTCGGTCGGCCTGAATGCAATTTTGGTATCTGTTTTATATAAAAAGCATCCGGCCCAGGTGAAATTTGTGCTTGTGGACCCCAAAAAAGTGGAATTAACTCTTTTCAATAAAATTGAAAGACACTTTCTGGCAAAACTGCCCAATGAAGAGAAGCCGATTATAACAGATGTGTCAAAAGTAGTTCCTACCCTCACATCATTGTGTATTGAAATGGATGACAGATATGCTTTGCTGGAGGAAGCCAAAGTAAGAACCATAAAGGAGTACAACGAAAAGTTCATAGCCCGCAGGTTAAACCCTGAAAAGGGGCATAGGTTTCTTCCGTATATTATCCTGGTAGTTGATGAGTTTGCAGACTTGATAATGACGGCGGGCAAGGAAGTTGAGACACCCATTGCCAGATTGGCGCAGCTGGCACGCGCCATTGGTATCCATTTGATTATTGCTACGCAAAGACCATCAGTTAATATTATTACGGGAACGATAAAGGCTAATTTTCCAGCCAGAATTGCATTCAGGGTAACTTCAAAAATTGATTCCCGTACCATTTTAGATACCGGAGGAGCCGACCAGCTGATAGGACGCGGTGATATGTTGTATAGTACCGGGAATGACTTGATTCGATTACAATGTGGCTTTGTTGATACTCCTGAGGTTGAACAAATTACTGAGTATATTGGTAGTCAAAGAGCTTATCCGGATGCGTACTTGTTGCCTGAAGCACCTGAAGAACAGGGCGGAGACTCTATGGATTTTGATCAGGATGATATTGATGATTTGTTCGATGAATCTGCGCGAATTATTGTAACACATCAGCAAGGTTCGGCATCGTTGCTGCAGCGGAAATTAAAAATTGGTTATAACAGAGCAGGTCGGTTGATAGATCAACTGGAACAAGCAGGAATAATTGGCCCCTTTAAAGGTAGCAAGGCCCGGGAAGTTCTTTATTCAGACCTGGTGTCTTTGGAACAGTTTTTGTCCAGTCGCGGAGGTCACAACCTTTGAATTAATTATATGAAAAAGTTATTTTTATTTACTGCGCTTGTCATCAGTACTGTGTGGGCTTCTTCTCAAGACGACAAGAGTAAAAGCATATTAACTGAACTTAGTACCAAGGCTAAGACTTTCACTACTGTAAAGGCAGAATTCTCTAAAAGCTATGTCAAGGGCAAGATTAACGAATCGGCTTCCGGTGTAATTATGGTAAAAGGTCAGAAATATTACGTCGAAACCGGCGAAGGTCAAAACTTGTACTGTGATGGGCGTACAGTTTACACCCATGTGCTGGATTCTAAAGAAGCCATTAAGTGTAGCCTTGAAGAAGTAAAAAAGGAATCGCCCATTGATCCTTCAACCATGTGGAATATTTGGGAGAAAGACTTTAAGTACCGCTATGTAAAAGAGGAAACAACCGGCGGTGTAACTTACGATGTCATTGACTTGTACCCTCTAAAGCCTCAGGGAAAGAGTTTTCATACCATTACTTTAAAAATTGACCGCGCAAACAAGCAGGTTCAGCAGTTCATTATCAAAGGGACAGATTCTTCTGTTACTACGTTTACTGTAAAATCATTTGTAACCAACAGTGAAATTCCTGACGGCAAGTTCATTTTCGTTCCGTCAAAATATCCGGGGGTTGAAATTATTGATTGTTAATTTTTTTTACCTTTGCAATCCTTTCGCAAAAGCCCGGGTGCTGAAATTGGTAGACAGGCTAGACTCAGGATCTAGTGGGCGAAAGTTCGTGAGAGTTCGAGTCTCTCTCCGGGCACAGCAAATGATGGCGAAAAATTTTAAAAGGGCGGTTAACCGCCCTTTTTTATTGACTTTCCATTCGAAGTCGTTCCAAATCCCTGATGATTAACCAGTTTCTGCCGTAATCAATCAGGTTCTCATCCTTTAGTTCTTTAATACGTCTGCGCAAATAACCTAATGAGGTACCTACTAAATCTGCCACATCCCTGATGGAATATTGCAGATATACGTCTTCAGGTAACTCGTCGGGTTCACTTTCCTGCTCGCCAATGGCAAGTAGCATTAATGTTTCACGTATCCTTTCGTTAATGTTTTTATTGAGAATATGACTTGTGCGCAATTCTGTGAATTTTATTCGATGACACAGCATCGTAAGTACATCTGATTTCAATTCACGACTTTCCTGAAGGAATTTATTGAATATTTCGTTTTTTATAAAGAGTACGACACAACCCGCTTCACCGGCGATAGCAGAAAAATCGTACGAATTCTCCTGATGGAAAAAAGTGGTAAGGCCTATAATTTCGCCGGAACGTGCAAACCAAAGGAAGTTTTCACTTTCCCCGTGACCGTTTCTTAAAATCTTAACATAATGATCAAAAATATAATACACACCTTCTGCATTATTGCCCTCATTTATTACCACAGTGTGGGGTGCAAAGTGCACAGGTTCAATACCCGCTTGCTTTGCAAGAGTTTCTAATGCAAAAAGTTGCTGCTTCATGACATACCAAATATATGCTCATGAGCACATTATCCCTATGATGTGAATCATACTCCCAATACAGAGAGTCAGTCGTCAAGATTTGCAATGCGCACCAATGCAGGTAAATCTATCAAATCAATGCGCTTTTCATTCAAATGAATAATTTTTTGTTTGTTCAAATCGCTTAGTGTCCTAATGGTAGTTTCGGTAGTTACACCGGCAAGCTCTCCAATTTCTCTTCGGGTTAGTATTACGTCAAGTGTTACACCATTTAACTTTAGTCCAAACTTCTCTTTCAAAATCAGCAATGCTTCGGCAATTCTTTCAATTACGGGCTTTTGCGTTATGTTGATGATTTTGCGCTCCGATTCTTTGAGGTCTGAAGTAAGTAGCTTAATCATTCTGAAAGATAAATCCTGACTTGAGTCAAGTGCTTCCATTAACCGGTTCTTTGGAATAAAACAAATCAAACTGTCTTCCATGGCTGTGGCTGTGGCATTGTAAGGTTCGTTGCCCAGTAATGAACGATAACCTAAAACATCGCCATCTTTGGCAAAACGAACTATTTGCTCCTTACTGCCATCTCCTGATTTGTGAATCTTAACTTTTCCTTTAAAAATGCAATAGACACCATGGCCACGGTTGCCCTCATAGAATATTACCTGACCTTTCTTAAATAAATTGTCACCCTTGTTTTGTGAGAATTTCTCTAACTCCTCCTGAGGTAAATTGCAGAACAGACTCTTTTCTCTTCCTGTACACGCTTCACAGGAAGGCACATCTACCAGATTCTTATTCCTCATTGCTGTCTATTTTTAAGTACCGCACAATCATTAGCGAAAATGCTATATATCATCACATGTTAATATGATATTTGTCATAAAAGTATATGATTTCTTGCTAAAATACAACGGTTCTTTAGGATTTTTATCTGTTGGCAACGGATAATTCTCTTATTTGAAATATAGATTTTTTTTTTAAATAAATGAAAATCAAAATTATAAATATAAACTCAATTGCTGCGCTCGTGAATTTTTTCCTGTATTTTCTAAAACGGAATTCAAACAAAGTCTGACCGGGGTTGCTTAATAAAGGGGTACTTGCTTTGTATGTATATGGTTCAATGTAGAACTTAAGATATTTTGTATGCAATTTTTAAAAAGTAACATTAAGTTATATAACTTTGAGCCGATGTTGTGACGCTGAATGATTCAGCTATTGGAAACTATTTAAATAGCACTTATTGAAAATTTGCAGCTGATTTTTGAACTTTTCAGATAAATTTTGATGGATTATCCGGGTTTATATCAATATATGTTGCGAAAACTGCAGAATGAGTTGCCGGGCAAGTTGCATTATCACGGAGTACATCATACCCTTGATGTTTTGGAAGCGTCAATTAGAATTGCTTTTGCCGAAGGTGTAACAGGTGATGAATTGATTTTTCTTAAAACTGCGGTGATGCTGCATGATTCGGGTTATATTGAAAAATATAACGATAATGAAGACATTGCCCGTGAAATTGCGCAGCAGGTATTACCCGGGTTTAATTATAGTGCTTTGCAGATAAGTATCATCAACCGTTTAATTGACGTCACCCGCGTATCAGAAAAACCTCAGACTCTACTAGAGAAAATAATATGTGATGCCGACCACGATTATTTTGGAAGGAATGATTACAAAAGTATTGCAGCTACCTTATACAGAGAGCTCATAGAATATGGTGTTCATTACACTGAAAAAGAATGGATTGTTCAGCAAATTAATTTCCTTAGTAATAAACATAGATATTATACTTCATTCAGTATCACGAGTCGGGAACCCGGAAAAGAGAAAAATTTACAAAAGTTGAAAGAAAGGCTGGATGCCATGATGTAGGTGTATAGTAATGATGAAGTTTGTTGCAGTATGTTTCGTTGGTAAGAACATAGTATATTTGAAGAAGAATAATTAATAACAAATGAAGAATATTTCAGTAATAGGTGCGGGTACCATGGGAAATGGTATAGCACATGTATTTGCCCAATACGGGTATAAAGTTCAGTTAATTGATATTTCGCCGGAAGCACTGAACAAAGCGGTGGCTACCATATCGCGAAATCTGGAGAGAATGGTTGCTAAGGAAAAGTTGACCCAGGAACAAATGAATGGAACTTTGGCAAATATTACAGTGAATACTAACCTGGCTTCCGGTGTTGCGACAGCCGATTTGGTGGTGGAAGCAGCAACCGAAAACGTTGATTTGAAGTTAAATATTTTTAGAGAAATTAGTAAAAATGCACCTTCGCATGCTATTCTTGCGTCAAATACCTCTTCAATATCCATCACAAAAATAGCGGCTGTAACCAACAGCCCCGGAAAGGTGATTGGAATGCATTTTATGAACCCGGTACCGGTTATGCGCCTGGTTGAGGTTATTAGAGGTTATGCCACAACGGATGAAGTTACCCACAAAATAATGGAGGTAAGCAAGTCGCTTGAGAAAATTCCGGTTGAGGTAAATGATTATCCGGGTTTTGTGGCAAATAAAATTCTTATGCCTATGATAAATGAAGCCATCATTACATTGCATGAAGGAACTGCAGGGGTAGAGGAGATTGATACTGTTATGAAACTTGGAATGGCACACCCTATGGGACCGTTACAACTGGCAGATTTTATTGGACTCGACGTTTGTTTTAGTATCCTAAAAGTGCTACAGGATGGTTTTGGGAACCCCAAATATGCACCATGCCCATTACTCGTAAATATGGTTACCGCAGGTAAACTGGGTGTTAAATCGGGCGAAGGATTTTATAATTACTCTGCCGGAAGCAAAGACCTGGTAGTTTCGTCTTATTTTAAAAATCTACAGGTAGTTTCCTGATAAATTGAGTTTTATAAATTTTAAGGGAGCTTATGGCTCCCTTAATTTTTCGTATCCTTCTGTTTGGCTTTTTCCTTTTTGCGTTTGGCAGCGGCTTCTTTTTCCTTGGCTTTTCTGGAATCTTTCAACATTTTCTTAATGTTTTTACCGGCCCTTTTTTTGGTTTTCTTTAAATCTTTATGCTGCTCGCGGGTAATCAGTATTGGTTCTTCCAGTACCTCCAGATTACCCGATTCAATTCTGCTTACTATGTGAGCGAGCATTTTCTCCTTTTCTGCATCGAAGGTGTATTTTAAATTAGCCCCTCCCATTACCGAAGCCCCCTGCCATAAAAGTGCTTTTGCTTCACTTTGATACTGGCTTATAATATCGTAGGCAGTAAGCCCTGTGTACAAGTGTAAAAGTTTTACCAGCAATTCGCCTTCAAGTTCGCTCATATTTAAAATAACGTATCTGAAATCTTCTTTCAGTTGTTCATTTGTTTCTTTGATGAGTTTGTTCTGGGCCCGTTTTCCTGAAGTTACTTCCAGAGCGGAATCAAGGTCTTGAAGTGTGGTAACTGCATGAATAACATATGGATATATTTTAACGGTTTTGCGTTTCAGCAATTCATACCGCTTCATATCCTCAAAAAACACGAATTCTTTTAGGTTGTTGGTTTCCAGAGTATCGGGCTGAGCATAGCTGAAAGGTGCACTTAGGATGGAGAACAACACAAAATATGCTATGGTGAAAGTTTTTTGCATGATGGTGAATTAAACCCTGATACGTAACGATTCAATTTTCGTTCCGGTTTGATGGTATTCCATACAACGAAATTAAAACCTTTATGGTATTTTCAGGAAGAATCCTCAGAAATTAATTTTTGCAGCTACTTAATGTTTTCTTTGTGTCCATGCCGAAGATACTCCATCGGCAATTTCAAATCCCTTTTCTTGCTGCCATTGGTTGAGGAATCCTGCGATGGTGGCTGCTGTTTGTTTTTCATGATTATAGTATTCACGATAGGAATCAACGGTAAAGTAAAGGTTTACAAAACGGGTGTCAAAATTACCTGAACGGAAAACGGGGTGGTCTATGGCAAATCTGCAAAACTCCAAAGTGTTTTTTACACCGTCAATTTTATATTTGTCAATAGCCGATATCATTTTGTTAATGGCTTCTTGTCTTGTAGGCGCATGAACAATCAATTTTGCTATCATCGGGTCATAATAAATAGGGATAACCATACCTTCTTCTAAACCATCGTCCACCCTAATACCCTCTCCAACAGGAACCTGGTATTTTGTTAATGTGCCAATATCAGGAAGAAAATTATTTACAGGGTCTTCTGCATATACCCTTATTTCCAAAGCGTGACCGTTAATCTTCAAATCGGTTTGTTTAAAAGCCAGGGGATCACCCGAAGCAATTTTTATTTGCTGTTCAACCAGGTCAATTCCGGTAATCATTTCGGTAACAGGGTGTTCAACCTGCAGTCGTGTATTCATCTCAAGGAAATAAAAACTGCCATCGGCATCATATAGAAATTCAACGGTACCTGCTCCTGTATATCCGCATGCTTTTGAAACCCTGACCGCACATTCCCCCATCGCTTTTCTTGTTTCTTCCGTCAGCACTGCACTGGGTGCTTCTTCTACTACTTTTTGATGCCTGCGTTGTATACTGCAATCTCTTTCAAATAGATAGACGCAATCTCCGTGATTGTCGGCAAGTATTTGAATTTCAATGTGTCTTGGTGAAGCAACGTATTTTTCTATAAACACTGAGTCATCTCCGAATGCATTTTTGGCTTCACTGCACGCCCGGTGAAATTGTTCTTCAAATTCTTCAGGGGTATTTACAATGCGCATTCCTTTTCCGCCACCACCTGCTGAGGCTTTAATCAACAAAGGGAACCCAATATTTTTCCCCAGTTCAATTGCCTTACTAATGTCAGTAATGGCCTCAGCGGTTCCGGGCACCAACGGTACGTTACTTTGTTTTGCGGCCTGCTTTGCATCCAGTTTGCTACCCATAACTTTTATTGCATCTACGGGTGGCCCAATAAATGTAATGCCAGTGTCAGCTACTTTTTGGGCGAACGTAGCGTTCTCGCTAAGAAATCCATACCCGGGATGTATGCCATCTGATTGAGTTAATACCGCTGCTTCCAGAATACGGTCTATTACCAAATAGCTTTCAGAACTGGGTGCTTTACCTATACATACAGCTTCATCGGCAAATTTCATGAATGGTGCACCAAAATCTGCTTCACTGTAAACTGCAACCGTTTTAATACCCATTTTACGGCAGGTACGCATGATTCGCAATGCAATTTCGCCCCGATTTGCCACCAGAATTTTTTTCATTGTAATATAAATTACCGCGAATATATACCATAACTCCGAACATCCGTTATACATTCGCATTTGGTTGCGGTATTAAAAGCAACCCAATTATTGAAAAAAAGCGTTGAAAAAACTAGCCGTAATAATTGTAAATTATAATGTTGAACACTTTTTAGATCAGTGTCTTGCATCGGTATTCGCTGCTTCATCTCAAATGGATACCGATATTTACGTTGTAGATAATAACTCTGTTGACGGTTCTGTTTCCATGGTAAAACAGAAGTATCCTAAGGTAAAGATTATTGAAAACGATTTTAATGCAGGATTTTCTAAAGCCAATAATATGGCCATTCAAATGTCCGATGCAGAGTACGTGCTTTTACTGAACCCGGATACAGTCGTTCAGGAGGATACCTTTAATAAGGTAGTATCATTCATGGATCAACATCCGGACGCAGGCGGTTTGGGGGTGAAGATGGTAGACGGGAAAGGTAGGTTTTTGCCCGAATCCAAAAGAGGCTTGCCAACACCTGAGGTCGCATTCTATAAAATTTTTGGCCTGGCGGCGGTTTTCCCGGCAAGTAAGCGGTTTGGAAAATATCATCTCGGATATCTTGATAAAGAAAAGGTACATGCGGTAGAGGTTTTAAGCGGCGCGTTTATGTTGATTAGAAAGAGTGTTTTAGATAAGATTGGTTTGCTGGATGAAGCGTTTTTTATGTATGGAGAAGATATAGACCTTTCCTATAGAATACATAAGGCAGGGTATAAAAATTACTATTTTCCTGAAACGAGCATTATTCATTATAAGGGAGAGAGCACTAAGAAAAGTAGTGTGAACTACGTATTTGTTTTTTACAGAGCCATGGTAATTTTTGCGCAGAAACATTTTGCCGAAAAGCAGGCAAGGTTGTTTTCAATGCTGATTAATCTGGCAATTTGGTTCCGTGCTTCTTTAGCGTTGTTGATGAGGTTAATACGCGGGTCGTCGTTATTTGTGACGGATGTGGCAGTAGTAAGTGCTGGTATGATTTTAATGTCCTTCTATTATCAGGATTTCGCCGTAAAGCACTTCCCCGAGCCCTTTTATATTTATGTAACCTTTGTTTATTCATTAGTTTGGATTGTCACAGCATGGTATATCGGCGTTTATGATAAACCTGTGCGATGGTGGAATATTTTGAAGTCGGTTATTGTAGGTACGATAATCATACTTGCCGTTTATGGAGTATTAGATAAAAGTTTGCAGTTTAGCCGGATTTACATTCTGTTTGGTGCTATCATTACACTTGCATGGCTATTGATGTCAAGGGCGTTCTTTGGGATTGTCGGACCAAGATCTCAGTCACTTTCGGGGGCTTATCAACGAAGATTTGTGGTGGTAGGCACTCAGGATGAAGTTCAGAGAGTGAAGACAATTCTTGAACAAACCGTACCACATATTTCCTTTATTTGCCATCTGATTCCTGATAGTTTTACATCCGAACGTTCTGATGCTGATTTAGAGCCTCAGGGCATTAAGTGGCAAAACGGGTTAGAGGAAATTATTAATGTTCACCGAATAAACGAAATTGTGTTTTGCGCGCGAGATGTTTCGGTACAGGATATTATTGCTGTAATGAGTGCTATTGGCAACCGTGATATTGATTTCAAAATAGCACAACCTGATACCTTCTATCTGATAGGCAGTAATAGTATTCATCGCAGTGGCGATTTATATATGCTTGAGGTAAATGGTATTACCCGGCCTGTCAACAGGAGATTAAAGCGATTGACAGATATTCTTGTTTCATTACTGTTTGTTCCGCTTTTTCCGGTATTGATGTGGTTTACAAAACGGCCTTTTTATTTTGTCAGAAATATTTTTGTTGTACTACCAGGTTTAAAGAGCTGGATTGGATATGGCAGCAATGGTTTCCAGAAGGGAGTTTTACCCTATATAAGAAAGGGAATTATCAGTCCTTCGTCTTCATTAAATAACCCTCAGAAGCACGTGACATTGCGCCTGGATCAGGTTTATGCACGCGATTACAAAGTGCTGCATGACATAAAGTTAATTGTGTCAAACTTTAAAAAACTGTCCGGTAGTTAAAAATTGAATTTATAAATCCTCCTGAATCATTTTTTTGAACCAATAAAACACATGGTTATCCGTACAAGTCTGGTCTGACAAAACAAATATCTTTATAACATTGCACATTTAACAGAAAGTTTACAGTATTTGGTTATTTTTGCGCATTATTGAAAATTGAACTGTAAAATGGCTCAAACTGAGGTGACATTGCCCAAAATGGGCGAGAGTGTGGCTGAAGCTACAATTACGAAATGGCTGAAAAAACCCGGGGATTCTATTCAATCTGAGGAATCTCTTGTTGAAATTGCAACCGACAAAGTGGACAGTGAGGTGCCATCACCGGCCGGTGGGGTTATAATTAAAATATTGTTTGAAGAAGGCGCTGTGGTAAAGGTTGGTGAGGTGATTGCACTTATTGGTGCTGAAGGTGATACTGCAAAGCCGGTAGTTTCTTCTGCTCCGGCAGTAGCTAATGAAAGTGAAAAGGTAATGGATTCCTCCTTTGCTGAGAAAACAGAACAAATGATGGTTGTTTCGGTTCCTGTTTCAGCGAATGGAGGACAAGGAAGATTTTACAGCCCTTTGGTGCGAAGCATAGCAGGTACCGAAGGAGTGAGTGTACAGGAATTGGACACCATTTCGGGTACCGGAGCAAATGGCCGTGTAACCAAAAGAGATATACTTGCCTGGCTACCTAAGCGAAAGTCAGGCGTTGCGGCAGCACAAGTTGAAAAGCCCCCAGTGGCACCTGCGCGTGCTGAGGTTGCAGCTAAGGTGGTGTCGGAAGCTCCAAAAGCAATAAACGTTCCTGTTCTTCAGGGCGATGAAATTATTGAAATGGACAGGATGCGGAAATTGATTGCTGAACACATGGTAATGTCTAAGCATACCTCTCCGCATGTTACTTCCTTTGTGGAAGCAGATGTAACCAACATTGTTAACTGGCGGAATAAAGTGAAAGGGGCTTTTGAAAAAAGAGAGAATGAAAAACTTACATTTACTCCAGTGTTTATTGAAGCCATTGCCAGAGCAATTAAGGATTTTCCTATGATTAATATCTCCGTAAGCGGAGACAAAATAATTAAGCGAAAAGATATTAACATTGGCATGGCCACTGCTTTGCCTTCGGGAAATTTAATTGTTCCGGTTATCAAAAGAGCCGATCAGTTAAATTTGGTTGGACTTACCAAGGCTGTTAACGACTTGGCAGCACGCGCAAGAGATAACAAACTGCAACCTGATGAAGTTTCAGGTGGTACTTATACTGTATCCAATGTGGGTAGTTTTGGAAATGTTATGGGTACTCCTATTATTTCCCAGCCACAGGTAGCGGTTATGGCCGTAGGTGCCATCCGTAAAATTCCTTCGGTAATTGAAACTCCCGACGGTGATATGATCGCAATTCGTTCCAAAATGTTTTTAAGTCATTCCTACGACCATAGGGTTGTTGACGGCTCTTTGGGGGGGATGTTTGTAAGACGGGTTGCAGATTATTTGGAACAATTTGATGTAAACCGATTAATCTGATTATTTTTGTATTCTGTCGACACTTATTAATGAATGATATGCGATTTAAAAGAATTTTTTTACTGATAGCAGTTTTGTTGGGATTTACCGGCAAAACACTAGCTCAGCCCACCGATGCTGAATTGGCCCAAATGATGCAGGAAGCTGCCTTTAAGGATAAGTGGGAACTTGCAAATAACCTCTTTCTTGAAATGCAATACTTTCAAGCCAGCAGAATTTACAAGTACATGCTTGATGAGCAGCCTAACAATACCAATACTCTATACCATATGGGTATTTGCTTGTTGAATTCCGCAACACAGAAAAAAGAGGCACTGGCATATCTTGAAAAGGTACCTGAGAACATTGCACGAGCCTACGATCCGTTTACATTTACAGAGAGTGCTGCGCCTGTTGATGCCTGGTTTTATCTTGGAAAAGCGTATCACATCAATTATCAGTTTGATAAAGCGTTGGCTGCATATTCAAATTTTTTAAAGGAAGCTTCTAAAAAGCACGTGCTTGCTGCCGATGCTACATTGGAAATACAACATTGTAAAAATGCCCAATTGCTGGTGGCTGATAAAAGAAACTGGATTATCAAAAATATGGGTAATGTTATCAATTCAGAATCCAGCGAGTATTCTCCTATCATGTCTTTAGATGGTAATATTCTCTATTTTACTTCAAAGCGCCTGTGGGATGACAGTACTAACATGGACGATATTAACCCGATTGACGGTAAGTATTTTGAGGATGTTTTTATGTCAATTAAAAACAGGGAAGGGCAGTGGTCTAAACCAACCATTCTTTATGATTTTTGTGAACCCGGCCGTCACGAAGCTACCATTAGCTCAAGTGCCGACGGACAAACTGTATATATCTATATTGATAACAATGGCGACGGTAATATTTACCAGTCTGAGCTTTTTGACACCTCTTTTGGGGCTATTAAGAAAATTCCGGGTAGCGAAATTAATACTTCTTCCTGGGAAACCCATTGTACTTTAACACCCGATGGCAATACCATGTACTTTGTCAGTGACCGTAAGGGGGGCAAGGGCAAGCGCGACATTTACCGTGTTAAGAAACTACCCAATGGTCAGTGGAGTAAGGCTATGCCTTTGGCTAAATTGAATACTGAATTCGATGAAGATTCACCATTTATTGCTGCCGATGGTACAACATTGTATTTCAGTTCCAATGGACCAAATAGTATGGGGGGATTTGATATTTTTATGACCAAGCTTGTAAATAATGACGGAATTGAAGAATGGACAGACCCGGTGAATATGGGGTATCCATTGAATACCGTTGACGATGACGTTTTCTTTATTCAAACGCCCAATGGTCTGTTTGGCTATTATTCGTCTATGCGCTATGTGCTTGATGAAGATAAGGGAAATGAAATTTCATATGGCGAAAAGGATATTTACGAAATTACTTTTGAAAAGAGTGATCTTGAAAATGTTGCTCTTTTAAAAGGATTCATCAATACTTCTGATGGTTCGCCGCTTCCAACAGGTATTGAAATTTTAGTGTATAATTTAACCGAAGGAACAGGCCCTGATTTATACCGTCCTGATATGCGTACCAACGGATATGTGTTGGCACTAAAACCCTGTACGCAATATAAGGTGGAATATACATTGAACCATAAAGTCTTCTATGAAACTGAATTTGATGTGCCTTGTAATTCCGGTTACCAGGAAATTCATAAGGAAATTTTCCTGAATGCCCTTACGTTGGATGGCGGAGAAAATACTACCAATGCGACGGGTAATATTAACAAAGCAAACATAGTTCGCTGGAAGGTGGTAAATACTCCAAAGCCTTTGAGCGGCACGAATGTTATGCCGTTTACGGAAGATGGTAAACCTTTGAAGATGGTGGCCATCAATCAGAATGGTATATTTGAATATGAAAAAATACCCGGACAGCGTGAGTATTTGTTTGAAATTCAGTCTCCGGATATTGGTATGTGTGAAGAGATTTGCGTGGCCCTACTTGATAGTGCAGACAGAATTATCGGGTATGCCAAACGCGACAAGATGTGCCGCTTTACTTATGAAATGTTCGAAAAGAAGTGGCAGGTTATGTATAAAGGAAAGCCATACGACGCTATAGGAACAAAGATTACGTATGTTGACGAAAACGGAAATATCTCATTGCAGGATGAGGTAGGGTGCAGCGGGTATTTCAAATATCAGGAAATTGGTGCAAAAGGCCAGCAGTTGTTTACTATAGATGCGGACGAGCCGGACCTGTGTAATGAAATGAAAGTTGTTTTGGTGGATGAAAACGGAAATCCTATTGGAGAAACCATCCGTGACGCCAGATGCAGGTTTATATATAAGCGCGACGGTGGGGAAACCATGGAAACAGCTAAAGACAAGGCATATTACGAACGTTTCTATACCTATAATAAAAAGGGTATAGCAAATGACGATAAAGTTTTTGCCGCGTTTGTTGATGACGTAGCTCAAATTATCAAAGTGCGCGGTAAGGCAGAGGTGGAGTTTGAAAGCAGTGCGTCTAAAGTGCCAACAACTACTTATGGAACCAACGACAATCTAACAAAAAAGCGTGCTGCCGATGCTAAAGATCGTTTAACGGCTGCCCTGAAGGCAAAAGGGGTAGATACTTCTAAATTGGTAATTAAAGCGGTGAATACACAGGTTTTGGGTCCTGAGTACAATAATGACTATATTGCTAACAAGGAAACCTACGAGAAATACCAGTTTATTAAAATTACTGTTAAGTAATTCAACATTATTTTGTGAATAAGAAATATGTGAATTTGTTTGTGTTGTACTTTATGCAAATAGATTTATCGTCTAATTCATGAATTTACGGCACTTATATTTAGTAATTGCACTGTCCGTTTTGGTTGGTGAACCAGTTAATGGGCAGGCAAACCATAGGAAAATTACAAAAAAGGCGCGTGCAGCGCTGGCAAAATCTGATTATGAAAATGCTAAGTTGTTATATAGCGAAGCGCTGGCTATTGTGCCTGAAGTTCCTGATTTGAATTTTGAACTTGGGCTTGCCTACTACAATTCAAATGTGGAGAAAGGGAAGTCGCTAGATTATTTTATTAAGGCACTTACCTATTCAAAAGAGGATACTATTCCTGAGATGCTGTTCTATCTGGCAAGAAGTTATCACTATGTTGAAGATTTTGAAAACGCCATAAAATACTATAATTCCTTTAAAGCGTTTACAAAAAGCAATGATGATGGTACTATGTTGGCGCGCGATGTTGACCGGTTTATTCAGATGTGCAATTACGGTACTCAATACAATCAGGATATAAATAACGAAATAAAGGTTGTCAATCTGGGTGAACAGGTAAATACCCAATTTGCCGAGTATGCCCCTGTTGTAAAGAAAGATGAAAATCTATTACTTTTTACAGCCCGTAAAAGAGGAAGCACCGGTGGAAAATTCTATCACGACGACAAATATTTTGAAGACATATATGTATCTGTCAGAGAAAGCGATCAGGCTCCATGGGGCTGGTCTAACAAATTTGACTCAGCAAGTGTATATGTCAGTAGTAAAGTAAACACGAAGGGTCACGATGCCGCCATTGCTTTTAGCGACGATGAAAAGACTCTGTTTATCTATCGCGACAACCATGTTTGGCTTAGCGAATGGAATAACGGAGTTTGGGGCGAGCCTGTAAAAATGGGTAAGGAAATTAATTCAAAGGGGCATGAACCCAGTGCTTTTTTAACTGCAGATGGTAACACCCTATTTATTGTAAGTAATCGGAATGAGGGATTTGGTGGCAGGGATATTTACTGGACATCAAAGAACGGAGCAGGTAACTGGAAACCGCTGCGAAATTTAGGACCTGTTATTAATACTCGTTTTGATGAAGATGCGCCTTTCTTTATGAAGGATGGCAAAACAATGTTTTTCTCCAGTAACGGGCACACAACTATGGGAGGGTATGACGTTTTCAAAACGATTTTACAGAATGACTCGACTTGGACGGTGCCTGAAAATATGGGAGTTCCGGTAAATAGTGCAGGAGATGATATTTATTTCTCGCCTAATGAAAAAGGAATATGGGCTTACCATTCGTCCAGCAGAAATTCGGGTTTCGGAGATATGGACATTTATCGCATTCAACTGGAATGTGAGAATTTGCCGAATACCGAAATTAAGGGTAAACTGGTGGCCGGTGCTACCCGTAAACCGTTGGGAGGCACCATTAAAATCGCTGATTCTGAAGGAAATGATCTGGGTTCTTTTCCGGTTGACCCGGAAACCGGTAACTATGTGTTGGTATTGCCTCCCGAGAAAACCTATCATCTTGAATTGTTTACACCTGTAAATCCCTGGGAAAGGGAAAGACCTCACCGCGAGACTTTTTTTGTTCCCAAGCAATGTGAACCGTACGCTTTGTATCAGGAAATTAATATGCGGCATATGGTGTCTGAAACTAATAAGACCTATGCACAGGAGGCTCTTTTTATGAATGCTATGTTCAACGCAGCCGATTCTGCCAGAGCTTACTACAATATTCAGGCAGAGGGTTCGCCCATTCGTCCTGAAGAAGCCGGTTTGAATTTGGCCGGTATCGTTAAATTTAATGATTTACTCGTGGCTCCGGGCACCGAGATTTACTTACTAAATGCCCGCGACGAAATTGTACGAATTTCAGAAACCTATCAGGACGGAACTTTCGCGTTTAATGGACTGCGCTCTGATGAAGAGTATTCTGTCGCCCTGAATGCCGACGGTCTAAGATCCATATATTATGGTATTTCTCCTAATAATGCAGATAATGGTTTAATTGTAAAAGGTACAATTCAAAAAATAGGTGTTGACGGCGTTACCATTACAGAGCAAGTAGATAGCATGGATGTTTATTTGCTAGATAACAATAAGAGAATTGTTAACGGAACCCAGACTTCAATTGGAAAATATCTGGTTGACAATGTGAATGTGAACGAGCAGGACGTGAAGAAATTAAATGAACTGCATACCATTACTTATAATCTGGCAACCGATGGAATGGACTTTGCAGTTTCAGCTTATATCCGCACCATAAATGACGGTGATAACACGAATTATACAGAATTTATCGATTTAATACCCATTGATACATCCAATATTTCAATTCCCGAGAGCATGATAGCTTTTGAGAATATTTACTTTGATTTTGATAAATTCTTTCTGAGAGACAAGAGTATGGAAATTCTTGATAAAATATACAATTACATGGCGGCGAATCCTCAGGTAACAATTCAAATGGATGGCCATTGCGACTGGATGGGTACCGATGAATATAATGTGGGATTATCTCAAAACCGTGCGGTATCAGCTTTTAAATATTTGACATCAAAGGGAATATCGGCCAGCAGAATTACCAGGAAATGGTACGGGGAATCTCAACCGGCTGCAAGCAATGCAAATCCTGACGGCACAGATAACCCGGACGGAAGACAATTAAACCGCAGGGTAGAATTCAAGATAACTACCGCCGAAATGCAATTGACCATCTCTACTTATTGAAGCATTTTCTTTTTTATGCTGTAAGTTTTGTATCTTAGTTTTTTGATTGGTATTATCCTTGCTTAGGTTGGAAACGTGAGGTATTTAATTCTTATAGTTGCATTGTTTGGGTTGTCCGGTGTATATTCACAGGTCGATCCCTCTATTGCAAACGATTACCTCAAAAAGAAAAATTATCCCATGGCGGTTGAAGAGTTTAAAAAGCTTTTAAAATACGACCGCGAAAATGCCGATTGGAATTTTAAGCTGGGTTTTTCCATGCTTCATCTGAATTTCGATAGAAAAAAGTCGGTGTTTTATCTTGAAAGAGCTTATAAGCAGGAAAAGCACGATAAAGACGTCTCATATTGGCTGGGAATAGCAAAAATGCTGAATTATGATTATAATGAGGCAAAGAAGTATTTTGAGGAATATATAGCTGCACCCGGAAAATTGGTTGATGATGCAAAAAAGGCATTGAAGGATTGTTTTACCGCTGAAGAGCTTATGAAGAGTCCGGTTACGGTTTCTTTTGAGAACCTGGGTCCGGGAATTAACAGTCCTTTTCCCGATTATTATCCCTTTATAACCGGTGACGAAACCAGGCTGGCATACACCACCCGTCGAAAGGAAAAGCCGGCAATTCTGGAGTTCGACGGGTACTATACATCTGATATTTTTTTCAGTAAGTATGATGGTTCAAAATTCAGTTCGGGTATCAGTGCAGGCAAAATAAATTCAAAGTATAACGAGCAGTGTACAGGTTTTACTGCCGATGGTAAGACCATGACGTATTACAGCGACTATATACCGGCAGGTGAATTGTTTTATGTTGATGAAGAAAGCGGAAGATTTGACAAGAAACAGAAAATAAAAGGAATTGACGAAGAAAAGATTCTTGAAAGCGCAGCCATAATTAGTCCGGACAGAAATACGGTGGTATATTCTTCGAACCGACCCGGAGGACAAGGAGGACTTGATTTATACATCATTCGTCTTTTACCTGATAATACATGGTCGCCCCCGCGTAATTTGGGCACAGGCATAAATACTAAAGGCGATGAAGACTTTCCTGTGTTTAATCCTGAGGGTGATAAACTCTTTTTTAGCTCTAACGGACACCCGGGCATGGGAGGATTTGATGTTTATGAAGTGGAGTGGAATACTGAATCAGGTGAATTTGGAGCTGTTAAAAATTTGGGGTACCCTGTAAATACGCCCGACCACGAAAGAAGCATTTCTTTTGCCAGTGATTTTAAACACGCTTATATGGCCGCCGACCGTGATGGCGGACAAGGTGATTTGGATATCTACAGATTAACTTTTGGAGATGTGGAGGTACGTTCGGCTTTGTTTCTTATTAAAATCCTTAAAAACTCAGCAAATGAACCTGTTCAGGCCGATTTCTTTACCATCTACGATGCATTGGATAATATTGTAGGAGATTATCAACCCAACCCCGATTCAAAGGTGTATACCATAATTTTAAATCCGGGGACTTATCGTATAGAAATAGAGGTAGATGGTGAACTTTCAACACATGAATTGAAAGTACACGAATTTATGAATCGAATGGGTGCTATTGATAAAATTATTATCATTGGCGCACAGCCTTGATAAAAAATGCAACTAAAAATCACCAAACCGCTGGTATTCTTCGATATAGAAGCAACCGGCCTGAGCATCGGCTCAGATAGAATCGTTTCAATAGCTCTTATAAAGTACAATCCCGACGGTTCTGAGGAAACATTAGAGAAAATTGTAAATCCTGAGATTCCAATTCCCGTTGAAATTTCTGAAATACACGGAATTTACGACCTGGATGTAAAAGATAAACCGGCTTTTGGGCAGGTTGCCCCTGAAGTGGCAGCCTTTATCGGAGATGCAGATCTGGCGGGCTTTAACAGTAATAAATTTGATATTCCCATGCTGGTTGAAGAATTTATGCGTGTGGGATTTCCATTTAGCATGGAAGGACGTTCATTAATTGATGTTCAGAATATTTTTCACAAAAAAGAGGAAAGAACGCTCTCCGCTGCCTACAAGTTCTATTGTAATGCAGACCTTGAAAATGCTCATAATGCATTGGCAGATGTTGTGGCAACGGCTAAGGTTTTTATGGCTCAGTTGAATAAATATCCCGACCTCAATACAGATGTTCCCACTTTGCATAGTTTTTCCAGAATGGGGCAAAAGAATCTCGATTTTGCCGGTCGTATTGTTGAAGACGAAAAAGGTGAGCCGGTATTTAATTTTGGAAAGCATAAGGGTAAAAGCGTAATTGAAGTGTTAAAAAAAGAACCCTCTTATTATCACTGGATGATGCAAGGCGATTTTGCCCGATACACCAAGGAAGTACTTACAAAAATTAAAGAAAAGGCGGGATTATGAAGATTGTGTGCATCGGCAGAAATTATGTTGCTCACGCCCGCGAACTCGGAAATGACGTTCCGGCCGAGCCGGTATTCTTTATGAAGCCTGAAACCGCTCTTTTGCCCAAACGTCAGCCTTTCTTTATCCCGGAATTTAGCAGTGATGTTCACTATGAATGTGAACTGGTTCTTCGCATGGGTAGGCTGGGAAAGCATATTCGAAGAGAGTTTGCGCTTGAATATATTGAAGCTGTGGGTCTGGGAATTGACTTTACAGCCCGCGACGTGCAGGAAGATTGTAAAAAGAAGTCTCTTCCCTGGGAGAAAGCAAAAGCCTTTGACGGATCGGCACCCGTAAGTGATGAATTTATTCCTTTTGAAAAGTTGTTTCCGGGAAATAATATCAGTTTCTCTTTGAAAAAAAACGACGAAACAGTTCAAACCGGAAATTCTTCGTTAATGATATTTGATTTTGCTGCTATTATTGAGCACGTCAGTAAATTTGTCACCTTAAAAATTGGGGACCTTATTTTTACAGGTACACCCGCCGGTGTTGGAAGAGTAGAAATTAACGATTTGCTGGATGGATTTATTGGTACGCAGAAAATGTTCAGTTTGAAGATTAAATAATTCGGTTCTTTAAAGTGTGAACCGGCGGGGAAGCATCATTTCAAAAAAATCCTGACCTTTGTACCATGCGCAGTAACAGAATTCCCTCACAAATACCCTTTATGGTATTAGCCGATGCCGAAGGTAATATTATTGAAGATACACGGTATCTGGCTGCCGGCAGAAGTGGTAATACGTTTGTGAACCTGAAACCGGAAGATTTTATTGAATTACCTGAAGGCAGTGAGCTGTTCTTTTTGCCGGGAAGAATACCGGTCGGAGTTAATGTTCAAACCGGAGTTATTGAGGAAGTTGAAGAAGCAACGGCGGTAAGTGCATTTATTTCTCCTGCACATACACAAACCTATCTTTCCGCTTTTCGCAAATCTGCAGGGCCTGTATTACCGCTCTACGCATATACGGCTGTAGGCTGGCATGATGGGAAATTTTATACTACAGCTGTTCGTATTGATCCCGATATTCGACAGGATGTAAGTCAGTTTAATCTTCACGCTGTTAAAAATCAGGTGAAGCGAATGCGTAAAAAGTATCCTGGAAATAAATTGATAGATCATCTTGCAGATAACTGTGCCCTGAACTATCAGTGTCGCGCATCACAGAATTATTTTATGGGCAGATGGGAGTGTCCTTTGCCGGTGTCGCCGGCGTGTAACGCCGAATGTTTGGGATGTATCTCTCTTCAGCCCGAAGAACATGATATACAGTCGTCACATTTCCGTTTGAATTTTACACCGGCAGTTCATGAAGTGGCCCAGATTGCTATTGACCATATTGAATCAGCCCCGAATCCCATTGTAAGTTTTGGTCAGGGTTGCGAAGGTGAACCACTGCTGGTTTGGGAAGTAATGCGTGACGTAATTACCGAGATTCGTAAACATACTCAAAAGGGAATCATCAATGTGAATTCAAACGGCTCGCGTTGTGATGTTATTCAAAATTTGTGCGATGCAGGCCTTGACAGTATGCGCGTCAGTATGAACAGCGCACAGCCCGAATGGTACACAGCTTATTACAATCCGCGAAACTATACCTTTGCCGATGTGGTTGAAACCATACGGATTATGAGACGCAACAATAAATGGGTATCCCTGAATTATTTTGTTTTTCCCGGACTTACAGACAGTCAACAGGAATTTGATGCTTTATGTACACTCATTGAAGATACCCGCCCGAATATGATTCAATGGCGCAATTTTAATATCGACCCAGACTTTTATTTTAAGAAAACCGGTATCACAGCACCTGAAAAGGTATTGGGGGTTAAACAAATGATTGCCAATATTAAAACTAGATTCCCGTTTCTTTATCATGGTTATTTCAATCCTGCTGCCTATATTCAGCAAGAATACCTGACCCTCTAATAACTCAAATTTTCTAATCCCCGCAATCAAATCATTCATTGCGATATTTGAAAAAATTGTAACTTTGCAGCCCCAAGTTTTAAGGCACAGATTTTAAAATTTATGCTGCCGTAAAAAAATGGTCGCGTAGCTCAGTTGGATAGAGCATCTGCCTTCTAAGCAGACGGTCTCAGGTTCGAATCCTGACGCGATCACGATCTCACCAAAACCAAGACGCCGTAGGCGTCAGGAAGTTTTCCAGAGAGGCGTCAACACCGTTGAACGCATCGCTGTAAAAGTTCCGGTA
>CAZDUI010000003.1:0-140840 GCA_964508605.1 uncultured Weeksellaceae bacterium | reverse complement strand
TATTTTTAGGTATTTATGAACATTTATGCTTTAAAAAGTTAAATGCGTTTGCCCTAGCCCCCCCCCTTAAGTCTCTACCGATTGTTATATTTGTATTCATGGATTTTGCGGTTACGCTCATTTTTGGGGTGCTGTTGGTGTGGATGACCGTCCGATTGCCATTTCTTAAAAACAGTGGTATTCCATTAAAACGCAGAGTGTTTTACTTTTTGATAAAACTGCTGGCTGCGTTGACATTATATATTATTTACACTCGTTTTTATACCGATCGTTCTACCGCCGATTTGTTCAAGTATTTTGATGATAGCCGGTATTTATGGGAAGTAGCCGGAAAAGACCCTGTTTTATTTATAAAGATGATGCTGGGCTTGCATGGCGATGACCCGGAGGCTTACTATGTCTTTTCAGAAATGAATAACTGGTTTGCCCGCGACAGTACCTTTTCGTACAACAACGGACATGGTCTGATTCGTTTGAATGCCTTTCTGAGAATCTTTTCATTCGGTGTCATACACGTACATAACTTCATTCTGGCTTTTGCGGGTTTTGTTGCATTGACTTCTATTTACCGCCTTGTTAAAGACTTAATTCCAGGACGAGAATATTTTATTGAGATACTATTGTTCATGCTTCCTTCACTACTTTTATGGACATCAGGTGCTTTAAAGGAAACCGTGGTTATTTGCGGCCTGGGTGCACTGGCGCAAGGAATGCGCACCCTAAAACACAAAGGACTGTGGCCATGGGTTTGGCTTTTGAGCGGTGTAATTATTGTTGCCGCTGCCAAAGTTTATCTTCTGGTAGCCATACTGCCTGCAACCGGTGCATGGCTGCTGGCATATATTTTTCAAATTAAATCTACCCTCAGAATCATCGCTGTATATTTCAGTGTTCTTATAGTTTCCATGGCCGGAATGTATGGCATGGGCCGTTACAGTGCCGAATACGTTCTTCCTGAGGTGATTCACGCCCGGCAAACTGATTTTGTAAATGTTGCCAACGGTGGTGTTTATCTTGAAAACGATAAAATACTTGCGTATATTCCTGATGATGAAAGGTCGGCGTTGACATGTTCCGGCGACACCTGCATCATTGAAAAAGGTTATACCTATATATACTGGATTCGATTTGGAACCGGTGACACGCTGATTGCAGAGTCCTCAGGCACCGATACGCTTTTGAATATATATGACAATGTACGTTCGGGAAGCCTTATAACCCCACCCGAATTGGGTGAGGGATGGGCAGGTTTGCTGGTTGCCTCACCTCATGCTTTCATTAATACGGCCATTGCACCCTTGCAAAAAAAACCTGACAATGTCATGCAATTGATGGCCTTTGCCGAAACATCGTTACTACTGATACTTATTATTGTGGGTTTGTATTTTTCACGGAAAACAAAACCTGTGGTTCAAATCTCAGGTATTAACTTCCTTTTGTTCACCATACTTTTTACAGGAATATTGTTTGTTTTGGTAGGATGGATTACACCGGTTACCGGTGCTCTGGTACGGTATAAAGTTCCTGCTTTACCCTTGCTGGCAGTATGTATCTGCATGTTATTTACCTTTGACCCTATTAAAAAAATAATAGAAAAATTAGGGTTTTATTAAAACAACAAAGCCAAATGAAGGATTGCAAAACCATATTTATTACCGGAGCTACATCAGGTATAGGTGAAGCCACTGCCATACTGTTTGCTGAAAACGGGTGGCGCGTAGCCATTGCCGGGCGCAGAACCGAAAGGCTGGAACAACTCTCAAAAATTTTGCGGCAAAAAGGAGCCGAAGAGGTTTTGTCGTTAGCATTTGATGTTCAAAACAGGGCAGAAACTTTTAAAATACTTGGAAATTTACAGCCCCCCTGGAACGCTCCGGATGTACTGGTAAACAACGCAGGACTGGCCGCAGGCCGGGCTTCGATTGAGAACACGAACCCCCACGACTGGGACCGCATGATAGATACCAATGTTAAAGGAATTCTTAATGTTACCCATATGCTTCTACCCGGAATGAAATCACGCGGTGAAGGACACATAGTAGTAATTAGCAGCACAGCCGGAAAAGAGGTATATAAAGACGGAAATGTTTACTGCGCTTCAAAGCACGCCGCCGACGCACTGACACGTGCCATGCGCATTGATCTTTTGCCTTATGGCCTAAGGGTAACTTCCATCAGTCCGGGTATGGTAGAAACCGAATTTAGCCTGGTCAGGTTTAACGGAGACAGAGAAAAAGCTGATGCTGTTTATAAAGGCTTTATACCCTTATCACCTAAAGATATTGCAGATGCGGTTCAATATGCAGTTACCCGTCCGGCACATGTTGGCATTAACGATATTATAATTACCCCCACAGCGCAGGCTAACTCATTTTATACACATAAAAAGGAATTATAATGAAGTGGATACTTCCGCTTTTAATACTTGTTTTCTCACAATGCAGGCATAAAGACCGTCATGCCGATCTGGTAATACACAACGCCCAGATACTTCTGGTTGACGAAGAATTCAGAACCGTAAAGGCTATGGCCATAAAAGATGGAAAAATTATTGAAACCGGCGCTGAAAGAAAAATATTGAACCGCTACACCGCCGACGAGTATATTGACGCGGCAGGAAGAGTCATCATCCCCGCATTTCTGATAAAAGAAAATGAAGATCCGGCAACACGCTTTGCAGAATTACTTCAAGGTTATACCGGTCAGGCATTAACAGCCCAAGAAGCCATTTTAACACTTACCCTCTTGCGCGCCCGTGAATTATACGAAGACGACATACGGGGCAGTTTGAGTCCGGGAAAATTCGCCAATTTTTACATTATGAACGGCACCCCCCTGAACGCCGTCAGTGCTGATGACTTCATCATTTCGGAGGAATACAATGAAGGTATACTAAAATAAAAAGGCCATGATCTTCATGGCCTTTTTATAATCCAATAATTCCGTTTACTTCATTGAAATGCTTTTGCATGCGTTGTACATCAGCATGGCCTCATCCTTAGTAAATCCGCGACCTTTTACATTTTCAAATTCAACCTGTCCGTCGGTAGTTTTAATAACATAAAAGAAGTGATACTCTATATTACCCATTACTTCATTTTCAGAAACAAAGCCATTTTCTTCGTCAACAATAAACTGCTTCAGTTTATTTACGTCATTGGCCTCTACTTCTTTTTTTCTTTCCTCAACAGTGGTACCGTAATCGGTAAGTAAAATATTGAATGATTCACCCAGGGTAATGGTATTGTCGTACTTACCGGCAACTATTTCAGCACCTTCAGGTACACTCAGGGTTGCCGGGATATTCAGCGGGCTAAGATCAAGGGTTGCATTCAGAGTAAGAGCTGCTGTTTCAGAAACTTCTTCTTCCTTAGGTTCATCCGAAGTTCTTTGTTCTTCCTTTTCCGATTCCTTTTTGTCATCTTTCTTCTCTTCGCCGCAGGCTGTAAATAATACACTTACAGCAAGTAAAAAGGTCATTAATTTACGGTTCATGATTATTTTGTTTGGTTTAGACCGCAAATGTACAGTAAGAGAAATAAAAAAAAATATTTTGGGAAAAATTCACGAGATTATCAATGAGTATCTGCTTTTATTAAGCTGCATTCATTTCTGATTTCAAAAAAAAGCCGGAGGACTTTTCCTCCGGCTTTTTTAATTCTTTACAACTGCTGCCAAAACCATGTTATCTTTGCGAATAACTTCTAAACTTTTACTGAAAGCCAGTATATTTTTTAAGGTTTGAAGTTCCGGACGATTTTTTTGTTGAGTTCTGAAAGCATTGGGTTGAGAAGATGATAGAGTAGATTTTGTAATCATTCAGTTTTGTGTTTTTAATGTACAACATATCCAATAAACGGCGTTTTAACCAGAGTATTTTACACGACAAAAAATTTCTTTTTACCGTTTAATTGCTTACGTATCGTATTAAATATATGAATATAAGTATGATTTGTTGTATTATTGATAGTGAAAACTTCAACAAAATTTACAAAATGCTTCAACCTTTTCAACTTATCTTTGTTCCACGTTACTAAAGATAGCGCAAATGCCGGAGTATAAAGCAGGACCCAAACTAGAGCAGATTGTAACTCCCAGTGATCTTCGCAGCAAGTTCAGTGAGGAAGATTTACCTGAAATTAGTAAGGAACTGCGTGAATATATCATTGATGTTATTTCCAACATAGGTAATTCGCATTTCGGTGCCAGTCTGGGTGTGGTTGAATTAACAGTAGCGCTTCATTATGTTTTTGATACACCTTCCGATCAGTTGGTATGGGATGTTGGTCATCAGGCCTACGGTCACAAAATACTTACCGGCCGTCGGGAACGCTTTCATACCAATCGCAATTACGGAGGTATCAGTGGATTTCCCAAAAGAAGTGAGAGTGAGTATGATACATTTGGCGTAGGACACTCATCTACAAGTATATCTGCAGCTTTGGGGATGGCGGTTGCAGGCAGATTGCAAAAGCAAACTGACAAGCATTACATTGCAGTTATTGGTGACGGCGCCATGACAGCCGGACTTGCTTTTGAGGGGTTGAACCACGGGGGTGTGGAAGACACAAACATGCTTGTGGTATTAAACGACAACTGTATGTCCATAGATCCGAACGTAGGTGCGTTAAAGGAATACCTAACGGATATTACCACCTCACATACATACAATAAGGTTAAAGATGAGGTGTGGAATTTGCTGGGTAAAATCAGTAAATTCGGTCCCAACGCACAGGCTATTGCCCAAAAAGTAAGCGATGCCATTAAAGGCTCTCTTCTAAAAAAGTCTAATTACTTTGAAGCGCTGAACTGGAGATATTTTGGACCCATAGACGGCCATGATGTTGTGGGTCTTGCCCGTGTTATGCGCGACCTGAAAGATATTCAAGGGCCTAAAATTTTACATGTAATAACACAAAAAGGTAAAGGTTACAAGTATGCAGAAGAGGGTTCTGCAACTACCTGGCACGCACCCGGTATTTTTAACAAGGAAACCGGAGAAATTATTAAAATTGTACCAAAATCACCTCAGCCTCCAAAATATCAGGACGTTTTTGGTCATACCATTGTTGAACTGGCCGAGAAAAATGAAAAAATTGTAGGTGTTACCCCTGCCATGCCCAGCGGATGTTCATTGAACATCATGATGAAAGCAATGCCAGACAGGGCTTTTGATGTGGGTATTGCCGAGCAGCATGCAGTTACCTTCAGTGCCGGAATGGCCACACAAGGTTTAATTCCATTTTGCAATATCTATTCATCTTTTATGCAACGTGCTTACGATCAGGTTATGCATGATGTTGCCCTTCAAAACTTGCATGTAGTTTTCTGTTTAGATCGTGCCGGACTTGTTGGTGCCGATGGTGCCACACATCACGGTGCATACGACATTGCGTATATGCGGTGCTTGCCGGGAATGACCATAGCAGCTCCTATGAACGAAGAAGAGTTGCGCAACCTGATGTACACGGCTCAGCTTGAAAAAAATGCCGGTCCTTTTACCATAAGATATCCCCGCGGAGAAGGTGTAATGCTGGAATGGAAAACCCCGTTGCGTGAAATTCAACCCGGTACCGGCAGAAAGGTACGAAACGGAGAAGATATTGCTATATTATCCATAGGAAACGTTGGTAATTACGCAACCGATGCCTGCAATTTTCTGGATTCGGAAGGAATTCATGCTGCACATTACGATATGCGATTTGTAAAACCCATTGACGAGCTTTTATTACATGAAGTATTTTCTAAATTCAGTTATGTTATTACGGTTGAAGACGGATGCATAACCGGCGGCATGGGTTCGGCAATAATTGAATTTATGGCAGATCACGGATATCAGGCAAGGGTTACGCGTCTGGGAATACCGGATAAGTATATACATCACGGCACACAAAAGGAACTTCACCGCGACTGTGGTTACGATACCGAGTCGATTGTAAATTCCGTAAAGAAAATGTTGGGCAAGAAAAAAAGCGTCAGCAAGGCAGCAGGCTGAAAACAATACAGAATTAAAACTCTAGTCTTTTAATCACCTGTGCCTTAATACGTTCGTATAAGGTTGACGGCCTAAAAGTTCTCCAGTCGATTTGATTCAGGCGGCCTCCCATCACAAAATAACTATCTGCATTTACCTGTGAAAACTCCCGTAAAACATGTTCCCTGAAACCCAAAAGCGCAATCCATCCATCCCCAACATCTTCAAACCATTCTTCATAATAACAATCATCTGAGGCATGAAAATTTAAAACGTGCTCTCCGATTAAAATGAATTTTGTTATCCCCGCCTGAAGTAAGAGGTCAATAAAATCGCGCTTTAAGGTCATAATATCGTTGTGCAATACATCATTCCATTCGCCCAAAAGCTCTATTATAGCGTAACTCTCATGATAGTCGGCAAACAATAATTTTACGAACAACGTGGAAGAACCAATATTATCCCATTGAGGGTGAATGTAATGGTCATAAATATGATGAGTAAAATCAAACTCACTGTAGGACTTGCCGTAAAATGGTGAACGTTCGTCATCTTCAGCAATATAGAAGCTACGCCAATCGTAAAAAGGTTCCAGCAAATGCATAATCAAAGATACAAAGCTGTGTTTTTATGTGAAAAAAACACTAAATTTTCTTTAAACCATATAATAATACCGACGAAACAACCTACCTTTGCGACCTAATTTAAAAAGTACTAACAATGAAAAAGATGAAACTACTTGTAAGCCTAATGTTTACAGGTGCTTTTCTATTCACTTCCTGCAGTAGCGGAGATGACGCTTCCGAAACTACAGATCTGGGGGGTTCACCATCAGAGAACGAAAAGGTTTTTGTCAACATTATATCAACGTCGGAATCGCCTGTAATGGGTATTAGCCTGGATCTTGGTCAGCTTTTAAAGAAAAGTGACCTGAAAAACGATCCTGAATCGGGGCAAATGATTAGCGCCGGCATGATGCAGCTTGAAGCGGTAGGCCTGAATATTGATTCTAAAGTATATGTACTGGTTGAAGGCAGCACAGTAAACGATGCCCGTGCCCTGATTATGGGCTCGCTTGCTGATGGAAACAAAATGGCTGAAACATTAAAAAACAGTGGTGAGGCAACCGTTTCAGAAGAAGACGGACTTCATTTTGTGAAAATGTCTATTCCCGGTGGCCAGGTGGGTGATGTTACCATGGTAATGAATAAAAATTTGTTTGTAGCGGCAGTTTCTATGGCCGGAGTAAGCAAAGACGATTTAAAAGCCATACTGAAAAGAGGAGCGGAAGATGGCGGCAATAAAGATGCTGTGGTTGCAGATTTCTACAATGATAAATCGGACATGGCCATGTTTATGAAATATGACAAACTAATGACGTTGATTCCAAAAGAGGCTTTAGATCTGCAGAAATCGGCGGCAGCAGGTGCACCCGATTTAGATAAAATGCTGGCAGCCTATAATGGAGCATCTTCGAATATGACTATGAATTTTGTTGATGGTGCTATTGAGCTGAAGGTGAAAAACAACTTCCCCGCCATGGGTGATATGCAATTATTCGGTAGTGAAGCGCTTCCTGAGAAATTTGCCATGCTGGCTTCTCCTAATAACGACGTATTTGCTTTTGGAGGCATCTCATTGAATCCCAAAGGATATGTAAAAATGATGGAAGAATATGGTGTACTGAATATGGCCGAAGTTCAAGCCGAAGCACCTGTTGATATTATGAAAATGATTGACTTGTTTACAGGCAGCCTTATGGTGTCAGCATTTAGTGTTCCTGAAGACTTTTACTCTAATGGAAATGATGAATATGCAGACCTTGACGAGAATTTTGAAAACCTTGAAGAGGAAACCTTGCCCGGTGAAACTGCAGAAGAAGAAACCATTGAAGATACAAAAAGAAAATACACCGATTATATTTTTGCCCTAGGAATAACCGATGCCGCTGCAATTTCCGGTATTCTGGATACAGCCAAACAAATTAAAAAAACAGGTGATTTTTATTCCCTGAGTGAAGGTGCCGAAATGTATTATATTGTTCTTGAAGATGCCATTGTTGCCACAGGAAATAAAGAAGTTGCAGCTACTTTGGCTACTACTAAAGCACTACCTGTAAACAGCGTGGTTAAAGGCTTGCTTGGCAAACCGGTAACCGGTTTCATGAATTTTGAAATGGCTGCTAAAAATATTCCGGAAGACACAGATGCTCAAACCCGTGAAATGCTCGAAAATCTGTCCGGCATATATATTGACGGAGACATGACGGAGGCTGTGATGAGAATAGAATTAAAAGACAAATCAGCCAATGCTTTAAAAGTAATCGTTAAATCTGCCATGAAGGGCGGACTTCCTATGTAATATTAACGGAATACAGAATTTTTAAAAGCCTCCTTTTGGGAGGCTTTTTTCTTTGCTATACACTTTAAATTGGGAGAATTACTCACCTTTTTCTATAGAATAATAAAAGTCTATATTTCCAAACTATCTTTTAACTCGTTTTATTAGAGTATCTGAAATTGTTTTTGGTATTTTTGATGAAAATCGATTACCATGAAATATTTGATTCTACTCATGCTGATTCCCTTTTCAGTATTTTCACAACCTGTTTGCAATCCGTCAGGAAATCTGATAATATTTTCTAATTACGACGGTGGGAGACTAAATATTGATGTAGACGTTAATATTCCCAATCTTCACATTGGAATTTTAAGTTACGAATCTGTGGAAGTGAATCTTGCAGGTACTTTTGTCAATAATGTTGTAGCCGTTTATTACGCAGGTTATAACGGAAGCAATAACAATTGCGGGCCCACTATTCCCACTACCGTTATCAACAACCTTCCAACCGGAGCAACTTCACAAATCACCTTTGCGCCATCCGTTACTTTAAGTAACCCCAACGGAAACAACAGTATGATATGCGCATATAGCTGCGATAACAATACCGATCAGGGTGGCTGTAACACGGTTGATCAGGTAGAACAATTTTTTCTTACACAGTTTCCGGGAACCTCACTGTATGCCCACATGGTTCAGTACAATTGCTGGAGTGGAACCTGGTTGCTGAGTGGCGGAGGAAATTGCTGTCCGGCGGCACCCTCTGTTTCAGTATCAGCAACCGGCACCGATGCTTCCTGTCAGGGAGCCTGTGACGGTACCGCAACAGCAACCACTTCCGGAGGAACAACACCCTTTAGCTATTTATGGGATAATAGCGCAACCACTTCAACAATCACAGGTTTGTGTGCCGGCAATTATTCTGTAACCGTTACCGATGGTACAGGCGCCACTTCAACCGATGTAATAACAATTTTAGAACCTTCAGCAATGACCGGCTATATAACAACCACACCTGATCCCGGTAACTGCGGCGGCACTGCTACAGTGAATGTAACTGGTGGAAATGGAGTTTATACCTATTTATGGAGTGCTTCAGCTTCGGGTCAAACAACCCAGACGGCAACGGGACTTTGTTTGGGGCAGCATTGCGTAACGATAACAGATGGTAATAACTGTACGTTAGACCTATGCGAGAATGTATCTTCATCGCTGGACGTAACCGATAACCAAACACTAACTGCCTGTATTTATCCAAACCCGACCAGCGGCAAGATATATATTCAAACGGAGCACTCATTATCCAATCAGTTGCAAATAGAAATTTCGGACATTTCCGGAAGATTACTGGAACGACAAACTCAATTTGTAAAAACAAAAACTTATGAGCATGAAATAAATATAAACCAAAAGGGACTTTATTTTATTAAAATCAGCACAGGCGACAAAACTAAAATTCTGCAGGTTGTGGTAAATTAACATCCGTATTATTTCATATTTCACCCTTGTTAATGTAGTTTCTGTCACGATTTTATTATTTCTCACAGGTTCCAAGCAGCGAATGTTAGCGGTACTCGTGTCTTGTTATCAGAAACCTTTAATAACAAGAATCATGAAACGCAACATGCTTATGGCCATCACAGCATTGATTTTGGCCGGTACGTCCTGTAAAAAAGAAACCACTCCGGTAAATCCACAGGATCCGACACCACAGGTAAACATTAAAAATGTTTTCAGCTCCAACAGAAGTGCAGGAATGCAATATTTCACAGTAAACGCATCACAATTCAATACCATTACCGGAGCAAACGGAACTAAAATCCATATCAATGCCAATAGCCTGCGTACCACTTCCGGGGCGACAGTAACCGGAAATGTTCAAGTTGAACTTCTGGAAGCCTTAAATATGGGAGACATGCTTTGGTATAATGCTCAAACTTTGGGAATAGATAATGGGACTCCCAGAATACTGGTGAGCGGTGGTCAGTACTATTTAAATATCACGCAAGGCGGACAACCGTTAACCTTTGCGCCCGGCGGCAGTTGGGCAGAAGTACCAACAAATAGCCCCGATATCAATATGGATTTATTCTTTGGTACAGATTCTTCGGGCAATATTACCTGGAATCCCGCTGATACCTCTGGTATTTTCATAGGACAAGACAGTACCGGTGGTTCTGTATACCAGTTTCCAAACGACAGCATGGGATGGATTAACTGCGATTACTTTTATAATTCCGGCGGATCTCAAACTATTGTTAATGCCGTGGTTCCCGCCCGATATGATGCTACAAATACCACCGTATGGATAGTTTTCCCAAGTATTAACAGCGTAACGGGTATGTACACTTTTATATCTCCTGACACCTTCAGCACCTCTTATTATACTTTGCCGGTAGGTATAAACGTTACGTTTGTTGCCTTACATTATGACGGCACAAACTATTATTCGGCCTTCTCCACAACAAATATTGTAAACGGTCATAGCGAAGTCCTCAATTTCAATCCTACAACACTGTCACAATTCCAGACAGATGTTAATTCCTTGTAATACCCCTAGCAACGACCTAGTGAGGACCAAACCCCGCCTATGGCGGGGTTTTTTATTATTCATTAGCATTACCTGTTTTAACAGTATATTTGCATTATGTCTACCCTTCGTCAAGAGAAAGTTTCATCCTTAATAAGACATGAGCTTGGAAATTATTTTCTGGTTCACACTCGTGATTTCGGAAATGTATCACTAATAAGTATAACAAGAGTGCGAATTTCCCCTGATCTGGGTCATGCTAAAATTTATCTTAGCATTTTTGGTGGTACCGATAATGCTGACGATGTTATAAACCGAATGAAAGACCAACACACTGAAATAAGGCATTCTCTCGCCCGTTCCATTGGTAAACAGGTGCGCATAATTCCTACTCTTGCTTTTTACCCAGACGATTCGGCTGCTTATTCTGAAAAGATTGATACCCTTCTTAAAAAGTGAAAGGAGTTCTAAAATTAAACAAATAAAAAAACCGGTATCATTTAAATGACACCGGTTTACAAAAAATTTCATTATTTACTTAGGAGCGTTCTCGCCTTTACTTCCGCAAGAAGAAGCTTCTTTTGATTTGCTGCAGCAAGTCTTTGAGCATGATTTCTTCTTTTTCTTTTCGTCCTTTTTCTTGTCGTCGTCTTTACGGGTTTCAGTTTTTACTTCATTGCCTTCTACTCCGGCAAGAGCCACTGAGGTTCCACCAACGAAAGCAGCTAAAGCGATGATTGCGAATACTTTTTTCATGATTAATGATTTTTATGAGTTGTAAAGATATCTATTACAACTGAAAACGCAAATTAATTGCCAAAATTTTCCGATTCCACGTAATTCTTCAAGTACCCAGCAAACCGTAAATAGATTACGGTATTGTTTAATACCTTTGCCTCAAAATAAAACTAATGAATATCACAGAATTTATCCTCCGCTTTCCCGACGAACAGTCCTGCCGCATACATCTTAAAACTCGCCGTGAAGCGCAGGGAATCACATGCAAAAAATGCGGATGTATACATCACTATTGGCTTAAAAATCAATGGATGTGGCAATGCAGTAAATGCAATTTCCGCACAACATTAAAAGCAGGCACCATGTTCGAAAACAGCAACTTACCCATTCGAATGTGGTATCTTGCCATTGCGTTTATGTGTTTCAGTAAAAAAGCCATTTCGGCTTGTGAGTTACAAAGACAACTGAGGCACAACCGATATGATACCGTATGGTCGCTGATGCACCGTATCAGAAATATAATGGGCAATCGCGACGCACTTTTTTATCTTCAGGATCTCCTTAATGATAACGAAGCTCATTCCATCATAGCCAGCCCGGACGGAATAAAGCTTAGGCGAAGAACCGGCCTTAAAGACCGTCCCGGTTATGATAAACCATCTCAAACACCTATTTTTCATCACAATAGATCCTGTTGCCATAGGAGATATTATATCAAAATCAAGGGTGCAGAGGAAACAGAAAGATTAAAGAGAAACACGATTCAAAGCCTTAAATATCATTCAGTTATTTACAATGAGTCGACTGAAAAATTTGTTAATATGGAGGATATTATCGAAGTATTCAGTATTGAAAAAACAGGTAAACGCAAATCTGATTCAGCAAAATGGACGGGTATTACATTATATAACATAAATCGCATATTATCTGGTATTTATCACAAAGTAAATTTGAAATACCTGCAGCTTTACCTGGATGAGTTTTGTTACAAACTAAACAGACGGTTTACGAAAGAGCAATTATTTGACCGTATGATTACAAGCTGCATAGAACATCCCGTACTTGCATAATAGCGGCGAATCGAAGTAAAAAGAAATGGAAAAATGAAAGCCATCTAATCCTCAAGCGATACCTGACGTCTGATACTCTCCTCCAAACATATCAGCGTCTCTGTCCTCTCTACCCCGGATATCCTCTGTATCTTATGGTTCAATAAATCATACAAATGCTTCGTGTTCCTACAAACAATTCGCAAAAAAATACTATACGGTCCTGTTGTAAAATACGCCTCTGTGACCTCAGGTATTTTTCTTAATGCCTCAATTACCACCTCATACTCAGAACCCTTCACCAAATGTACACCTAAAAAAGCACTGATGTCAAAACCAATCTTGCTGTAATCCACATCAATATGCGTGCTCCGAACCACCCCGGCGTCTTGCAGCTTCTTCATACGGATGTGCACCGTTCCGGGCGAAACATCCAGTTCCTTGGCAATATCACTAAAAGGAACACTTGCATCCCGCATCAATTGATTTAACATTCTTCGGTCAAGATCATCTAATTCCAGATTCTCGACCATTGGAACCTTCTTGTGCTTCATAGAATTCAAAAAAACACAGAAAATTTGAATAATTTTCAAAAACCTGTTATTTTTAATAAAAATATTTGCCTCCTTCAGATTTTATTCCAAATTTCGCATCAGTTGAAAATCTTTCAGCTGGAAGTTAAGTAGTGTATGCAAAAAGGAGGCAATGCCTCCTTTTTGTTTTTAACTCATTTTTTCCGGACTCCTTACCTGCCCGGAATTTGAATTTTATAACTTTTGTTCTTCGCATCAAATTGTATCTTTGCAATGCAATGTCAGGAAAAACCCCATCGCAAGCATACTGGCTTCCCTTGTTGGTATTTGGCGCTTTGGCCATTGGATTTTATTTGGGACACAGGGCAAATCCCTGGGAAGTAACCGCTTCTGAGCAACAGGAAGCAGTTAAATTTAACGGAGTCCTTAATTATATTGAAAAAAACTATGTGGATGAAATTAGCCGGGACGATCTGGTTGACAAATCAATTGCATCCATGCTGGAACAACTGGATCCACATTCATCCTACATTCCGGCAAGTGAACTTGAAAGAGTGAATGAGCGTCTTGAAGGTCGTTTTGAAGGAATTGGTGTACGATTTTTAATTCACAGGGATACCCTTGTAGTTACGAACATCATCCCCGGTGGACCCAGCGAAAAAGCCGGACTTATGCCGGGCGACAGAATCGTGAAAGTAGATAATAAAGAAATCAATGACGGTAAACTGGACACCGAAAAGGTTCAAAAGCTCCTGAAAGGCAAAACGGGTTCAGTGGTGAAGCTACAAATTGAAAGATACGGTAAAACCGAAAATGTAAAAATAGTTAGAGGCCCGGTATATGTTAGCAGCGTGGATGCAGCTTTTATGATTGATGAAAATGTAGGCTACATCAGAGTTAACACCTTTAGTGAAAGTACCGTTGATGAATTTGTAATGTCTGGACGACGGTTGCGCAACCAGGGAATGAAGAAATTAATATTGGATTTAAGGGACAACGGTGGAGGTTATTTAACTGCTGCGACGGTTATCGCCGATGAATTCCTTTCTAATGGCAAACTAATCGTATATACCAAAGGCAATGCCCGAGACAGAAAGGACACATATGCCACCTCAAAAGGTTTTATGGAAGATATTGATCTGGCAATTCTTATAAACGAACAGTCAGCGTCCGCAAGTGAAATTGTTGCCGGCGCCATTCAGGACAACGACAGGGGTACGATTATAGGTCGCAGATCCTTTGGCAAAGGCCTGGTTCAGGAGCAGCATCAATGGCAGGACGGCAGTGCCATTCGTTTAACCATTGCACGGTATTATACTCCTACCGGTAGGAGCATTCAAAGACCATATGGTAAAGATATTGACTATGAACAGGAGTTTTACGACCGTTATGAAAACGGAGAATTATATAGCATAGATTCAAGCGTCTTCGTTGATTCCCTAAAATATACTACCCCTGGTGGAAAAATAGTATATGGTGGAGGTGGTATTATGCCTGATATTTTTATTCCGGCCGATTCTTCAGGTCAAAGTCACTATAACTCTATTCTACGATATAACGACGTTTTCAGTCATTTCGCTTTCAGCTACCTGGATTCTGCCAGAACACGGATGCAACAAAAAGATTATAAAGATTTTATCGGCTCCTTCGTTATCGACAGCAAGTTACTGAATACCTTTACGCAATATGCCAGCGAAGAATTTAATATACAAACTGTCACCTCTCAGTTGCGCAAGTCTGAAGACCGGATTAAAATTCAGATAATAACAGCTTTGTGTCGCAGTATGTGGGAAGAAGAAGGTATGATGTACGCTGCTGTTCAGTACGATAATGAAATTCAAAAAGCAATAAAAGTTCTTTCAGAAAGTAGCAAGCATATTAGTAAAAAGTGACATTGTATATTACTTTTTCTTTTCCCGTTTCCCCCGCGTATGTTGATTCAGCAAATATTGAAAACCACCGCTGACTGTAAAAGGTGTGTATGTCTCGCTGCTGCCGGTAACAGGCAGAACTCCACCTCCCTGAACCATAAATTTAAACTTTTTAAAGCCAATTCTGGCAAATAATGATGGTTCAATAATAACATCTATATCTTTATTTACAGAACTGATATAACCAATTAATTGCGAACGAACCGTAATACCATAATCAAAAAACTTTGAATTCTTTCCAATAGAAGGCTGAATATAAATCCGGTAGTATGCCGCTTCAAAAGGATTTTTTATTTCTCTGATGGTATTCGTACTAATGGTTATATCTTCAATCTTAGTCTTACTTAACGCAATAGCGCCACCACCAAAAACCTCAAATGAATGTTTATCTCCAATTTTTGTAAAATACCCTGATGAAAATTCAAGGTCGGTAATATTGGTTCGGCGCAGTTGTTTGTTAACTATAGCCCCCAGGGTATCATATATCAGGGCTGTATCTACAGGAATATTATTGCTTGCCCCTGTGAAACCCAATCCTATATGGTCTGTTACGGCGTAAGCACTGTGCAAACCAAATAATGAACTGGCGTCAAAAGAGATTTGTAGGTCCTTTTTTTCCTGAAAAAAGGTAGGTCTTACGCTGGTATGCCTATACGTATCATTATTACAGGAATACACACCCGTAGTTAACACAATAATTCCGAGCCATTTAATACGCATGTGTAATCGCCTTTATTCCGGGTAATTCCTTTCCTTCCAAATATTCAAGCATTGCTCCGCCACCTGTTGAAACATGGCTTACATGGTTTGCAAGATTAAATTTATTAATAGCTGCTACACTATCACCTCCGCCTACCATGGTAAATGCCCCTGTCTCAGTAGCCCTGACAATAGCATATGCCATATGACGTGTCCCTCCTTCAAAGGCACTCATTTCAAAAACACCCACAGGACCATTCCAAAGAATCGTGCGTGAATTTTCTATACACAAAGCAAAGTGCCGCTGCGCAACAGGACCAATATCCAATCCCATATAATCGGTTGGAATTTCATGACTAGCACAAACCATTGTGTTGGCATGATTATCAAAAGCATCCGCTGCAAGGGTGTCTTCAGGTAACATAACCCTTACCCCCTTTTTATCAGCTTGTTCCAAAATATCTAAAGCCGTATTGAAATGGTCGGGCTCTACCAGCGACTTACCAATAAATCCGTTTTTGGCCTTAAGAAAAGTATAAACCATTCCACCACCGATTAACAGATTATCAATTTTATCAAGCAAATTAGAAATAATGCTGATTTTACTGGAAACCTTAGCCCCTCCAACGATTGCTGTTACCGGCTTTTCTCCGTGATGTAATACTCTGTTTACACTTTCGATTTCATTTTCAATAAGATACCCAAACATTTTGTCCTTAGGAAAACTGCGTGCAATAATGGTTGTTGAGGCATGTGCACGATGGGCAGTACCAAAAGCATCATTTACAAAAACGTCTCCATGCCGGGCAAGTTGCACCGCAAAAACCTCATCACCTTTAGTTTCCTGCTTGTAAAATCTAAGGTTTTCAAGTAATACAACCTCTCCAGGCTTTAAAGCAGAAGTGACACTAAATGCGTTTTCACCGATACAATCACCTGCAAAAATTATCTTCACTCCCAATTCCTTTTCAACTGCCGGAACAATATGCTTCAAAGAATATTTTTCTTCCACCCCTTCAGGTCTTCCCAAATGTGACATCAAAACAATACTGCCACCCGATTTAAGAATATGCTTTATTGTAGGCACCGATTCTCGAATTCTGGTAGAATCAGTTACCTGAAAATCCGTATTCAACGGCACGTTAAAATCCACCCGAATCAGGGCCCGCTTTCCGCTAAAATCATAAGACCTTATACTCTGCATTCCTTCCTTCTTTATAAGCCTAATAATACTTCATGAGGATGCTTGTTTCCGAACATCAACCGTTCCGGATTTTCAAGCATTTCCTTGACCGCGAATAGAAAACTGACACTCTCCTTACCATCAATAATCCGGTGGTCGTAACTTAGGGCAACATACATAATAGGCCGGATTACAATTTCACCATTCACCACCACTGCCCTATCAACAATATTATGCATCCCAAGGATGGCACTTTGCGGAGGGTTGATAATTGGGGTACTGAGCATAGAACCAAAAACACCTCCGTTTGTAATGGTAAAAGTTCCGCCATTCATTTCTTCAATGCTCAACTGACCATCCCGTGCGCGGATAGCCAATCGTTTAATTTCAGCTTCAATCTGGGCAAGACTCAATTGTTCTGCGTTGCGGATTACCGGTACCATCAAACCCTTGGGTGCAGAAACGGCAATTCCCACATCGGCATAGTCGTGATATACCATCTCATCACCATCAATCATCGCATTTACTGCGGGAAACAACTTCAACGCCTCTGTGCACGCTTTAGTAAAGAAACTCATAAAGCCCATGTTCACACCATGGGTTTCTTTAAATTTATCCTTGTACCGATTGCGCATATCCATAATCGGCTTCATATCCACTTCATTAAATGTGGTTAGCATAGCCGTTTCATTTTTCACTGATACCAGCCTTTGAGCAATTTTTCGGCGAAGCATTGACATCTTTTTTCGCTCTTCATTCCGTGTACCGCCCCAACCTGCAGCCGAAGAATTATCGAAACCCGCTGACATCGCAGCAACAACGTCTTGTTTTAATATCCTGCCATCTTTACCGGTACCTCTTACCACGGCAGCCGGAACACCATTTTCTGTCATTAATTTAGCTGCAGAAGGTGCCGGGTGTCCACTGGCATAGGTAGCAGAAGAGGGATGTTGCACCGGGGGTACAGATGTTTTCTTCTCTTCTGCAACGGGACTTGCAGCAATTTCTTTTACAGATTCAGCCACTGGTGCTTTTACTCCTGTTGGTCTTGGAGCCGCTGTATCAATATGGGCAACAACTGCTCCTACTGCAACCACTCCCGGCTCAACAACCAGTTTAATAATTCCTGAAGCTTCTGCAGGTAATTCAAGTGTCGCTTTGTCTGAATCTACTTCAGCAATGGCCTGATCTTTCTCTACATAATCTCCGTCATTCACCAACCATTGAGTTATTTCAACTTCGCTGATGGATTCCCCGGGACTGGGTACTTTCATTTCTAACATACTATCTTTACTTTTTAATGATTTTTATGATTGAACTCCTGCCATGGATAAACTAAATAGTTTTTCAAAAATAGCATTGTGTCGTCTCTCAAATATCTTTCCGCTGCCCGGTGCCGGTGCTGCACTTTCATCCGGTCCAACATATTCAGGACGAATATCAGGAAACTTTCGCAACATATAACCCCAGGCACCCATATTTTCAGGCTCCTCCTGCATCCATACAACCTTTGAAGCCGATGAATATTTTGCAAGAATTTCTCTTACCTGTATCTCAGGGAAAGGATACAATTGCTCCATTCTTACAATCGCAACATTACTTCCTGAACCACGCTCTTCTCTCTTTTCCAGTGCATCATAATACACTTTTCCTGAACAGAATGCAACCACATTCACTGCTGCTGAATCTGTAATAAATGGGTCATCAATTACTTCCCTAAATCCACCGGTTGCAAAATCGTTAATTGAAGAAACTGCGCGCGGATACCGAAGCAGTTTTTTAGGAGTCATAACCACCAACGGTTTCCTTGTCTCTCTGTGCAATTGCCTGCGCAATAAATGAAACATGTTAGAGGGTGTAGTACAATTACAAACCTGCATGTTATCTTCGGCACACAATTGAAGGAATCTTTCAAGACGAGCACTGCTGTGTTCAGCACCCTGACCTTCATATCCATGAGGCAACAACATTACCAGACCATTCATGGTGCGCCATTTATCTTCAGCAGCGCTTAAAAACTGATCAATAATTATCTGTGCTCCATTATTAAAATCACCAAACTGAGCTTCCCAAATAACAAGTCCGTTTGGTATAGTAAAGGCATAGCCATATTCAAAACCAAGCACTGCGTACTCACTAAGCAATGAGTTAAAGATACTGAATTTTGCCTGAGTCTCGCTTAAATGCTGTAACGGTATATATTCTTCCTCAGTATCTTCGGTTAATATAACCGCATGCCTGTGGCTAAAAGTACCCCGTTCCACGTCCTGTCCGCTAATGCGTACCGGATAACCCTCCTCAAGTAAGGTGGCATACGCCAGTAATTCACCCAAAGCCCAGTCCAATTTATCCTCAGCCAGCATTGTCATTCGGTCTTCAAACAATTTCAACACTTTACGGAAGTAATTTTTACCCTGCGGAACAGTATGCATCTTCCGGGCCAGCTCCAGTAATTTTTGCTTGTCAAATGCGGTAACCGGCGAATGATTAAAATCTCCGTCATGTGACATTCTTAGGTGCTTCCAGCGATCCTTCAAAAAAGGAATTACTTCGGCACGTGTGCGTTGCTTACTTTCATCTAGCCTGGCCTGAAGCATATCGTCAAATTCCTGACGCATTCTTTCTGCCTCTTCGTTCGTAAGTATTTTACGGTCGAGTAGTTGATTCACATAAATAGTACGCGGATCCGGATGTTTCGCTATGATTTTGTAAAGATTCGGCTGTGTAAACTTCGGTTCATCTCCTTCATTATGACCATATTTACGATAGCAAAGCAAATCAACAAATACATCGGTACCAAACTCTTGCCGGTATTCTAAAGCCCATTTTATGGTTTGAATTACCGCTTCAATATCATCGCCATTTACATGAAATACCGGACACAAAGTAGTCTTTGCCACATCTGTACAATACGTTGATGAGCGTGCATCAAGATAATTCGTTGTAAAACCAACCTGGTTGTTTATAACAACGTGCATGGTACCGCCGGTTCTATAACCATCCAGTTGTGCCATTTGAATCACCTCATATACTATACCCTGCCCTGCAATGGCTGCATCGCCGTGAACCAAAATAGGAAGCACGTACTTTTCGTTCTTTACATCATGATCTACCAAAGCTCTTGCTATCCCCTCAACTACGGGGTCTACAGCCTCAAGGTGCGAAGGGTTTGGCGAAAGCGTTATTCTTATAGGATGCCCTTTGTCGGTAACAATATCACTGCAATATCCCATATGATACTTGACATCACCGTCAAGTCTTTCATCTTCATACTCCTTACCATCAAATTCGCTGAAAATACTATCGTAGGTCTTATTAAAAATATTGGCAAGCACATTTAACCGACCCCTATGAGCCATACCCATTACAAACTCCTGAACACCCATTGCCGCAGCATCTTCAATTACGGCATCCAATGCAGGTATTAAGGCTTCAGCGCCCTCAATGGAAAATCGCTTTTGTCCCACGTATTTCTTATGAATAAACTGTTCAAAAACAGTTGCCTGATTTAATTTGTGCAAAATATGTAATCGTTGCTCATGCGTAGGCTCGGGTTTCTGCTTTGACTCTATTCTTTTTCGCAACCACTCTACCTTTTCCGGCTGACGTATATAATAATACTCGGCAGCAATGCTTCCGCAGTAACATTTCTCAAGGTGTTCAACAATCTGACGCAAGCTTGCAGGACCGATACCTACTTCCTGGCCTGCCTGAAAAACAGTATCCAAATCTGCCTCAGAAAGTCCAAAATTCTGAATATTCAAATTGGGAGAGTGAACACGCCGGGCCCGTACAGGGTTCGTCTTTGTAAACAGGTGTCCGCGCGTACGATAGCCCTGTATAAGATTGATTACCTTTAATTCAGTAAACATCGCCGGAGACACCGCATCGCCCGATTGATAATTGGCATGCTGAAATTCAAAGCCGCTGAAAAAGGCCTGCCAGGTAACATCAACTGATTCGGGGTTCTGCTTGAACTTAGCATACAAATCGTCAAATACGGAAACGTCCGCATTGCTTAGAAAAGGAAACTTATCCATAATTCTGTTTTGTGTGAACACAAATGTAGATGTTTTTATCTTGCCGTAATACGATATTTCACCTATTTAGTGTATAAAAATGATTGACATGCCCTGGCTGTTGGGCATCAACACAATTTGCCATTAAATTGTGGCTGAATTTCAAGAAAAGACTAAGTAATATATCATTTTTAATGAATATTTGCCGCATGAAAAACCTGGTTGCTGGTATTTGCTTAATGTTTGCAATATTATTCAATGGAAACGGTGTCGTTTTCTCTCAACAAGATTATAATCAAACCATAAGAGGCACTGTAATCGATTTACAATCACAAAGCCCGATTCCCGGGGTTAAGATTTCTGTAGAGACAACCGACCCTCCATTACTTGGGGTAAGTGATATAGACGGAAAGTTTAAAATTGATAACGTTCCGCTGGGTCGTCATACAATCGTGTTCAGTATGATTGGCTATGATGCAGTGGTAATATCAAATGCCGAATTAAAAACAGCAAAAGAACTGATACTTCAAATTCAAATGGAAGAGAGTATCACTACGGTTAAGGAATTTGAGGTAAAAGCAAGACAGGAAAAGGGTGACCTGAATAATGACATGACCACCGTAAGCTCCCGATCGTTCAGTGTTGATGAAAGTAAACGATTTGCCGGTAGTTTGAATGATGTAGCCCGGATGGCTCAGAATTTTGCCGGTGTACAAGGTAATAACGACTCCCGCAATGATATCGTTATCAGAGGTAATTCACCCATTGGGGTATTATACAGGCTGGAGGGAGTGGATATACCCAATCCTAACCATTTTGCCATTGCAGGAACTACCGGGGGGCCTGTTAGCTTGTTAAACAATAACGTTTTGGCAAACAGTGATTTTATGACAAGTGCATTTCCCGCAGAATATGGAAATGCATTGAGTGGCGTTTTTGACCTGAAAATGCGCAGCGGCAACAATGAAAAACATGAATTTCTGGCTCAGATAGGATTCAACGGACTTGAGTTTATGGCAGAAGGCCCATTGCATAAAAAATCTGGTGCATCTTATCTTTTCAGTTACAGATATTCTACCCTTGAATTGTTCGAATTGATGGGAATTAACTTCGGAACTGCCGCTCTTCCTAATTATCAGGATTTGTCGTTTAAATTGAATTTTCCTAATAAAAAGGGCAATGTATATTTGTTTGGTGTTGGGGGATTAAGTAATGTTGAATTACTTGACAGTGAGGCAGACAGCACTGATTTATTCGCAATTGGCGGAACAGATACCCGTTTTAGAAGTAATATGGGTGTTATTGGTGCAGGCCAAACACTTACACTTGGCAAAGGCACTTATTTGAAATGGACGCTCAGTACCAGTGCACATCAAACCATTATACTGCAAGATTCTGTAAGTCCGGTTCCTTCTGTTTCTCCGATTGCATATTACCGTGACCACTCTGTAAGAGGACGTCAAACGCTTGCATTCTATGTCAACAGAAAATGGAATGTTAAAAATGTATTTAGGGTGGGTGCCTTTATTAACAGGCTGGCTTTCAATTTAAATGATAGCGTTTATAGAGCAAGTATCAACAGTTTTGTTTCGCTAAGCGATTTTAAAGGAGGTGTATTCCAACTGCAACCTTATGCACAATGGCAATACAAGCCATCACAAAAGTTAACCATGAATATAGGCCTTCATTATCACTACTTTCAAAGATCGGAATCTCATTCTGTGGAACCACGTGCGGGAATTTCATGGAAGCCTGACCAAAAAAACCGATTCAGTATTGGTTACGGTTTACACAGCCAGTCAGCGCCCATCGACTTTTACTTTGAGAAGGTCCGACTTAACGACAATAGCTTTTCAATTCCCAATCAATCCTTAAATTTCACACGGGCTCACCACATGGTTTTCGCTTATGACAGGCAGTTCAATGAAAATCTACGTCTGAAAGCTGAAACTTACTATCAGTATCTTTACGGCGTACCTGTTGATGTAAACAATAACAGCTACAGTTTACTAAATGAAGGCGCCGATTTTGGAATTTCAGCACCCGATACTCTTGTAAATGAAGGTACAGGACACAATGCAGGTATTGAATTAACTTTTGAACACTTTTTGAATAAAGGATTTTATTTTCTGATAACAGGATCTATCTATCAATCAAAATACAAAGGTAGCGACGGCATTGAAAGAAATACTGCTTTTAACGGTAACTATGCAGGAAACCTATTGGTAGGTAAGGAATTCGAAATCAACAAAAATAAAGAAACTCGAAAACGAAAAGTATTTATAACCACCGATATAAAAATAACACTAAACGGTGGTCGTCGCTATACGCCCATTCTTTTGGACGAAAGCATTACGGCAGGCTTCACGGTTCGCGACCGTGAAAATGCATTTAGCGAAAGATATCCTTCCTATTTCAGATCTGACTTGAAACTGGGCTTAAAAATATATGGTAAAAAGGTAACACAGGAATGGGCCATCGACCTTCAGAATCTTACAAACAAGAAGAACGTTTTTAATCAGGATTTCGATGCGCCCACGGGAACCATCTTTACTACCTATCAAATAGGTTTACTGCCGATAGCTTTATACCGGTTATACTTTTAAAAAGAAGAAACTACTTCTTGTTATTTGACGCCTGCCACTCCTCTTGAGTCCATGGTTTATTGTAAACCGTTTTCAGGTCGAGAATCTGCAACGGATTAAAATCCAGATTCCTGATAGCACTCAGATACATGTTATAATTTTCGGTGTACCACAAAATAATAACCGGAGCATCCTTCATCATAATCTTTTCAGCTTCAGCAAATAATTTCCAGCTATCCTCCTTAGTACCTGCAGCAATTGCCTGTTCCAGAATTTTATCATATTCGCTGTTTCGGTAACGGGCCGAATTTGGCCACGAAGGTTCATCCAATGTAGCAGGTACGTTTTTACCATAAAGCGTAAGAAGGAATGACTCCGGACTTGGATAATCGGCAACCCATGCAGTTCTTACAAGGTCTGCACGACCGTAGTTTGCTTCTTCTGTCTTTTTCTCAAAAGAAAGTATGTCATAGTTTACCATAACACCCAACTCTCTTTCCAATTGCTCAACCACTTCACGGGCAACATTGCTGTTTTGCGTTCCACCTGAATTCAGAACAAGTTTTAATGTAGGAAATCCTTTTCCTCTTGGAAAACCGGCCTGCGCCATCAACTCACGGGCCTTTTCAGGGTTATACGAGTATGACACTTCCTTAATTCCGTCAAAATCGTATCCTTTAAATACAGTTACCGGAGGTGTAATTCCATACTCTCCAAAGGCATTTGCCTGATTACTTAAAACATCCTCAATAATTTTCTTTCTGTCAATGGCATAATTGAATGCCTGACGAACGCGCACATCCTTAAAATGACTGCGCGTCATGTTAAACTCATAGTAATGGGTTGACACCTGCTGCTTCCTCACCAAATATCTCTTGGGCGGCTGGGCATTATACTCATCTATATCAGCCTGAATCACTTCGCTAACCTTGCTGGCGGGTAAACCGCTAATGGCACTTAGTTTACCATTTTGAAAAGCGTCCAGCTCGTCAACTTTAGATTCAAATTTTATAAATACAACCGAATCCATATATGGTAATTGAACACCGGCATCGTCTTTAAGATAATAGCTGCTGTTTCTAACCAGTTTTATTTCGGTTCCTTCGTCGTTCATGCTTACCATTCTGAAGGGTCCGGTACCTACAGTGCACTTTTCACCATATTTTTCATAACCTTCTTTGGGTACCACAGCCGTGAATAACACCCCCAGGCGCTGCAGGAACGTAATTCTCGGGCTATTCAATACAAATTTTACTGTCTGCTCATCAACTACCTCTATTCCTGAAATCTCATTAGCTTTTCCCTGATGGAATTCTGTTGCGCCCTTTACTAAATCTTTAATACTACCCTCAAAATTCGAATTAAGACCCGACTTGTTTTTTGTGGCCAGCAATTCCATTGAAAACTTCACATCAGCAGCAGTTACCACGCGTCCCTTACCGTCGCTGAAGCATGCGTCATCGTGAAATTTTGCATCTTTTCGTAATTTAAAGGTATACTCCAGCCCATCCTCTGAAATAGACCAACTCTCGGCCAATTCAGGTACAACCTCCATTTGTTCACCTTTAAAACCAACCAACGATTCAAAGACCTGCTCGGCCACCTGGGCTGAACTTAAATCAAAAACCTGATATGGAAAAATTGCAAGCACATTCTCATTCACAGCCAAACGCAATGTACCTCCTGCAGTGCCTCCTGAACCCATGGTCTGATCCCCACCGGAAGTTTTACCATTCTTACCCTCGTTTTCTCCTCCGTCAGCCGACTTATCATCGCCTGAACAAGATGATAAAATCAAAAGACCAAACATTAAAGCACTTATTTTCAATCGAGTCATATTAAAATAGATGAGTTTTATTACACTAATTTAACACAAGGATAAAGTATTGATTCTAATCTTGCAAGTAAAATTGTTCAAATTCATCTTTTGAATGATTTGTCTTTGGTTTTTCTTGCTTAATCGGACAGAAATTTGCCCCCGTTGAAAAAAAAGATTCACTTTTTATTAAAATCTGTTTTGATAATTAGAAAATTGCCCTTAATATTGCCCCTTAATTAACAGGCCTTGTGTTTTAAGGTAAGTTATTATGATTAGAAAAACACTCATTTGCACGATTTTAGCAGGGACAGCGCTGAATGTTGCGGCTCAGAAGAATTTGGTATTCGAAGGAAATTACCAGGGAAAGAACATATACGTTCAAAATCCTATCAAGGATGATGGGGTAGGTTTCTGTACTAATAAGGTAACCGTAAACGGAAATCCAACATCTGATGAAATCAACTCCAGCGCCTACGAAATCGACTTTACAAAATTAAAACTCAAACTAGGGGATCCTGTTTCTGTAGTAATTGAACACGGTGCTGAATGTACACCAAAGGTCCTGAACCCGGAAGTGCTAAAACCTACCAGTACCTATAAAATTAAATCTATTGATATAACTCCTGACGGTTTGCTCAAATGGTCTACTACCAACGAAACCGGAAAACTTCCTTTCATTATTGAACAATATCGCTGGAATAAATGGATTCCCATCGGCGAAGTTGACGGTTTGGGTACTCCTGAAGAACATGCATACGAATTTCAGGTGAATCCACACTCCGGAGAAAACCAGGTGCGTGTTAAACAGGTTGACCACACCAAAAAGCCAAACATTTCTCCCGCGCGTACATTCATGAGTACCGAAAAGGAAGTAGACTTCCAGCCGAAAAAAGTTGCTGATGAAGTTACATTCTATGACCCGGACAAAAAAGTGGTTAAAACACGTTACGAAGTGTATGATGCTTATGGTAACATTGTTAAAAAAGGTTTTGGTGACAAAGTAGACCTTACCAATTTAGAGAAAGGCGCTTACTACCTGAACTACGACAATAAAAACGAAAAGTTCATCAAGAAATAACTTTTAAAAAGTACCATTAAAGCCCCGCTTTTGCGGGGTTTTTTATTACTTGATATATGATAAGAGGAGTAGAGCACATTGGAATCGCTGTAAAAGATCTGGACGCTGCCGAGAAACAATTTGAAAAGCTGTTGGGCGTTTCCTCATACAAGCGAGAAATAGTTGAAAGCGAAGGAGTAATAACTTCATTCTTTAAAATCGGCAATGTGAAAATTGAATTACTTGCGGCTGTTAATGAAAACAGTACAATAGCAAAGTTTATTGATAAAAGAGGAGAAGGCATTCATCACATTGCATTAGCCACCGATAGCGCTTCGAACGAACTGGAAAGACTTGAAAATTCAGGATTTCAATTAATCAACAAGGAAACAAAAGCCGGTGCCGATGAAATGTTGATCGGTTTTGTTCATCCTAAATCCGTACATGGAGTGCTCACCGAGCTATGTTCACCCAAAATGTGACAGCAGTTATAGCCTGCCAATTTTCTCCATTGCCTGTTCAATAGTATGATTATTCAACCAATATGTTTGCAGGCCTGCCTTTTTCGCTCCCTCAATATGCTGAATACTATCATCAATAAACAAAGTTGTTTCTCCGGTCAGGCCGTTCTTCGTTAACACGAAATCAAAAACTTCCTTATCAGGTTTACGCATACCTATGCGATGAGAAAGATATACGTTGTTAAACATTTTTGTCAAAGGATTCTCTCCCAAATCTGTATGAAGCATTTTGGTAAAACACCTTTCATGAATGATATTTGTATTGCTTAAAAGAAATACAGGCAGTTTTGTTTTAATTTCGCTAATCATCTCAACGCGTGAAGCGGGCATGCCCAAAATCATCGCATTCCAGGCGCTATCAATTTCTGTATCCTTTAATTCAAAGGCTTTGCACACCTCCCTTACCCGGTTTCTGAAGTCATGATCGCTGATAGCTCCCATCTCAAAATCATCAAAAAATCCGGCTTGCTTCGCCTGAGAATATAATGTGTCGAAACCGGAAATACCCAAATCTTTAAAAGCACGAACCGATGCATGATAATCAACATCAATCAGAACACCTCCAAAATCATAAATAATCGCTTCAATTGCGGGCATACACAAAAGTAACTACAAAACCAATATTTAGGGATGCCTTCTAGAAAAACCTCTCTAATTCCGTGCAACCAAATATCCCTCATTTTAGTCTTGTTATTATCCTTACAATTCTATAACATGCGCTTATGAAAAATTTATCCTGTGTGCTGATTCTTTCTGGTTTATTGATAATCACCCAAAATTCACAGGCACAGCTTACTGTTGACAATACTACCTGGAGTCCTGCACAGCTCGTACAAAATGTACTGGCCGGAACCGGTGTTACCATCAGCAATGTAACTTTAAACGGAGTTGCAGCAGGTACGCCTGCAGAGTCCGTAGGATATTTCTCGGCATTTGGTACTACTCTGCCTATTCAGGAAGGTGTACTGCTGGGAACAGGAGACGTACAGGTAGCCAACGGACCCAATAGCATGGGCAGCGCAACACAAGGCGGAACCGGCGCTATGGGAGGCGACCCTGATTTAAATGCTATTTCATCAGTAACCATATACGATCAGGCTATTCTGGAATTCGATTTTATTCCCGTTGGCGATACCGTCCGGTTTAATTATTCATTCGCTTCTGAAGAATACAATGAATTTGTCTGCTCCGGTTTTAACGATGTTTTTGGATTTTTTATCAGCGGTCCCGGTTTTGCCGGCCCTTTTTCTAATGGCGGGGTAAATATTGCATTAATACCCGGCACTACCACTCCCGTTGCTATTAATACCGTAAATCCGGGTGTAGCCGGTTCAAGTGGTACTGCGGCAAACTGTAGCGCTATCGATCCCAACTGGGCTTCGTATAATATTTATTACAACACCAACACTGCAAACTGGACTGAATACGACGGCTATACAGTAAGCCTGGAGGCTATGGCCATTGTTCAATGCGGACAAACCTATCATATTAAACTGGCTATTGCAGATGGCGGCGACGGTTCTTACGACTCGGGTGTGTTTTTGCAGGCCGGTTCCTTTTCATCCAGTGCTGTAGAGGTGAACGTTACCACAGTTTCAGGAATGGATGTAATTTATGAAGGTTGTTCGCCCGCCCAGTTTACCTTTATTCGTCCTGATACCACCGGAGATTTAACCGTTTTCTTTGATATTCTGGGTAACGCTGTTAACGGTACAGACTACAATCAGATTGCAGACAGCATCTTCTTTCAATCGGGTATTGATTCCATAAACCTGTTCATTGGTGCTATTCAGGATTTTGCTACAGAAGGTGTTGACACGGTTTCATTAGTGGTATACACTATTAACCCATGCGGAGATACCCTGATAAGTATTGGCACCATTTATATATGGGATTCACCGGATATTGTAATAGACGTTCCCGATACAACATTGCAATGTCCGGTTAGCAACCTTATAATTACCGCTACTGCCACCGGGGGCGAACCGCCTTATACATTTTACTGGGACGACGGTACCTTTGGACCCACAATCTCTATTCCCAATCCGTCGGTTGATGACACACTGATAGTTTTTGCCGAAGATGCATGTTCCGGACTTGTGTTTCAGGATACCGTAATTATAGATATTCAGTTTGTCCCATTAAATCTTACCGCTTTTGGCGATACAACCCTTCTGTGTCCCGGAGACCCAGCCATGGTATATGCTCTTGTTACCGGTGGATATACGCCCTATACTTATTCATGGAACACCGGCTCATCAAACGACAGTATATATGTAAATCCTAATTTTACAACCGAATATTATATTACCATATCAGACAGCTGCGGACAAATCAATCTTACCGACACCGTTATCGTTACTGTACCTCAATCTACCATGGTGGTAACAATACCTGAAGACAGTGTTTATTGTCCCGGAGATGATCTCGTTCTTCTGGTAAATGTTAACGGGGGAACCGGGCCGTATACTTACAACTGGTCAAACGGCAGCAATGCAGATACAACACTGGTGAATCCAATGGCAACCTCAAATTACTCCGTATCAGTTACTGATGTTTGTGGGCGTATTGACAATGACATTGTTACAGTCTCAGTGCCTTTGTACGGTCCCATAGAACTGGACACACTTCCTACCACAGTGGTATGCGTTGGAGACCCGGTATACTATACTGCTACTGCTACAGGTGGCGAAGGAACTTTTGGTTATAACTGGTATTACGGAACCACAGACCTTGCACAGGGTAATCCGGTAAGTTTCATTCCGCCAATCACCGGCATCTATACCGTGTATGCTACCGATTTTTGTGGTAATACCGGATTTCAGGATTTCTATATCATCAGTGAGGTTTGTGCTATATTCATTCCGAATATTGTTACAGCCAATGGTGATTTTGCCAACGAAACATGGGTAATAGAAAATATTGATAAGTTCGACCACCTGGTACAAATTTATAACCGTTGGGGTAAGTTAATTTTTGAGAGTGACAATTACCAGAACAACTGGAATGGTGATGGCTACAGCGATGGAACGTATTTTTATATTGTTACCCTGTTTAAAAACGACGGCACGGAAGAAAATCACAAGGGACACCTTACCCTGATGAAAGACTGACAGGGAAACGTATCTTCGCGCCGTGAAAACAGAGTGCGGTACTGATATTGAAAAATCACTTTTGCTTTTGAACGCGGGTGAAGTGGTTGCTGTGCCAACCGAAACGGTATATGGTTTGGCCGCCAACGCCCTGAATCCAGAAGCAATTGCAAAAATTTTCGAATCCAAACAAAGGCCTTCGTTCGACCCTCTGATAGTCCATGTTTCTGCTTTTCAGAAACTTTTTGAGCTGGTTACCGAGATTCCGGACAGTGCCCATCGTTTGGCTGAAGCCTTTTGGCCGGGACCACTCACCATGGTACTTCCAAAAAAATCAATCATTCCTGATGTAGTTACATCAGGCCTTGCAACCTGCGGGTTCCGGGTTCCGGCACATCCTATGATGCAAAAACTACTGTCGGCTCTTTCATTCCCTTTGGCGGCTCCAAGCGCAAATCTTTTTGGCAGAACCAGCCCTACACGTCCTGAGCACGTTATGGAACAGCTTCAGGGCCGGATACCTTATATTCTGGACGGAGGCGCATGCACCATTGGTCTGGAGAGTACCATAGTCGGATTTGACGATGATGAAAACCCGGTAATATACCGGCTGGGCGGAATAGAAACCGAAGCCATCCGCGCAGTAATGCCACACACAACCGTATCTCTGGCAGTGTCGGGCAATCCTAAAGCTCCCGGTATGCTCAGCTCTCATTACGCCCCCGGAAAACCTCTTTATTTCGGTACTGAGCAAGAGTTAACACAGTTTACCGGAAAACACTATGCCTGTATCAGCCTGCAATCGTGCAGCCTTACAGCCGGCTCAAAATTCAACGGCACCTTAACCTCAAACGGAAATCTGCGAACCGCTGCTGCAAACTTTTTTCAAACCCTGCACCTTGCCGACCAATCTGATGCCGAAATTATCCTTGTGGTAAAATTCCCTGAAACCGGACTGGGTCTGGCACTGAATGACCGCGCCAGGAGAGCGGGCGTTAAATAACTACAGCATCCCTTTCCCCACCAAATATTCTGCTATCTGAACTGCGTTTGTAGCAGCTCCTTTCCGCAAGTTATCAGCAACACACCACAAATTAAGGGTATTGGGCTGACTCTCGTCCCTCCTTATCCGGCCAACAAATACCTCATCTTTGTTATGTGCATACAAAGGCATTGGGTAAGTGTTTGTTTCCGTGTTATCCTGTACCTTAACACCGGGAAAATCATGTAACAATTTCCTTACATGCCCAAGATCGAAATCTTTTTCAAATTCAATATTAATACTTTCACTGTGACCGCCTACCGTTGGAATCCTGACGGCAGTAGCCGTAACTTTAATGGATTCGTCCTCCATTATTTTACAGGTTTCCTTAATCATTTTCATCTCTTCTTTGGTATACCCGTTTTCTTGAAAAATGTCAATATGCGGCAGTACGTTTTTATCAATTGGGTACGGGTAAGCCATTTCACCTTTTACTCCGGCGCGCTCGTTTTCCATCTGCTGAACGGCCTTTACGCCTGTTCCCGTAACACTTTGATAGGTACTTACCACAACCCTATTTACCTTATATTCGTCGTGCAGTGGCTTCAATACCATCACCATCTGAATGGTTGAACAATTCGGATTTGCAATAATCTTATCGTCTTTTGTAAGAACGTGCGCGTTTACCTCAGGCACAACGAGTTTTTTTGAAGGATCCATCCTCCATGCCGACGAATTGTCAACCACTGTTGTGCCTTTTTCGGCAAATTTCGGTGCCCATTCCAATGAAACCGAGCCTCCCGCCGAAAAAATAGCCAGTTCCGGGGCAGCGTTCACCGCTTCCTGTAATGTATGAATCCGATATTCTTTCCCGCGAAAGCTCAACATCTTCCCTGCCGATTTTTCGGATGCAACCGGAATGAACTCCGTTACCGGAAATTTCCGCTCTTCCAACACTTTAATCATCACTGAACCCACCAATCCGGTGGCACCAACCACTGCAACTTTCATGTGCTAACGTAAATTTAAAATTAGATTGGCGTCAAAGGTATATATTTACATTCTGTTAAATTGCCAATGAAATATTTCAAACAAAATATCTTCCTTGCAGCTCTTATTTTAACAATCGTATTTACGATTCAGAATTCAGGAGTATACGCACAGTTTACTGAAGATTTTTCTGATGGTGATTTTACCAGCGGCAATGCATGGTCAGGCATAACAGCCGATTTTATTGTGAATACGTCGAATGAACTGCAACTGAATAACACGATAGCAGCAACATCTTATCTTTCAACTCCTGTAGCCCTTGCATCGCTGGATAATCTGGAATGGCAATTATTGGTTAAACAAACATTTGCTCCGTCGGGCAGCAACTACGGAAGGGTTTATCTGGTTTCCGACCAGGCCGATGTTACCCAGCCACTCAATGGTTATTTCTTACAATTCGGAGAGGCAGGAAGCACCGATGCCATCGAATTATTCCGGCAGGATGGCACAACACTTACATCGGTTGCGCGGGGTACCGACGGTCTCTTGGCAGCGTCTTTTACGGTGAGAATTCGTGTACGCAGAGATGCTGCAGGCAACTGGGACATTGCCACCGACCACTCCGGCGGAACTACATTTGTCAACGAAGCCACCGGCAATGATATAACATACAGCTCGTCTGCGTTTACCGGTGTCTATTGTCTTTATACCGTAAGCAATGCCAATAAATTTTACTACGATGATTTTTACATCGGCTCCTGGCAATTCGACACCACTCCACCGGCATTGGTGAATGCAACCGTAACCGGAGCGAATACCCTGGATGTTCTTTTCAGCGAAAATGTTGATTTGGTTTCATCCGAAACCGCAGCAAATTATTCTGTTGACAACAGCGTGGGTGTGGCTACAACTGCCCTACGGGATGGAGGCAATCCTGCTTTGGTACATATTACCTTTGGAAACTCCTTTGTAAACGGCCAAAACCATTCTCTTACTATAACCGGTGTACAGGATTTGGCGTCAAATACGCTCACTTCCGGAGCCATATCATTTTTCTACCTAATAAGTGGTACACCTTCCGTTCGAGAAGTGGTAGTGAACGAAATTTTTGCAGACCCTTCACCCCAGCTGGGTTTGCCCGATGCCGAATTCATTGAGTTATATAATACCGGAACACAGATTTTTGACCTGACAGGTTGGAAAATCAGTGACGGTAGCACTACGGCTACACTGGGTAGTTATGTTTTGTTGCCCGGAGAATATGTGGTTATCTGTTCATCCACCGATATAGGAGAGTTTTTTACCATATCGAATGTAATGGGCGTGAGTTCATGGCCTTCTCTGAATAATTCCGGAGACATGGTTGAGCTTACCGAACCCGGTGGTAGTATCATCGACAACGTAATTTTTACAGACGACTTGTACGGAAATGATGTAAAAAAAGACGGGGGATATAGTCTTGAGCAAATCAATCCATTACTTCCGTGTTCAAATGCTGCTAACTGGACCGGTTCCCACGATGCAAACGGAGGAACTCCCGGACTGGTGAACTCAGTATTCAACACCTCTCCGGATGTTGATTTTCCGGTAATCACGCAGGTTATACCCGTAAATCAAAGTTTGCTTAAAGTCGTATTCAGTGAAGGAACAGACAGTCTATCTACAGCCACTGCATCTTACGTACTCACCGGCGGTATTTCTGTTCTGAATGCCGGGCCTCAGCCTCCGGTTTTCGATACCGTCCTGTTGGTAGTTTCTCCATTGATTACACCCGGTACTTATTATACCATAACTGTAAACGGAGTACAGGACTGCAGCGGAAATACAGGGGTATCTTCGGTTCAGTTTGTTTTGCCTGAAACTCCTTCTGCCGGCGATGTAATTATTAATGAATTGTTGTTCGACCCACAGTCGGGTGGGACTGATTTTGTTGAAGTATATAACGCCTCTGCTAAAATTCTTTCGTTGAAAAACTGGAATTTGGCCAATGGGGATGATGATACCATTTCTAACCTAAAAACAATTGATTACGATTTTATTATCAAGCCCGGAACATTTGCTGTATTGTCCAAAGACTCTGCATATGTTAAAGAAGAATATCCGTTCGCAGTATCCGGTGCTTTTCTTGAAATGTCTGCAATGCCTACGTATAATAACGATTCGAGTACTGTGTATCTTATAACACCGTCAATGGAAGTTTCTGATCGTTTTTCATATACAGAGGACATGCACTATCCTTTACTGACCGAAACCAAAGGTGTTACCCTGGAGAGAATTTCATACAGCCGTTCTGCAATGGACAAGACCAACTGGCATTCAGCAGCCGAAAGTCAGCATTTTGGAACACCCGGTTATGAAAATTCACAATTTACACCCGGCGAAACCGGAGGCACCTGGATTCTCTCACCTGAAGCATTTTCGCCCGATAACGATGGGACAGATGATGTTCTTGCTATTAACTACACGTTGCAAAATGGTGGTGCTGCTGCAAGCATCCGCATCTTTGACGCATCAGGTCGACTTGTAAAAACACTTCTGCAAAACGAATTACTGGGTACAACCGGCGGTTTTTCATGGGATGGCATAAACAATAATAACGAAAAGGTACGGGGCGGCATCTACATTGTGCAAATAGAATGGTTTTATACCGACGGCACCACATTCAACCAAAGGCACTCCTGCGTGGTAGCACATAAAAATTAAATCTCATCCCTCAAACTTCTCCAATCTGAATTCATTTCCATCCCAAACGCCGTAATGAAACTGCGTAATCCAATCACCCAGATTGATGTACCTGCTGTTTTGGGGTAATTCCAGGTTCAAAACAAGATGCCGGTGCCCATAAATAAAGAAATCGTAATGTTGATTTTGCAGTAATTGTTTGGAATGAATGATGAGCCATTCCTTATCTTCTCCCAGAAACTCGCGTCCGTTATATGCCGCATTGCGACTGGTATGCGAAGATTTTTTCATAAGCCAGATTCCGAAGTTTGGATGCATCCGCGCAAACATCCACTGACACATTTTATTGGCTAGAACTTTTTTGAACATTTTGTATCCGCGGTCACCGGGTCCCAGCCCATCACCATGCGCGATGTAAAAATTTTTTCCGTCAAACTCACGGATTAGCGGTTGTTTGTGAAGTATAACACCCGTTTCCTGTGGAAGATAGTTAAAAATCCACATATCGTGGTTTCCGGTAAACCAATGGACGGGAATTCCGGAATCGGTAATTCGTGCAATACACCCCAGCAAACGGGTATTTCCCCTTGGCACCACCTGACGGTACTCAAACCAATAGTCCAAGACGTCTCCAACAAGAAAAATTTCACGTGCATCAGTTGCTGCCTGTTCAAGCCACCTGACTATTTTTTTCTCCCGATTAATACTCTCCTCCCTATTGGGTGCTCCCAGATGAAAATCAGCTGCAAAATATACCTTTCCTTCTCTGTTCATCAAATCAGCTTATCAATCAGTTTGGTTGGATTTGCATTGTTCAGATTCATGGTGAAACGGATGCGTTGGCCGAAAATGATATTGTTGATACTCCACTCGTTAATGAGATTCTTTGTTGCCCATAAAGGGATGTGTACTTCAAGTATTTCCTTGATAAGACTTAAAGAAATCCCTGCATCCGCCACCATGTCAACACTTTGTTGTATTCCGTTTTGTGTAACAATAGTTATCGGCGTCCATGCTGCATTAGAAAACAGTGAAATTCCAACCGGTAGCGGCAGTTTGAACTTTACATTCATTGCGAGCATCCATTCTGATGAAGAATAAGAAGTAGGAGCGATCAAGCCTCCTTGAGTCTGTACCACTTGCTGACCAAGAAAGTCATTTCGAAGCGCATTCCTTCCCAGATAAAAATGTTCATACCTGAAATCGCTGGTTGCCTGATTAAAATAAGAACCCGGCCCGTCGGCCTGCCAATTGTAACGTCCTGAACGGGTAGTATTGATAAAATGCCTTCCGGCAAAACCGCGAACTGTTAACCTGTCTCCACGTCTATTATACCTCCAGACTAACCTAACATCGGTTTGAACCGAAAACAGCTCTTCGCTATAATCATGTCTGTTAAAACCTCCTCTTAAGCCGGTTTCCAGTTTAAAAAGAACAAAAGGCTTTTTAATCAATAATTCATGAAAGAAGTCGTAATAGATTCTTTCAGAAAATTTATTGATATAGCCGTGGTTATTCCATTCCTTCAACGTTTCATTAATGTTCATAGCTTCAAAAGAAAACCTGTTTGTAACCGCTGAAGAAAGAACCTTTTTACGCAGCATGGCATCTAACCTTAAAGACTGCTTAGTAAACCAGCTGGGAGTTGCCATTTCCGTAAGACTGGAATCGGCGGTGCTGAAGGTCTTAGCTGACAGATTCAAATATATCTGCTGAAATACTCTATTATGGGTTGTGGGTAAACGAAACTGAATGTTACCCATACCTACTAAAGTTTTGGAATGCAAACCAAACATAGGCATCAAACTCCATTGTATTTTCCGTTCTGGCAACTGATAATTGTGCAAACCTGCACCCAACATCAAACCATCCCATTTATTGCCGGCAATAATGGGCACATAGTACAATGTGGTACGCTCAGGATCTTCAAGCCCGGTAAGAAATTGCAGATGCAAAGGTTCAGCCTTTTTAAACATTCCATTTGCTTTTAGAATGTTGTTTTTCCGGTTCACCTCAGGTATCACCATGTACGGGTCTATTCGCCATGCCTGCACATCGCGATCGGGAAACTGAACCATACCTCCCTTAGGTACGCTGTCGTACCAAACTGTAACCGCAACCGTATCATCTTTTATAGCCGAGATACTAAAAGGTCCGTTAATGGTTCCTTTTTGTTTTACTTTCAGAAAAGCATCCCTCCAGATAACATCATCTGTTGGATTTTTAGATTTCATCAATTTGAAATCCAACGTTCCTGTTGTTTTAACAATTTCATCAAAAAACCAGCTCATATCCTTGCCTGTGATTTCCTGAAATATCTGTCGTAAGTCTTCCGGTTTCGGATGTTTGAATTTCCACCGATCAAAGTAAATGTGCATAGCACGGTCGAAAACTTCATCTCCCAAATAATTTCGCAAATAATTAAACATTACCGCTGTTTTACTGTACACAATTCCGCCGTAATTCATTGACGTAAACTGTTCTGAAGGCAAATCCATAGGTTGATCCAAATTGCGTACTGCGTTCAACAAATAAAACAACTGATACTGGGCAAGTTGCTTGTAAATGTCAAGCCTGAATCGTTCCTGAAATCTACGCGAAAATCCACCCAATTCATCGGCAAGCTGTTTCTTAGGATACTTTGTGGCAATGTACCGGCTTTCATTCAGCGAATTCAAACCCTCATCCATCCAGGCGTGCCGCCGCTCGTTACTACCCAATATTCCGTAAAACCAGTTGTGACCCACCTCATGCATGATTACAGTTTCAAGGCCGAAGGCCGAATTACTGCTGCCAATTACTGTGATGTTCGGATACTCCATGCCACCGCCGGCAGCAATGGTACCATCAACAGCCGTTACGTGGTTATAAGGATAATCTCCGTTCCAAAGAGAATAGTAATAAGTGGCGTCGCGCAAATATTCTGACGCTCTGCGCCATAAAGACGCTTCGTAGCCTGTAAACATCGCCCAGGTATCTACCTTGCGCCCCGACACCGGCAGCGATACTTCGCCCTTCAGTACAAACCAGCGCTTATCGGCAAACCAGGCAAAATCGTGAACATTATTTGCAATATATGTCAGTGTTTTCCATTCCCCGGCTGTCGGCGGAAAATCTATCCCCATGCGGCTAACCTTAATTTCCTTTACCGGAACATGTTTTATAACGGAATCAGTATAGGTTACCTTTTTCTGTAACCAAATTTTTTCATCCTCTTCCTGAAGGTCTCCGGTAGCGCCCACCACATAGTTTCTTGGAATGGTAACCGACACTTTAAAGGAACCAAATTCAGAATAAAACTCTCCCTGATTCAAATAAGGCATTGTATGCCAACCCTCTCGATCGTACACTGCCGGTTTAGGATACCATTGCGTAATCATATACGACTGCTCCACATGACCCAGTCTGGAAAATTTGGCATCGGGTAATTTTACACGGAATGGTGTAGTTACCACTATGCTTCCGCCGGGCTCCAAACCTCCCGGAATCAAAATCCAGCAGATATCTACATGCTCATTATGTAATTGAAAAGATACCGGTGAATCGTTGATTTGAAATTGCAGAGAATCTATAAAGCCCATTTCTTCACGGGTAGCATAGTGAAAATCATATTCTCCGTTGGATAACAACTGTTTTGCCAGCGCTGTGGTTTTAGTACTATACGCATTGGGCCATAAATGAATCCATAAAGTATCCAGCTTTTGGGACGAGTGATTGGTATAGGTAAATTTTTCAGCCCCTCTCAAAATATGCACTTTGTCGTCAAGCTTCACAGATATTTCATAATCTACCTGTTGCTGAAAATATTCCTGGGCTTTTCCGGTGAACCAGATTGCCACAAACAGTATCGTTAACCATGTTCTCATACAAAGGTCAAAGATAGAGGATTCAAAGAAATATAACGGTTTTAATATGGATTACTGAATGTATTACCGAAGTGAGAAAAAATTGCTAACCGCAATTTCAGTGAACCCATTTTTACGAAATGGTCAATACCTGTTTATTCTACAGCAAATTTCCCTGTAGTAATGGGAATCCCTTTATCATGAATAGCGTAGAAATACATTCCCTTTGAGAAATTGCTAAGATTCACTGTTGCACGTCCCTCTTTCAGTGGTACTTCCAGCAAATCGTTCCCTACTATATCGGTTACGGATATTAACAGTTTTTGATGCGTAAATTTCTCCATTACAAAATGAATTATTTCTCTTGCAGGATTCGGATACACGCGCAATTTAACACCATTTGCTGAAGGTATGCCGGAAGGAAGAACCGAACCTGATACATTTGATACGACATAAGGTAACTGCGACCGTGTAATATTGCACGGATTTGGATTTACCATCCGAATTTGATAATATGGCTCCGACGGATTTGGGTTCAAATCGGAATAGGACACAAAAACTGCTGAAATAGAGTCAAGAACACTCATATTCCATGGATCGGTGCCCCTGGAAATGTAGTAAGTAGGAATTGAAATTCCCAGATATTCACTCCAGGAGAGGTTTACTTGACCGGTACCTGTTGAGGCTTGTAAATGAATCGATTGGTGCATCTGCGATAATGCTGTAATATTTCCGCAAGAATCCTTTCTGGAAATCTTATACCTGTAACTGCTTGCAGCAGGTGATGAAGAATAATCAATATAATAGCTGGAATCGGGAGCCTGAACACTATCTAAAAGTTCGTAAACCGAGAGGTAATTCAAACGGTATATGTAATAGGTTTCATCGGCAAGCATTGGAGTTTTTTCCCAAACAACTTTACAATGTGTTGCTGAGTCATTCATGGTGACCTCACAAATTTGTTGTGTCTATGTACTGCAGAAAGCACTATTCGCAACAATACTGTCGCAGGTAATACCGGTACCCCCAATTTGTTGAATGTTAATAGTACCTGCCAAATCAGTAAAATTGGTTATCATCACCAGATAAAATTCCCCTGCTGCAGCTCTGGTGATGTTTATGGTCTCTATATAACTCTGAGAAAAACTCCAATCTTCTATGGAAACCGTCTGGGCAGAAACCTGTGAACACATGTCAGACAATGACGAAACAGAATTGATAGGGCCCCAGCAAATAAAATCTATGTCTGTGCCCGAACCACCGGAAGTAATTTGAAATTCAATATCGCCGGGCTCACATATATTCATAAAGAACCAGGTAGGACTATTCTGACTGGTTAAACAACCATAATCCGGTCCTGAAGGTGCACTACCGGTACCAACCGGTAAATTAATTGTATAATATCCGCCCGTAACCAATGTATCCGGATTCGAACAACTGTTTTGAGCAGTGGCATTCCCAATGAAAAATACCGGCAGCAATAATAAAACACATTTCAGCCAAACATCTGAAGTCATAATTTTTTTGCTTTTGAAAAGGTAATAATACGTAATTAATTGAACTTGTGCAAATCAACTTAATTAATTTTACCATCCGGGAGTTAATACCGCGAAATACAAACGCTCCACTTCAAATAAAATCCATGAATTCTTAGTATAAAGGGAACTTCTAAAATGAGTTCAGAAAACCTAGAAACCAAAAATTTCTATGAGTTTCATCTCCAATTGTTGACCGCGCAGCTTTGTAGCGATTACCTTTCCTTCTTTATCCAATAAAACTGTTGAAGGAATGCTCTTTACGCCATACAGCGCCGCGGGTTCACTTTGCCATCCTTTTAAATCACTTACATGATTGGGCCAGATAAGTCCGTCCGCTTGTATTGCCTGCACCCACTTGTCGTACGACTGATCCAGAGAAACGCTGTAGATGGTGAACCCTTTATCCTTGTACTTGTTATATAATGCCACCACCGCCGGATTTTCCCTGCGGCAAGGTCCGCACCATGAAGCCCAAAAGTCAATTAAAACCACATTTCCGCGCAAATCACTTAATTTCATCGGTACTCCATCAGGGTTATTAAAAGATAAATCGGGAGCTTCAGATCCTGTAAGTAACATACCGCGCATTTGTTGCTCAATTTGCAGCTGATAATAATTACCTTTCATTGATTTTCTTACTGCTGCAGCTATTTTGCCGAACAATTCCGGCTCCTGCTGTGCATTTATGTATCTTATCGGTAAAAGAACGGCGGCATTATTCAGGTTTTTTTCAATAAATTCAGTTCGGTATTTTCTGAAGTCTGCATCCAGTTTATTAGCCTCAACCGACAACTGATTTCTAAGTTCCGGTTTAGCAGTTCCCACCACATTCAATGAATCCATTGTGGTTTTTACCCTCCATTCTTTGTGTGTAAATTGGGCAATGGCACTACTTGATTCACTACCCGTTACAACATAGTTCACACCAAAATTTTCAACCTGCGATGTAAATTCTATTTTGGAAGCCGCAGAATCAATGGCAAAAAGTAAGCCTTGCTGATCTTTTAGTACCAGTCTGTAATAATCAACACGGGGTCTGTCTGTTCTAAACTGAAACGACTGCATTTCATTTTTGCCTGAAAGAATCACAGAATCCAGCACAACGGGTTTATTGTCAATCAGTCGTTGCAAATACACCGGTCCATTGTAGCTGCCCTGCAGTGAGCCTTTTATTTCGGTCTGTTTTTGTTTCTGACTTAAACACTGTGTTCCATATAGGCCTTGTGCCAGTAAGAATGAAAATAAAAGGGAACTTTTCAGATTCATACGAATTTATTTGCCGAAGATGGATTTTAACTTTTGCTCAAGCGAAGCCGCCCGTAATCCTGTCTCAATAATCTTGCCTTCTTTATCAATCAAAACAGTAAAAGGTATAGAATTGACACCGTACAATTTTGCAGCAGCGGAATCCCAAAACTTCAAATCGCTTACATGATACGGCCAAAGAAGTCCGTCTTGTTTAATAGCTTCAACCCATTTAGTGTGATCTTTATCCAGCGAAACACTAAAAATTTCAAATCCCATCAATTTGTACTTGTTGTAAATTTGAACTACATGAGGATTTTCTCTTCGGCAGGGTCCACACCACGACGCCCAGAAATCAATCAACACATATTTTCCTCTTAAACTTTTTAAACTAACAGGATTACCTTGCGGATTACTCAATGTTATATCGGGCGCTTCAACACCGGGCTTAATTCCTCCCATGGATTGCATTTTCTGCATTTCATGCTGCATATTCATGTTGTTCACCATTTGCTCTAACTGGAAAGCTGCGTCGGCCGTAAAGGCATCGTCAGGCATAACACTTTTCAAAGACTCCAGATTTGCCTTGATAATTTCAACATCTCCTTCTTCAAATTTCCCGCTGTTAAACCGTGTACCCAAATAATCCATGCCCACTAAAAAAGATGCCGGTAAACCCGCATTGTTCTTTACAATGTCCAACTGAATATTCCATATTTTCTGACGCAGCTCTTCCACTTCGGCAAGTAGTTTATCCATCCCTGCTTTGTCTTCATAAGGCAGCTTCTCTCTGGCCTTACCCAAAGAATCCATTTGAGCTGACAGTGGCAGAAGATTTTGCTGGTACTCCATTAATAATTCAGAATTTTCCGAGCCTTTAATGGTAGCAGTTTTAAATAAATTACCTGCACGGGCATTTATAACCGGACTTTCGTTCTCATTCAGCAAAAGCATTACAAAATCGTTGGTGGTGGTGTTTTCAACATTCATTCTATACACCCTAAAACCCTTGACAGTACTATTTAAACTATATGTGCCACTTTCAGAAACTTTTACAGACGAAATGGTTCGCCAGGTACCGGCATCAAAAAGGTTTAACTGAAGGGTAAGTCCGGCACCACCTTCCAGAGTACCGGTAATTACCAAGCCCTTAATATTTTGTTTATCCTGTTTGTTATCAGTTGCTTCAGGGGAGGATTTTTCATCCCCTCCACACCCCTGGATACCCATAACCACTAACGCCATCCAAATAAAATTTCTCATAATTTTTCAAGAATCTCAGTTACTAATTTACTTGCCGTACGCGGGTCGGCCTTTCCCTGACTCTGCTTCATAACTTCTCCCATAAAAAACCCCACCACTCCTTTATTGCCTGCCTTATATTTCGTTACCTGCGCAGGATTTTGCTCCACGGCAAGCTTTACCAGCGAACGAATAAACTCCTCATCACCTACCTGCAACCAGTTATTTGCTTCTGCAATGGCCTCAGGTGTTTTTTCCGGGTTTTCAACTAATATTGGAAAAATTTTCTGAGCCGCTACCGTATGACTTACTTTGTCGCTTTTTACAATATCAATCAGCTGAGCAATACTAGCCGGCTTCAATGGAAACTCGCTTATATGTCGCGCATTCTGATTCATCCAGCTCTTTACCTCACCCATAATCCAGTTGGCAGCAGCTTTGGGTTGGTCAGTATATTCAAGTACCTTCTCAAAATACAACGCAATTTCCTTACTGTCGGTAAGTACCTGAGCATCGTAATCACTTAGTTTTAGATGCTCGGTGTACTTTTTATACAATGCCGAAGGCAGTGGAGGCATGTTCAATTCAATTTGCTGAATATGCTCCTTTGAGATAGTAACCGGTTGCAAATCGGGTTCAGGAAAATACCTGTAATCCATGGCGTCTTCTTTACTACGCATGCTGATGGTGATACCTGTTCCTGCGTCAAACGACCTTGTGTCCATGTCTACCACCCCCCCCTGCTCAATAATGTCCACCTGTCTTTTTATTTCAAATTCAATAGCGCGTTGTACATTCCGGATAGAGTTCATGTTTTTTACCTCAACGCGCCGTCCGAATTTGGCACTTCCCTTCAGCATCACAGAAATATTGGCATCACAACGCAAACTGCCCTCCTCCATGTTACCGTCACAAATATCAAGATAGCGAACCAACCTGCGCACTTCAGTAACATAATTATATGCCTCCTGCGATGAACGGATATCAGGTTGGCTTACAATCTCAACCAGAGGAACTCCGGCTCTGTTCAGGTCAACCAGTGTATTGTATGGGTCTAAGTCGTGAATGCTCTTTCCTGCGTCCTCCTCCATGTGAATTCTTACCAGTCTAATTTTCTTGGGGTTACCTTCATCATCTTTAATTTCAATAAATCCTCCGGTACAAATGGGCGTTTTATCCTGAGTGATTTGATATCCTTTGGGAAGGTCTGGGTAGAAATAATTTTTGCGTGCAAAAATCATGTGTTGGTGAATTTCTGCATTTACAGCAAGGCCTAACCGTATAGCATGGTCAATAACCTTTTTATTCATGCGCGGTAAAGTTCCGGGTAAACCCAGTGTAACCGGGGAGATTAAGGTATTAGGATGGTCGCCATAGCGATTGGGATCACTGCTGTATGCTTTACTGCGTGTATTCAGCTGCGCGTGAATTTCTAAGCCAATAACTACCTGATATTTATTGTAAACCGAATCCATCACAGAGAAGTAATCAATTCTTTAATAATAAGTGTCATTTTGGGTTCAACAGAGGCTGCAACACGTTGAACATCTTCATGCGTAACCTTAACAATGCGTCCGGCAACACCGATATCGGTTATAATAGATACTGCAAAAATAGGGATACCCATGTGATGTGCAACCATGGCTTCAGGTACAGTACTCATACCCACTGCATCGGCACCAATAATGCGTATATAACGATATTCCGCCGGAGTTTCAAGACACGGGCCACTTAATCCGGCATACACACCTTGTTCAACGGGTATCTTATTCTGGGCTGCTATTTCAAGTGCCTTCTTTATCAATCCTTTGTTATATACCTCACTCATATCAGGGAAACGGGGTCCCAGTTCACTGATATTTTTACCCCGAAGGGGTGTGTCGGGAAAAAGATTTATATGGTCATTAAGAATCATAATGGTGCCAATTTCATAATCAGGATTCACCCCCCCGCTGGCATTACTCAGTACCAAATTCTTAATACCCAAAAATTTCATTACCCTTATAGGAAAAGTAACCTGCTGCATGGAATAGCCTTCATAATAATGAAACCGGCCCTGCATGGCAACCACTGTTTTGTTTCCAATTTTACCATAAATCAGTCTTCCGCTATGACCCTCAACGGTTGAAAGAGGGAAATCAGGAATTTCTTGGTACGGAATGCTGAACTGAATGTCAATTTCACCAACCAGTCCTCCCAGCCCGGTTCCTAAAACAATTCCCACATCAGGCGTTATCCCCGTCCTGTCATTCAAATACTTCGCTGTCTGCCTTATTTTCTCTAACATACTTCAAAACTATGGTTTCAAAAAGTTCTTTGTCCTCTCCAAAATCTACCGAAATTTGCCGCACAAAAACCGGAATATTCTTTAAACATTCTACACCATCGGTAGCTGACAAACGAACAGCATCTTTTGCTGTTGTTACCAAAACCGGTGTAGAACCTTCGAAGGTAGAAAATATTTCGCAAATCTGCTTCAAATCCTCTTGTTTGAATTTGTAATGATCTGGAAATGAAACGTGTTTTAAAACTCTTCCTTCCTTTTGCAATTGATTCAACAAGGGTTTTGGATTGGCTATTCCGGTAAGTACAATAAAATTTCCGATGGTTCCTTGATTCTGTTTTGCAGAACGATTCCAGGGTGAAAGTTCATTGTATTGAATACTACTGAAAACCACCTGAGCAGCTGTGTATGTGTGAATCTTATTTTGAATATTCCGCCTTTCTTCGGCTGTTAAATCAATAGGACTTTTAGTGACTACAACGATGTCTGCGCGTTTTGCCCCATTTCTGAATTCACGCAAATTTCCAACAGGCAAGGGTAAATCTCTCCAGAAGGGTGCGGCGTAATCGGTGAGTAAAATATTCAATCCTGCTGACAATGCCCTGTGCTGAAAGGCATCATCTAGCAAAACGATATCTGTTTCCGGTTTATTTTCAAGCAGTTGTAAAACACCTTGTACCCTCTTTTCGTGCACAAAAACCGGTATTTCGCCGCCAAACCTTTGATATATCTGCAAAGGTTCGTCACCACAATCAAAAGCTGAATCTCCGGGCATCAATTGTTTAAAACCACTGGTTTTTCTGCCATATCCCCTGCTAAGAACAGCCACATTCATCACCGGCTTCAGCAGCCCGGCTAGATACTCGGTGTGGGGGGTTTTACCGGTACCTCCGGTACTTAAATTACCTATGCAAATTACAGGCATGTCAAACCTGCTGCTTTTATAAAGCTTCATCCGGTACATCAGGTTTCGGATTGCTACTGCCAACAGATACAGAGGCATAAAAGGCAACGCGAGAATACGGAGTAAAATCACAGGGCGAAGATATAGCTTATCAGCGTTATTCTATATTTTTACTATTCACGAAGCATTAGCTCGGCTTTAGCAACCATGTTTTTGCTACCTACAAAAAACGGTACCCGCTGATGCAATTTTTCAGGTATAATTTCAAGTATCCGGTGCTTTCCGTCGGTGGCAGCACCTCCGGCTTGCTCAGCAATCATTGCCAAAGGATTACATTCATACATCAGTCTTAACTTTCCGGATGGGTCTTTGCGGGTTGCCGGATAAATATAAATACCGCCTTTGAGTAGATTACGATGAAAGTCGGCCACCAGTGAACCGATATATCTGCCGGAATACGGTCTTCCTGTATTCTTATCTTCTTGTTGACAATAACGAATATAGTTCTTCATGCCCTGATCAAACAGTTCAAAATTTCCTTCGTTCACACTGTAAATCTTACCGTTTTCAGGTATGCGTATGTTGGGATGCGATAAACAAAAAGTACCAATAGACGGATCCAAAGTAAAGCCATTTACACCGTGACCTGTGGTGTAAACCAACATGGTACTGCTGCCGTAAATTACGTAACCTGCGGCTACCTGTTTATTGCCGGGCTGTAAAAAATCTTCAACACACACGGGCTTTTCCGGGTTTAACCTTATGAAAATACTGAAGATGGTGCCAATACTAACATTAACGTCTATGTTACTGCTTCCGTCTAAGGGGTCAAACAATACAATGTACTTTCCTTTGCGGGACAGGTCGTTGTCAAATACAACAAAATCGTCATTCTCTTCACTGGCAATAGCGCAAACCTCTCCCCGTGCTTTTAACGCATAAATCATCTGGTTGTCGGCATAAACATCCAGTTTCTGCTGGGTTTCACCCTGAATATTCTCGCTGCCGGCACTTCCTAAAATATCAGAAGATAAACCGGCCTTATTTACTTCACGATTGATTATTTTAGAAGCCAACCGGATACTGCTCAATAATTTGGTCAGGTCGCCTGATGCGAAAGGAAATTCGTGTTGCTTTTCAACAATAAACTCTCCCAGGGTCTTAATTTTTGCCATGCGACATCACTTTTTAAGGTTAGTTCGCAAAGGTAAACAGAAATTCATTGAAAAGAATAAATAACTGACTATAAATAATTTGTATACACCTGTTCAGAATATTATTCACTTAAGGCATAACACTGGCAACCCGGTTAATTCTTGACAACAACTTTCTTAATTGTATTAAACCCATTACTTATAACATGAAAGAAATATACACCGTTTTCCAAGTGAAGCACATTCAAGTTTATTGTATTTTCATTTATCATAGAAATAGTCTCAATTGTTTTTCCCGAAATATCTACAATATTCACATTTGAGTTATCAGGTATATTGGTAATGGTTATTAAACCGGTTGCAGGATTAGGGAATACTTGAATGTTATCAGAAAAATTCTCAGAAGAATGAATAGATGTAGAAGCCGCACATGGTGAAGATATTTGCGTTAGATTAGAAAGGGTAGTTGACTGACCAAATGGTCCAAAACCGGAAGCCCATACCGTGCCGTCGTTTTTAAGAAAAAGGGAATGCTGAAAACCCGCACTTATATCAACAACATCTGAGATGCCCGGCACTTGAACTACTACGCTTGAAAACATACCAAAAGATGAACTCCCCAACTGAGAAACTAAATTATTACCACAGGACCATACAGTGCCATCTTCCTTTAGAAATAATGCGTGCAACATGCCCGCGGAAATTTTTATTACTTTTGATAGGCTCGGTATTTGAACCGGAGTGCTTTGATTCGCCGTATTACCTAAACCAAGCTGTCCACTTGAATTAAATCCACTGGCCCATACAGTACTGTCAGATTTTAAGAAGTATGAAGAATTGCTGCCTGCAGCAATTGCCGTAATTCCTGCAACACCCACCTGAATAGGTAAATTACTATCAACATTAGTACCATCACCTAAACACCCTGTGGTGTTGTACCCACAAGCCCATACAGTACTATCATTTCTCAAGAATAATGAGTGTTGAGCACCATTATCACATGAGGCAGAAATATCAATTATATTATTTAGCGAAGGTATTTGAACCGGAGAATTTTGTGTTGAATTATTACCAATACCCAATTCACCATAAGTATTTGAACCACAACCCAAAACTGTTCCATCATTATTAAGAAAAAGAGTATGCTTGCTGCTGACCGCTATGCTAGAAATGATTCCGTTTAAAACCGGCAAATTGATAGGAGTATCTGTTGATACCGTGCTGCCGTCGGCTAATTGCCCGTAATCATTTTCACCAGTTGCCCAAACCGTCCCGTCATCTTTAATAAAAAAAGAATGAGTCAACCCTGCAAACGCGCCCTTGACTTTATTAATATTATTAATTGCAATTGCCGAATTCTGATAGGTCGTGTTTCCAATACCAATCTGTCCGTTATGGTTTTTACCCAATCCGAAAATCGTACTGTCGTTACATACAAGGTAAATATGATCACCATTGTTTGGGAATAAAGTGTTTTGGGAATTTGCGACATAATTCAATGATAACATGAATGTTAACACATGTCTTAATTCAATTTTTCTTAACTTCATTTTTATTTTTTTTTTAAATACTACAGAAGATAAATAGAAAAATATTAAATGATGAACCGTATCTTATACGATGTTTAACGTATTCAACATAAAAAATTCATTCTAAAAACTCTATTCCTTAAACGCCCTCCAGGGTTTCGGAAAAAAAACCCATCGGTTGTCAATATTAACCCAATACTTCCAGGCCACGCCATTTTCATCGCCGGCATTACGCAAAAAGTTTACTTCGTAAAACGTCACACCGTCCAGAAGTTTATCCTTAATGTTTTTCATGCCTCCGGCATAGTTTCCCTTATCCTGTATTATATCCTGTTTTGAAAACGACTCAAGGCGAATGGCATTATAAACAGAAGTATCTGTGGAAGTTCCCCCCATTTTTTTTCCCAATTCCTGAGCATAAACAAAGTAGGTGTCAGCATCGCTTCCTTTAAACACCCTTTTACAATCTTCTCTGGATGGAAGCGATTTTAAGCAAAGCTCAGATACAGATTTGCCGTCCTTGAATTTTGCAAAATAGGTCGTTCCCTGAGATACGATATCCTGGGAAAATACCGACAGGGTGCCGGATAGCAGATAGAATGCTACCAATAAAATGCTGCTGAATCGTTTCTTGTTGCTGAATTTTGGTTTTAATTAATGTTTATAACTCAAATTCAAAGATATAAAAATTATAGGGTTTAGAAAAGCAGTACAAAAAATACCTGAATCTGTTTTCTGATTAGGGAAATACACCGCACATTTTTGCAGAGAGTTTTAGTCAATAATGGTTTCCCATGAGGCAGATAATACTGTTAATATTTGGTCCAGATATCGTTGGATGAATTAAGGGTAACCTATATATGGTTGACCAAATAGCGTGTATCCATATTTTATTGAATGAATGTGGTATATCTAATTATTTTTAAAACCATTAAAATGGTTATCGTGTACGTAATTTGATTCTATAGCCAACGGTTTAAACCGTTGGCTATAGGTAATACACGATAATATTTGAATGAATTTATCCATTTCCCTACACCATTTTGATTTCTTCTTCCGTTAACCCGTAAAATTAATAAACCCATTATATATTCAATCGTGCAATTAAGCCCCTATGGGGGCTGGCTTATTTTCCCTGCGATTTCAAACGAAAAACCCGAATAATTGATGTTGCAAATTCTATACTCCGCACACTCTTCCACCCTCCATACTGGTGAACACGTTGTAGTGTAAATTTTTATATTGATTTTCAACGACTTAAAAAAATATTTCAAAAAAATTTGGAAATATCAAAAACAATCATCCTATCTTTGCAGCATCTAATCGCGTTATCCGTTGTACGGTTAACCGTTTATGAAGAAGAGGCGAGAGAACAGGCTCGTTGACCCTCTGGCAACCAACTTAAAGTCACGATTCTTCGGGGTCGGGATTGGAAAACCGGTGCCAAATCCTGCCGGAACGAATGAACGTATCCGGAAAGATAAATGGAGAATAAAAAATGAGAACGACGCAAAATCTCAAGAAAACAAAAGAACAGAGCCGCAAAGCGGAAAACACTGCTTTTGTATCGTTTACACCACAATCAATAATCGGGCAAACCGGCAACATGTGTTGCTGCTGTTGTATGTGTTGCTGCTAATGCAACAGCCCTGATATTTCCACAGAAATAAATTCTTAGAAAGTCGGGCATGTAACGGCTCCTGGCGCGCATGGGTCGTTTCACACGCATCGGTATTTCTATTTTTTCTATAAATCAATTAAATAACCAATTAAAACTAAAAAAATGTCAACTCAAAAAAACAATTACCGCTATGAAACCCTGCAATTACACGCAGGACAACAAAGTGACCCTACCACAGGCAGTAGGGCGGTACCCATTTATCAAACCACAAGCTATGCGTTCAAAAACGCAGAACACGGTGCTAATTTATTTGCCCTGAAAGAGTTTGGTAACATATACACCCGCATCATGAATCCAACCACCGATGTCTTTGAGCAACGCATAGCCGCACTTGAAGGAGGCGTTGCCGCAGTTGCCACCGCATCGGGTCAGGCCGCACAATTTCTGGCTTTGAACAACATTTTACAGGCCGGAGACAATTTTGTAACCTCAAGTTTCCTTTACGGAGGCACTTATAACCAATTCAAAGTAGCTTTCAAGCGATTGGGAATTGAAGTGCGCTTTGCGGACGGAGACCGTGCAGAGAGTTTTGAAAAACTGATAGACGAAAGCACAAAAGCCATTTATTTGGAAACCATCGGAAACCCGGGTTTCAACATTCCCGATTTTGAGGCCATAGCTGCCATTGCCCGTAAATTCGACATTCCGCTGGTGGTTGACAACACCTTTGGTGCAGCCGGTTATCTTTTCAAACCCCTTGAGCACGGAGCCAATATTGTTACAGCTTCGGCAACCAAATGGATTGGTGGACACGGAACCAGTGTAGGCGGCGTGGTAATAGACGGAGGTAATTACAACTGGGGCAACGGAAAATTTGTGCAGTTTAGCCAACCCAGTGAAGGATATCACGGTTTGATTTTCCAGGATGTTTTTGGTGAAGGTAACCCACTGGGTTTACCCAATATTGCATACGCCATTCGTTTGCGGGTGGAAGGCCTGCGTGACTTTGGACCCAGTTTGAGTCCGTTCAATGCATTTCAACTTTTGCAGGGGATAGAAACCTTAAGTTTACGGGTACAACGGACCGTTGAAAACACCCTTGAACTAGCGCAGTGGTTGGAAAAACAACCTGAAATTGCCAAAGTTAACTATCCCGGTTTAGAGACGAGCCCGTACCACAGCCTTGCTAAAAAATACCTGAAAAACGGCTTTGGCGGAGTACTGAGCTTTGAACTGAGAGGTTCACAAAAAGCAGCTTCTGCAGTGATTGACAACCTGAAGATATTTACACATCTGGCCAATGTTGGCGACGCTAAAAGTTTAATCATTCAGCCGTCGCTTACAACACACCAGCAGCTGAGCGCCCAAGAACAAAAAAGTGCCGGTGTTACACCCACGCTGCTAAGGTTAAGTGTAGGTATAGAGCATATTGATGATTTAAAGGCAGACCTGAAGCAGGCTATAGAAGCAGCTTTGGTAGCCGAACGCGAAGTTGAACTTGCAAATTTGAATTAACCATGTCAACAGTAAACTTTAAAGTAAGCGGCGACAGTGCAGGAAGCACCTTGTTTAAAGCCCGTGCCCGTCAATTTGAAATACCCGTAGACGAGCCTCCATCGTTGGGAGGCGCCGATGTAGCCCCCAACCCGGTTGAGTATATTCTTGCGGGATATGCCGGTTGCTTAAATGTAGTTCTGCATCTGGTAGCCGAACAAAGAAAGGTGGTTTTGAACGGGCTGCACCTTGAAATTGATGGCGATATCAATCCGGCAAAGCTTTTTGGTTCCGAAACCACCTCAAGGGCAGGGTTTGAAACCATCAGGGTAAAAGCCGTAATTGACAGTGCTGCTCCGTCAGCTGTATTAGAAAGTATATGGGAAGACGCACTGAGCCGCTGCCCGGTAAATGATAATCTTGGTAATACAACCCCGGTGATTCATCAACTGGTTATTCCAACATTAAACTAATTAAAAATGCCTCAGTTCTTTTTTCATGACGAACCGTTGCAACTGGAGGGAGGCGGTACACTGCCTTCCCTCCGCGTTGCATACGACACATACGGATCTCTTAACAAAACTGCCGATAATGTAATTTGGGTGTGCCACGCACTTACCGCATCTTCTAACGTTAGTGAATGGTGGTCCGGTTTATTTGGCAACAAAAAGGCTCTCGATCCGGGGAAATACTTCATTGTTTGTGCCAATATTATTGGCTCACATTACGGTTCCACAGGTCCCCTTGATATGAATCCTGAAACCGGTAAAAAATGGTATGCAAATTTTCCGTTCATCACTGTAAGAGATATGGTAAATGTTCACCGGTTACTAATGAAACACCTTGAAATTTGGAAAATTCACACCCTGGTTGGTGGTTCATTAGGCGGACAACAGGCACTGGAATGGCTTTGCATGGAACCAAATGTGGCAAGAAAACTAGTTCTGCTGGCAACCAATGCACAACATTCCCCCTGGGGAATAGCATTTAATGAGAGTCAGCGGCTTGCTATTCTGGCAGATTCTACTTTTGGTGATGAATCTGACACCGCCGGAAGCTCAGGTTTAAAAGCTGCCCGTTCCATTGCACTTTTAAGTTACCGGAATTACCATACTTATCAGGCAACACAAATCGACGTAACAACCGAGCCTGTAAACAACCTGACGAAATTCAGAGCAGCAGGTTATCAGGATTATCAGGGACAAAAGCTGGTGAGCCGATTCAATGCATATAGCTATGTAACCCTAAGTAAAGCAATGGATTCTCATAATGTAGGCAGAGGCCGAAACAGCACATTTCATGCTTTGAACCAAATTCAAGCCGAAACCCTGGTAATTGGAATTACATCTGATCTTTTGTTTCCGGTTTCAGAACAAAAATTTATTGCATCTCACATTCCCGGGGCTATTTATTCTGAACTGGATTCCATTTTTGGTCATGACGGATTTCTTACCGAAACCACACAAATAAATCCGTTAATCCAAAAATTCATTGAAGGAAGTAAATCGTTCTTGTTGCCCACCACACTGAAAAACTACAACAAATCACTTTTAGAAATTACACAATAAAGAAACCATGAAAAAATTAAATATCGGGCTTTTTGGATACGGATGCGTTGGCACCGGCTTATACCGAACATTAAACGAAAGCAAATTACTGAATGCACATCTGCAAAAAATATGTGTGAAAAATCCTGATAAACCCCGGGACATTCCTGCTGAAAATTTCACCTATAATAAATACGACCTTCTTGATGATCCACAAATCAACGTAGTTGTAGAGTTAATAGACGACGCCGAAGAAGCATACAACATTGTAAAAGAAGCAATTATTCGGGGTAAAAGTGTTGTAACGGCCAATAAAAAAATGGTATCGCACCACTTGAATGAATTACTTGAATTAAGCAGAGCCCACGGCGTTTCCTTTTTATACGAAGGTGCCGTGTGTGGAAGCATACCCATTATCCGGAATCTGGAAGAATATTACAACAACGATTCTTTAAGCTGCATCAGCGGTATTTGCAACGGAACCACCAATTATATTCTTACCGGATTATTTAAGACCGGGAATTCTTTTTCTGAGGTTTTAAGAGAGGCTCAGGAAAAAGGATTTGCAGAAAGCGATCCAACCATGGACATTGATGGTTACGATGCCAAATTCAAGTTGCAAATTTTAATTGCCCATGCTTTTGGACTGGTTGTTCACCCCGACCAAATTTTTAATTATGGAATAAGAAATATTGACGAACACGACGTTCAGTTTGCACGTGAAAAAGGACTTCGCATCAAATTATTCAGCTATGCGGCAAGGGTAGATAATACTGTTGTGGGTTTTGTTGCTCCGCATTTTATTAATGAGGATCATTTTGCCTGGAACGTGCACAACGAATTCAATGCTGTGGTAACCGAAGCACTTTTCAGCGACCGTCAGCTATTTATTGGCAAGGGAGCAGGCAGTTTCCCCACCGGTAGCGCAGTGCTAAGCGATGTTAGCGCATTGCAGTACGGGTATGCCTACGAATACAGAAAACAGAGTACCTTAGCAGAATTACATTTTTCAAACAGTTTTTATCTGGAAATATATGCTTCTGCCCGAGATGAGGCATTATTACACCAGATTCCGTTTACAGAAATTAATGAAAAATACACATCAAAAGGCAGACATTATGTTACAGGGATTGTGCCCTTTGATACCTTAACCGGTACTAACTGGAATGCACTGCCGGGACTTTTCATAGCTGTTGCGGGAAAACCTTTGTTTTTGAACCCATGTGATAAAACTAACCCATACGAAAGCGCTATCCTTCAAACCTTTCGGCCGGAACCTGTGGTGGTAGGTATTGAAAACTAATCACCTGATTTAGTTTATTGAGGTTCTATAATTTTAAATTTTGCCTTATGATGCTCTTTAAAAGCGTTACATTCTGTTAGAAAATTTTCCATGGCATCCATATTCTCACCCAAAATGGTTGCACTAAATTCTCAAGCAATGCCCTTTCGGTTTGCGATGCATAGAGTTCACCCAAAAAACCGGTTATCTCCATCAATGGGCACCGAACCTTCCATAAACCGAAGGTAATTCCTGGTAAAGTAATCCTTTTGGTATAGGTGTAGGTTAGGAACAGATGCCCAGCTATAATGGGTTTAAATTCCAAAGCCGACCTGTAGCTATACATAACGCCTGGATACAGGTGGCTTAAAACATTGAATACGTTGCGTTTTATTATGTTTTCGGCACTGTCGTGAAAATTTAGCGTGTAAATGCGCGGAGCGATTTTGCGTATGGTGACTGTTTTCTTGTATTTCGAAATTTGCCTGCTCACCACAGAATCACTCGATGAGAAGATGGCTTCCTCTAGATGTAATGGTAAAATATTTTCCAGTATAACTTTGTTTTTGACAATTTTTTTCCACGAAGAGTAGTATTTGTTTTGTTGTGCGATTGCCTATTCCCTCAAATAAAACACCATCTCAACCCGATTAAGGTGGTGAATTAAACAAGCCTATTACCATTGAATATAGGTAACATTGAAATATCCCTCAGGTATTGGAATTTCATCCTTTGTATTGTATAATTTCTCAGAAACAACTACCGTTCTTTTGCCCTTTCTAATAGAATGTGTTACCTTGATACTGTTCGGCTCATCCTTATAGTTCCCATCAATATGAATAGTTTCTGTTTCAGTCAAACTATCTCCAACCCATTTAAATTTTGAAAAATAGGGAGAATCCGGGCCATTGTAAACGTTGTAAATCTCCATATTTTGATGATCCACCCAGCAATATGACAATGGGTTGTTTTGATATTTTTGCAGCGTGCCGTCATCTTGCGCAAGCCATAGTTCGTGAAATTCATTTGCGCCGCTTCGGGTTGCAGGATGTGATGCTATATCAAGGTCAGGTATACCATCAAAGTTGAAATCCGTAAGGATAATATTGTTAAAATAATAACCAAATGCCTCAACTAACGAATCATCGCTCAACAGATTATTCATTGTATCGTATATTCCATAATACCATGGCCACTCGTTTTGATTCTCATATAAACACACCTTGTAAGGTTCAAGAAGAATAATTGTATCCAGAACCAAGCCTTTTACAATAGAATCCCGAGGGGTATTTTGATTGCTGTTACCTTCAAATAATGATTTTTTGATTTCAGAAGAATCTCCTTTAATACAACTTCCAAGAATGACAAACACAAGAAAAAGTATTGAAATTCCGGCAATTACATTTTGTGTTTTCATGGCGACAAACCGTTATAAGTCTATTAGACAAACATATTAAAGTCACTTTACCCTATTCCTTATAAAACACTATAGTTCATTATTCTTTATGTAAGAATTAAATCACAAATCATTCACCATCCCTCTCTCAGTAATTCCCATCCGAATGATTCTTTGGAAACCTAAGGAATACCAGAGCTAAAAACCTATTAGTTCTTAACAAACGAAGTTACCCGAGAACCTTTTTTAACAAAATAGGTACCTTGTACCAGGTGGTCTATTTGTAAATAATTCAATCCCTTTACGGCTTTTTGCTGAAGCACCATACGGCCAGAAGCTTCGTAAACCTGCATCATATCATCATCCTGAGAATACAACTGAATTTGATCGGTGGCTGGGTTTGGATATATTAACCATTGTTCATTTCCGTCAAACTGCACAGCTACCGGACCATAAATGGTTGAGTCCATATTTACATCATACTGTATCAACCGGTAATAAGAAACCCCGTGAAAGGGTGTGTAGTCTATGGTTTCGTAGTGAATAGTTTGATTACTATTACCTGCAGCATCTTTATTGCCAACAAAAGTCCAATCTTTCCCATTGGCTGAACGTTCTACATGATAAAACGCCGTGTTAATTTCGGAAGCTGTAATCCATTGAATCCGGACATTCTGCTCTTCGGGCTCTGCTGAAAAGAGAATCAAATCAACAGGAAGTGGATTAATTGCATCCAGTGTAGCCAAAGTAAACGGACTAAACGATGAAACAGCAGCAGAGGATGAAACCGTTCCATCACCGGGTATTCCCGTATATCCACCATTTCCATGATTAACCCAAATAGCACCATCCCAGCGTGAAACTACCAAATCAGCCTGACTAACAACACCGCTGCAACCACCTGCACCTTTATTTTGATACGACAAGGTAACGCTTACATTACTTGCGCCATTGGTTCTGTCAACAATCCAGTATTCACAATCTGAAATTCGTACAATAGGGCTTTCCAAAGGTGCATCAGGATAACCGCCGGTTACAGGATCTTGGAAAAAATATTCTGCCGTAAAATGGTGCGCAGCATTAGACGGAGCCGAAATAGAGGCCGGCTGATAGAAACCATCTTTACCTATAGGGAAAGTAAAAGCATCATTTCCAACTTTGCGCACCGGACCGCTAACATACGATGAATTACTTACCGCAGAAACCGAAGAATTATCGCTCATCCATAACAAATTGGCAGCGGAAGTAATAAGATTTCCACTTAACATATTTAAGTCATTACTTACGGTTACCGGAATATTTAAGGTAACATCATCAATGGTCTTATCAACCGTAAGCCTGCGAATAATAGGTTGAGGAGATGCACCCAAATCATTAATACTCTGTGCGGAACCACCGGTAAAGTAAACTCTTCCATTTGTGGTGGCACCAAAAGTAATTGCCGTATTCGATTGAATATAAATATCTCCTGAATAGAACGATGTAACATTATAAGTAGGGTACATTAAACCTGTACCTGTTTTTCGGTAGGTAGCATCGGCCATAAAAGTATTGGCCTGTGTGTTGGCGGGCATAAAATACCCCGTGCCGCTAACATGAAATTCAACATCCTGCATAAAGGTATTTCCTCCAACCGATGGATTGTTGGTAGCTCCATTTTTTTCAAGATATGCAACACCTCTGTAGGTTGTACCCCTGGTATAAACCTGAGGAGCTATGAAGGTTGTATTTCCGCCCCAGTCTGAATCATAAAGGTTCAGCATTCCCGTACCGGTTAAAGTAATATTTTGCGCTGTACCTCCGGTTTGAGTAAAATTGCGGAAATGCAGCTCACCACTGTCGAATCCAGCTCCACCTACCGATACAATATTTCCGGCGGCCAAGGTTCCTGAACCTCCTCCCTGCCCAAACCGAACACCGCCACTGGCCAATACGGATGAAACGGTTATATTGCCATTAAAGGAATTTCCTGCTGAAGTATGCCCTAAATAAACAATGCTTCCTCCATTAGTCTGTACTTCAAGATTTGCATTAAAAGTATCGGGATTGGTCCAGCCCATCCCAAAATATGCCGAACCGGTATTCACCAAAAGGGTTTCCATATTAAACACATTGTTTCCTGTACTCTGATCTGCATTCGGGCCATTCTTTTCCAGGCGGGCAGTACCATTGTATACAGTACCGCGGGTATATATCCTGGGAGCAGTAAACTGGATATTGCCATTCCACACCGATTCAAACGACAACATATATCCGGTTCCTGTAAGAGTAAGACTTACGGGATCGGCACCCAATTTAGTAAAATTCACAAATCTTAATTCGCCGGTATGAAAACCTCCGGCACCAATAGTGATTGAGGTACCTGCAGCCTGTTGAATAAATGAAGCATTCAAGGTTTGATTACCAAACCGTATTCCATTGGCAGAAAGCGATGAATTGATTTCGATATTACCGTTAATGGTTAAATCGCCGGTTGCCGATTCATTAAAATATATTATTCCTCCGGTTGAGGTATTTTCTACAGTTAGATTACCCGAAATTATGTTACCCGATGAGTTATGGGCAACATAGATTTGCGAAGTACCACTGTTCTGAACTAAAAGCGAACCGCTAAAAATATCAGGATTGGTCCAACCCATTCCAAAATCTGCTGAACCTGAGTTACTTAAAGTAGCAGCGCTGTGAAAAATATTGTTTCCGGTGCTTTGATCGTTGGAAATCCCTGTTTTTTCCAGAACCGCAGTATTAAAATAGTTTGTGCCCCTTGTGAACATACGGGGAGCAGCAAAACTTACAGTTCCGTTCCAATTACTTTCCATATTCAACAAATATGCAGTTCCGGTTAATGTTATATTCTGTGCAGTATTGCCAAGCTGTGTAAATTTATTGAATCTTAACTCTCCGGAGTCAAAGCCCGGTGCACCTACGGTTACTGTAAAACCGTTTGCCAAAAAGGCATCGCCTCCACCCTGGCCAAAAAAGATTCCACCGCTACCCGTTGATTCTATAGTAATATCTCCGTTAAACTGGTTACCTGTAGAACTTTCAGCCAATCTGATAGTGGATGTGCCTGTATTTCTTATTGAAAGCGAAGCATTAAAAATATCGGGATTTGTTTGGCTGAAGTATAAAATAGAAGCAGATGAATTTAAAATCTGAGTTGGTTGATTAAAGATATTATTGCCCGCGCAACCATCATCTGTAGTGCCTGTTTTATGCCAAAGAGCAGTACCGTTATACACTGTTCCGCGGGTATAAACACGTGGAGATTCAAAGGAAACATTACCATTCCATACCGATTCAAGACAAAGCAACCGGGAGGTACCGCTCAGCGCCAGCGTTTGTGGTGTATTGCCCAATTGCGTAAAATTTTGAAAACGCAGCTCACCGGAATTATAACCCAAAGCACCCACAGTTAATGTTGAGCCATTTGCAAGTGTTGTTGTGCCACCATTTATTCCTATTCTGACACCGGCACTACCCACCGACTCAAACGTTACATCACCGTTAAATTCATTTCCGGCAGCATTATATGAAAGATGTACGAATTCTGAACCAGAATTATTCACCGAAAGGTCGTCATTAAAAATATCTGGATTCACATTGGCCATTAAAAAATAGCCGGTACCTGAAAGTGAAAGGAAAGTAGGTCCGTTAAAAATATTTCCACCGGCAGAAGCGTCATTACCTGCTCCGTTTTTTGTAAACACGGCCTGAGAATTAAATGTATTTCCGCTAAGAAACATTCGTTCGCTGGTAAAGGCTACCGCTCCGTCAAAGGAATTATCTGACAATATAATTCGAGAAGCTCCGCTTGTAGTAATATTCTGGGCTGTATTACCTATTTGAGTGGTATTGCGAATTCGTAACTGACCATTTGCAAAACCCAGTGGACCTACCTGGAATGAAAATCCGTTAGCCAGGGTTGCTGTACCCGAATTTTCGCAAACATATACCCCGCCACCGGTAATGTTTTCAAAAAGCACATTGCCGTTGAATTGATTTCCCGCCGAATTATACGCCAGATAAACGGTGCCTGTACCATTGTTTCTTGCACGCAACTGTTGATGGAACATATCGGCATTGGTTTGCCCGAATCTGAAATCATTTGCACCGCTGTGAATTAGCAACGTGTTCTGATGAAACACATTACCACCAGAAACATCATCTGTTCCACTGGTCTTTTCAAACGACACAGTGCCTTGAAAATCAGAAAAGCTTGTACGAATTCGTGGCGCTATTACAGACATATTTCCCGCCCAGTCCGAATTTACGGAATTAAAGAAGCCATTACCGTTTAGGGTTAAATTTACTGCTGATGCTCCGGATTGAACAAAATCAGTAAATCTCAATTCTCCGGCATCCCAACCTGTTGCGCCTATAGTTAGATTAAAACCTGCAGCCTGGGTTACCGGATTACCGCTCGTTCCAAAACTAACACCCAAAGATGACCCTGTTGAATTAAATTCAATATTTCCGTTTATCAAAAGATCAGAGGTGCCTTCATTACAAAAATATACCCAATTGGTTGAGTTATTGATTACTGTAAGATCACCGTTTATAGCATTGCCTGTAGTATTGTCAGCTAGCCGAATATGACCATCGTTATAGTTTTCTATTAAAACATCTCCATTAAAAGTGTCGGGATTAGTCCTTCCGAACCGGAAAGAGTTCACAGAACCCGTATGAACCAGATTTGCTGTACTGTTAAAAGTATTACCTCCGCTGTAGTCAGCAGTTATTGATGTTTTTTCGAGACGAGCAGGTCCATTATATACGGAGCCATTGGTGGTAAGTCTGCCACTTGCGAAACTAACATTACCCTGCCACACGCAATCTGTTATATTGATAGTTGCATTTAGGCCACCGGAAAGATTAATGGCAGTGGGGTTCACTTGTGTAATTCTTCTTAACGTTATGCTACCCGAATTTATTCCGCCGGCTCCGGCAAACAATGTTGCCGCTCCTTGAAGAGATGCAGAACCCGTAGTCAGTTCACAAAAAAGGACTGAACCGGTAGATGTATTGGAAATATCAATATCACCAAAATACTGGTTGGCGCCGTTATATGCAAGTCTTATATTAGACGAAGAATTGTTTTGAACACTCAAAGTACCGTTATAAGTATTGGCTGCAGAAAGTTCAGGCAGAATATAACTACCTCCGTTATTTATATAGGTCACGGTACTGTTAAAGACAGAGTTCCCTGCAATTCTCCAGTATCCGGTACCCGACAATGTAAACGACAGAGATGCATTAAACGTAGCGTTACCGGTACCACCGGTGTTGGTTGAACCGGTCTGCTCTAAAACTACGGGGCCGCTGTATTGACCACCATTCAATATTATTCTTCCTGAGGTAATATTCAAAAAAGAAGCACCTCCAAATACGGTACCTCCCATGGTGGCAACGTCGGTAGAAGCGGCAACAACTGTCAACACTCCGTTATCTACATTACCTCCTGTCAGGGTGGTGGTTGATGTTACCATCAATGTGTTTGTGTTTAAATCTAAAGTACCCGAATTCACAGTAATTGTTAGTATGGTTCGTGGTGCATCTAAACCACAATTATTTGGTGCCGCCACAACAATTACATCATCACCTAATCCCGGTATCCCAGCGGGAGTCCAGTTTGTAGCTGTATTCCAGTCAGATGAGATGACCCCATTCCAAGTGTAGGAAATTGCGTTGGCCTGTAATAGTGTTAAAACCGCAAATATTAAACCCAATAAAACTTTCATAACTTAATGTTTGAACCTATTAAACGATGTAAATGTAATGACAATTCCAAACAACAGAAAATAACACGGTTATGTTCTGAAAAAATTAACATTGGCTGATGGAAGTATGTGCTGTGAATCCCTGTCCGGGACGGACTATCTCGTTAATCCGCATACTGATGCACCTTGAGCTTTTCCTTAATCTCTTCAATGTGCTTTTCCTTTTTTTCCTGTCTTAATTTTATGGCAGAACGGGTGAAGTATTTATGTTGAGTAAGAAATTTCACCTGGATTTCATCCCACATGCGGTCGCTGTTTATTTTTCCGTGCTCGCGCAATTCTATTCTTAATTTATCGGCAATTTCATGAAAATCATCTCTTCCCAAATAATCCAAGTCGGCATCACAAATAATTTCCTGCAGGTGACTTTTGGGCGCATGAGGGATGCGGGTGGCATAGATTAAACCGGCAACAATATCAATTTGATCGGGTTCATACCCATATCTGGGAAGAATATCGCGTGCCATACGCACTCCAATGGGTTCATTGGCCTCATACCGTTCCACAAAACCGGCATCATGATAGGTAGCCGCTGTTTGTAACAGGAACAGGTCTTCGCCGCGCACACCCTCCATCAACGCAATTCTTTCAGCAGCTTTGGTTACATCACGGGTATGGGCTATACTGTGATAATGTAGTTTTGGCGATAATTTTTTCTCAAGCAGTTTCATAATAAACCGCTCTGCTTTCATATAGTTAATACTGCTGAATAAATGCAGATTTACGTAATCCCAAAAGGCCTGAGACGGATATAAACCTTCGCCGTTAACACTCAATTCCGGCTTAATCCGCTCAACAAAGAACATATCAATATGTCCTTTGTTTTTTGCCGGAATTTTACCACGGTAGGTACATTCAAAGAAGGGTTCAATTAATTCAAAGGTTTTTCCCGAAACGTTAACTTTGCCCGGTTCGCTAGCCGTTTCCATTCTGGCGGCCACATTTACGGCATTACCCCATACATCGTATGCAAATCTCTTTGACCCTATCACCCCGGCAACCACTTCGCCGGTATTGATACCAATTCTCAGTTCCCAGGGTATTTCATTCGCAGCCAACCTCTCCTCTTTATCTTTCTTTATATAATCCTGAATTTCAAGTGCCGCCAGTGTTGTATAAATTGGATTTTCAGCATTTCTCACAGGAACGCCGCCCGCACACATATATGCATCTCCAATCGTCTTAATTTTTTCGAGCTGATATTTGCTGATAATATCATCAAACTTACTGAAGTAAGCATCTAAACGCTCTACCAGCTCGGGTGGCCGGAATTGTTCAGCCAGCTTGGTAAAGTTCTTAAAATCGGTAAACATTATGGTTACCTGTTTATAACTACGGGCCTGGGCCTTCCCCTTGCTTTTTAATTCATCTGCTGTTTGCTCGGGTAACACATTCAGCAATAACTTCTCAACTTTCTCTTTTTCCATTTTCAACATGGCCGTCTGCTCTTCAATTTTCTCCTTTTGCTGGATTACCTCACGCGTGCGCTCTTCCACTAATCTCTCCAATCGCATCTTCTGTTGCCGTATCTCTTTAACCTGCCGCATAAACACGTAAAATGTTGCACTTAAAATAATAAGAATCACCACTCCCTGAAACCAATCGGTACGCCAGTATGGCGCAATAATTACAACTTTCAACTTCACCGGTTCTTTACTCCACCGGCCATCGCTGTTTGCTCCGTATAATTCAAAAGTATATTCACCGGGAGGTAAATTCGAATAATTTGCTCTGCGGTCGCCACCTTTCGTGTAGGTATAGTCCTTATCAATACCCACCAATTTATATTTATACTGATTTCCATCAGGGTCGCTATAATGAAGTGCTGCAAATTCTATTGTAAATTTGTTGTCCTTGTGATTCAGATTAATTTGATGGGTATAGGTTAGCGCCTTTTCAAAATCAGAGTTTGCGCCAATTACATAGGGTTCATTATTGATTAAAAAATCGGTGAACACCATTTTGGGTGCAAACATATTCGTCCGAATCTGCTCCGGGTGAAAAACATTGAACCCGTTGATTCCACCGAACAAAAACTCACCCTGAGAAGTGATACCATAAGCACCGATGTTGAATTCGTTGCTTTGAATTCCGTCCTTTTGCTTAAAGTTTTTTACATTCAGGTTTTTTATATTAAACCTGCAAAGCCCGCTATTAGTACTTAGCCATAAATTATTCTTATTATCACCCAGTATTCCATATATTACATCATTCGCCAGGCCGTGGCTTACTTCAGAAAACACTGAATACTTTTTGTTCTTGTAATCAAACCTGATTAGCCCCCCTCCGTATGTTCCCAACCAAAGAATACCCGGTTTCTCTTCCCAAACAGACAATACTGAATTGCTTGGAATTTGAATTTCTGATTGCTTGTTGAATGCAATAAATTCCATTCTTCCATTACGTTCAATCACCCTGCACAACCCGCCACCATCCGTTCCAATCCAGATATCGTTCTGTGAATTAATGTACACCGCACGAATCATGTTCTCAGGAAGGCTTTTGCTGTCTTCCGGATTGTTCCTGTAAAAAACAGATTTGCCTGTCTTTTTATCGTAAACTGCCAACCCTTCGCGGGTACCAATCCACAACCTGTTTTGATTGTCTTCTTTAATTGCATACACCCGCATATCGGCACCCGCCGGTGTGTTGTCCCTGATTTTTATTTCGCTAAAAGTTCCTCTTCCCTCAGGGTCGATAACCAAACGAAATACCCCATCTACATAACCTGTATATATGTTGCCCTGTTTGTCAACACACAAAGACAGCACACTGTTATCGTTGGGAGTATTAGGATTATTTGCTTCCCGCTGAAATTCATAGAATTCACCTGTACCTCTATTCCAAAGGGTTACACCTCTACGGGTTCCTATCAGTAATTTATTGGGCGAACTCTCCTGAAAACTCCAGATAGTATTGTCGTGCAGCGAATTGATGTTGTCATAATCGCGGGCTACGTGTAAAAAACCCTGACGAATTCTGTCAAAACGGCTCACCCCGTCTTTTGTACCTATCCATAAAATACCCTGGTGGTCTTCAACCAAACAATACACTTCATCGCTTTGCAAACTATACGGATTGAAACTCTGCTTGCGGTACCGGTGAATGGCTGGTTCGTCTTCTGAAGCCGAAAAACTAAATACCCCTTTTCCGTTGGTTCCAACCCAGATATTATTGTCACCGTCGGTTTTTAAGCAGCGAATTCCCGGAAAATTGGCCAGATACGTGATGTTTTGAAATTCTTCAAATAAAAATTCCTTCCCTGCAGGTGTCAGTCGGTATAAACCATTAATATTTCCCACCCAGAATACCCCTGATGTATCTTCCGTAATGGTCCAGGCTTCCCCGATGTTGTTAGGCATTATTCTCCTGTACTCTCCTTCATTGTTTAAATACAAACCGTTGTTTGAACAAACCCAAATTCTTCCGGCAGCATCCTCAAAAACAGAACGCACCCCGGAGGCATCGAGTTTTACCTTATTGAACTTACTTTCACCGGTTCTTTCATATAGACCCGCATCCTGAGTGCCAATAAACAATCTATGCGAACCTGAATAAAAGACAGTCGTAATTTTATTGCTTCCCAATCCTGATTGTTCTCCGGCGGCATACCTGTTAAATCTTTCTGTTTCCGGATCAAAGGAATTCAATCCGCTTTGCGTACCTACCCAAATAATACCGGTTTCGTCCTGTTCAAGGCACTGAACAAAATTATTGCTAATGGTATTGCTGTTATCGGGATTATTCCGATAAACTTTAAACCGATAACCATCAAACCTGTTTAATCCATCTTGCGTTGCAAACCAAACAAATCCCAACTGGTCTTGTAAGATTGCATTTACTGAACTTTGAGAAATACCACTGTTAATGTCAATATTCAGAAACCGTATATTGTCTTGCGTATTTGCACGCATATGCGTCAAAACAAGCAATATAAATAGTAATTTACGCATGAATAAAACCGGATTCTTTAGAAATTACTGAACCGGTTTTTCTTCGTCACTCGCAGCAGAATCTTTATCTGTCACTTGGGTTGTCTCTGGCAGTGGTTCTGTCTTCTTTCTCAGATAAGCCGGCAGCTCCATGCCTGCCATATTAAACATATCTTCAAGTGGCGGCACTGATTTATACAGTCCTGATATAAAGTTGGCTGTGTTGGTCTTTCCGTCGGTTCCCGAACCACCGTCCCAAACAGTAATTTTGTCAATTTTAATATTCTTGATAGCTTCGGCCTGCGTTTTAACCAATTCCGGAAGCTTATCAGCAATCAACAGCAACACAGCATTACGTGCATCATCGCCTGCCGCTTTAACAATTCTGTCAAGACCTTCAGCCTGTTTGGTAAGTACTTCATACAAACCTTGTGCTTCGGCCTGTTTTCTCATCAATAACGCATCGGCTTCACCTTTGGCTATTCTTCGAATCTGCTCGGCACGGGCTTCAGCATCAATTTCTGCCTTCTCTTTGGCAATTACCGAAGGAACAATGATGTCGGCATTTTGTGAAGCCTTTTCTCTTTCAGCACGAACAATTTCAGCATGTTTTTCAGCACTGTATGCTTCTTCCAATGCCTTTGCTGCCTGTACTTTTTCTGATGCAATAGCCCTTCTTTCAGCTTCAGCTTGTTTTTCACGACGCGCAGCATCCGATTCAGCAATGGCTATTTTTGAAGTGTTTTCGCCTTCAATGGCACGTGCATTGGCTTCAGCTGTTTCCACGCGTTCCCGCTGTTTTGCTTGCGCTTCACCAATTTTAGCTTTTGATTCAGCATCTGCCGTCTGAACTCTTTCCAACTGATTTGCATTCGCTTCACCAATGGCTCCCTCTGCATTTGCGGTTGAAATTTCTACCCTTTCTTTCTGTTGTGCCTGTGCTTCACCAATTTTGGCAAGCGCATTTGCATCGGCAACCTGAACCCTTTGGTCTTGCATCGCGTTGGCTTCACCAATGGAACCGTCGCGGTTCTTTTCAGCCACACTCTTACGGGCATCGTTAATGGCTTTAGCAGCTGCTTCTTTACCCAGTGCCTCAATATACCCCGACTCGTCCTTAATATCGGTTACGTTTACGTTAATAAGTCGAAGACCTATTTTTTTCAATTCCTGTTCAACGTTGGCACTAACATTCGCAAGAAATTTATCGCGATTGCTGTTAATTTCTTCAATATCCATTGTAGCCACGACCAATCTGAGTTGTCCAAAAATTATATCCCTGGCAATGTCATGTATCTGCGATGGTGTCAAGCCAAGCAAGCGTTCGGCAGCATTGTTCATAATGGCAGGCTCGGTTGAAATACCCACGGTAAACCTGGACGGTACGTCTACACGAATGTTTTGCTTGGACAGGGCATTGGTAAGATTTACTTCAATTGGAATCGGCTTTAATTCAAGAAAAGCAAAATCCTGAATGATGGGCCAAATAAACGCAGCACCACCATGAATACAGCGTGCGGAACGCTGATCGCCGCCCACCTTGCCGTAAACAACAAGAATTTTATCAGAAGGACACCGCCTGTAACGTCTTGCAAACGTAAGCAGAATCAATACAATAAAGCCCACAATCAGGCCAATCAAAACCACAAGGCTCTCACTTACTCCGGGTATAAATTCATCTGCCATTAACATCATAACTTCAATTATTTATTGTTCTAACTATTAAAATATCACTTTGTGTAATACCTGTAACCTGAATTGCTCTTCCTGTTGGAATTTCTTCGTTTTCGTCGGTCATTGCTTCCAATTCGCGCAACGAACCCTGTATTTTAATTTGCACTTTTCCCAAGCCCTTCTTAGAAGCGGGAATAGTTAAGTAAACCTCACCCGTCATATTCATAGCATTTGAAACGTTCAATGTTCCGCTGTGCTGAAGTTTGCTCATATAATAAAACAAAGCAGCCATTAGCAACATCATTCCAAAACCCGATGCAGAAGCAATAATGAGGGATGTGGTGTTTCCGGCTCCACCCTGCAGTGCCGAAATGCCTGCCCATCCGAAAACGGTGAAAAAACCTACCAGATTTTTGACAGTAATAAACTGAAATCCTCCGGGAGTAGCGTCACCATCTAAATCAACGTCAGTGTTGATGTCTACGTGTTCCGCTTCACCGCCAATTAACGTAAGTACCAAAAGAACAAGGAATATTATGGTTGCCGGAATGGCAAATCCCCAATAAACCTGTTCCATTCCTGAAAGTTGCGACCACCATTCTGTCATGACGTTACAATTTTACACCAATTATCAATATATCATCAATTTGCTCGTAAATTCCTCTCCAATTTTCAATAATGCGGTTCAATTCATCTCTTTGTTTATTCATTGGAAGCGGCGCTATTTCCTTCAAAGTCTCTTTGAACTGTTTGTACATGAATTTTTTACCTTTTTCTCCACCAAACTGATCGGCGTAACCGTCACTAAAAATGTAAATGATATCGCCTGACGCAACTTCTACCTGATGATTCCTATATTTATGGGCACCATGGTCCATTCCGCCAATTGCCAGTTTATCGGGTTTAGTTTGAATTAATTCTCCGTTTCTTACCAGATATAAAGGGTTATTTGCCCCGGCAAATTCAAGGGTTCTTTTTTCCGGGTCTATAGCACACAAGGCCAAATCCATACCGTCTCTCACAGCCTGTTCTTCCATGCCTTTATTCAGGGCTTCGCTTAAAAGCTTGTTTAAATCGTCAAGAATTTCAGATGGTTTGGTAAGTCCATGTTCTCTTACAGCCTGATTCAAAGCATTTGCTCCCACCAAACTCATAAACGCTCCGGGTACACCATGACCGGTACAGTCAACAGCGGCAAACAAAATTTTACCTTTACTTTGCTCAAACCAGTAAAAATCACCTGAAACAATATCCTTGGGTTTAAACAATACAAAGCTGTTGGGTAGAATTTGCTGAATATATCTCTCGGGCGGCAATATGCTATCTTGTAGTCTTTTTGCGTAACGAATGCTGTCTGTAACATCTTTATACAGTTCCTCAACCTTCATGCGCTGCCTCTCAATTTCGTCGCGCTGCCGAACCACCTCTTCGGTACGTTCTACCACTTTTTGTTCCAATATGCGCTCGTTTTCGGCAAGGTCGTCTCTCATTTTAAGCAATGCATGACCCAAAGTATCATCATCACTCAAAGGTAAATAATCGTAGTCAAAATTACCGGAACCTACCTGTTTGGAAAACTCCGTTGTACGCTTCAGACCATCCACCAGTGAATTCAGTGCATCACCCATTTCCCCAATTTCATCTCTGGTTGGACGAAGGGTTTTCCGCGGAAACAACCCCCTGCCCAAACCTAACAACACGTCACGCAGCTCGTGAACCGGACGCACAATAGAACGGGTAGTAAATGTGGCAATAAGGGTAGCGCCAATCATAAGGGCAATACCCAAAATAATTACCAATTTCAAAAGATTGTCAAAGGAGTAGGTGGTTTCCTGCGATGACTCGTTTTGCATTCTGATAGCGTATCGCCGCGACTTACTCTGGCGGTTTATCAAATCTGAAATCAAATTATCTACCTGCTGGCTTTTGATGTCAATAAGACCATTAGGCACTACATAGTCGCGCGCCGAAAGAAACGCAATGGGGTCGTCATAACTGCCCAAATCAGGCAAGTGGTCCATTATTATTTGATAATACTCAAAAAGCGTGTCCAGATTGGCATTTACTTTTTTCAATAATAGCTGTTCGGTTTCTGAATCCCACCGGGCCTGTAAGGATGTCAGCGTGTCCTGGGTCTTGGGAATCACATCAGACAGAAGTATTTTTAACTGAATTTTCTCGGGGTTATCCTCTCTGCTGGGTGAGTTTACCCAGTTTTGTATAAGTCTTTTGCTTTCCTTTATTTTTTCTTTCAGCAGGGTAACCTGTTTGATAGACGGATCGAACAGTGTTGTAATCTTCTCGTTTAGTTCCCGGCTTTGGGTAAAACTCTCAATACCTTCTCTGACTGTATTGGCGGTTATAGTAAATACAATGATAATGAAGAATATAAGCACACCAAAACCAGTGCCTATCTTGCGTCCTATTGTAAATTTTACTTTCATCCGGTACCGAACTCTTGTTTCGAACCGTCAAATATTCAAAAAAATAACGGGATGTTCAAAGAAATCATTCATCAACAGGACAACCGAGTTCGCGAAGTTTGTCGTCCCAAAGCTTAACTTGCTCTTTATCATTAAGATTGAAGCGAACACCTTTTAATCCTGTCATAATTTCACAATTGGTGGGATCCTTTTTATGTGCCTGCAGCAAATATGGTTCAGATTTTAGGAACAATTCAACGCAGAGATCCTGAACTTTTATCAATTCATCCAAAGAAGCATCAGGACTAAGATTTAAGATCAAATCAACGCCTTTGTTGTAATATAATACACCAATTAATTGATTTGCAGTAAGATTATCTAACTCAATTTTGAGAGATACTTGCAAATACTTAATAGCAAGGTCGGCATAATCGGCATATTTTACTTTGTTGCGTTCATAGGTTTCGCTCAACATGCTGCCCAGCGCGTTATAAAATTCAACATCTTTCTTGTCGGAGTTGAATCCAGGGTCTCGTTGGCGGTGTACTTCCTTTGAACGCTCGTATAATTCAATGGAAAGAAGGTATTGCGTTGGGTTCTGAGTAAGAACACTTTGGTTATAGAATGAAGTAGCAATGTAATAAATTCCTTTGTCATTCTGCGTCTTGAACTCACCCGTTTCGTCTAACTCTGAAGATTTAATAAAGGCTTTTAATGATTCCTCTCTTGAAGGAGATTTATGATCTTCTGCCTCCTGTAGTTTAAAAATTTCCTTATAAACAAAGCCTCTAATATGCCATGTCTGTGCGGAAGATGCCTCTGCGGATACGGTTATGGCTGTATCAATATAAGCCCTGGCTATATCCAGCTTATTTTCCTGATACGCTTTAAATGCCTTGTGGGTATAGGAAATCTGCGCGCCTGAAATCAGTGCGGTGAAAACAAACCATATGGTAATAAGTTTCTTCATTCCTTATTTACGGCATAATTCATAACGGTTGAGGTAACCACAAGGTTATACTTCGTAGCATTAGCTTTGCTAAGTTCAAATGCAACTTTATTGTTGTGGATTAAAAAATTAACCACGGCACCCGATTTTAACATTCCGGCAGATTCAGTTGCAAAAAGCGTGCTGTTGGATTTATACTTTTTAATCAATTCAGCCGAATAACTGTTTTTGTCCGGAGCAATGTACAACACATGACACTTTGAAACCTCTTCAACTGAATTGAACTTTAATAGTTTTAGCGGCTGGCTTCCTACTGTTTTAGCTCCGTGACTTTTAACAAGCTCATCATACACTTTATCATCACCAAAAACACCGATGATAAAACTTCCATTTTTATATTGAGCAGGCCAATCCACAAGAGTAGCAATTTGGTAAATATACAATGCTCTGAACTTAGCCTGAGTATTGTTAGGTTGATATGTATTAACAGGCGAAAAGGCGGTGAGAGACACCAGAACCAATGATAATATGGTTAATAACCGAATCACGTACCTGTAACCTTATATTAAGAATTTCCGCAAAAATACAAATTTCAATGACGAACGTCGGGAATATCTAATTCTGTGCCAAAAAATATCAAGAATTGGGCTTTCGCCTTAATTCCTGCTCCCAAATCTTGCCGTTCTCCTCTTTCGTTCTGGACTTTTGCCTCAGCTTGTCCGCTTTTTTTCTACTGATACCAAAATCACCCACTCCACGCTGTTCCTGCTTTCGTTTAATTCTGGAAGAATTATTTCTGCCCCCCACAAAAGAATCTTTATTACTTCCGCCTTTCCTGGCATTACTTTTACCCTGTTTAGAGCCAAAAAGATTATCGTTACGCTGTTTTGATTTCTTTTGCGATTTTGACTTGTATGCAAAAGGCACCGATTTGTTTTTATCCTTTCCTTTTTGTTTAGAGCGGTATGCAAAAGGGTCGTTGCTCCTTTTTGATTTTGAGCGGCTGGACTTGTAAGTAAAACTATCTCTTCTTTGAGAACCGTATGAGGTATTTTTCTGTTTACGGGAATTAAATGTTTCCCTTCCGTCTTTAGTTCTTCCGCCTCCACCACGTTTTTGGGAATACCCGGGCAATGAACAACTACCGGCAAGTAAAAACAATATCACAAGCCGGTACCACATCAACAGTTTAATTATTAATTTGCAGTTACCTGCATAGATGCGCGAATGGAAGCCAAATCTTTATCAAAGATATACAAGCCGCTTTTATCACCCTGCAACAAATTCAGCTTGTCTATAATGGTTTTAGCCAAAGCCTCTTCTTCCATTTGTTCGCTAACGTACCACTGCATAAAATTATGAGTAGTGAAATCCTTTTCCTTTAGGCATAATTCAACAATACTGTTTATTTCCTCTGAAACTTTAATTTCATGATTTAAAAGAGCCTGAAAAACCTCATCAAGTCCTTTAAAATTTGTTACAGGTTTTTCCAACTCCGGAACCACAGCAACGCCACCTCTTTCGTTAATATACCTGAATAACTTTAACATGTGCATTCTTTCTTCATCTGAATGCGTATAAAGAAATTCTGCGGTTCCGTTGTAACCTTTTACCTCAGCCCAGGAGGCCATTGCAAGGTAATGCTGAGACGATAAGGCCTCAATTTTCACCTGGTCGTTCAATGCTTTTTCAATACTCTTCTTTAACATACTTTTTACGTTTTCTTTATTAACGCTGACGTGGGTTGGTTGTTCGCAGCAAATGTACCGTTCCTTTTTCTTCAATTTGTGCCCCATTTAAGTCGGTGGCGGTAATTAAATAAAAATAAACCCCATCGCTACAGGGTACGCCTGCAGGAATGGTTCTTCCGTCCCAGCCTCCTTCGGGACCCTCCCACAAATAAACTATCTCGCCATATCTGTTATAAATTACTCCACTCAATTGAGTGATTCCCACAGGTTGTGCAAAGAAAAAGTCATTCACCCCATCGTTATTCGGTGTAAAGATATTGGGAATCGTAATGCCCGGCTCGCCATCAACTTCAATTGTGACAGTAGCTGTGTCGTTACAAACACCATCGGTTACCACCAGCATCACAACGTAAGTGCCCCCTGTTGTATAAGTATAACTTGCGTCAGTAGTATTTGCAGTTGCGCCGGTTACACCAAAACTCCAATCATTGCCCGTTGCCCCAATACTATTATTCGTAAAGTTCACCGTAAGTGGTATAAAACCTGAATTAACATCCGCAGTAAAATCAGCAAATGGAGTAACCGGACCGCTAATGATGACAGTTTGACTCGTTGAGCATCCGTTAGCGTCTACCAGATAAACATCATAGGTTCCGGTAGTTAGATTTGAGAAAGATCCTATTGGGTGCATCACAAGGCCACCATCAATACTATAGGCAATACTGCCGGACTGGCTTATTGCGCTGATATCTATTGAGCCGTCGTTAACACCCGGACAAGATGCATTTACAACACTTATGCCTTGAATGGTTGGTCCCGAGCCCGATGTCAATGTTACAGTTGCATTTTCTGTGCAGCCATTGTTATCGGTAACAACAATATTAAACGAACCTCCCGATTGATTTAACAGAGAAGAGGATGATGAAAATGAAACCCCACCATCAAAACTATACTGGTACGGAGATGTACCCCCGCTAGTAAATAAATTCACTGAGCCGTCTCCTCCAACACAGGTTTCGTTAAATGCTGTAATCACTGATTGCAGTACACCCGGTTCGGTAATAACCACCAGGCTACCCGATAAGCAACCATTTCCGTCAGCAGCGATAACAGGATAAGAACCCGGTGTTAAAGAGGTAAAAACATTGCTTCCCGTAAACGTTGAACCACCGTCGATACTATACGTTAATGGTGTAGCACCCATTGCAATAACAGTAATGGAACCATTTGCTGAACCATTACACAACGGATTAATGTGATTTAACATGATAATATCGGGGCCAAAACCCGGAGCGCTACCAAGAATAACATCTGAAGTGGATGTGCACCCATTTGCATCCTGAACAACAATGGTGTAAACACCAACTGCCAGGCCTGTAAATGCATTCCCTGCCTGAAAAGAGGTTCCCCCATTAATACTGTATTGTAATGCACCCGAACCACCTGAAGCGGCAATTGTTATGGAACCGTCATTTGCCGGGCAACTTGCATTAATAACTGAATGCGTAAATGAAACGACCGCAGGTTCTGTAAGGACAACCGAAGCTGTGTCAAAACAGTAAGACGCGTCCTGAACCACAACGTTATAAATTCCCGTTGGCAATCCTGTTGCGGTTGCTGAAGAGCCATATACACCTCCACCATCAAAACTGTATAAAAACGGAGCGCTGCCACCGGTTAATGTAACGGAAAGTTCGCCATTTGATGCTCCGTTACACAAAGGATCGACAGCATTAACACTTCCAATAAAATTACCATCTCCGGCAAGTACATAAACCAGCGTATCTGAAAACCCAGCCGAATCTAATGCAACTACCTGATACAAGCCGGCACTAAGACCAGAAAAGGTGGCGGAGGCCTGAAAATTCACACCATTATCAATGCTATAGGTAACCTGCCCGAAATTACCTGAAATCTGCACTACAATGCCGCCATCGTTTGCACCACAAGAAGGAACAGCGGGCGATACCCCTGAAATTACCAAAGGCTGTGCAATTACACTGAAAGAAAATATAACACCGGCCACCAGCACAAGTAACTTTGCACACAACCAAAGGTTTATAATCTTTCCTTTCACTTTTGAACTTATGACTGCAAACAAAATCAGGTAACTTATACTGTTTCGTCCTGATTAAGTTTCTATCTTTTGCCGTTGTAAAGATAGAAATATCTTTCTGTTTAATAAAAACCCACACCGTGGTTTAATAATACATATATGTCAAGAAAAAATAAAAGACTGAGAAACAACAATAAAAAGAACGGAAATGATGGAGTGGGTACTAAGCTAAAGCGATATTTACGCGACGGTATTCTGGCGGTAATGCGCGAAAATCCAGAAAAATTCTTCAATTACAAGCAGCTTTCAGGAATATTTGACATTAATGATACCGAAACCCGGCAGTTGGTTCTGGTAGTTCTGAATGAACTGGTTCGTGATGAAATTCTGGAGAGTCCTGAAAGAGGAAAATACAAATATAAAGGCTCGCTTGCTGCCTTGCGGGGCGTACTTCAGGTTACATCAAGGGGCGATGGGTTTGTGCGCACTGCAGCTGATACCGGAGATGTTTTTGTACCCGGACACAAATTAAAAGACGCACTGGATGGTGACACCGTTGAAATAGCAGTTCGTCCGGGAAGGAAAAAAGAACCCGGAAAAAATCTTGAAGGAGAAATTATTTCAGTTTTGAAACGTGCACGTGAACAATACGTGGGAGTGCTTCACTTCAAACAGAACATGTATTTGGTTAAACCCGATAACCAAAAAATTCAGGTGGAATTTATTATTGCACGCAACAAACTAATGAATGCACAGGACGGCCAAAAGGTTATTGTGAAAATGCTGCAATGGAATCAAAACGAATCGTATGCAGATGGTGAAATAACTGATGTTCTAGGTGAACCCGGACTGCATGAGGTAGAAATGAATGCCATTATTGCCGAATATGGTCTCCCAATTAAATTTCCAACAGAAGTTGATGATTTCGCATCGGCTATTCCACTCGAAATTCCAAAGGAAGAGTATAATAACAGAAGGGATTTTAGAAACACACCTACGTTCACAATAGACCCTGATGACGCCAAAGACTTTGACGACGCTTTGTCTTTTAAAACACTAGAAAATGGATTATTTGAAATTGGAATACATATAGCAGACGTAAGTTATTATGTAAAACCGGGAAATCCGGTTGACAAAGAAGCCATACACAGAGCCACCTCTGTATATCTGGTTGACAGAGTAATACCTATGTTACCTGAAATTTTGAGCAATAAAGTATGTTCGCTAAGACCCAATGAAGAAAAATTATGTTTTTCTGCAGTATTTACTTTAGACGAGAATGCCAATATTCATGAAGAATGGTTTGGTCGTACTGTAATTTACAGCAACCGTAGGTTTACTTATAATGAAGCACAAAAAGTAATTGAAACAGGAGAGGGAGACATGAATGTTGCCATAGTAACCCTTAATAAAATGGCGGTTATACTAAGAAAGAGACGCTTAGATGCCGGTGCACTCGAAATTGAAAGCAGCGAAATAAAATTCAGGCTAGACGAAAAGGGTAATCCTGTTGAGGTTTTTAAAAAGGAATTGAAAGAGGCAAATAAACTGATAGAAGAGTTTATGCTGCTTGCAAACAGACGGGTTAGTGAGTTTATTGGCAAACCCGATGGTAAAAAGGTTGTGAGACCCAGTGTATACAGAATTCACGACCGGCCATCGGTTGAAAAACTACAATCACTTACCGCATTTCTAGATAGTTTTGGATATCGTCTTAAAAATATTTCACCTGAAAATGCCTCAGAATTACTGAATGCCTTTATGAAACAAATAAAAGGCAAACCCGAAGAACAAACTTTGCGCACAATGATTATCAGAAGTATGCCAAAGGCAGTATATAGTACTCAAAACATCGGACACTATGGTCTTGCCTTCGAGTTTTATTCTCACTTTACCTCACCCATCCGCCGTTACCCCGACTTAATGTTACACAGAATATTGGATGATAAGTTAAAAGAAAAGCCCAAATCGAACGAGAACGAACTGGAAAAACAATGTGTACATTCATCAAATATGGAGAAAAATGCTGCCGAAGCAGAACGTGCAAGTATAAAATATAAGCAGGTTCAGTTTCTTGAAAAACACGTCGGCGAAGCATTTGAGGCCATTATTACTTCGGTGGTTAATTGGGGTCTTTATGTTGAAATAAAGTCAAATTTTTGCGAAGGCCTCATTTCCATAAGTAACCTTGATGATGACCATTACAGTTATGACGCGAAAAAATTTGCTATTACAGGTAGAAAAACCGGAAAAAGTTATAAAATTGGTGATACAATAGATGTTATCATTAATAAGGTAGATATATTAAACAAGGAGGTAGACCTTGTATTGGCAAACCAATTTTAGAAAAGTAGTTGTTGATTCATTGAAGTTATATTGACGTTCACAAACTTCCTTTATATTTGCCCGAAACCATTATAAGTTATGGTATCCGACAAAATTTTAGTAGCCGGGGCGCTCGGGCAAATAGGCACAGACCTGGTAGAGAAGCTGGTATCGGTTCATGGGGCATCTAACGTAATTGCAGCAGATGTGCGAACACCCGAAAAAGAACTTTCGTGTGTTTTTGAAACCCTGGATATATTAGATGCGGGTGCTTTTTATAATCTAATTAAAAAACACAACATTACACATCTGTATCATTTGGCTGCTCTCTTGTCAGCAACAGCCGAGAAGAACCCGAAATTTGGCTGGCAATTAAATATGGATGGCTTATTTCATGCACTGGACTTAGCTAAAGAGGGGCATCTGAAAAAAATATTCTGGCCCAGCAGCATTGCAGTATTCGGTCCCACTACGCCCCGCGCAAACACGCCTCAATATACCATTATGGAGCCAACCACAGTTTATGGTATTAGTAAACTGGCCGGCGAAAGATGGTGTGAATATTACTTTAACAAATATAAGGTAGACGTTAGAGGGGTAAGATACCCGGGGCTTATCAGTTATAAATCGCTTCCCGGCGGCGGCACCACCGATTATGCTGTGGATATATTTTATGAAGCCGCCAAAAAAAACAGTTATACCTGTTTTCTTCATGCAGAATCCCGACTACCCATGATGTTTATGGACGATGCTATACGTGCAACCATTGGCATTATGGAGGCTCCGTCCCAACAGATTCAAATAAGATCGTCATATAATTTGGCCGGGTTTAGTTTTACACCGGCCGAACTGGCAGCCGAAATTTCTAAAAGAAAGCCCGGTTTCGAAATAAGTTATGCACCCGACTTCAGACAAGCAATTGCAGACAGCTGGCCAGATTCTATCGATGATTCAGAAGCAAGAAAACACTGGAACTGGAAACCGGAAACCAACTTAGGCACAATGGTTGATATTATGATAAACAGTATATCTATATAAATAACTGCTATGCTGTATCATTCATACCTCCATTTCGAACGCTCACGCAATTTTTTTCATGTTTTATCTAAAGAATTTGCGGGATATTCAAATATCTTTATATATTTATGGCGTCTAAGGGCAACTACTATGAGTTTGAGAGCAATAATATTAGGACTTCTGTTCCTGTGCGGTGTGTCAGTTACTCGTGCTGACTCCCAGTCCTTTACCTACCAGGGTAAAGAGGTAAATAAAACCGATGAACAAGGAAAAAAACAGGGGCACTGGGTGTTTTTGGGCAAGCACAAAAATTTGCCCGGCTATGCTCCTGAAGAGCCTGTTGAAGAAGGCGACTACCTTGACAATCGTAAAACCGGAATCTGGATTAGTTATTACCCGGGTAAAAAGAAGAAAAGCGAAATTGAGCACAAAATGGACCGTCCCAACGGTACTTATATCAAATATTACGAAAACGGACAAATTGAAGAAAAAGGAATGTGGAAAGGAAATAAGTATGTAGGTTCCTTTGAAAGATACCACGATAACGGGCAGGTAGCCCAAAAGAAGAATTTTAACGAATCAGGTAAAACAGACGGAAAAGTAGAATATTACTTTTCTAACGGTAAACCTGAATTTGTTTACAATTCCAAAAACGGCGTTGAAGAAGGCAAAGCAACCCGTTACTATGAGAACGGAGATGTTAAAGAGGAACTTGATTATTCCGGCGGACAGGTTGCTAACCGGGTTGAAAAGAAAATGGTAAATCCTGCAGTTAAAATAGAAGAGAAAACTATTAAAGTAGCGCCCGTTACCCAAGGTAATACAAATCCTGCAGACGGAGGTAAATTGCCTAAAGACGGTTATCATAAAACTTATAACCCCAATCAGGATTTAGAAATGGACGGCGAGTTTAAAAACGGAAAACTGTGGAACGGTAAGTGGTACAAATACGATAAAAACGGACTCCTATACAAAATTGAAATATACAAAGACGGCAAATACTTCGGAGACGGTGTATTAGAATTCTAAAAAATGTTCCTTATTATAAAAAGCCTCCGGTTTCGGGGGCTTTTTTTATCTTCACCCCTAAACACAAACACAAAGCTCATGACCGAAAACAAGGAAAACAGACTTTTTCTACTGGATGCGTATGCTTTAATATTCCGGTCGTACTTTGCGTTTGTTAAGAACCCCAGGATCAATTCTAAAGGTCAAAACACCTCAGCAATTTTTGGTTTTGCCAATACACTTCTGGATATTTTGCAAAAGGAAAATCCTACGCATTTGGGTGTGGTTTTTGACCCTCCCGGCGGAAGTACCATTCGTAACGAACAATACGCAGCCTACAAAGCGCATCGCCCCGAAACACCGGAAGATATAATTCGCAGTGTTCCTTATATTAAAAGGTTTATTGAAGCCATGAACATACCCGTTTTAATGCTTGACGGATATGAAGCAGACGACGTTATTGGTACAATTAGTACGCAGGCTGCAAAACATCATTTCAACGTATATATAGTTACTTCAGATAAGGACATGGGACAATTAGTGAATCACAATATTTTTGTATACAAACCACCAGCCTACGGTAACCCCGCCCAAATACTCGATTCCGCGGCTTTTTGCGAGAAATTTCAAATATCAAAACCCGAATTAATTATTGACCTTCTGGGACTAATGGGCGACAGTGCCGATAATATTCCGGGCATACCCGGTGTTGGCGAAAAAACAGCTCAAAAATTACTGGCTGAATATGGCTCCTTTGACAGTGTTCTAGATCATTCAGACCAAATAAAAGGTAAGCTGGGTGAAAAGATTAGGGAAAATGCCGATTTGGGCCGACTCTCTAAAGTTCTGGCTACAATCATCATTGATGCTCCAATATCGTTTAATGCGACAGCGTTAAAAGTTGACCCGCCCAACCGTGAAAAAATTACTGAATTGTTCAGCGAACTCGAATTCCGTTCGATGCTTCAACGGGTTTTAGGAGATTCGTCACAGGTAAAAATGGTGCAAGGTTCTCAAATGACCCTATTTGGGGCCGATCCGATGGTTGAATCTATACAAATATCAGATTTTAAAACCATTGAGAATACATCTCACAAATATCAGACGATAGATCAAATTGAAGCTTTTCTACCTTTGTTATTGCAACAGAATGACGTTTGTTTCGACACAGAAACAACCGGTTTGGATAGAATAAGTGCCCAGTTGGTTGGTATATCTTTCAGTTGGGTAGCATCTGAAGCATACTACCTTCCCATAAACGACGAAAAGGACGCCCAAATAAAGTTGAATCAATTGAAGCCTTTTTTTGAATCGGAACACATCAGAAAATCCGGACAAAATCTGAAATACGATTTAAATGTACTAAGGCGATACCATCTAGAGGTGAAAGGAACACTATTCGACACCATGATTGCCCATTACCTGCTGAATCCGGAAAAAAAACACGGAATGGACTATTTGTCGGAAACATATTTGGGTTACAGGCCTGTATCCATAGAGCAGTTAATTGGAAAAAAAGGCAAAAATCAATTGAACATGCGAGATGTAGCCATAGATAGAATAATGGAATACGCTTGTGAGGATGCAGACATAACTCTACAATTAAAGGAGGTTTTTGCTCCGGTTCTATCTTCAAAAGAAATGCATCAGCTGGCAATGGAGGTTGAAATGCCTCTAATAGATGTTTTAAGTGCAATGGAGTGCGAAGGAATAAATATTGATTGTGCCGCTCTAAAACAGTACAGCAAAGTACTTGAGCAAGAGCTGATTTTATTGCACGATTCGATCATGCAACATGCCGGGGTACCTTTTAACCCGGATTCTCCAAAACAATTGGGCGAAATACTGTTTGAACATCTTAAGATTGACTCGGGTGCTAAAAAAACTAAAACCGGCCAGTACGCTACCGGGGAAGATATACTTATCACATTAAGAGACAAACACCCCATAGTTAATGACTTATTAGAGTATCGTGGTTTGCGTAAACTGAAGTCTACATATGTAGACACATTACCGGAAATGGTTAATAAAGCCACCGGTAGAATCCATACCACATTTTTACAAACCGTTGCGGCCACAGGAAGACTAAGTTCAAACCATCCCAACTTGCAAAATATTCCTATAAAAACAGAGAAAGGAAGAGAAATACGTAAAAGCTTCGTGCCGCGCAACAATGACCATCTTATATTATCCGCCGACTATTCACAAATAGAATTACGCATTATTGCTGCACTGAGTAACGATATGGGAATGATAGGAGCATTTGCCAGGGGAGAAGATATACACGCAGCTACAGCAGCCAAGGTTTTTGGAGTGCCATTGAAGGAAGTTACAAAGGAAATGCGAAGCAAAGCCAAGGCTGTAAATTTTGGAATAATCTACGGTCAATCTGCTTTTGGACTAAGCCAGAATTTGGGTATCAGCCGAACAGAAGCAAAAGAAATAATTGACAACTATTTTGAAATGTTCAGCGGTGTTAAAACCTATATAACGGATGCTGCTAAAAAAGCAAAGGAAACAGGTTATGTCGAAACCATCCTGAAAAGAAGAAGGTATTTAAGCGACATTAACTCTTCAAATCCTGTAGTACGCAATCAGGCAGAACGAAATGCAATTAATGCCCCTATTCAAGGTTCCGCGGCTGACATTATAAAAATTGCTATGGTAAATATTCACCGGGAAATGAAAGAAAAAAACCTGAAAACCAAAATGATATTACAAGTTCATGACGAACTGCTTTTTGATCTTTACAAACCCGAGAAAGAAGTTGTGATGGATATAGTGCGCGATAAAATGGAGCACGCTGTTAAGCTCTCAGTTCCACTTACCGTTGAAATGGCTGCGGCAGAAAATTGGCTGGATGCACATTGAGTTTTCAATTGAAATGATTTACTTTGTATTATGAAAATGAAATTTATCATTCCTGCGGTATTGGGTACCGCGCTCTTTTGTTCCTGTCAGGAATCAGGCAGCGGAGACAATGTTGGTCAGAACGAAACAGAACCAGAAGTGGTAGAGGATACCCTTTCAGGAGACGCAAAGGGCCTTATTGAGGCTCTGTTCAGCAATATACCTTCTCCTATGACTCTGTCATTTATCATGAGAGATGCAGGTATTAATTATGTTGAAAAACTACCCCACGATCCTGAAAAGGTGAGTTCGTATGTTGATATGAAAAAAATGTCAATAAATCTTGGCATTTATGGCACAGATCTTACGTACGCCAATATAATGAACCGTAGTGAGTCGTTACGATTTATGGCGGCCTGCGTGCACCTTCATGAAGAACTGGGAATATCAGAGGCTGTAGGTGTTGATTTGATTTCAAGAATGGAAAAAAATCAGGACAACCAGGATAGTATGCGAATGATTATTTCAGAATCGTTTGCAAACCTGGAACAATATCTTAAAGAAAATGAACAAATTGATGTTGCAGCTATGATGCTCTCAGGTGGTGTGGTTGAGGCCTTGTATATTTCCACCCAGGTTGTCGACCCTGCAAATCCTGATGAAAGGATTGCACAGTTAATTGCCGACCAAAAGTATTCCGTTAAAAGTTTAAAAGAGCTTTTTGAAAGCTACTCCGGTGACCAGGATCTAACTGAATACCTGAAAGACATTCAATCTATTTGGAAAATATACGAAACTATGGCTGAAGAAAAGGCCGAAAGTGAAACCAAAACTGAAGGAGATGTATTAGTAATTGGTGCTCAAAAACAAATAAAAATTACCCCCGAGCATCTAACTGAGCTAAAATCCCTGGTTACTGAAATACGAAATAAATATATTGAACCATAAAATGAAAAAATTTCTGGTTACACTCTTCACGGTTGCATTCATTATAGCAACAAATAGTGCTTTTGGACAATGTAAAACATTTGCCAAGAAAAAATGTCTTCCTCAATTAGAAAGTTATACTCACGACGGTAAAATGAATATTGCCACCGTTTGGCCCGGAGACAAAGCAGAGTTATTGATGACATTTTACGCCAATACTCCTTATCGTTTACTCGTTTGTTTGCAAGACAAGGTAAAGCCGGTTTTTAAAGTGAAGGACCAGGATAATAATATTATTTACGAATCAAAACCGGACGGCAAAGACTATCTTGATTTCAAGGTGGCTGCAACTCAACAACTTATCGTCGAAATTGTAGTCCCTGAAAAAGCGAACAAAGGAAATGAAATAGAGTACGAAAGTTGTCTTTGTGTATTCGTAGGACTAAAGTAAAAAGGGATTGACCTTTGGAATTATACTGTCAGGACTATTCCCAAACTTTAGTAATTACACTACTCACCCACTCTTTTCCCCAATTTTCCCTTTCGGATTCCGACCACATTTCAGGAAAAAATATTCTTTTTTGAAAACGCGGAGGCAGATATTTTTGCCAGTTGGTACCTCCTGTAGCGGCAACATCTGAATTATCGCGAGCCATATACCTGGCTGCCGTTTTATAATGAACCAATGGCCAGTTAATATTCACGTGAACATCAAAAGCCTTCAAGGCATCTATCAATTCCGGGTTTTGCTTTTCCTCTACCGTCAGCGATTGAAATTTCTTCCACAGATTTCTATGTTCCATTTCAAGCGCAAGATTTCTGAAATCATCCATATATTTATCCTCAAAATGTTTCAGAGTCAATGTTTTTTCTCCGGTTTCTTCAATAATAGCACCTTGTCTCCAATATATGTTATTCAATTGCTCAAGAACTGAGGCATTTTTCATCTGTTCACGCTTGGTATGATGCACTAAATTGCCCAAATCGGTAGCGCAAATTTCAATTCTGCGATAATTGGCAGCCTGAAAACCACTCGCTGGTAACAGTGCCATTCTGAACCGAAGAAACTGATCTTTGTCCATTCCGGTACGCATGATATCAAAAGACAAAGTAAGGGCCTCAAAATACCTGTTGATGCGTTTCAATCTTTCAGTTAACAATGTGCCTGTAAGCTTTTGATTCCAGCCCAAATCTTGACCCATATCGGTTACATTGCGGCCATTATAAGATAACTGCCGCATTTCATGCAACGTCAGATGAAAATACAACTCCGTAATTTGGTGATAAACAATAAAAATTTGTTCATCAGGGAAATCGGTTCGTTGCTGCTGCAAACTAAGCAACGCGTCTACTTTTATATAATCCCAGTAATACAAAGGGTTTGATACCAGTAAACCGTCTAAATACGAATCCAGGTCCTGACCTATGGTCGCATATTTCTCCTGAAGCTTAATAATCTTCTCTTGAATACTATCATTGATTTCCATGTGCGGAAATTACTCATATTTCCCGCTTACAGCATGAAACAAGGACTATTTTTTTTGATAAAATTTGAACCCGGTTTATTTAACCTTTGCCAAAGGATTACTTAATCCCTCATATTCTGTTAATTCCATTTTAACCGAACCAAACATCACTTCTGCCTTCACCAAAACAGGAATTTTATTGGCATCCTTAGTAATATAGACAGTCAAATCATCTTCCTTTTTAAATATTCTGCCCTTAATTACAATGGGCTGAAATTTATAACATCTATAGGTTCCTTTCCTAAGTTTAACAACCTCTTCCCCTTTATACTTTACCCCTAAATTGTGAATTTCATCATCTACAAACACTTGAATATTAAAAACCTGATTCAGTTTTACATTACTAAGGTCCAGCGTACGTCCATAATAAAAAGCTGAAATCATATCCTGAATATTCTCGGGTACATTAAACTGCTTGCCTTTGCCATTATCTACCACTTTTTTATTCTGATAGAAGGTATAATCCTGCGAAAACTTAAAACCGCCCTCATCAACTCTTCTTACAAAAACCCAGGGAAACACTCCACTTTTGTCAATATACGTTTCATACACATCGCGTACTTTATAAAACAAATCAAAAGCACCCACCGATTTTCCTTCACACACAATATGCAAAAGCTCTCTGCCTTTAACAGTCTTTCCGGTTTTATTCACCTTTAATTCGGCAACTCCTGCGTCAATCAAGCCAAAATGCAGTTTGTATTTTAGACGCTCACCAGGAGCAAAGCACTGGTGTACAATGGTTCTATAGGAGACTACCTCTTCAGTGTAACTGCTAATTCCAACCGGAAATGCGTGGGTTGTTTTTACTACTACGCCAAAAACAAATAATACTATCAGCGTTCTCATGTGCATGGTTTAATCAGCAATTTACAAAAAAAATACCAAAATCAAAAATTCGGATTACACATCTTACTGGAATAGACCATAACGTAAAAAATGCAAAATATCGTTTCATAGTAATAAATTATTTCAATTGAATTTCAATGATTTAGCAATTATTTCAAAAAATAATTTGCAAACCGTAAATAGTTTACGGAGTGGTGTGCGACCTTTGTGATATCAAACTAAGAAAAGATGAAAACACTGTCTAATGCATCCACAACTTCCGGAAATAACGGAATAATTGAAATTAACCACATAATAATGGAACAGGGTGTTCCGGAAATGCAGGCAAAGGTAATGTATAAGGCGAATGGAACCTATTTTCCTTTGCTACTGAATATTGATAGTCACCTGACGAGTGCCATTTTTACCAAACTAACTGAAAATGATAAAGATAAGCTTTACAATGAAATTGAAAAGTGTCTGGCCACTAACGACAGTTTCTCATTAATTACACTTAGTAATGTAATTTCGGAAGTTCTTACAATTTCAGAATCAGATCTTCCTGAAAACTTGCAATCCTTCCAGTATCCCCTTTGTGCATAAGCCATGAGAAACTACAAAATATCCAATCAATTAGCCGGAACCAGAAACGGAGACCCCGGATTTGGCATATTAACTACCGTCAATCGGTTGGCCGATTACGATTACATATACGTTTTCCATAAAATGCAATCCCGTGATATTGTACAACTAGTTCACGAAACGGATAATCCGCTGAATCCTCACGCAGTGGCAGTATATTTTCGGGACTTCAAAATAGGTTATCTTTCAGAGAAAAGCGACCGCATGGTTGCAAACCTGATGGGTCGTTTTGAAAACCTGACAGCCTATGTCAAGCATAATATATGTAACTCTTTACGGCCGTTTGAAGAGATGGACATTGAAATAAGAACCGAACCATTTCCTCTACGAAAAATCAATCCCAAAGACGAATTTCATCCAAGTGAATAGTTTCCCTGAAAAATATCCGTGTGCTCTTCTCAAATGCCTCTGTATAATCTGAAACAAAAAACTGATTTTCAAGCCGAGAATCGGAATCGCGTAACAAATTATTTGAAGACAATACAAACCCCAAATGGCGCGCTACCACTTCCGCTGAATCAATAATTTCGACACTCTTACCATAGAATTTCTTTACTTCATGTTTTATCAAAGGATAATGAGTGCATCCCAAAACCAACGCCTGAATATCCTTTATACTAGGCCTTGATAAATAAGAGTTAATGATTGTCTGAGAAATATTGTTATTATAAAATCCCTCTTCAATCATTGATGCCAGCAATGGGGTAGCAAGGGAAGTCACATCAACATTCCTATTCATTTTCTGAATAGTTTTTGGATAAATTCTTGAGTGAATGGTACCCTTGGTACCGATTACACCTATTCTTTGGCCGGTGTAGTTATGTGCTACATATTGCGCAACAGGTTCAATAACATTGATAACCGGCACGCGGTTTCCAAATTCTTGATTTACTACATGATAAGCATGTGCACTTGCTGTATTGCATGCAATAAGTATTACCTTACATCCTTTTTGATACAGAAATTTTGAGATTTCAAGAGCATAACTTCTAATGGACTCCGGAGATTTATCACCATACGGAAGGTGCGCAGTATCACCAAAATATACCAAATGTTCGTTAGGAAGCGCCTTCCTAATAGCAGATGCAACAGTTAAGCCACCAATACCGGAATCAAAAATTCCTACCGGACGATTACGCTTTGCAAACAACGCTAACCCGGAATTAAGGAGCTACGGGTAATCCCAATTTTGCTCTTACCTTATTCGTTAAATCCTCACCGCCTTCAAAATACAACAGTGCTGCGGTGTCAAAAACATAATTCATTTTATTCTCGGATGCTGTTTCTTTAATGGCTTTATCTATTTTCTCGAGAAGAGGAGTTCTTAAACTCACACTTAACTGTTCCAGTTGAGCCTGACCCGACTCTTGTCTTTGCTGAACACGACTTTCCAGGTCTATAATATCACCCTGAAGGACTTTTTTTCGCGTTTCGCTTGTAGATGGATCTTCATACTCCTTCATTTTAGTCATATACACTTTTTCAAGTTCCTGAAGTTCTTTCATCAGTTCATCGTTTTTAGCCTTCAGGACTTCAGTCATTTCCTTATACTCTGGCATGTCGTTAATAACATTTTGGCTATTAACATGTCCTAATTTCAGAGATTGCGCGTTTGCACCAATAAGCGCACCCATAGATAATAATACGGTAAAAATCAGCTTTTTCATTTTATTAATTTTAGTAACCCATTTCCTTTACAACTTTACTGCTAATATCAAGTTTTGGGTCGGCATACATGATATTACTTTGTCCGGCTATATCAAACACAAAAGTATATTTATCTTCGGCTACAGATTTAATTGCCTTGTACATTTTGTCCTGTATTGGTTTAATAAGTTCCTGTCGTTTCTGATACAATTCGCCGTTCACTCCAAAGCGGCTTTTTTGCAATTCACGTGCCGTGTTTTCCATACCCGCAATTTCCTCTTCTCTTTTCTTTTGAATATCAACCGTCAGGAATATTTTTTCTTCCAGATATGCATTTCTTTTGGCTTCAATTTCAATGTACTTTTGAGCTATTTCTTTTTGCCACTTTTCTGAAAGCTCATCTAATGACCTTTGTGCTTCTGCAAAAGCAGGTACTTTTTCAAGAATATCCTTTGTATTGATATAGGCAAATTTAACAGATTGACTTTGAGCAGAAATACCTGCTAAAATTAATATTGACAGAAGAACATGTTTCATCATTCAGTTTGCGAAATTACACAATGATTTAGAGTTCGCCAAGATTCATACCAATTGTAAAGTGAAACTGACCCTGACCTGGAACATGAATACCGTTGGCATCAGAATCCAGGCGGTCGAATCCCCAACCATAATCAAGTCCCATCAATCCGAACATGGGCAAATAAATTCTTACCCCTAAACCCGCCGATCGTTTCACAGAAAACGGATTAAACGACTTAAAGCTCGACCAGGTATTACCTGCTTCGGCAAATGCCTGAAGCCAAATGGTTGCTGAAGGATTCAAAGACAATGGATATCTGAGTTCCAAAGTATATTTTGCAATGAGCATATCACCTGTTCTTGGCGAAACGCTGTTATCATCATAACCGCGAAGTGCAATGATTTCATGGCCAAAAAGATTAAAGCCCGTAAGACCACTTCCTCCCAACACAAACCGTTCAAAAGGTGGTGCTCCAACTTCTTTGGTGTAATAGTGCAGGAATCCAAAACCGGTGCGCGCATTTAATACCAATTTATTATCCTTTGTAAGCGGTGTATAATAATTGGCTGTAAACTTCCATTTGTTGTACTCAATAAGCTTATAGCGTTCCTGATCGCTCATTGAACTATAATCCTTTCCATTAAACCAACTATATGGAGGAGTTAATTTTACAGAAAAATTAAAGGTGCTGCCTTTCCTGGGATAAATGGGCTGATCCACACTATTGCGACTTAACCTGAACTGATAATAATAGGCGTTAGATGCACCGCTATCTATGATAAATAAGGTGCCATAGTTTTTTACAAGATAGTGCTGATATCCCAGTTCCTGATAATTTGTAAAATAGTCATCGGGCCATTTGTTCCTACGGCCTAATCCCACCGCAATTCCTGAAATTGCCAAACTTTGTCTTTCAGGATCCTTTGTTTTTAATCCATTAGATTGAATAGAGTGATAACCACTTATGCTCAAAGCGTTTGGTTGTTTTCCGCCCAGCCAGGGCTCTGTGAAACTAAAATTATAGCTTTGCCAATATAAGCCATTTGACTGAGCACGAATACTTAATCTTTGGCCATCGCCGCTAGGCAGAGGAGTCCACGCCGACTTTTTGAAAAGTTTTTTAACAGAAAAATTATTAAATGACAAGCCCAAGGTACCCACTACTCTGCCGCCACCCCATCCTCCGGAAAGTTCTATTTGATCTGAGGGACGTTCTTCAACAGTATATTCAATATCTACGGTACCACTGGCCGGATCCGGTATCGGATTGATCTGAAACTTCTCCGGGTCAAACCAACCTGTATTAGCAAGTTCTCGCTGTGTCCTTATAATATCCTCACGGTTGAATAAATCTCCTGGCTTGGTACGAATTTCCCTGTAAATGACGTGATCGGAAGTTTTAGTATTACCCTTAACAATTATTTTTCGCACATACGCCTGTTTGCCCTCATTTATACGTATTTGATAATCAATGGTGTCATTATAAACCCTTACTTCTACCGGCTGAATATTAAAAAACAAATAACCATCGTTCATGTATAACGAAGTAATATCAGTACCCGCGGGATCCATGTACAATCGCGATTCAAGCATAGACTGATTATATACATCTCCATTTTTGATACCCAGTAATGTGTCCAGTTTCCCGGATGAATACTTGGTGTTACCACTCCATGTTATGTTACCAAAATGATACTCTCCACCCTCCTCAATCCAAATTTTAATTCCCAACTCTTTATCATTCAGTTTGAATACACTATCCTTTACAATTCTTGCATCGCGCAACCCGGCATTTTGGAATTTTGATATTAAAGACTCTTTGTCCGTTTTATAATTGCTGCGAATGAACTTACTGGTTTTCCAGAACCTGTACCATTGTTTTCTTTTGGTTTCCTTCATTGAGCGGTACAGTTTACCCTGCTTAATGGTAGTGTTTCCTTCGATGGTTATTTCTCTGATTTTTACTTTTTTGCCTTTATCGATGTTGAACCGGAGGAATACCTGATTGTTACCTGTAGTATCCTGTTTTTCATCGACAGTTACTGAAACATTGTGAAATCCTTTTTCAATAAATTGACCCCGAATCATTTCAATTCCATTGTTTTTCAGGTTTTCGGTTACAATTTTATTTGCATAGAGATTAAGTTTTTCCTTTATTTTCTCACTCTCACCTTTGCTTACACCGGTAAATTTGTATCCACTCAATCTGGGACGTTCTTTCACCTTAATTAAAAGATGGATAACTACTCCGTCAATTTTGGTTTGATATATTGCTACGTCGCTGAATAAATCCTGTTCCCACAATTTTTTAATTGCGGAAGTTATGTCATCACCGGGCACAGTAATTTCTTGTCCTTCTCTTAATTCTGAAATTAGTTTTATACCATTGGGATCAAAAAAATCGGCACCTTCAACCATAATAGGACCAATGCGATATTTTTTAGGACTTAAAAAATCGACAGCATTATCGGGTTGTGCTACAATCCGTGGTGTTATACAGAACACCATTAAGAACAATATGTAACTCTTATTCAGCATTAACCTGTTCGCTTACCAAACCAAAACGTCTTTCCCGAAGTTGGAAATCAAGAATTGCTTTATAAAATTCATTTTTGTTAAAGTCAGGCCACATAACGTCAGTAAAGTACATTTCAGTATATGCAAGCTGCCATAAAAGAAAATTACTGATTCGAACTTCACCTGAAGTTCTTATAAGCAGCTCAGGATCAGGAATATTTGCAGTATATAAATATTTTGGAAACATTGATTCATTTATATTACTAAGAGATGTTTCTCCACTTAGAACAGATGCAGCTACTTTTTGCACTGCTTCAAGTATTTCCTGCCTTGAACCATAACTAAGAGCAAGAACAAGATTAATTCGTGTATTGTTTTTGGTCTTTTCTATCGCATCTTTCAAGGTATCAGAACAACCCTGAGGCAAAGAATCCAGACTACCTATGGCCATTAAACGAACTCCGTTTTCATTTAGGCTATTGGTTTCGCTTTCAATTGTTTTCACAAGCAAATCCATCAATGCTTCTACCTCCTGTTCGGGTCTGTTCCAATTTTCGCTTGAAAAGGCATAAAGTGTCAAAAATTCAACCCCAATTTCGGAAGCAGCAACCAAAGTCTCTCTAACCGATTCAACCCCACTTATATGCCCATAAATCCGGTGTTCTCCTTTCTGCCGCGCCCATCTGCCATTGCCATCCATTATCACAGCCACATGTTTTGGCACCCTGGTCCTGTCTATTTTATCAATAATTTCCATTTACTGCGGGTGCAAAGGTCTGAAGAAAATCAATACAAAAATATTTTAATTATATCGTTTATAACCAAAGTTCTGACACTTATCCCGTCCTTTTAGAGTAAAGCTTATGCCCACACAACATTGCATATACCAGTCATTGGTTGTTGGGTCTCCTCTTGTTGCTCTTCCGTTTCCAAAAGAATCTGAAATTTGTTGTTTACTATTATCTGAAACCTCAGAAGCGACCTGACCATTAGTAGCAGCAAGTACCGTAGGATCTACATAATATCCGCTAATGTCATCTAAAAAATCAGTAAATGTTTTCCGTACTCCGTATTCAATATTCAATGCACTCCATTCATTCATATTAATTCTAAAGCCAAAACCAAAAGGAATGACCAGCTGATTAAGACGGTATTTTTGTTTTGTTCCATTCTCAGATCCCTGTCCTTCGGTACCCAAAGGCTGCAGCTCAATAGGATTGTCGTTATATGTACCCTTAGGATTCATGTGATAAAAACCCAGGCGTGCAAACATATATGCAGTAAAGGGGTAATCCAACATATCATCAGGCAGGTAATCCTTAAAATTCAATTCAACACCACCCGTGAATTCATGAATGTTATTTGAAAAAGCCAGATTTCTGTTTTGCTGCCATTCAAATTCAGCACCTTCATCTTTACCGGTAATACGAATAAAGGAATATCCGGCCTTTAAGACGATTCTTTTATTCATAAAAAACTTTAGTCCGACAGAACCACTGGGTTTCAGCTGCACCGGTAATGCAAAACGATTCATTTCGCCGGTATAATAGCTAACTCCCCCCATAAAATCCAGCTGGGTAATCTGTGCAGACGAAATAATGAAAGACAGACAGAAAAAAGGACTTAGAATGAATCGCATTTTAAAACTTAGGTAGCACAAATCTACCTTTCATCAAACGATAATGCACCGAAAATATTGCAAACATATAAGAATCATTGTCGGTAGCATCTCCTCTTTGCTGTCCGGTACCCGTAGTTAATATTCCATCGCCGGGTCCAAAATCAGGATCCAGACTTGGGTCCGCAAAGTACATTGCAACATCCCCACTTTCTTCCTGAATGGCCGCCTTGTCATAATAAACACCACTTACATCGTCCAAATAATCGGTAAACACGAATCTGCGTGAAATTTCAAAGCCCATACTCCATTGTCTGTTTAAAGAGTATTTTATTCCTAAACCCACGGGTACAAATATCTGAACCCTGTTATATTTTTTAGGTGCTCCGGGCAATCCCTGTCCTTCCGTTCCCAAAGGCTGCAAAGCATACCATTTACCATCGGTATATTGTGCTTTTGGATTAAACCACATTCCTCCAAAACCAGCAGACAAATAAGGACTCCAGTAATTGCTTTTACTTCCCTTTGCACCTTTCATGCTGTACAAATGCAGAAATTTTTCCTGAAACGGATAATATTCCATTGATACTGAAAGTTCAACTAAAGGGGATCGAAAATGGAGATTTCTATTGTTTCTGAATTTTTCCTGTGTCAAAGCGTCATCTCCACGCAACCTTCCATATAACACATTTGCATTCAGCTTTAAATAAGGATTTATCATAAATGCGTAACCCGCCCTGATGTTCGGCCGGGTCATAGAGAATTCAAGGTCGCGTAAAAAATTAGTACCCACCTGATTCGCACCACCAAGTTCTCCTAAAAAACTACTTGCCCCAATACCCGCATGAAACTCGTGACGATAAAAAGTCCAGTTTTGTGAATAGACTGAGCTACAAGAAATTAACAACAATAAGTATAGATGTTTCGATAATTTCACCCGACAAAGATACAATATTAACTTATCAAAAATCAGTTCCGTTTATCGATTCCCCACATCATTTTGTTACGAATTGTGCTAAAAAAATTTTGATGTTCAAGTTGAATCATTCTTGCCTGCCTCTTTTTTGATTGAATTTCAACACTTTGACCCGATATAATTGTTTCACTTCGCGAATCAAGCGACACTAAAAAATGTTCACTCCTGCCCTCTACTTTCAATTTAATTTTTACATCATCGGGAACAACTACAGGACGAACATTCAGATTATGAGGAGCAATGGGGGTGATTATAAAGTTTCGGGATTGCGGAGACAAAATAGGACCTCCACAACTAAGCGAGTAAGCTGTAGAACCCGTTGGGGTAGCCACAATAATACCATCAGCCCAATAACTATTCAGATAATAATCATTTACATAAGTATGAATTGTAATCAAACTTGCTGTGTCTTTTTTATGAAGCGTAAGTTCATTAAGAGCGAAATTGGAATCACCAAATAAATGATCTTTTGTATTCACCTCAAGCAGAGTTCGTTCTTCTATTCTATATCTTCCGGCCTGAAGTGCGTTTAAAGCAAGCAATAACTCCTCTTTAGCAACATTTGAAAGAAAACCAAGTCGTCCGGTATTGATTCCCAAAACCGGTATATCAAATTTACAGGCAAAAGTGATGGTATCTAAAAATGTTCCGTCCCCACCAATAGAGAAAAACGAATCTACACCATTTAATGCCTGAGTATCGTCAGTGCTAAATGCTTTAATATCCTCTGGTAGCTCAATTCTAGGCTTTAAATAAGAAATAAATGGCTCATAAACAACAACCTGCCATTTCATGTTTTTCAATTCAGTAAACAGTGTCTGAATTTCACCTAAAAAACTGTCAGAAAATGATTTGCCGTAAACTGCTACCTTCATTTCAAATTTTATCGGATGAATCAAATATTAAGAAAATTCATAAAAGATTCGTACCTGTTGCGCATGTCATCTCCGAACATATTTTCGTGATAAGATGCTTTAACAGTGTATTCATATCTGTGAAAAGTCTGTAAAATTCTGCTTAAATCCTGCCGGTTCACTTTTAATGTTACTTCAAGCATAGTAGAATTTGGAACACTTGTAACATAAACACTTAAAATTTTAGATTCATTCCCTTCAACAATTTGTGCAATTTCAGAAAGGCTGTAATCAATATAAGCCACCTCTAGCACTATAATTCCCCCCGGACTCTCAAGTGCGGCTGTTTTGGTGATTACCTTAATTAGATGATGTACATGGGTTAATCCTAAATACTTGTCATTTACGTCCAACACCGGCACCACCGAAAGTTTTAAATCTGCAATCAGGCGCATAACATCATAGATATGCACATTTTCGTATACAAATGGTCTGATTAATTGCAATTTCTGGTTTTTGAGGGGCTCTTCGGCATGTTCCATGTCCAGAACATCTGTATCTGAAATCAGACCCATATATTCTGTTTTTTTAACCACCGGCAAATGGGCTACTTTAAATTCGTCCATCCAGGTAAGTGCTTTTAACCCCGTATCTGTGATTCTGAGCGGGGGTATTTCATCGGTTATTAATTCCCGGGCTATCATATTTTAACTCGTTTCTTTTTTAATGAATAACTTTGAAGCCGCACTTATAGTGCCAAAGTAACATAATATTTATGACTCGTCTTAGTGTTAACATTAATAAAATTGCAACGCTGCGCAATGCAAGAGGTGGAAATGTACCCAACCTGGTTAAAACAGCCATTGATTGTGAAAAGTTTGGAGCGGAAGGAATCACTGTTCACCCGCGGCCTGATGAAAGGCACATTAGAAGAGATGATGTATATGCTTTAAAAGAAGTACTAACAACAGAATTCAATATAGAAGGATATCCGTCGGATGATTTTATCCAAATGGTACTTCAGGTAAAGCCAGCTCAGGTTACTTTGGTGCCTGACAGTCCCAATATATTAACATCAAATGCAGGCTGGGACACCATGAAACATTCGCTATTGTTAAAAGAAGTTATAAGTGAAATTAAAAAATCCGGTATCCGGGTTTCTATTTTTCTTGATACTGACCCAACAAACATGATTCATGCAGTTGAAACAGGAACAGACCGGATTGAACTCTACACCGGACCTTTTGCCGAGAACTTTGAAAAGAATCCACAACAAGCCATTTCAGCTTACACTAGATCATCAGAGCTAGCAGCGTCACTGAACCTGGGGTTAAACGCAGGACACGACTTAAATTTAAAAAACCTTAAGTATTTTAAAAACAATGTAAAAGCTCTGCAAGAGGTTTCCATTGGCCACGCACTAATAAGCGATAGTCTTTATTTTGGACTAGAAAATACAATTCAGATGTATAAAAGAGAATTAAAATGAAACTCCATTACAGAAAAACAGGCAACGGCCCTATTGACATGGTAATACTTCATGGACTTTTCGGCTCGTCTGACAACTGGCAAACCATGGCAAAACGTTTGGCCGAAAAATATACTATATATCTGGTAGATTTAAGAAATCATGGTCATTCTGCACATACTTCAGATATAAGCTATCCATTAATGACTGAAGACCTGGCCGAATTATTTGCAGATGAAAATCTGCGCGAAACAATACTTGTGGGACATAGTATGGGTGGAAAGGTAGCCATGAATTTTGCCATGAAATACCCAATGTTGCTATCTAAGTTGGTTGTGATTGATATTGGTGTCAAAGAATATCCGCCCCACCATCAGAAAATAGTTGAAGGATTAACAACTGCTGATTTAACAAAACTAAAAAGCAGAAATGAGGTTGAGTTGCATTTATCGAAATATGTTAATGATGCCGGCGTTTTACAGTTTTTAATGAAAAACTTGTACTGGGCAACCAGGGAAACCCTTGGGTGGAGAATCAACATACCCGTTCTTACAATAAAAATGAACGAAATTTTAAGCGCTTTACCCTCAACTCGTGTTGACACCGAAACTGTATTTATTAGAGGTCAAAAGTCTGATTATATAACAGATACCGATATTGATTTGTTAAGAAAACAATTCCCCAACTCAGAATTCCATACTATTGACAATGCCGGACACTGGGTACATGCAGAAGCACCGAATGAGACTTTTGAAGCTTTAAATATCCTTTAAATATGCCGGCTTCAGACAAAGCATATACCATACTTTGCCTTCATGGATTTTTAGAAAACAGCACCATGTGGGATACCTTTCATAAAGAATTTGAACATAAATATCATATAATAACCGTTGACTTGCCCGGGCACGGACTGTCCGGACAATTGTCAGACAGTATTGAGAAAACAGCCGAAATTGTAATAAATACCTTTATAAATCCAACATCGGCACCTGTAATTCTTATGGGACATAGTATGGGCGGGTATGTTGCTCTTGCCATGATTGAAGCCGGCTTTAAAGCAGAAGGGCTCATTTTATTAAACAGCACTTGTTTACCTGATTCAGATGAAAAAAGAAAAAACCGTAACCGAATTATCCGGATAGTTGAACAAAATGCTATGATTTTTATTCGTGAAGCTATTCCAGCATTATTTCTGAACCGGGAAAAACACGAATCGTTGATTGAACTATTGATTTCACAAGCGGGCCAAATGTCAAAACAAGGAATCATTTCATCCATCGAAGCCATGAAGCGTCGCACCGGAAGATGCAACCAAATCATTAATCAACCCGCCTTAATTATTAGCGGAAAATATGATACTTCTATTGACGTGACCGCTCTGCAGAAAGCTATAAACGTTCAAAAAAATGTGCTTATTGAACACAAAATACTTGACCAGTGTGCACACATGTCCCTTTTTGAAAATCCTGCTGAAACTTTTAATTGTATAAAAAACTTTATTGAAATAACTTTGTCGGATTCTCAGAACAAAATGCCAAACGGCAATTTTAATTAACTTTACGGCGAAAACACTGCAAGAACAAACCGTGCACATGGGAGAAACCGTTGAGAAAAAAAACAAGCCAGACAATAAGGAAAGCATGCAGAATGTTCTTTCTGTAAATACGCTTTTAAAAGGATTTGAAGTGATGTGTACAGCCCGGAGTTTATCTTCACTATATGAGGCCAATGCGCGTATAACTTCAAAATACGTTCATGCCACCAGTAAAGGACATGAAGCAGTGCAAATAGCATTGGGGTTACAACTAAAACCAGAAGACTACATTTTCCCGTATTACAGAGACGATAGCATTTTGTTAAGTATTGGAATAACACCTTACGAATTAATGCTTCAGCTTCTTGCCAAGCGGGATGATCCTTTTAGCGGAGGACGAACATATTATTCACATCCCAGTTTAAGAAGGGCAGATATGCCTAAAATACCACACCAATCGTCGGCAACGGGTATGCAGGCCATACCGGCTACCGGCACAGCAATGGGGATGTGGTATAAAGAAGCCGAAAACTTTGAATATCCTTTTGATTATAAGCCGGTAACTGTTTGTTCATTGGGTGACGCATCTGTAACTGAAGGGGAAGTTGCTGAAGCTTTTCAAATGGCTGTTTTAAAAAAATTACCCATTTTATATTTTGTACAAGATAACGGATGGGATATAAGTGCCAGCGCCAAAGAAACACGTGCTCAAAATGCTGCTGAATATGCCAGAGGGTTCAACGGACTTGAAGTAAGAAGTATTGATGGTTCAAATTTTATAGAATCGTATAACACCATTGCTGAGGTATTAAATATTATACGCACTGAACGCAGGCCATTTCTAATTCACGCTGCAGTGCCTCTTTTAAACCATCATACCAGCGGTGTACGTATGGAATGGTATCGCGACGACCTTGATGAACACCGGTTGCGCGACCCTTTTCCACTACTAAAGAACGAATTACTGAAATTGAATGTTAAATCGTCCACGCTTGTTGAAATTGAAGAACATACACGAGAACATGTTGAAAATGCGTATCAGAAAGCCTTAGATGCAGCCGACCCTCTACCCGAAGATTTATTAAAACACTGTTTCGCACCAACCGAAATAACAAGCGAACAGGGTGAAAGAGAACCTACCGGAAAAGAGCCAACGGTTATGGTGGATTGTGCTCTGTTTGCAATCCGCGAAATACTTTCTAAGCACCCTGAAGCTTTGTTATATGGACAAGATGTGGGCCGCAGACTAGGTGGCGTTTTCAGAGAGGCAGCTACTTTGGCACAACAATTTGGCGACAACAGGGTATTTAATACTCCCATCCAGGAAGCATTTATTATTGGAAGTACCGTGGGAATGGCAGCCATTGGATTAAAACCTATCGTTGAAGTACAATTTGCAGATTATATCTGGCCCGGACTAAATCAGTTATTCACAGAACTAAGTCGTAGCTATTACCTGAGTGATGGAAAATGGCCAGCCAGTTGTGTAATAAGAGTACCCATTGGTGCCTATGGTTCGGGGGGACCTTACCACTCCAGCAGTGTTGAGAGTGTTCTTACCAATATTCGCGGCATTAAAATAGCCTATCCCAGCAATGGTGCAGATTTAAAAGGTTTAATGAAAGCAGCATTTTATGACCCCAATCCGGTTATAATGCTTGAGCACAAAGGATTATACTGGAGTAAGATAAAAGGTACCGAGCCAGCTAAAACCATAGAGCCCGACGAAAATTATATTATACCTTTTGGTACAGCACGCATGATTCTAAAGGCTGATGATGAAAAGATAAAAGCCGGAGAAACCGTTGTAATTATTACATATGGTATGGGGGTATACTGGAGTTTAAGCGCTTCAAAACAATATAACGGGAGGGTTACGATCATTGATCTTAGAACCCTGGTTCCATTAGATGAACACACAGTTTTTGAAAATGTTAAAGAACATGGCAGGGCATTAATAGTTACTGAAGAACCTATTTTACAAACATTTGCACAAAGTTTATCCGGAAGAATCAGCACCGGATGCTTTGAATTTCTTGATGCACCGGTTAAAGTTATTGGCTCAGAAAACACACCCGCCATTCCATTGAACAGCACACTGGAAGCCACTTTGCTACCCAATGCCGACAAAGTTGCAATTGCAATTACAGAGTTACTAAACTATTGATTCGGTTTTACTGACACCTGTATAAACCGGGTAAAATATATCCTACAACTTACACCAGGTTAATGCGACGCACTAATTCATCCTTATAAGACCCCCCAATGGGTATTGTTTTCTTGTCGTCTTCAAGAATAAGATTAGGTTGTTCAATGGCCGCAATCTTATCTAAACGCACTATAAATGAACGGTGAACACGAATAAATGAATCGAGCGGTAATTTAGATTCTATATCCTTCATGGTTGAATGAATGGTATAACGGGTACTCAACGTATTTATAACAACATAATCTTTTAAGGCTTCTACATAATAGATGTCAGCTGTTCTTAACTTAATGAGCCGAGAATTAGATTTTACAAAAATAAAATCCTTTGATTCTCTGCCCTCAACAAGAGAATATAACAAATCCCGCTCTTTAACAACTTCATTTTCTTTGCCGTGTTTATACAGAGCCATTTCTATGGACGTGTGCAAATCTATTTCCTTAAACGGCTTAATAATATAACCATAAGGTTCAGTAACCTTTGCCTTTGCCAATGTAGCCTCATCGGCATAAGCGGTAAGAAAAATTACCGGAATACCCAGCTCTTCCTTTACTTTTTCTGCTGTTTGAATACCGGAAATTTCACCCTTTAGCATTATATCCATCAAGATAATGTCCGGGGTTTCTGAATGAGCCAGTTCAAGAGCCTTCTCTCCGGTAAAAGCTGCACCTACCACATTATAGCCCAGTTTCTTCAAACTCTGCTGAATGTCTTTTGAAACGATACTCTCGTCTTCAACCACCAATACGTTGATTTTGGACATAACTTTTCGATTTTAAACGACAAATGTAATTAAATAACCTGTTCCTTCCAATTTAAGTTGTTCTATTTCTCCCCCAAGTTGTTCAACCAATGTTACCACAAGTTGTAAACCCAGGCTCTCTGTGTTTCGAAAATCCACAGATTTTGGTAAACCAACGCCATTGTCAAAAATTCTTAGTTCAGCCCTGTTATTATTTACCGTAAAATATACAGCGATCTTTCCGGTTATCCGCCCCTTGAAGGCATATTTTAAACTATTAGTTATAAGTTCATTAACTATTAATCCACAAGGAATGGCCTGATCCAAATTCAATGCATAATCATCCATCCTGAAATCGGTGTCAAGTAATACATCTGAAAGTTGATAGGAATGAATAAGATTATTACAAAGATTCAAAAGGTAATCGCTGAATTTAATGGTAGAAAAGTTCTTATTCTGATACAATGATTCGTGAATAAAAGACATTGACTTAATTCGATTCTGGCTTTCACGAAGAATTTCAATAGTATTTTCATCCGTTACGTATGAACTTTGAAGATTGAGAATACTTGAAATAATTTGAAGATTATTCTTGACTCTGTGATGGACTTCTTTCAGTAAAATCTCTTTCTCGCGCAATGAATCAAAAATTTGCTGCTCAACTAATTTTTCCTGAGTAATGTCTCTAATAATCATCAATATTTCATCTTCATTTATCGGCGATAATCTGGCTTCTAAATATTGGTTAGCTTCTTCCTTAAAAAAATTGTATTCAATCTCCAGATTACTTTCGCGTTTTTCCTTGAGTACTTTTTGAAACGCTTTTATAAATCTATCTCTGTTTTCTTTACCAAATATATCCTGTATCTTTTTGTTTTCCAGTTCAACACTTAATTGAGAATTTCTATACAATTTACCATTTAATATTATTCCTTTTGAATTCATTCTTAAAATACTATCAGGCAAAGCATTAAACATTGCCTGTAACCTCTCTTCACTTTGTTTAAGCCGCTTCTCTGCTTGTTTCTTATCGGTTATATCATGTGCCAGACAAACAACTTCTTTGAACTCTTCATCTTTCAAATCAACGGGATTAAGGAACAATTCTAACCAAACAGTTTTACCATGAAGATCACGCAACGGACCTTCAAATTCTATGGTTTCTCCTGCAATACTCCTATCAAAGAATGCTTGCATCGCCTCATAGTTCTCTGATTTTCTCACAATCCGTGATGCTATTTCAAGAATAGAATCCCCTTTTTCGCAGATTATTCCAAACCGGGTTTCCATTACCTGGCGGAAATTTTTATTAAATGTCACCAACCGGAATAATTTATCAATTGTCCAAATCATTGTGTTTGAGGTGCCTTCAAAAATTGCCCGTATCATCGATGACTGTTCCAACAGAATTCTTTCCGCTTTTTTCAATTCGGTAATATCGCGTGAAACACCCATGGCACCAACAATTTTACCATCGTCACTCTTTAACAAAGATGCCGAAAGCATACTCTTAAAAATCTCTCCATTGCTCGTTACATTCGTTACTTCACCTCTGTAATACCCTTTTGTGTTTAAAGCATTAAACACAGTTTCATATTCCTTTTTAGATCTGTATAGGATTCTGGGATCTTTTCCTATTAAATCAGATTGGCTGTATCCAAACCTTCTGAGCGCCGCATGATTAATTTCTGTTATACCACCTTTAATGTCACTGGCAAGTATCATGTCAATAGAGCTATCAATTATATATTTTGAAAACCGCTCTGCGCCTTTCAATTTTTTTTGTGTAAGCCGGTGCTCGCGTATTTCCCGCTCTAATGCTTCATTTGTTTCCTGGGCTATTTTTAATCTGATTTTCTCTTCGGTTAATTGCTTTGTTAATGTTACTTGCTGAATTACTATACAATATGATGGTTCTTCGCCATACAACAAAGGCACGCCCTGTATTACATAATATTGTTTGTTTGTTCTATTTATATTTTTCGAAAATTCCTGTTCGGGTAATCTTTCAAATTTATCAAAAGCTGAGCATGCTTTTTTATACATACCTGCCGGTAAAAATGCCTTTATTTCTTCTCTTTCCAGCTTTTTCTCATAACCACAAATAATTTTTGATAATACCGTATTTTGATAAACAAGTTCTTCATTTTTTAAAATGAACATTCCTGACGGCAGATTATCCAGCAATCCTCTTAATGATGCTTCGGTTCTCCTTAAGTCAAATTCGCGCAATTGCTCAAATGTTACATCTTTAACTGCACCAATTATTATATAAAATCCATTTTCCTTTTTTAAAATTTTTGCAACATCTTTAACCCACTTAACTGTGGCTTTTTTATCAATAATCCGGTAAATTCTATCTGATCTTCCGGTTCTAATTAGCTGCATAGCATCATCTGCCAGTGGAATAAAATCATCAGGATGGATGACTCTATTATACCCATTCAGTTCTTTAATTATTTCATCAGGATTATAACCGGTAATACTCTCAAATCCTCCAAAAATCCAGTTAATTTTATAATTTCCATCCTTATCTAGTATCAGTGAATACGCATAATCTGAAATAATTTCAGATATTTCCCTGAATCTCTCCTCACTTTCAAGTAAATACTCACCTGCCGTTTTCAGGTCACTTATATCAATAAATGTTCCTTCAACATAAGCAGGTTGCTCATTTACATCATATCCCAACATTACGTTGGTTAAAATCCAAATTTCTGAACCATCTTTTCGTTTATGCCGTGATTCGTAATTCTGTAAAAAGCCTCTCTCTTTAAGTTTACTCAAATAAATATTTCGTTCTTCTTCAGTAAAATAAATATCGTAAACACTTTGATGCATTACTTCATCAACACTCTCATAACCTAGAATTCTAGCGAAAGCTGCATTACATTCAATAAATTTACCGGTTAGTGTGGTTCTAAAAAAACCAGCAAGGCTGTTATCCACATACTTCTTATACTTTCCGGCAATATTTAAATTCTCTTTGTATGAAGTAATATCTTGAAATACAATACTTAAATGTAATATTTCATCATTGCTTTTAACCGGAGAAATTGTGAGTTTCTCATAATCTAGATTATCCTTAGTCTGGAAAACACACTCTTCGGTTTGTTGAGCTCCGTCAAAGGCACGGAAAAAACATTCTGTCCAATACTCTATATTCCAGTTAGAATGAATGGCTACACCACCTATATTCAGAAACTCAGAAAATTTACCAGGATGTCTCTCAAAGTATTTATTTATAAAAATAATACGTAAACTTTTATCAATACATATTAATCTTACCGGTAATGAATCAAGAATACTCAATTCATTTACTTTCAAAGATTCGTTTGTAAAACTCATACGCACATTAAGGCCATAAATTTACGGAATAATTTCGTACTGATCTCTTAGTTCAGATTTTAGTTTCACACCATTCACTCTTTTCGCAATACCCCTTTTGTATTGAATCTCAATAATTAATTCTCCTAATTCATTATACTTTCTCCAATCACCATCGCGCTGTCCTGCTTTAAATTTCCCAGTCATATACACTTTTCCGTTGCTATGATACCATACATGCTTTCCCTCTGGTTCACCATTTACAAACTCTCCCTGAAACATGGTTTTTCCATCGCCATATTCGTATAGCCAGAGTCCTGTTTTCAACCCCATAGCATAAGTGCCCTTTTCTGTATGATCACCAAAACTGTAAAACCATTCTCCATCCGGCTGACCATCAAGAAATGTCCCTTTTGTTATAACCTTTTCAGTACTATCATATTCAATAACTTCACCATCCCTGAGCCCCTTTCTGAAATTCTCTTCTCTTTGCAAAATCCCCGTGTCATAATACCATTTCCATAAACCTGTTGGTTTACCTGCAGCATATTTCCCTTTTTGTTCTATTTTACCATTGACATAATAAAAAGTCCACATTCCGTCCTTTACCGCATTTTTATATTCACCCTCACCCCTTTTCTCTCCTGTAATATAATACAGTTCCCAGGCACCCAAAAATTCTCCCTTTTCGTTGATAATACCTTTGGCTATCATCTTATCTTCCTCAAACAAATATCCTTGAATAATAACACCCTGATTATTATACTCCCGAAAAACACCTTGCTTTTTACCTTCCTTCAATCCGCCTTCCAGCTTTACGGCTCCGTCAGGATGATATTCTCTGTATAATTCTATAAAATATGTCTCGGGAGCATTCTCTTCAATTACCCCATCTTCGTATTTATCAACACTTATTAAACTACCTCTTTTATCGTATTGCTTTACAATACCATTCATTGAACCATTCTTATAAGATATTTCACTCTTTAAAGAACCATTGGAATGATATTCTTTCCATATTCCGCTCCTTTTCCCCTGTTCGTCATACCTGTTCAACTCCTCACGTTGTTCTATAAAACCATACCTGTAGTTTACCTGGGTAATGACTCTTCCATCTTCACCATATTCTATCAGTACACCGTCAATTTTTCCCTTAACAATTGGGGTTACCCTAAATACACAACCATTTGGATAATAATCAATTTGAATACTATCTTGTATATTGTTAACATAATACGTTTTAGACTTAAGAATCCCTAACGAATCATAACTTAAAGATTCTCCATTCTTTCTTCCGTTCAAAAAGGAAATTTGGTCTTTTAGCACTCCGTTCTCCCTATAAAACGACCATACTCCCTGAATAGAATCGTTTCCCCAGGTACCGGTAGATTTTAAATTTCCATTTTCATAATACGTTTTCCAAAATCCCTGTGGTTTTCCGTCAGACATAATTCCTTCACTGGAGATTCTTCCATTGCCATACTTAAAAACAGTATAATCTTGTAATAAAGTGTCTTGAGAATAAACACCTGATATACAATAAAATAATATAAAAATCAAAAATCTATTCACTTTTCAACAATATATAATAATAATAAGAACGATTTTTTAAAAAATTTCTTGCTCTTATTATAGTGTTAATATGTGTGGAACTAATTACGATAGTATTTGGTTTAAGAAGTTATTAGACAAAAGTACGTTTTATTCACGGTTAATCTAACAAATTACATATCTGACAAACAAGATTATAATATAGTTGTTCACATTGAACAAAATTATGTTCCGGTAATAACTTAGCTTTGTGAATGTATAAGATTGTGTGAATAGAGATATGGGTAATTTAGTCAAAGAAAAATTTGGAAAGTAGCGAAACAGTGCTGCTATAAATTTTTGCGTAAGTTCTTCTATAAACTCAAAATACATTCTTAAAAGTTGTTAACCTTTGCTTAACATTGTATCGACTTTTGTTAACTTTATTATTAACATAGAAAAATGAGAGATATGGAAATAGCCGTTGGTAGTGATCATGCCGGATATGCTTATAAAACAATTTTAATAGAATTTCTTATAAATCAGGGTTATAATGTACATGATTGTGGTACTTTTTCTGATGAAAGTACGGATTATCCCGATTATGCACATGCTGTAGCTTCAAAGGTTAAGCAGGGTACTTTAGGAGTGGTTATTTGTGGTTCGGGGAATGGCGTGAATATGACTGTAAATAAACATAAGGGGATTCGTAGTGCTTTATGTTGGACAGAGGAAATTGCCAGATTGGCTCGCGCACACAACAACGCAAATATTTTAGCAGTTCCTGCAAGGTTTGTTACCGAAGAAGTTATGTTTGGCATGATGCGTGCTTTTTTAGACACACCGTTTGAAGGGGGTAGACATCAAAATCGTGTAAATAAAATTGATTGTATATGAGAGTTTTACTATTCGTGTTGCTTGCTCCTTCCTTTTGTTGGGCCCAGACCGATCACACCTTGAATTACAGTACGCATATTAATGCAGAAAACATAAAACAGCATCTTTCTATTCTTGCTTCCGATTCTTTTGAAGGACGTGAAACGGCAATGAAGGGTCAAAAACTTGCTGCAGATTATATTGAGAATAGTTTTAAAATGTCTGGTTTGAAACCAGGGAATGGTACATCATATCAGCAGTACTTCGATGTGATGACAACTCAAACAGATGGCAGTATTATATATAGAGGTAAAGATTATCCTTTTTTAAGTAATTTCTATTTTTATGCGGCCTTCAGGGACACGAGTATGCAGCCTGATATTGTTTTTTTGGGTCAAGGTAAAAAAACAGATTTTCAGAGTGTTGATGTAAAAGGTAAAGCTATTCTTATAAGCGATGCAGAAATTGGGAAATATAAGCCAATAGGATATGACTGGAAAGCACGGGCAAGAATTGCTGAAGCAGCCGGTGCGTCGTGCGTGTTGGTAATTACCCCAAACTTTGAGGATAAAATGAAAATTCTGGAGTACTATCTTAGTTTTGGAAGTATGCGCCTACCGGGTGGAGAAAATCCGGATTACGAGAGGAAAAAAATGCCGAAAATTCCTTATATTTTTATAAATGAAGAACTTGGTTTGTCCTTGCTAAAGGATGGTGGTGTTTCAACGAAGAACATTCATAAAACAAAGATTGGTCACGCTTTGGGTAATCCTTTACAAATTAAAATAATGGGCGGAGATAAGAAATTGCAAACCAGTAATGTGATTGGGGTAATTCCGGGTACAGACCTGGCGCATGAATATGTGATTATTACGGCGCATTACGATCATTTAGGTAAAAAAGGAAATTTAATTTTTAATGGAGCTGATGACGACGGTTCAGGCACTTCTACTCTTCTTACAATTGCTCAGGCTTTTGCCGAAGCCATGAAAGATGGAAATGCGCCCAGAAGAACGGTTGTATTTATGACAGTGTCCGGAGAAGAAAAGGGTTTATTAGGATCGGAATACTATGTTACCAATCCTATATATCCATTACAAAATACAGTAGTTGACCTGAATGTGGATATGATTGGACGAATTGATAGTTTGCATGCTCCCGACTCTAATTATGTTTATTTGATTGGTTCAGATAGGTTGAGTACTGATTTACATAGAATGAGCGAAGAGACAAACGCAAAATATACCCAGCTTACCTTAGATTATACATATAACGATCCTAACGACCCAAATCAGTTTTATTATCGCAGCGACCATTATAATTTTGCAAGTAACAATATACCTGTAATATTCTATTTTACCGGAGTTCATGAGGATTATCATCAAGCTACCGATACCTGGGATAAAATAATGTATCAAAAGACTGCAAGAATAGGACAATTAATCTTTTTCACAGCATGGAATATTGCAAATGCAGACAAACGTCCTGAAGTAAACGTAAAGAACTAATTAATAATTACATCTACTTAAATTCTGGTGGGCTTTAAATATGATTTTAGAAAGCACCAACAGTAAATCATTCGTTTGTCAATCCGCGAACAAAGGTGTTGGTTGAGGTGATAAAGTCATGATAGTATTTGCCGGTACCTGGTCCATAGAAACCGGTATGAATTTTACGAATTCTACCGGATTTATCTATAAATATTGTTGTAGGAAAAGCCATAATGTGGTTTAAAAAAGGGAACATAGCTGCAGCCTCATCTTTATCAGCTGTACCACCGTAAGCAAAAATGTAATCAGTTTTAAGATAATTTTTTAAGTTGCGTATTCTTTCTTCGGCTTTCTTAACATCAGTTCCTGCTTCAAAGCCGATGGAAATTATTTCCAATTTCTCTTTACCAATTTCTTTATAAAGGGAACTTAGGTATTCGCTTTCATCTTTACAGTTTGGGCACCACGTGCCCATAATTTGAATGATGGTTACTTTACCTTTAAATCGCGTGGATGGATATTGTATTGAGTTGCCATCTATATCTTTAATATTTAGTTTTATATCTTGAATTTCACCAGAACTTACATAGGTTAAGGAATCCGGATGTGTTAATTGTGCTTTTTCATTTTTTACGGCGATCCAGGTATCAGTATAGTGAGCACCACTCCAAAATCTGCCCACCAGACTATCTGTATAAATTACTCCTTCAAATAAAAAAGCGTGTGAACCATCCAGGCAGCTTAATTTAAATTTATCATCTGTTACAGTTCCTGATAAAAACCGATAATCGCCGGTTTCAGTTAAAAAAGTACCAATTAATTCAGTACCCTTTTGTTCAAATATACCTACAGCAGGGTATTCTGATGTCTTTCCTTTTGAAAATATTACATCCCATGAACCGGTTAAATCTACGTTGAGGGAAGACTCTTCTGTTTGATTTTTCAGGGAAGTAAAGTTAACCTGCAGTTTATAGGGGTTATTGCGCCCTCCGTTATACCAGTAACCCGAATAATTTTCATCATTCTCAGTAATCATAACCAGTTTAGAATCGAAAACCGGAAAGTGAAATACCATGGAATCTTCTGTAAATGAATGAGTAATTAAAGTAATGCTTTCGTTAGAGTTGTGTAAGGTGGCGGTTTTGTTTTTGTAGTTAACATCAATAATAAACGGTAAAATGGTACCGTTGCTGTCCAATAGCATGGAACCTACGTAACGTTTTTCTGTGATTTCGTTTTTGGTTTTATTATCTTTAGGTTTGGTTTGATTGCAGCCGGTAAAATATAAAGTTGCAATAAGCCAGAAGACTATACCGTTTTTAAAGCACATATTTGTGTAAAGGAACAAAAAAGTTTGAATGTGATGCAACCGTTTATCAAAATATTGAGTCTGCAAGATGTCTGTGGATAAAATTACAGAAGAAGACCTGCTGAAGGCTTGTCTTGCTGGTAACGGTAAAGCGCAGCATATGTTATATGACCGTTTTGCTGGTAAAATGATGGGTGTTTGCATGCGTTATGTTAAATCGCATGACGATGCCCAGGATGTACTGCAAGATGGATTTGTTAAAGTTTTTCAGCGGTTACATACGTTTAAGTTAGAGGGTTCTTTGGAAGGCTGGATAAGGAGGATTATGGTAAACACTGCATTGGATGCTTTGCGTAGGGATAAGGAATTTCAAAATTCTGTTAGTACTGATGACATGCATTATAAATTGGAAAAGAATGATTACATCATTGAGAATATGAATGCCGAAAACTTGCTGCGAATATTAAATTCAATACCAACTGGCTATAAGGTGGTCTTTAACTTGTTTGCTATTGAGGGTTATAGTCATCAGGAAATTGCGGACCAGTTGGGAATTTCAGTAAACACCTCCAAATCTCAGTATTCAAGGGCTCGTGAGTATATGCAGAAAGTATTGATTAAACAAAAAGCTATTTAAAAGCGTGATTGAAAACGAAAATATAGAAGAGTTATTCAGGGATTCATTTGAGTCTTTCAAACCGTCTGTTGATCCTTCAGTATGGCAGGGTATTCAGTCTTCTTTGGCAGCTAAAGGGTTAACAACAGGCACTGCGGTTACTAAAACAATTTTCGGAATTTCTAAGCAGTATTTTATTTCGGGTGCAGCTATCTTGTTAACTGCCGTATCTGCCGTTACGGCTGGTTATTTTATGGGTAAAGCATCGTCAGTTGATGACCCGGTTTACGCTTCAGAAAGTAAAAAAGAAGTCGTTTTTGATGAGTCTGGTAATCAAGAACGTAATGAGGATTCAGGAATTAAGAATGAACTTCTATCTGATGATAACCTGACTTCAGTATCTAACAATAATCAAAATGACAATAGAGTTTCTCAAAACTCAACAAAGGAAAAGGGTTTCAGTAAGGATGTTGAAGATGAAATTAATAGCAGCGGAGTAGATCAGTTTCTTACCCAAACCGGGAAAACGTATTATTGGAAAGATAATGAACCGAATGGCGCTGATGAAGGAAACGACAATGCAGATTCAAAACCCATTTCCAAAAGTGTTACAAATGACTCAAATAATGATGACCCGAAAGAAAGTATCAGCGTTAAACCGGAACTTAATATAACGGTGCATCCACAAGGAGGAAGCAGTCCGTTACATGTTTCATTTTTAGCTGAAGGCAATTTTAAGGAAATTACATGGAATTTCGGTGATGGTTATTCTTCTTCAGAAAAAAATCCTGTACATGTATTTTATGAACCAGGAAATTATAGCGTTTCCGCAGAAGCTATTTATAAAGACGGTTCTGTAAAAAGTGTGAATAAGATTATTGAAGTTCATGAGGGGTCATCAATAACACCACCCAATATTGTTACGCCTAACAGCGATGGTGAAAATGATGCACTACGTGTACTTTCAAAGGAAATTGAACAATTTCAGGTGATTGTTTATAATTCAATGGGAGAAGTATTGTTTGAATCCCGTCAGGTTGATTTTGCATGGGATTGCACTGTGAACGGAAATTTAATTCCAAAAGGAACCTATACAATGCACATTACCGCCCTGGGTAAGGATGGCAGGAAATTCAATAGTCCATACAGGTTTTATGTGAATTATTGATTGCCAATTTCTATTGCCAGCAATAACTGGTCGTCGGTTTGTCTGCTTTTACCCTTCCAGTCTATTATTGTTTGAAGTACTATTTCTTTTTGCTCCCTCATTTCCAAATCAAAGGTGTCTTTAAGCAATTGAATCAATCGCTTTTTACCTAGTTTTCTTGGAATTTTACCCGGACCACCAAATAAATCGGTTATTCCGTCAGTGAACATATAAAGTCGGTCTGCCCTGCGTAACGAGATATTTTCACAAAGAAACTCTTTTGGAGTTTCAGAATATCCTCCCAGGGAATCTCGGGTTGCTTCAAGAGTAATTACTTCATTGCCACGCAAAACGTACAAATGAATGTGCGCACCGGCAAACGAGCAGTTATTATTATCATCAATTCTTATCAAAGCCATGTCCATTCCATCTTTCATGGTACTCTCTCTGGTATGCTGGCGCAATGCACGATTCATCATTTTATCCAATAAAAACAGAATCTGGTCGGGACCCATTTCCATTTTGCTATTGATAATCTGATGAAGATATTCATTTCCCAGCAAACTCATAAAAGCCCCGGGTACACCATGACCGGTACAGTCTGCAACAGCAGCAAAAAAGTATGGTTCATTATAGGCATACCATCTGAAGTCGCCACTTACTATATCTCTTGCAGATTCAATTTCAAAGTAATTTGCGAATCTCTTTTCTATAATTCTATCAGAAGGCAGAATTTGTTTTTGAATTTGTCGCGCATATTGAATAGACGCACCCACTTCACGGGCGTATCTGGTAAGTGTTGCTTCTTTCTCTTTCCTTTCTGTTATATCGGTAAAAATACCCACTACACGGTGCAGTCTACGGTTAATGTCATAAACGGGCGCCAAAGAACCACTTGTCCATATAGTATTGTCTGATGGAGTAATATGGTACGAATCGTACTGAATGGGCTCGTCGTCCGTAAGAAAGTTTTGAAATGCCGTTTCTATTCCGTCCCAGGTACTTAGAATTTTTAGATTGGTTATTTTACCCTTTTTGATTTCCATATGTGCAAGTGATGCATAACCCGCCATATTGAAAAAACTTTTATTCGCCCAAAGTATTTCGCCTGTGGCATCACAAATTATTACTCCATCTGATGTGTGCGATGTTACTATTTCAAATCGTTGTAAGTCTTTTAAGAGTAGTCTGTTGCGCTCTTTAAGTAAATGCACATACTTTATTAATCTCTTTTGCTTGTAAATCAAATAAATACTTATTATCAGCAAAAGAGCCGCAAGTATGGATATAACTAATAATTTAATCATCAGTATCCAAATATCATAAAAAAAAGGGCTTGTAAGCCCTTTCTTTTATTTCCAGTTTTGAGGTCTCGAGCGGATTCGAACCGCTGTAGACGGTTTTGCAGACCGGTGCCTAGCCCCTCGGCCACGAGACCAATTCGAGACAAAGATACACATTCAGGATAATAAATCAAGAATAGTTAAAATTCCTTGTGAGTTACAGACACCGAAGGTACATCTATACCAATAGGAGGATTCTGTTTTATAACCGTAACGTTCAATTTTGAGTCTTTTGGCAAAATTTGCTTTACCGAATTAACAATTCGTTGAAGTACAGTTTCTATCAGTTTGCTTCTGATTTCCATTTCCTTTTTCACAAGCCGGCTTATGGTAACATAGTCAACGGTTTCACGTAAGTCGTCAAGGCTAGCTGCTTTGCTAAAATCGCATAGAACGGTAACATCAGTCAAATATTCGGTACCTATTTTAGCTTCTTCATCCATGCAACCATGGTAGGCGTAGCATTTTATTCCTTTTACTTCAATTATTTGCATAATGTTATTTATCCCTGAAATGCAAGAAATTCATTTAATCCGGTTTCTAGCCTTTGCCGGGTTTCATCTTTGCCTAGTAATTCACAAATGTGAAACAAAGAGGGTCCGGCAACAGCACCAGTAATTATGTATCTAAGAATCGGCAGTAATGCACCCGTTCCTATCCCTTTAGCCTGAATAAGTTCATTAAATAGATGTTCAATGGAACCGGCATGGTACTCGGTTAATTTGTTTGCCAATTCATTAAATTCCAATACCCAATTTTGGGTTTCGGGTTTCCATTTCTTTTTAAGCGATTCAAAATCGGAATATGTGGGTTTAACAAAAAGGTAACTACCGTCTTTTACAATATCTGATGCAAATGTGGCCCGTTCTTTCATTAATCCACAGGCTGCTGCAAGGTATTCAATACAAATTGGTTCTGAACCCGGTAATATGGGTTTAATTTGTTCTGCCAGCACTTCGTTGGGTTGCATTCTTAGATATTGCTGATTGAACCATTTTGTTTTTTCAGGATCGAATTTTGAACCGCTTTTGCCAACTCTTTCCAGCGAAAACGCATCAATAAGTTCATCCATTGTGAATATTTCCTGTGTTGTACCCGGATTCCAGCCAAGTAGGGCAAGCATATTAATAAATGCGCCCTGGTAGTATCCTTTCTCGCGATACCCGGATGAAACTTCACCCGTTGCAGGGTCTTTCCATTCCAATGGAAAGACCGGAAATCCCAGGCGGTCTCCATCGCGTTTGCTTAGTTTTCCATTTCCGTCAGGTCTTAGTAATAAGGGTAAATGTGCGAATTCGGGTTGCTGCCAGTTAAAAAATCTGTATAGCATAACATGTAATGGTGCTGAGGGCAACCATTCCTCTCCTCTTATAACATGAGTAATTTCCATAAGGTGGTCGTCAACGATATTTGCCAGATGGTAGGTTGGCATTCCGTCACTTTTAAACAACACCTTATCATCAAGATTGCTGCTGTTCACGGTTACCCAACCGCGAATGATGTCCAGAAACCTTATTTCTTCGTTTCTTGGCAGCTTTGCCCTAATTACATAAGGTTCTCCGGCATGTATCCTTTTCTCAACTTCATCTTGTGATAATGACAGAGAATTTTTCATATACGACCGGGTAGCGTGGTTATATTGCCAACCGGCAGACCCGGATGCTGAGGCTTTCTCACGCGCAGCTTCCAACTCTTCTGCTGTATCAAAGGCAATATATGCATTGCCATTTTCAATAAGTTCATCTGCGAATTTTCTGTACAGGTGTTTTCTCTCACTTTGAATGTAGGGTGCATGCGGACCGCTTGTTTCAGGACTTTCGTCAGCATGAATGCCGCACCATCCCAGCGCTTCAAAAATATATTCTTGTGCCCCGGGAACAAGGCGTGTTTGGTCTGTATCTTCAATTCGAATCAGAAAATCCCCACCATTTTTTTTTGCAAATAAATAATTATATAATGCAGTCCGTACTCCACCCATATGTAAAGGACCTGTTGGACTGGGAGCAAATCGAACGCGAACTTTGCGGTTGTTCAAAGACATAAATTGTAAAGTTTAGGGACGCAAAGATAACGTTACTGCCTGAACTTTTTAATTATAAAGGTGAGATTACATTTTTACAAATCTGCCGGTGCGAATTTCCTTGCCGGTATCATTTATTCTACTGAAACTGATAAAATAAACTCCTCCACTATAGCCGGAAACATTGATATATTCTGTTCCGGGTATCAATTTCCCCTGGCCTGCGAGCTTGCCTGTAATATCGGTAATATAGTACGAAACATCGTTCATAGTACCGGGTACCTGAATTAATAATACCTCCTGAACCGGATTAGGATAAAATTGAATTAATTCAAGTTCTGCTTCTTTGACGGCCACAAAGCTAACCGTATTACATTTCATTCGAGAGCATCCGTTGCTGTATGTCACAGTAAGACATGCATTAAAAGGACCAGATGTGGCGTATGTATATGATGCGGATTGTGTTGTGACTGCGCTGCTTCCGTCACCGAAATTCCAGGAATAACTTGAGGCGGTGGTGGTAGTGTTAAAGTTTATGGATGTGCCTCCGGAGGGTGTAGCGCTAACATTGGGTATAGGGTTTGTAAGAAAATTTAAAATTACTGCGGTAGCACTGCTTTGACAACCATTCAGAGTCTCGGTTACATACACAGTTGTGGGGCTGCTGATAGTACTAAAATACGGATTACCCGACCCTAAAAAACCACTTGGTGCAGCATTGGTGTACCATTTCATGGTACCACCTGTACCCGAAGCAGTTAAGTTTCCAATTGGAGAACCCTCACATACCGGGGCGGGGCTGCTGGCAGAGGGTGCTGCAGGTATTGAATAAATATCTATAGATGTCGATTTTAAATCTGTACATGTCATGGTCCAACCATACAATGTGTCGTACAGGGTAACCGTGTAGTTTCCGGGTGAAGAATAGGTGTTGCTGCCATTTTTTTGATAAGAAGAAGTATTACCGTCACCGTAATTCCAGTGGTAGCTTGCAGATCCGCCGGCGGCTATTGAACTGCTGAAAAATCTGCTGGCAAAGTACCCGGTGGAAGTATTGGTAAAAGCTTCTGAAATGCCAACGCAACCGGAAGCTGAAATGGTAAATTTGGCATCAATGCTGTAATTTACATGTGGGAAAAACAAGTTGTCAAAATCGCCCTGCGACCAAAGGTCAATGTTCTTTCTCCAGTAATTTCCCGGTTCGTAGAATGATGATGACAAACCTTCTGATGTACCTTCATTGTTGCCCTCATCATTACTGAAATAATAAAGAATATCTGTTCCCGGATTGGTTATTACAATAACATAGTGTCCACTTAGCGTAACCGGTGTAGAAAACGTAACGATGTGCTCGTAATTTACTGTATTTGAATCTGCTGTTACGGTTGTTGAAGCCAAGGCCGTGCCTGTTGGCAGTGAATCAGACCCAGCGTTGTATACTTCACATAACACATTTATGGTCGGATTAGAAACTCCGGTTGGGTCAAAACTGTATCCATACCACGTGAAACCTCTTAATTGAACTGGTACACTGGAGTTTACAGGAAACCATTGCGCTGCACTATTGGTGTATGTGCCGTTAGTGAAAAGAATTTTATAGTCTACAGTATTTGTTTTAAATAGGGGGTAGTATAAGGTGTCTGTTCCACATGAAACAGGCGATCGGTTATTATTTGTGCCTGAAAGTGAGGTTTTCTTGTTGAGTACCGAATTCACAATATTGGCGGGAATGTCATGATTTACGGTTAATAAATCATTCTTTTGCGAAGGAAGTGCAACTGCACGGGTCAAACAAAAGAGTGAAAACAAAAGTAGCCCTATTCTCATAACTGATAATTTAAGCGGTTGCCACTATACGCAAACAGTCTTTAAAATGTTATCTTTTGTAATTAGAGACTTGGGTGCGATACCGAATCAGCTTATACTAAATATGGGTCGCTGTCGTTTAAGTGTTCTACCGATTTGAACTTTTGGTGTTGTGAAACGTATCAGTTAAATTGCGGATTCTTTGGTCCGGTATTATGAGCAAAAGTGAGCAGATATTAATTTCGAAATTAGACGCATTTATTAGAAAGTTCTATAAAAACGAACTGCTAAAGGGTGCCATTTTATCATTCGCTGCTGCGCTCATGTGGTTTTTAAGTATTACGTTTCTGGAATATTTAGGAAATTTTAGTACCGGAATCAGGTTGTTACTTTTTGTTTTACTGGTGTCGGGAATTGCAACCATACTCGCCTTTTACATATTAAAACCGGTGTTAAAATTATTCAGTTTTGGTAAAGTTATTTCTCATCACCAGGCAGCGGTAATTATTGGTAACCATTTTCCTGATGTAAAGGACAAATTGCTGAATACTTTGCAGCTTCAACAACAAAATACTACACTGTTACCAGGAAGTTTGCTTGAGGCAAGTATTGAACAAAGAACACGAGAACTTACACCCATACCCTTTCAAAGTGTCATCCGGTTTTCAGATAACAGACGGTGGTTAAAGTTTGCTGCTATCCCGGTAACAGTTATTGGAGCCATTTTGCTTATTAATGCCGGAATGCTCACCGACCCTGCGGGAAGAATTGTGAATTATCACGAAGAGTATATTCCTGAAGCACCGTTCCAATTTGAACTTCAAAACGAGAATTTGCAAGTTCTCGAAATGCAGCCTATTCAAATAAGTGTTAAAGCCAAAGGTGAAAATATTCCGTCAGAAATGCTGATAGAGTATAGCGGTAAAAGATTTAAAATGAAAAATATGGGTAAAGGTATTTTTACATTTGACCTCACCCCGCGTTTAACTCAGAATTTTAGATTTGTTGCCAACGGATATTATAGTTCCGATTACGTTCTTAGCGTGCTTCCGCGACCAAGCCTGCAACATTTTGTAATTGACTTGGTTTATCCGGCCTACACGGGCAAGAAAAATGAAAAGGTAGTGAATAATGGTGATTTGTATATTCCTGAAGGGACTGCCATCAAATGGAGTATTTCATCAAAAAATACTGATAAATTGATAATTCAGTATGGTGATAGTTCTGTTGTTTTGAAAACAGGACTATCTTCTCAGGCTACTTTCCGGCGTATTGCAAAGAATTCTCTTACCTATTCAATAATTAGCGAAAACAAGTATGTAAGAGTTGGCGATAGTGTTTTGTACAATCTTAAAGTGATTCCTGACCAATATCCAATTATTCAGGTAGACGAAAAAGTTGATAGCTCTGATGATATGATACGCTATTTTATGGGTACGGCATCAGATGATTATGGTTTTAACGGAATTTCGTTTCACTACAGGGTAAAATCAGGAGCAACTAATGGAAAAATCGAATCCAGAGGAATACAGGCTAATCTGCAGTTTAGTAGTACTAGTTTTAACCATTACTTTGATTTACATCAATTAAATCTGTCTCCGGGAGACGTGGTGGAGTATTTCTTTTCTGTTTCAGATAATGACAGGGTTAATGGCTCAAAAACGACTACCAGTCAAACAAAAATTTATAAAGTTCCTACCGAAGAGGAATTGAAAAAACAACATCAGTTGACCAATGAGGCTTCAAGGAATAACATGAATGAAATGCTGAAGGAAGTGCAGGATTTCAGAAAACAGATGGATGAATTTAGAAAGAATGTTCAGAGTTCATCAAAACCCGATTGGAGGCAACAACAAAAATTGAATGAGCTGATGTTGGAGCAAAAAGAGCTGCAGGAGAAAATGAAAGAGATGAACGAGCAATTTAAAAACGACCTTGAAAAAATGAAGGAGTTTGAACAACTTACTCCTGAGATGTTGGAGAAAAAGGAACTTCTTGAGAAATTGATGGATGAACTACTAACTGATGATATTAAAAAAATGATGGAAGAGCTGCAAAAGATGCTCGACAGCTACAATAAAGAAAAGATGAATGAAAAACTGGAGGATTTTCAGTTTAATATGGAAGATTATGAAAAGCAATTGGATAGAGCTCTGGAGCAATTTAAACAAATGGAATTTGAAGAGAAATTGCAGGATGCAATGGAGAAACTTGAAAGCATAAAGGAGAGTCAGGAGAAGTTAAAGGAAATGACGGAAAATAAGACATTAAATCAGGAACAGCTGGCCAAGAAGCAAGATGAGTTGAAAGAACGAATGGAGGAGCTTAAGGATGATTTAAAGGCAATGGACGAACTGAATAAGGAGTTGCAGAATAAGAGGGATATGGAGGGTCTTGAAGAAAGGGCAGAGGAAGCAAAGCAGGAGATGCAAAAGGGATCTGAAAAGATTAGTGAAGGGAAAAATAAGAAAGCTGGCGAGCATCAAAAGAATGCGGAACAGAAAATGCAGGAGATGATGGAGCAGATGCAAGGTATGCAGCAGCAACAGCAACAGCAGAACGAAGAAGATGTGGATGCTTTGCGGGCACTTCTGGAAAACATTATTAAACTGAGTTTTGACCAGGAGCAAGTTATGGCGGACATGCAGGGTTTAGATCGACATGATCCGAGATTTTATGAAGTTGGTAAACAGCAAAGAAAATTGAGGGATGACGCAGGTATGATTCGAGATTCTTTGTTCGCATTGTCTAAAAGGGTTCCACAGATAGAGTCATTCGTTAATAAGGAAATATCTATTATAAACCGCAGTATGGATAAGGCTTTGGTTTTGATAACGGAACGCCAGACGGCTATGGCAAGTGCCGAAAAACAAACGGCTATGACGTCTTTAAATAATCTTGCCTTAATGCTTGCTGAGACGTTAGATCAAATGCAGCAGCAAATGGCGAGTCAGATGCAACAACCGGGTTCCGGGTCATGCACTAAGCCGGGTGGAGGCTCTCCAAAACAGAGTGGGTCTATGAGCATGCAACAAATGCAAAAACAGTTGCAGCAACAGCTTGATAAGATGAAAAAAATGATGGAAAATGGTCAGAAACCAGGAGGACAGAAGGGAGAGAAACCGGGCGAAAATAATCCTGGTCAGCAAGGTCTGGGTAATAGCGGAAATCCAGGACAGAATCCGGGAAATTCAGAGCAATTTGCAAAAATGGCGGCAGAGCAGCAAGCACTAAGGAAAATGATACAGCAAATGCGTCAGGAACTAAATATGGATGGCAGTGGCAAAGGAAATGGGCTACAACCAATTGAGGACCAGCTTGAGAAGAATGAGGAAGAATTAATTCATAAGAAGATTTCTAACGAAATGCTTATGCGACAGCAGGATATTTTAACAAGATTGTTAGAGCATGAAAAAGCGGAACGGGAAAGAGGTATGGACGAGAAAAGAGAGTCGAAGGAAGGAAAAAATGAAGACAGGGGTAACCTTGATAAGTATTTTGAGTATAACCGTAAAAAATCGAAGGAACTTGAACTTCTGAGAACAATTCCACCGGATTTACAACCGTATTACAAGAGAAAAGTAAGTGAATATTTCAATAGCGTACAATAAGTTTAATTTAGTTTAACATGATAGAATTATCTACACCTGAAATGGAAACACAAAAGTCTATTTGCATTTCATCTCGCACCGAGAATATCTCAGACGTCGAGAAAATGATTGATGTGGTATGCGATGAGTATGCCGTAAACAGAGATTTTTATGGTAATATTCTTATCGCAATCACTGAAGCTGTGAATAACGCGATTATTCACGGAAATAAAGAGAATCCTGAAAAGATGATACATGTAAAATGTGAGTCTGAAAAGGACGCTCTAAAATTTATCGTAGAGGATGAAGGAGATGGTTTTGATTTTAATAGTTTGCCGGATCCAACGGATCCCGAGAATATAGAAAAACCGAATGGCAGAGGTGTTTTTCTTATGAAGAACCTGGCTGATGACGTTAAATTTTATGAGAGGGGGCGTGTGGTTGAATTGAACTTTATTATTTCGGCGAATTGATACGGTTCCATTCCGATTCTGATTTTATTTGGAAGGAAAAAGCCAGGCGAAAGGCCTGGCTTTTGCATTGTATAAAGGAGGCTTGCTTTGTTCCAGGCGAATTGAACTTTATTGCGAGCACCAAAGAAGGCATGCTTGAAATGAACAAGAAATATCTTTTCCACGATTATCATACTGACATTATAACTTTTGACTATAGTAACAATAAGAAACTAAGCGGTGATTTGTTTCTGGGAGTTGAAACAATAATGGACCAGGCAATGAATGGTTTTGATGAAGAATTAGATAGAGTGATGGTTCATGGAGTTCTTCATTTAATGGGACATAACGATAAAACCAAAGAACAGCGAAAACAAATGGCTTTTTTGGAAGACTTGTGTTTATCTTTGCGGCCCTAATGTTCCACGTGAAACATGATTACCGAGAATTTTGATGTGATTATTGTAGGTGCCGGCCATGCTGGTAATGAAGCAGCAGCGGCATCCGCGAATTTGGGTTGCAAAACGCTTTTGATTACCATGAACATGGGCGTTATTGGACAAATGAGCTGTAATCCGGCTATGGGAGGCGTTGCAAAGGGACAAATTGTAAGAGAAATTGATGCGCTTGGGGGTTATTCCGGTATTGTATCTGATGAGACGGCAATTCAGTTTAGAATATTAAACAGGAGTAAGGGGCCGGCCATGTGGAGCCCCCGTTCGCAAAACGACAGGGTTGAATTTGGGATTAAGTGGAGGGAAATGCTTGAGAACACACCCAATTTATTTTTCTGGCAAGACATGGTTAAGTGTCTGATTGTGGATAATAATCGAGCTGCAGGTGTTATTACAGGAACAGGCGTAAAATTTGGGGCAAGGGCGGTGGTTGTTACAAGCGGTACCTTTTTAAACGGATTGATTCATATTGGCGAAAAGCAGTTGGGTGGGGGCAGAGCAGGTGAAAATGCTTCGTATGGATTAACCGAGCAACTGAATAGTTTAGGATTTGAGTCTGGTAGAATGAAAACAGGGACCCCTCCGCGACTTGACGGCAGAACCATTGATTATTCAAAATTAGAGGTTCAGCAGGGCGATGAATTTCCGGGAAAATTTAGTTACTTGAATACAAAGCCCATTACAAATCAGTTGCCCTGCTATATTACATATACAAGCGACATCGTTCACGATAGGCTTAGAGAGGGTTTTGATAGGAGCCCTATGTTTAACGGAGCTATTAGGAGTAGAGGACCAAGATATTGTCCCAGTATCGAAGATAAAATAAACAGGTTTTCAGATCGCGAAAGGCATCAATTATTTATAGAACCAGAGGGTAGGCGTACAGTTGAAATCTATTTGAATGGGTTTAGTACTAGTTTACCTGAAGACGTACAATATGGTGCTCTCAAACTTATTCCGGGTTTAGAGAATGTAAAGATGTTTAGACCGGGATATGCCATAGAGTACGATTATTTCCCCCCAACGCAGCTAAGACATACACTGGAAACAAAGTTAGTAGAGGGACTGTATTTTGCGGGTCAAATTAACGGGACAACAGGTTACGAAGAAGCCGCATGTCAGGGATTAATGGCTGGAATTAATGCGGCTCAAAAAATTAAGGGCAATTCCGAATTTGTGTTGGGGAGAAATGATGCATATATAGGTGTTTTAATTGATGATTTAATAACCAAAGGCACTGAAGAACCCTACAGGATGTTTACATCCCGGGCCGAGTTTAGAATTAGCCTTAGACAGGATAATGCGGATGAAAGGTTAACAGAACGCTCTTATAATATCGGATTAGCATCTGAAGATAGAATGAGAGGCCTTGAAAGAAAACTAAAGGGTTCAGAGGTACTAAACAACTTTATTATAACGAGTAGCGCAAAACCGGAGGATGTGAATGAATATCTGGCTGATTGTGGCAGTAGTCTTCTTCAGCAAAAGGTTAAATTGTTGTCGTTATTAGGCCGGCCTGAAGTCTTGTTGAAACCCTTACTGGAGGTTTTGTCTTATCAAAAACCTGCGGATATGCGTTCTGAAGAATGGGAAGCAATACTACATAAGGTGGAAGTCGATGTTAAGTATAAGTCTTATTTAGAGCGGGAGCAACAATTAGCTGATAAATTAAAGGATTTGGAGCGATTGTTAATTCCAAGAAGTTTTCAGTTGGAAATGATTCCAGGATTGAGTTCCGAAGCAAGGGAAAAACTGAAGAAGCATCAACCGGAAACGATTGGTCAGGCTGCCCGGATTAGCGGTGTTTCGCCCGCCGACGTATCAATATTATTAGTACATTTTGGAAGATGATGTTTCACGTGGAACATATTTTTGCGTGTCCGGTTTGTGGGTGTAAAGATTCAAAACACGAGTTAACGTGTAAGGATTTTACTGTTTCAAAAGAAGATTTTCGCATCGTTTCTTGTGTTAGTTGTGGGTTATATAGAACTGAGAATCCGCCCGGATTGAATGAAATTGGAGCCTATTACAAAAGCGATGACTACATCAGTCATACCAATAGTAAAAAGGGATTATTTAATAAAGCGTATCAATTTGTACGAAATAGAGCACTGCGAAGAAAACTGCGATTGGTTCGTGAATTGAATAGCCCAAAAACGTTACTTGATATAGGATGTGGTACCGGTCACTTTTTGAGATACGTTCAAAGTCATTCTGGAATTGAGGTGCGCGGTATAGAACCCGACAGTAGAGCTGCTGCCATAGCGCGAAGCTTTCAGTTGAATGTAGATATGCCTTCTGAAGGATACAAAACCACAGAGCGTTTTGATGTAATAACTATGTGGCATGTTTTGGAGCATGTACACGATTTGGCATTTCAAATGCAGTGGATAAAGGATCATTTGAGTCAAGAAGGTACTCTTGTTATAGCCGTTCCTAATCGGTTGTCGTATGATGCTAATCACTATAAAGAGTTTTGGGCGGCTTACGATGTTCCCCGACATCTTTGGCACTTCACGGCTAATGACATAAAGAGATTAGCGAGTAATTTTAATATGAAGGTTTCCTCTGTCAGACCAATGAAAATGGATTCGTACTACGTTTCTTTACTTTCCGAGAGATATCGGAAGGGTGGAATTTTTAGCGCCATAATAACGGGTTACTTGTCCAATAGAAAAGCAGAAAAATCAAAACCATATCCTAACCACAGTAGTTTAATTTATACATTAAAGGTAAATTAGTGCACTTTTTTAAGATGGCGCATCCGATTTGGCGTTTAGCTTGCGTTTAGAACATCGATTTTTGAGTGTAAAGGAAAACACAACGGTCACGTCGAGAAATCGCATTAGATTTAAATTATTAAAGCAGATTATAAAGAACACAGAATCAATGCTAAAAAAAACACATTTGTTTGCTATTAGTGTATATGTTGTTGTAATACAGCACCTAATGTCGTTTTGTGTGAGAAAGCCGGAATTCGTCTCCGAGCAACCCAGTCCATTTTCTATTGAATTACAAAGAATGGATTCGCTTTATACCATGCCGGATGTAGTTCAATACGGAAAGGCAAAGACATTAATTAGAATGGCGGCAGCGGTTACTAACGATGAGAATAATTTAGAGGCAACAGGGCAGCTCATTCGTAAACTCGTATCAATACTGGATAATCCTTCTCAACAGGCGCTAATGAATAATCCGGTTCTTTGGTTTGAAGCGGCCTTGGAGTGGGAAACAGCCATGAAAGACGTATTGAGCATTAATGAAGATGCATATCCTCCGCTGTTGGTAAGTAGTGGAGAGGATGATTTTTGGGAGTCCTCAGTTAAGTTACCCTGGACTTCGGCGTGGGAGCACCTTTTACTGGGTTTGGTATGGCTTGAAGGCGAAAAATCGGATTTGGCACTCTATGAGTTTTCCTTAATGAATCCCGAAGATTTTGGAAACAATGAATATAGTGTATTGGCGTGTTGGATTAGTGCTTTTAAAATGATCGAACTTGGTTTCCCAGCGCACAGTGAAATATTTTTTAATCAGGCCGATTTACTTCTTAACGATTATAGTTTCACGTCTACCGGTACAATGGATGTTTCATGGATGGGAACCGCAAGGGAAGATGTTAAAAGCACCCTGTTGGGTTTAAATGAAATTCTTAGAATATCTGCACTTGACGGTAGGAACAATTCTTTTGCTTCTGAAATTCAAAGAAGAAAGGTGATAGAAATTTTGCTTAGTGTTAATAAAAATCGAATTTCTGAATTCCATATAATAGCAGACTTATTACTGAATGGTCATCAAAAAGATTTATTGGTATTTAAAGATAATAAATTACTGGGAAAGTGGTTACAAACAGATAAGGGACAGAATTCTAAAGCGTCAAGAGCATTATTCGGAATATATATTTCAACCTGGATTTGGGAGAGTTTTTTTGATAAAAAAGTATTGAATAATCAAAAGAATCTACCAGCTAAGATTTTTCAATTAATGAATACTCTTAAAGCACTCAATAATAACCTAACAGGAAAAATTTAATTCAAAGCTGATTAAATAATTAACTGCAATTGACAACGAGAGAAAATTCCTGTAGTTAATTTATTTTGGCGCTCTTCTGTAAATTAAAATAGCAACCACCGCGAAAATAATATTTGGCAACCATACGGCAAGAAGCGAGTTCATTCCTACATTCAGCGCAGCAACTGTTGTCATCTTCATTCCAAAAACATATAGGAGTATTAATCCTATACCAAGAACTATAGGCCTGCCATATCCGTCACGCGATTTTCTGCTGGATAAACTAACTCCGATTAATGTCAGAATATATGTTGCAATTGGATACGATGTTCTTTGATGCATTTCAACCTCATAAAATGCGACATTCGGAGCTCCTCTTTCCTTTTCTGATTCTATAAATTCTTTTAACTCAAAATAATTCATGGCCGATACAATTTCCGGCTTTTCTGTAAAATATTTTATATTAAAATTAAATGTTGTATCCAAACGAACCCCTTTTCTAAATTTATGTGATTCTTTTTCTTCATTAAATGAACGAATAAAAAAACGCTCGAGCCGCCACTTGTTTTCCAAACTATCACCAAACGCTTGCTCTGCATGAAGTATGTGCTCAATTTTACTTGTTTCAGGGTTTCTGATCGTTACCCAAAAATCCTGTAAGAACCCTAATTCAGTACTATAAAATTTAAAATACACAAGGGTTCCTTTATCGGCTTCCTTGTATAAATCCTGCACAACATACGTGTGATTGGTATATGTTTTTTCAAACTCAAGTCTTGTTTTATTAGAGGGCGGAATAATAAAATGGTTCATGTACAGCGAGAATAAAACCAAAATTGTAGCAGCAATGGCGTAGGGTCTCAAAAACCGGTTAAAACTAATGCCAGAACTTAATATGGGCACTATCTCGGTGTTTTTAGCCATCCGGGATGTGAATAAAAGAACCGCAAGAAAAATGAAAAGTGCGCTGAATAAATTGGAATAATAAATAGCAAAATTTACATAGTAGTCAAAGATGATAGTTTGTAAAGGTGCTTTGCGGTTGATAAAATTCTCCATTTTTTCGCTGATGTCAAAAACAATGGAAATGGACATTACCAGTACAAGCATGAACACGTAAGTACCAATGAATTTCTTTATTATGTAAAGGTCTATTTTTTTCATGCTGCCTGCACCCTATAGACGGCGGGAAATTACGGGTATTATGGTTTCTTTCCAACGCGCAAAACTTCCGTTAAGTATATTTATTCTGGCCTGACGTACCAGCCACAGGTAAAACCATAAATTATGAACAGAAGCAATTTGTGCGCCCAACATTTCCTTATTAACCATTAAATGTCGTAAATAAGCCTTACTGTTACTTAAAGATAGGTAATTGTCACTGTTAGGATCAATGGAGGTTAGGTCCCGCTCCCATTTTTTATTTCTAATATTTATAATTCCCTCAGTTGTAAAAAGCATTCCGTTTCTTGCATTACGGGTGGGCATCACGCAGTCAAACATATCTATGCCACGTGCAATACCCTCAATTATATTTACAGGTGTTCCAACGCCCATTAGATATCTTGGTTTATCTTTAGGAAGAATACTACAAACCAGCTCGGTCATGTTGTACATTTCTGTATCCGGTTCGCCAACGCTTAACCCTCCTATTGCATTTCCATCTCGGTTAAAGGAAGAAATCGTTTCAGCACTCTTAATACGTAAGTCTTTATATGTGCTCCCCTGCACTATAGGAAAAAGTATTTGTTTATGACTGTACTTACCGGGCGTATTGTCAAATCGCTCAATGCACCGTGCAAGCCACCTGTGCGTCATCTCCATACTCTTTTTTGCATATACATAATCGCAGGGCCAGGGTGTACATTCATCGAAGGCCATCACTATATCTGCACCAATACTTTTTTGAATATCCATAACATTTTCTGGCGAAAACAAATGTCTGGAACCGTCAATGTGACTTTGAAAAGTGACACCTTCTTCTTTAATTTTCCTGGCATCGCTTAAAGAGTATACCTGAAAACCCCCGCTATCGGTAAGAATAGGACGGTTCCAGCCCGCAAAACCATGTAATCCCCCGGAAAGTTCAAGAATCTCTGTTCCCGGACGCAGATACAAATGGTAGGTGTTGCCTAATATAATTTCTGCATGGATATCATTTTCAAGTTCACGCCGGTGCACAGCCTTTACAGTTCCTGCTGTTCCTACCGGCATAAATATAGGAGTTTCTATTTTTCCGTGATCCGTCGTTAAAACTCCTGCCCGGGCGCCACTTTCAGAATCAGTATGTATCAGTTCAAAAGACATAATACGCAAAGATAGGCTAAATCCTAATTCTCGTAATCGCTGACAACCTAACCAAAACCATTGGTGTACTTTTTATTTGGAACTCATTCAATTCTGTAATTTTGCAATATGGAACAACATCCGGTTATCAGAACACAGGGCATTTCAAAGTGGTTTATGAAGCCCGAGCCTTTTCAGGCTTTGAAAAGTGTGAGTTTTACAATGAGCACCGGGGAATTTGTATCTGTAATGGGTAAAAGCGGTTGTGGTAAAAGTACACTACTGTATATACTAAGCACGATGGATACCGATTATGAAGGTAGTCTTTATATTGGTGACAAACTGGTGACAGGAATGAAGCCCGATGCTTTGGCTTCATTGAGAGCGGAAAAAATAGGATTTGTTTTTCAGTTTCATTACTTGTTACCGGAATTCACAGTGCTTGAGAACGTAATGATACCGGCTTTGAAATTAAATAAATTTTCAAAAGAAGAAATTGAGCAGCAGGCATATGAAAGACTTGAAAAATTGGAGATTGCCGATCAGGCGCGAAAGAGGGCCGCGAACCTGAGCGGAGGACAAAAGCAAAGAGTTGCCATAGCACGGGCCCTGGTGAATAATCCAATGATTATTATGGGAGATGAACCCACCGGTAATTTAGACTCCCGAAATGCCAATGTTGTTTTTGATATTTTGCGCGAACTTTGCGATCATCAGAACCAAACCATTCTGGTTGTTACGCATGATGAAGACTTTGCCGCAAAAACCGACCGAAGAATTTACATGCAGGACGGAAATATGTTACCGTAAATGTATAGTCCCGCCTCATTTCTGATATTCCTGTATTGATTGCATAGATTGTTGTTTTTGTATTTTAATGAAGCAGGATATAAACTTCATTTTTTGAGTATTCTGAACAAAATTTCTATTACCTTGTTTAATCGTCCATCATTAAACGGGAACATGGCTAAGTATTCTATCAGCGATTTAGAGAGATTGTCCGGCATCAGGGCGCATACTATCAGAATTTGGGAGCGCAGATACAATTTATTTTCGCCTGACAGAAGTGATACCAATATCCGAAACTATTCAGACTCGGACCTTAGAAAAATATTGAACATTTCCATTCTTAGTAATCACGGATATAAAATTTCTAAAATTGCCGGAATGCCGGAAATGGAAATCAACCAAACGGTTTCAGGTATTTCAGGGAATGACCAAAACAGTTTGATTCAGGAATTAATTGGATTTATGGTGATTCTTGATGAAGATCAGTTCACAGAACGGTTAGATGAAGCCATTCAAGCCATTGGAATGGAAAAGACTATGCTGGAAATAGTATATCCGTTCATGGAGAAAATTGGTATTCTTTGGATGACAGGTAGTATTAGCCCTGCACAGGAGCATTTTATAAGTAACCTTATCAGGCAGAAGCTAATTGCAGGTATTGATAAACTAAAAACAAAGCGTAATCCCGACCGTCCAACGTTTTTATTGTATCTACCGGAACATGAGCTGCATGAAATTGGAATTCTGCTATTCCATTATGTGTTGTCGGCCCGCAAATTTAATGTAATTTATCTGGGGCAATCTGTACCTTATGAAGACCTGGCTTCGGTCTCTGAAGTACGTCCTGCTCAATATGTCCTTACATCTGTGATATCCCCGTTGTATGGTGTTGAAATAAACAAGTACTTTGAAACGCTTTGTAAAGATTTTCCACGCAAGCACATTTTTGCCAGTGGTATGTACGCTGTTGAACATTTGCAATATAAGGCGCTGAATTTGACATTGATTACAAGAGGAGATCAATTTTTGGCTTCGCTGGAAGCTTTGGATCAGAGATGATTCAATTATATTCTTCTTTCTTATGAATTTTTATCTAAAAACAGGTATCTTTAGGCATAAAATAATGCTATGGCAGACCATCAGATTAAGTGTCCCAATTGTGGCAGCGTAATAGATGTGCAAGATATTTTGGCGCATCAGCTGGAAGAAGAAATTAATAAGAAATTTCAGGAACAAATTTTTCAGGAAAAAAGAAAGTTTGAATCAGCTTTTCAGGAACTTGAATCTGCAAAACTCAGTTTTGAAAACCTGAAAAAACAGGAAAATGAATTGTTTCAGCAAAAACTAGATAAAAAACTGGCAGAGGAGAAAAGATATATTGAGGAAAAGATTAAGGCAAAGTTAGCCGACGAGCAAAATGAACAATTTCAGGTACTTCAAAAGGAACTTAATGAAAAGACAGAGCAAATTAAGGAATTAAACAGAGTCCGTGCTGAAATAGAAAAGCTTAAGAGAGAGAAGGAAGAATTAAAGGAGGTTGCTGAAGCGGAAGCACAAAAAAGATTGAATGAGCAGATGGCAATCGAGAAAGAACGAATAAGAAAATCTGAAGAGGAAAAAACAGAGCTGAAAATTAAAGAACTTCAAAAGAAGCTTGAAGATCAGATGCGTCTTACTGAAGAGATGAAGCGCAAGCAGGAACAGGGTTCAATGCAAATGCAGGGCGAAGTACAGGAACTTGCTATTGAGGAATGGCTAATATCTCATTTCCCGTTAGATACCGTTGAGGAAATTAAAAAAGGCGCCCGTGGAGGAGATTGTATTCATATAGTAAACACACGGTCCAGGCAGAATTGTGGTAAAATATATTACGAAAGCAAACGAACCAAGGATTTTCATCCATCTTGGATTGAAAAATTCAAAGCCGACATGAGGGACAAAGGTGCGGATGTAGGTGTACTGGTAACTGAAGCAATGCCACCGGGAATGGAAAGAATGGGGTTGCATGACGGAGTATGGGTATGTACTTTCAATGAGTTTAAAGGACTTTGTTCCGTATTGCGCGAGTCTGTTATTCAAATTAGTGCAGCCCTTCTTTCTCAGGAGAATAAAGGAGATAAAATGTATCTGCTGTACGATTTTTTAACCGGTAATACTTTTAGAATGCAGGTTGAAGCAATTGTTGAAGGTTTTACTTCCCTGAAAACGGCGCTTGACTCGGAAAAAAGAAGCATGCAGCGTATTTGGAAAGAACGCGAAAAACAAATTGAGAAAGTAATAACCAATACGATTGATATGTACGCTTCTGTTAGAGGTATCGCCGGCAGTGCTGTTCAACCCGTTAAGGCTTTGGAACTTTCCGGAGACACACTACCGGAAAACACTTTAGATGAAGAAGAAAACTAATGAGTTTGTGATTTATAGATTGCCCCCGTTTTTAAGTTGTGCTAAAATTCTGTCACTTTTGTCAGGAAACATGAAAAACACATACATTTGTTGCATATAATATCTTAAAATTATGAGTTCAACCGTAGCAAGCCGTTACAAGGCACAAATAGATGCCTTAATGGAAAAAGTGAAGCAGCGCAATGCTCACGAAACCGAATTTCTTCAAGCAGTTCACGAAGTTGCCGAAACGGTGATTCCGTTTATTGAGGAACACCCCAACCCAAAGTACAAGAATTTTAAAATTCTTGAGAGAGTGGTAGAGCCCGAGCGCGTTATTCAATTCCGCGTTCCATGGGTTGATGATAAAGGAGAAATTCAGGTAAACCGTGGCTTCAGGGTTCAGTTTAATTCTGCCATCGGTCCATATAAAGGCGGTATTCGTTTTCATCCTTCTGTTAACTTATCTATTCTTAAATTCCTGGGATTTGAACAAATTTTTAAAAACAGTCTTACGACGTTACCAATGGGTGGTGGTAAGGGTGGTTCAGATTTCGACCCTAAGGGTAAGAGCGATAACGAAGTAATGCGTTTCTGCCAGTCTTTTGTTACAGAGTTGTTCCGTCATATTGGTGCAGATACCGACGTCCCTGCCGGTGATATCGGTGTAGGCGGACGCGAAGTTGGATTTATGTTTGGACAATATAAGCGACTGGCAAACGAATTCACCGGAGTTTATACCGGAAAAGGTATTACCTGGGGTGGTTCTTTAATCCGACCTGAAGCAACAGGTTACGGCTGCGTTTATTTTGCTCAGGAAATGTTGGCTACCAAAGGACAAGACCTCAAAGGAAAAGTTGTTGCTGTTTCCGGTTCAGGTAATGTGGCTCAGTATGCTGTTGAAAAATGTATTGAATTGGGCGCCAAAGTGGTTACGATGAGTGATAGTGCTGGTTTTATTTACGATTCCAATGGTATTGATTCAGCTAAACTTCAGTACATTATGGAATTGAAAAATGTTAAACGCGGTCGCATTAGCGAATACGCCGATAAATTCTCGGGAACTGAATATTTTGAAGGCAAAACGCCATGGGGTGTTAAGGTTGATATAGCCCTTCCTTGTGCCACGCAAAATGAACTGAATGGTGATGACGCAAAAACACTGGTATCTAACGGTTGTGTTTGTGTGACCGAAGGTGCTAATATGCCATCAACCCCGGAAGCCATTGAAGCTTTTACTTCTGCTAAAATTCTGTTTGCCCCGGGCAAGGCATCAAATGCAGGTGGTGTGGCTACTTCTGGTCTTGAAATGTCGCAAAACAGCATTCGTTTAAGCTGGACTCGTCAGGAAGTAGACCAGAAACTGCATGGAATCATGAAAAGCATCCATTCTGCTTGTGTTAAATACGGTAAAGACGAAACCGGTTACGTTAATTACGTTCGCGGTGCAAATATTGCCGGATTTGTAAAAGTTGCTGATGCAATGATTGAGCAAGGAGTTATTTAATGAAAGTTACCGAACATATTGAGCGTGCGAAAGGTCGCACGCTCTTTTCTTTTGAAATACTGCCTCCCTTGAAGGGCGCAAGTATAAACTCTATTTATGAGGGTATTGACCCGCTAATTGATTTTTGTCCCCCGTTTATTAATGTTACTTATCATCGCGAAGAGTACGTGTATAAGCGCCGTGAAATGGGTTACCTGGAGAAAATAAGCATTCGAAAAAGGCCTGGCACCGTGGGTATTTGTGCAGCAATACAAAACAAGTATAAGGTTGATGCCATTCCTCATTTAATCTGTGGCGGATTCTCAAGAGAAGAAACCGAAAATGCTCTGATTGAATTGGCTTTTCTGGGTATTGAAAATATATTGGCGTTGAGGGGGGACCCCATTAAAACAGAACAGGTGTTTACTCCGCATCCGGACGGACACGCACACGCAGTGGATTTAATACGACAGATTGCTGCCCTGAACAAAGGAAAACTCCTTCATGAAGAGGCTTCTGTGAATTCAACCGACTTTTGTATCGGTGCTGCCGGATATCCCGAAAAGCATTTTGAAAGTATGAATCTGAAAACCGACCTTAAACATTTAAAAGAAAAAGTGGATCAAGGTGCAGGGTTTATAATTACCCAAATGTTTTTTGATAATTCAAAGTTCCTGAAATTTGTTGAAATGTGCCGCGAAGCAGGCATACAGTGTCCTATTATTCCCGGCCTGAAACCAATTCAGACATTGAAACACATTACTTTTTTACCCAAATTTTTTCATATTGATTTCCCCGATGCACTGAGTGAAGCTCTTGAAAAATGTAAAACCAACGACGACGTGAAACAGGTTGGGGTGGAATGGGCCATTCAGCAATCAAAAGAATTGAAAGCAGCAGGTGTTCCCTGTATCCATTATTACACCATGGGTAAAAGCGAAAATGTTCGCCAAATAGCCCGCGAAGTGTTCTGATACAGTCGTACGAATCCAATAGCCTTTTTTTAATACAGCTTTCATTCAAAATTGTACCTTTGCAGCCGCAAAAAGGTATTAATCTGAAAAATGGACGGAGATGCGGCAGTTCGAACTTACCAAAGAATTCCTGGAGGAACTCTCGCTTGCCATTGAAGGTAACGACCAACTGTTTGTTGAAGAGAACATCCATAATCTCCACCCCGCCGACATTGCAGAAGTATTTTCACAAGTAGAAACCGATGAAGCTATCTTTCTTTTCAGAACCCTGAATGAAGATCTCGCTGCCGACACGCTTACACATCTTGATGAAGACATTAGAGATGAATTTCTTGAAACCTTATCCAGTAAAGAGATTGCAGAGCAGGTCGAGAATATGGATTCAGACGATGCGGCCGACTTTTTATCGGAACTTGATGAAAGCAAACTGCAGGAAGTAATCAGTCAGGTTGAGGATCCGGAACACAGCAGCGACATCAGTCATCTTTTAAGTTATCCCGACGGTACAGCGGGGTCGTTAATGGCCAGAGAGTTCATAAAGGCCCGTGTAGACTGGCAGGTGAACCGTTGTATCGTGGAAATGCGCAAACAGGCCGAAGATGTTGATAAGGTGTACACAATTTATGTGGTTGACGAACGCGATGTATTAGTGGGTACTCTTTCCTTAAAAACTTTGTTATTTGCTTCTCCACGCACGCTTATCCGGGACTTATATATGGCTGAAGTAATTTCGGTGAAGGCTCTGCTATCGGCTGAGGAGGCCGCAATGCTGATGGAAAAGTACGACCTGGTTGTGTTGCCGGTTGTTGATGATAACGGAAGACTTATAGGCAGAATTACTATTGATGATGCGGTTGACGTTTTAAGGGAAGAGGCCGAAAAAGACATGCAGCGCGCTGCCGGTATTAGCGGCGACGTAGACACCGACGACTCTGTTTGGAGAATCTCAAAAGCACGTATCCCATGGTTAATGGTAGCATTGGTTGGTGGAATTGTTGGTTCACAGGTGATTGAAAACTACGAAAACGAACTGCAAATTCATCCGGAAATGGCCATCTTTATCCCATTAATTGCTGCAATGGGCGGTAATGTGGGTATTCAGTCGTCAGCAATTGTAGTGAAAGGTCTCGCAACAAAGAGTATACAGCTTAATGGTATGATGCAGCAAATTTCTAAAGAATTGGGTGTAGGTCTAATTAGCGGATTACTGTGTGGAGGTTTAATTTTATTGTACAATCTGATGGTGAACGATAATTATAATCTGGGTTTTACCGTTGCAATTGCTCTTCAATCTGTTATTTTATTTGCCGCAGGTTTTGGAACATTTGTTCCATTAATGCTGCATAAATATAAAATAGACCCGGCAGTCGCCACCGGGCCATTTATTACTACAGCCAACGATATTTTGGGTGTTCTTATTTATTTTATGGTTGGCCGGGCTATGTATGGGTTGTAATAATTCCGGACTATCTTGTCCATGCCAATACATAGGCGTCTTTGCAAAGTACCCCACAGGTCTCGGTGTGTTTTTCGGTTTCTCCTACATTAAATTGCCACTCGTAGCCATCGGTTTGCATCCATTCTAAATGTGCTGCAAAATGATAATGTTGTGTATGATGTTTTTTAAAAAGAGCTTCCTTGCAGCTCCATAAACACGTGGCAAACTCAATGGACGAGTTCCGGGTTTTAAAAGCTTCCTGCTCCCGTTCATTCATGTATTTACCTGCAATTTTAAGCACTTTGGTACTATAACTCTGAATATCTACACCACAAGCACCTGAACTGCGCATTACAGCAACAAATGGCAAAGAATGGCTAAAAGACAACTCAAATCCCTTTATGGCGGGCTTTCCCAAATCGTCATAAAATAACAAATTGCTATCTAAACCCATTGTATCAAGCAAGGCACGAATAATTAAATATTCCTGCCTTCTTTGGGGGTGGGTTACTTTATCAGGTATCTTAATTTGTGAAAGCAGTTTTTTTGACACCTGTGTCTCCGCTTCTGAATTCCAGATAAGGATACGGACGTCGTTCGGTAAAATAATGTCTTCAATTACCGGCATTACCTGTTAGCGATGTATTTAGCTTTTCTGCAAATTCTGCTGCAAACATAGGTATATGCTTTTTCAACATGTATGTAAGCTGGTTGTCTATTGAGTTATACCAGAATAATATTTTTCCGCCCTGTATGGTGTTGCCATATCCATCTATCCAGGTAAAATGTAAAACCATTTTGCGGTCGTCTTCACCGTAATCGGCGGGAACCATCTCAATGTCCATTTGATTAATAAATAATATCCCGGAAACGTTCATTTCTTTTGTTACTGTGGACGGAAGCGAAGCACGGGTAACCACAGTTTTCATGAACTTTTCGCGATTGTCCCGCACCGTTACCAGTTCCCCGTTTTCTATCCGTGAACCGGGTTCAGGCTCATCCGAGCTCTTCCCCTTTTTTCCAACAGGTAGTTTTTCTTTCAGCGATGCGAGTGTGGTTTTTGTGTTTGGGGTTTCATTATTCTTTTTCTCAATCTTCACAGGTTCATCAACATAAGTGATTCCACTGTAAATGTAATCTAAGGCCTGTTCATTGCCAATGGTGTCGTAAACACTTAATGCTCGGACCTCAAATTCACGGTTTAATTCACGTTGCAAATTTACCATCATTGCATCTTTTACTTGTCGCATAATTTCGGCCGCATTAAAGGCTGTACCGTAAGCAAGCTCCTTGTCAACCATACTGTTATACATCAGGTCCTCAAAAGGAACCAGCAGATGTATTCCTGCCGGAATCTGTGCGTTAAGCGAACCTGCGAATAAACCGAAACACAAAATCAGATTTTTCATGCAGCACAATACGGTAAATTCAAACCCAGGTTACATCTTGGTTTTATCCCGGGTAAAACGGGGTTTGTTCATTGCATCAGATAATGTATCCCTCTTCAGGTTTTGAATTCGTTTCTTTTGTTGCACATATTCAATATATTTGCCAAAAATAATCTTACGCTCCCATGCTTATAGATCTCATTAAATCTTTGAATAAGGAAGAATTAAGACACATAAAGATATTCCTTAACAGAACTGAAGCGGGTACTGACCGTAAAGACATCAGGCTGATTGATCTTATCAGAAACAGCAGTCGTGCCAATGAGGACAAATTTGCATTAAAGCTGTATCCGGGACAGGATAAAAACGCTTATTACCGGTTAAAGCACAGAGCAACCGAAGAGTCTTTAAAAGGTTTAAGCACATTGTACTTTAATCACAGCAGTGCCGTTCAGGCAATGCATGTTCTGGGCCTTTCAAGACATTTTGCCGAAGGTGGTAAACTCGCACTGGCCACCGAATTATTACAGCGCGCCAGGCAACTTTCTATTAAAGACCAGGATTATGGTCTGCTGGAAGTGATTTTTACTGATATGCTTCATATTGCAATGGAATGGCCGGAATCGCCCTGGACTGCCGATGAAATAATTTCTTCACGGCTCGCAAACCGGGAAAGAATAACCGTTGAGCAGGAAGTAGATGATATTTTGTCAATTATCAACAGCAGGCTTGTTCATACAAATGATGATGCAACCCGCGAATTGTTGTTACAGGGTCTTCGTCAGGAACTAGATAATTTACTTTTTGGTCCAAGGCTGGAAACAATGGACGTGCTCAGGGTGCGTTTGTTTAAAACCTACGGGACAATCATTGGAAGATACAGCACTCCGGAACAGTTGGAAAAATTCCTGAGACAGAGCTATAAATCTTTTAAAAAGGAGAATATATTTAAAAAAAGATCGTCACTTCAAAGCGATATTCTTGTCAAAATGATTTCCTTAATGATACGGTTTGACAAACAGGAAAAGGCATCTAAATATATCGATGATTTACACGAGCTTGCTAAATCATCAAATGGTGTGGAACAAAAGGAGCTTATGGCGGCATACTATACCTTCAGTCACAAATGTATGCTTACCACGAATCCTTTGAGGGCTTTTGAAATTCTGCAGGCCGGACTTCAGGAGAAATCGTTAAAGCACGATTTTAAAACACAGATGCTTTTTCAAATTCCGGCCATCCGGATGGCGCACGTTAACAAAAGGAATGAAGAAGCCCGTACAAGCCTAACCAATATCCGTAATCATCGCTCTTTTATTGAACTGCCCGCTGTGTACCGAATAAAGATAGAAACCGCAGATTTAATGATGCGGTATCTTCAAAATGATTTGGATTATATACGACATTTTATCACAGACACATATCAATTGGCACAAGGAACACCGGAGCTGACAAAGCAATATGTGTTTTTAGATCTCTTAAACGGGCTTATTTTAGATGGCGGCATTTTTAAAGAAAAAACTATTACCGGTATAAGCACTATTGAAGATTTTGAAACGGGTGATATTTTGGATTATAACCTGTGGATGAAACAAGTTACCAGGGCGATGTAAACTGGTCAAGAAAGTTAAGATCGTTCTCAAAGAACAGTCGTATATCGTCAATCTGGTACTTTAAAAGCGCAATGCGTTCAAGCCCCATTCCAAAGGCATATCCGGTATATTCTTCAGGGTCAATACCGCAGTTTTTAAGCACATTGGGGTGTACCATACCGCAGCCCATTATTTCCAGCCAACCCGTACCTTTGGTAATCCTGTAATCAGTTTCGGTTTCAAGTCCCCAAAACACATCTACCTCTGCACTGGGTTCTGTAAATGGAAAATATGACGGCCTTAGTCTTATTTCACGGTCGGCACCAAACATTTCGCGGGCAAAATAGAGCAAGGTTTGTTTCAGGTCGGCAAACGAAACGTTCTTATCAATGTATAGTCCTTCAATTTGATGAAACATGCAATGGGATCTGGAGCTAATGGCTTCGTTCCGAAACACGCGTCCCGGCATTAATGAGCGTATCGGTGGCTGTTGAGTTTCCATAACCCGCACCTGTATGCTGCTGGTATGCGTACGCAATGCCCGTGCATTATCTCCCGATGTGATAAAAAAAGTATCCTGCATATCACGGGCAGGGTGTTCCGGCGGGAAATTTAAAGAGGTGAAAATGTGCCAGTCATCTTCAATTTCAGGACCATAACTAACAGAGAATCCTATTTTTCCAAATATATCAAGTATTTGTTTCCTTACTTGCCATACCGGATGTAATGTTCCGGGTAGCCTTGCTCCTGCCGGCCGGGTTACATCCGTAGTGTCGGTTTCTATTTTAGTATTCTCGAACCGGCTCTGCGATTCTTCCAGCTTTTGTTCGGCTAACTGTTTTAATTCATTTAAGAGTGCACCGGTTTCCCGCTTCTGGTCTGCAGGAACATCTCTAAAAGAAGTATACAACGCCGAAATCTCGCCTTTTTTGGCAAGAAAACGGTTCCTGAAAGCAGTTGCATCCGCTTCGTTTTCAATTGCTGATTGCTCAATTTCAGTTCGTAATGTTTCAATCTGACGCTTCATCTTTTCAATCTTTCCGGCCTCAAATGTAACTTTTTCGTGTGGTTCGCTGTTTATCTTTCATCAACTTGCTTGTAATTTAATGAAATGATTGTATTTTTGAACTTGATTTGTTGAATAAAGAACCCTCTGCCATGAAAAATTTAAAATTTGCTTTTTTACTTTTCGCAGCCACAACACTGCTTACTGCTGCATGTAAGCGCGAAAAGGCCACAACTGCCAAAATACAGGTACTTGACGAAGCCACACTTATTCCGGTGGGTGGTGTAACGGTTAGGGTATATGGTGAACAAACCGACACCGCTGCGCACAACGACATCATTTTGGACCGTGAAGCTACTACTGATGGAAGCGGTTATGCTTCTTTTGCATTTACCGAAGATTTTGAACTGGGCCAAGCAGGCTTTGCAGTTCTAACCGTAGATGTAACCCGTAACGGAACTACCTACGAAAGCATTGCAGTGATAAAAATTGAGGAAGAAACCGAAAACGAACTGGTTGTTAAAGTGCCATGAAACGCACCCTGTTTTTCTTGCTGTTGATCCTTAATTTTATTGGGTTATCCTGCGAAAAGAAAAAAGACACTTTTGTAAGAGTGTATGTTACAGATTCCTCAGGAAATTCGGTTCCCGATGCAAATGTTAGGTTATATGGTCAGCCTTCCGATACAGTTTATGTTTCAGAGGTCTCATTATATGATCTTGAAGAAGTTACAGATTCGGACGGAAAAGCCGTATTCTCATTTTCTGAATTCTATCAGTCAGGTCCCGATGGTTTTGCCATACTGAAGGCTGAGGTTACTTCTACCCTGGGCACCGGCTCCGGCTTGGTGAAACTTATTGAGTCAGAAACTTCTGATATCAGTATTACGGTGGAATAAAGTATCAGTAAAGTTTTTTGTTAACCACAACTTTCCCCTGCCTTTATTGTTGTTGTCAAAGATAATTTACCTTTGAAACCGCATGAAAGGAACTGTAAAACCCGAAAATTTATATTGTAATAGCTTAACGCAATATTCCCGATTAAAAACCCGGGAAGTGCTTATCGGCGATTTGCCTCTGGGTGGCGATAATCCCATTCGTGTTCAAAGCATGACAACTGCTGATACCATGAATACCGAAGCTACCGTTGCAGAAAGTATTCGAATGATTGAAGCGGGTTGCGAACTGGTACGCATAACTGCACCCAGCATTAAAGAAGCAGAAAATCTTGCTGAGATAAAAAATAGACTGCGAAGCACAGGATTTAATACACCGCTTGTTGCAGACATACATTTTACCCCCAATGCCGCCGAAATGGCAGCGCGGATTGTGGAAAAAGTAAGAGTAAATCCCGGAAACTACGCCGATAAAAAGAAGTTTGAGGATATTGAATACACCGATCAGGCGTATCAGGCCGAACTGGACCGCATTAAAGAACGGTTTGCTCCTCTTGTAACTATATGTCGCGAAAATGGCACAGCCATGCGCATTGGTACCAATCATGGTTCGTTAAGCGACCGTATTATGAGCCGCTATGGTGACACTCCGCTGGGAATGGTGGAAAGCGCTATGGAGTTTTTGCGTATTTGCCGTGATATGGACTTTCATGATTTGGTTATCAGTATGAAAGCCAGTAATCCACAGGTGATGGTGCAGGCATACAGATTACTTGTGGTTACAATGGCACAAGAGCGTATGAATTATCCTTTGCACCTGGGGGTAACTGAAGCCGGTGACGGCGACGACGGTAGAATAAAATCTGCCGTAGGTATAGGTACCCTGCTGGAAGACGGTATGGGTGATACCATTCGTGTTTCGCTTACTGAACCTCCTGAAGCAGAGATACCCGTGGCACAAATGCTTGTAAACCGATACACTCATCGTACCGGTCATAAGCCCATTCCCGAAATACAAGGGGAACTTCCGTATTCACCATTCAGCTATCAGCGCCGCAAAAGCAATGAGGTTTTCAATATAGGAGGGAAAAATGTTCCTGTGGTTGTTGCCTCTATTCCGGATAAGGATGTAATAACACCAGCATCTCTCTTTCCGCTGGGCTACCGGTATTCGGTGCCGCTCGACAAATGGAACCTTTCCGACCAGGCCTGCGATTATTGTTATACAGGTAGTAAAGGTGTTACGTTTGAATTACCCGGAACACTTGGAGTTATTGTAGACGGTAACGTGTATCCCCAATGGCAAGAACGCCCGCGACATTATCCTCTCATTTCTTTTGCTCAGTGGCAGGATGGTTTATATTCAACAGCATCCATGGTGTTCGTGTCTGTTTCTGCCGATGAACTGATGCAGGGATTGAACCCTGATACCGGTAATCCTAACGCGGTATTTGTTCTTCATACAGACAATGATCACGCTGTGGCAGCGCTGCGCAGGGCTTTTGTTGAAATGATGCAAAAAGAATATAACCATCCGGTTGTGATTCAGCGAATGTATAGCACGAAAGATATTACCGAATTTCAATTATATGCTGCCACCGACACCGGAGCACTGTTGCTGGACGGAATGGGTGATGGTGTCTGGATCAACACTTCCGGGCAAGTTCCACAAATGCAAATCAACCAGACAGCATTTAATATTTTGCAGGCCACCCGCACCCGAATTTCTAAAACTGAGTATATTTCTTGTCCGTCGTGTGGAAGAACTCTTTTTGACCTGCAGGAGACTACAGCAAAAATACGTGCAAGAACCCATCACCTGAAAGGTGTAAAAATCGGTATTATGGGCTGCATTGTCAATGGTCCCGGCGAAATGGCCGACGCCGATTACGGTTATGTAGGAACCGGCCCAGGCAAAATTAACCTATACCGCGAAAAAACTGTTGTGAAACGGAATGTCCCCGAAGAACATGCCGTGGAAGAACTCATTGAGCTGATTCGCCTTAACGGAGATTGGGTGGAACCTTAAGGCATTAACCATCCGACTTCGTCGATGGTTTGTACCCCCCCGACTTCGTCGATGGTTTGTACCCCCCGACTTCGTCGATGGTTTGTACCCCCCGACTTCGTCGATGGTTTGTACCCCCCCGACTTCGTCGATGGTTAATGCCATTCAAGTCCTTCGGACTTGTCTTAAATGGAAATCCCGGAGGGATTTAATAAGAGTAATGCAGCATGCAATGCTGCGTTACTGACCGTGCATCATTGATCCAACCACGGAGTGGTTGAATAACGTTATTCCAGGTACTTTTCGTCAAACTCAATTCCATGTTCTATAAGTAGAGAGATATACTCATCTTTAAAAGGTTTTTTCCTGTGGTGGACCTCTTGATTTTTAACATAGTTAATTACCCGGTCTTTATCCTTCAAATTGTAAGTAAAAGCGCCGTAACCCTCCTGCCAGCTTTTAAAGTTTTTAAACAATTTCTGTTTTTTAATATAAAGGGAACTGGATACTTTGATGTCCTTTACCAAAGACGCTAAAGAAACAGATGGATGCAAATGTGTAACTATATGTATATGATCTTCAACCCCGTTGATAATGTAAATATGACAATTCTTATGGTTGATAACACCGGTAATGTACTTGAATAACTCATCTCGCTTTTCTTTGGTTAGAACCTTTTCTCTGTACTTTGTACCAAATACAATCTGATAGATAATTTGCGTATATGTGCTCATTTTATACCATATATTATTCAACCCCTTCAGGGTTGTGGTTTATACTTGTTACCCCCGCGACTACGTCGTTGTTTCTACCCACCGACTACGTCGATGTTTAATCTCATTCAAGTCCTTTGGACTTGTTAGTGGGCTTATAAAAAGCATTATAAAGGTATAAATCTTGTCCAAACTGAAAAAATCCCGGAGGGATTTAATAAAGTAACGCAGCATGCAATGCTGCGTTACAGACTACATATCAATATCCAACCACGGAGTGGTTGAATAATTAGAATCAGAACTTTAATGGGCGTCTGTTTTATCCCTCTGTAACCCCCGTTACTCAGGGCAAACGCATTTAACTTTTTAAAGCATAAATGTTCATAAATACCTAAA
>CAZDUI010000002.1:0-143928 GCA_964508605.1 uncultured Weeksellaceae bacterium | reverse complement strand
TTGTTAAATTTAGTAAGGTTATTTAACCTGTCCTAATTTTCCAGACCACTACATTTTGCCGTGGGTAACTTGTTTAGAACCGATGGCAGTAGCACCGTAGCCAACAGTTGGAGCTTATTTACAGGAGCAACAACAGGCAGCGTAACGGAAAAGTTTAGACTGTTTGTACCTGCTAATAGTAATGATGCTGTAATAAGCACCATACAAAACGGAGCAATGCAATTTTCCACTAACAGTACAATACGCATGCACATAAACCAGGACGGTACCGTTGCAGCAGGCACCACTACTTCAGGTTTTGTAGGCATCGGAACTAACAATCCGGTTTCTCCTTTACATATTCAAGGATCGCAAATTGCCAACGCATTCAACTGGAACCGTGGATTAACACTTTCAAACAACGCCACCATTTATTTCGATGCCGGCAACACGGCTGCATCTTTTTTTATGGGGCACCCTTCAGTATTTCCCGCAGACAATTTTTATGCGGGAAGTGCAACCTCTTTAAACTCGGCCGCTGCCGTTGATTATTCTTTCACCATTTATACAAACACCCCGTTGGGAGGAAATCCGCTAAGGTCTGCTCATTTCTTCAAAAACTTACTCGTTTCTCAGGTAACCGCACCCAATGTTACCGCAGCAAATGAACGCAGAGTAGGTATAAACACACTGTCTCCCCAAAACATTCTTGAAATAAATACAGCAGCAGTAAGTCCAATTCCTGGCAATAGCGGTCTAAGATTTACCGACCTTACTTCAGCATCCAATCTGCTTCCCAACCCCGGAACCGGAGTACTTAGTGTTGATGCCAATGGGGATGTAATTTACGTGCCTTCAAAAACTTTTGGAAGTGTTTGTGGAGATACCATTAACCCTTACCTTTTGCCAGATCACTCTGAAATTCAGCTGAATAACTTTAACTTCCATTTCAGCGATATCGGTGGATCAAAGGACGTTAATAATGTAGGTATCGGCACAAATTGTACTTTTCCTTTGCCCGCAAAATTATCGGTTTTTCAAAAAACAAATACCAGAGCCACAACTGCTTTTGCCACAGTTAATGTTGACAACGCCGACCCAACGTCTGCCAATGGCAGCAGTGTCGCCATTTTTGGTAAAACAACAGGTACGCATTCCAAATGCACCAATATTGCGGGTTGGTTTGAAGCCGTACCAACCCTAGTTACGGAGGGAATGGCTATAGTGGTTCCAAGAAAAAGCGGTAAAGTAAGTATAGGTTTTGCCTTCAGTACAAGCCATCCCTCTGTACCGTCAACTCCACCCAACGAACCCGAAGTTTGTGGACAATTGTGGAACAATCCCTCAGGTAATGTACAATTGGAAGTTAGTGGAGACATCTTCGCATCAGGCGGGGTTTTGGTTCCTTCAGATGAAGTGTTTAAAAACAATATAGATACGGTTGTAAATGCGCTCGGCAAAATAAAAAAACTCAACGGTGTGTATTTTCATTATGATACGCTCGGGTTTCCGGAAATGCAATTTCCGGCAGGTCGTCAAATTGGACTCATTGCACAGAATGTGGATACAGTAATTAACGAAGCCGTTTCATTAGATACAAATTCAGGTTATTACTCTTTACGGTATGACAGAATCATTCCGGTTTTAATAGAAGCCATTAAGGAACAGTCGATTACAATAGATTCTATGATACAAATCGATTTTCTGAAAGACTCAGTAATTCAAAGTTTGCAAGCGCAAAATTCCATACAAGATTCATTGCTCAATTCACAAGCACAAAGCATTGCAATCATTCAACAATGCCTGAACAACACCGGAATCTGCAACACTCCCAGCGCATTTTTACCCAACACACCCAAACCCCACCCGATAGCTATCGAGTCCAATACCACCCTTCAACAAATTGAACTCAAGGACATGGAGCGAGTGGTGTTAGACCAAAACGTTCCCAATCCGTTTGCCGAGCAAACCATCATTAATTACTACCTGCCACAAAACGTGCAGCGTGCACAAATGCTGTTTTACGACCACAACGGCCGTTTAATTAACACTGTAGATTTGAACGGCACCGGCGCAGGCCAGCTGCAGGTTTTTGCCAACGACCTCAGCAACGGCATATATCAATACGTTTTGGTAGTAGACGGAGAGATTACCGAGAGCAAGAAGTTGGTGAAGATGGATTGAGGGAAGTTTTGATCCAACCAATTGGTGTCTATGACTCCTGGTATATACTTCCAACAGTGATTTGATACAGTAAGCTTAAACTTTACAAATCTCTACCCAATCTTTGTAGGATACCATTACCTTTGCAAAAAACAAATTTATGTCGGCAATTACAGGTACTGCAATGGATTTTCAACGCCAGACTTTAACCAACCAGGAATTATTAGGTTTATACCGTGGTTTGCTGGTTCCCCGCCTTATTGAAGAAAAAATGCTCATTCTTTTGCGGCAGGGCAAAATAACCAAGTGGTTCTCAGGATATGGTCAGGAAGCCACTTCGGTAGGTACTACCATGGCACTATTTCCTCACGAGTGGGTTGTTCCCATGCACCGCAACCTGGGTGTTTTTACCAGCAGAGGTTTGCCGCTACACCGGTTGTTCAGCCAGTTTCAGGGTAAACTGAACGGTTATACCAAAGGCCGCGACCGCAGTTTCCATTTTGGAGTAAAAGAACACCGTGTGTGGGGCATGATTTCTCACCTGGGACCCCAGCTGGGTATTGCCGACGGACTGGCACTGGCTTCGAACCTGGACGGTGCCGCCGAAGTAGTACTTGTATTTACCGGAGACGGAGGTGCCAGTGAAGGCGATTTTCATGAAGCATTGAATATTGCTGCTGTATGGAATCTGCCGGTCATTTTTGTTGTGGAAAATAACGCATGGGGACTTTCAACACCCAGCAATGAACAATTCCGCTGTGCCTCTTTTGTTGACAAAGGCCCTGGGTACGGAATGCGTGCCCTGAGTATCGACGGCAATAATATTCTTGAGGTCTATAATACCGTTAAAAATCTGTCTGCCGAAATGCGGGCCCATCCGCATCCGGTGCTGCTGGAATGCCGTACATTCAGAATCAGAGGACATGAAGAAGCATCAGGAACAAAATATTATCCTGAAGGATTGATAGAACACTGGACAGCAAAAGACCCTGTAGATAATTACGAAAAATACCTGCTTGAAAATCTAATTATAACAGAAGCAGAAGTACAAGTCCTGCGGGAAGAAATAAAAACACATATCGCTGCTGAATTTGATATTGCCTATCAGGAACCAAAGGTTGTTCCTAACCCTGAAGTTGAACTAAAGGACATCTATGCTCCCTATGAATACATTTCTGTTCCTGCATCGTCAGAAACACAGGAATTGCGAATGATTGACGCTGTGCAGGACGGCCTGCGCGAGAGTATGCGCGCATTTCCGAATCTGATACTGATGGGACAAGACATTGCCGAATATGGAGGTGTATTTAAGGTAACCGAAGGCTTTGTTCAGGAATTTGGCAAACACCGCGTTCGAAACACCCCGTTGTGCGAATCATCTATTTTAGCTGCTGGTTTAGGCTTAAGCATGAAAGGATACAAGGCAATGGTAGAAATGCAGTTTGCCGACTTTGTATCCACCGGCTTCAACCAAATAGTAAATAACATTGCCAAGTTGCATTACCGGTGGGACGAAAATGCTGATGTAGTAGTGCGTATGCCTACCGGTGCCGGCGTTGCAGCCGGTCCTTTTCACTCGCAAAGCAACGAAGCATGGTTCTTCCATGTACCCGGCTTAAAAATATTCTATCCTTCTAATCCGATAGATGCTAAAGGTTTGCTTTGCGAAGCATTGCGTGACCCCAACCCGGTGATGTTTTTTGAACACAAAGCACTGTATCGCAGTGTCTCGGCACAGGTTCCGGTGGGATACTATACCGTTGAACCGGGAAAAGCAGCCATTGCAAAATCTGGTGACGGAATATCTATAATTACCTATGGAATGGGAGTGCACTGGGCACTGAAAGCTGCTGAGGAATTGCCCAATATCGATGTGGAAATTATCGATTTGAGGACCCTGATACCCTTAGACACCGCAACGATTTTGAACTCCGTTAAAAAGACCGGCAAATGCCTGGTGCTGCACGAAGATACACTGACGGGGGGCATTGGCGGTGAAATTGCCGCCCTGGTGGCCGAACACTGCTTTAAATATCTTGATGCACCTGTAGTACGCGTCGCGTCTATGGACACACCGGTTCCGTTTGCAGTAAGTCTGGAAGAACAGTTTTTACCCGTTGCGCGCTTTAAAGAAAAACTGCAGGAACTTGCGCTTTATTGAATAATCAATCCGCACACTAAATAACGGTAAATTCTAATAATAAATCCAAAAACTGCTATCTGCCCTTTTATCTCCCTTTGAGGGTAAGTATTATTTTCAAATGCACGAGCAGGTTCGCTTCAAAAAGCGGGTTTTTGATTCCTTTTTGACCGCATACATAAGGGATTACCCGGCCGACAGGCGCATTAGTTTTTGAATCTTATTTTCTTGACTTAAAATAATGTATTTATTTTAAATAAAAACAATAAACATAGGTCAAGTGCTACCGGGGTGTATTATATTAATATTCAAAACGATGTTTTACAACACAACTTGAAATTCGTACGAAACTGAAAAAGAAAATTTGGGCAAAAAAAATCCCGACGACTACCGTTTACTGGGTGTTCGTCGGGATTGGCACGGGTGCAGGTGTTTAATAGGTTACCGGCTCAAAAGTTTCAAGAATAACATCCTTGTACGTTGCGCCAAAAGTAGCCAGACACCATGTACGGAAAGCGATTACCTCATCCTGTTTTATCCAGCGGACTGCTTTGCGCAGTTCCTTGGCAAACAAATGCCGGTCAAAACTCACCTTTTGAAGAATCATTTTTGACAATTCATACATGTTACTGTACATCGTTTTCCCTCCTTTTGTGGCTTAAATTAAAAAGAACGTGTGTTATACGCAAATCTTGTTATTAACAATTTGTGTGAACAGAGTAAGTATAACGCTGATTATTGCGGTTTCGTTTCGTTTAATTGTGAATTTTTTTCGTCAGAATTCATTTTTTTATCCACCGAACCAAAATGGTAATTCAGAGTAAAGGAAATGAGGGTATTAAATTGCCCAAAGTTCAGCCTGAAGTTTTGTCCCCCCAGATGGTCGCGAACAGGCAGCAAAGAGTTTGTCCAGCGAATATCTGCTGAAAACCGGTCATCCAGCGGATAAGTGATGCCAAAGGTTCCTATCAGTTCATAAGGACGAAAAGGCCTTCCTGTGTTTAAAAGATTGTCGGTTTCTTCCCTGCTCTTTATAAGATACCCTCCTCCGGGTCCCATTAAAATATGAATTCGCTTGGTTATCAACCGAAATAAGATTTGCGATTCGGCATAATGCATTGAAAGGGTATAACGAATAAAGTCTCCCTTATCAGGACGTGGAGTTTTCTGCTCGCCTTTTTGACTATAAAGTAAATTCACCTGCAGGTACCACCTTTCATTTTTCAATGGCATTAACATACTGCCCCCTCCCATTAAGCCCGCTTTACGGTACCCATAAAAATCTGTTCCCGTAATTTCGGAAGCATTCAGACCCAGTGTAAAACCATATCTGTTTTGCGTATAACAAATCCGTGCTGATGTAATTACAAACAGGAGTAGAACCATGCCAAATACAGGTAACTGTACATTCTTCATGGCGGCAAGATACAAAAAGTAGAAATCTTTGTGTTTGAATTGCTACTGCACATGGGTCTCACTCACCTGCAACACCTCTCCGGTGGAATTGTCGTGAACAAAAGAAACCACATACAAATGCGAACGGCTCCAGGAAGCGTCCAGGTTATCAAAACTTACCACATACTGAAATTTTTCGCCCGAAGCAAAACTGCCGTTTTTGAGCAATGCACCTAAAATGCTGCCGTTACCGCTGGCATCTCCTTCCCGAACCCCCACATGTCCATGTACGTCGCGCAATACATGCCTGTGATAGTAGTTTGAGACGTCGCCCGGAGGATAGTCGGGGTGCACAGAACCACTGGTCTCTGCACCCACAGCAATTTTCTGATAGTCGGCAATACTATCTTCCACCAGATAATGGGTAAGATATAAATCAGCCGTAAGCGCGTTTAAAACCTCTACCTCTACTTTAATACAAACCACATCTTCTGTTGCGTTATAATTGGCTTCATTTCTAATGGAAATGTCGGCAGCCTGCCCCATCAAAGCGGGTACTTTTGTTTGCCAGGTAGTGTGATAATGATAATTGTTTCCGCTTCCATCATCAGTTCTTGACAGCATTCCAATAGGAATAAAGCCCGGCATTGCAAAATTTGTATACAACTGCTGTCCTTCCTCTATCCGCCAGTCGGTGGAATAAGAATTGTCTCCGTTACTCTGGGGGTCGGTAAGTGAACCCAGCGAAGGATGAATAGCAACCAGAACGAGTTCTTCGCCATAGGTAGCCTTTAATTGTTGCAAATACCAGGCTGCCTGTGGACAGTTTGTGCAGTAATGCCCTGTAAACTCTTCAATTAGTAAATGTTTTGTAGTTTGAACCTGCGAAAAAGTAAAGGTAGTGTCGCACACAATATTTGCCGTTCCCGATTGGGGTGGTACAGGAAATTCAACCTTGTCGCAGCCTGACAGGATGATTACCGAAAGCAATGCATAAAACAGCTTTTTCATCTTAGAAGGTAGAATTTAATGTAACTGTAAAACCATTGGAAGCCGGAACCGTGCGACACACACCACCAACGCAGAACAAACCTGCACGCTGCTTACCATAACTTAATGACAAACGTGTGGGCCCTTTAATGTATCCAACCGAACCCAGCAAATAGTGTATTCGGTAAACATCCTGACTGTTGCCAACGTTATATTGGTCCAGTAAGGCGACAAACCAATGAGGAGAATAGGTATACTCCAGTAATCCTGTAACCCAATCACCTTGATGCTGATGGGTTAACAAGGTTTGAAGCTCGGTACGCAAATTGTGCTTCTTACTTATTTTCCAGGATAAATCTACAATTCCTATATGACTATAAATTTTACCTTTTGGGGCTTTACCATCATTATTATAGGCTCCCTGATTGATGTCGTTATTATATACAAGATACAAATACATTAAATTCAATTTCAACGACTTGCTTAACTTTTTACGGATTTCAACATTTACGTCCTGATAGTAAAGATTGTCTCCGTGACCAAACATTTTTGTTGAATACCCCATCCTCTTGGCAGCAGGGTCTGTCAGACTCACATCATTTATTTGTGAGGTATCCAGTGCAAGCGCTACCGAATAATTAAGTGCTATGGTCATACCGTCTTTACCTCCCAGCAGGCTTCCTTTTTTAAATTGATATGAAAGATTAGCCTGATAGGCCACCTCATTAAACTGTACATTATAAGGATACAAGGTAGCTGCGAGATTATAAGTATGGGGACGTGTAAGAGCCGGCAGGAATCCAATCATTGCATTGGTAAGAATTTCCTGACGGTCGCTGCGGAAACTCATGTTATCACTGAACTTATAGTCGAGCACAAGACCAAAACCCTTTGTAGAATAACGGGCATTCAGCAATATAGCCTGACCCGGTTTATAAATATACCCGTTATTCTCTGATGGATCGTTAATTTTATATGCGTATTCACCCTGTAAGCCAAAGTTCTTATAACTAAATGTAGCCCTGTAGGCCCATGCACCCACATTTTCCGGCAAAATCAAAGTTGGGTCATTGTCCTTCTGATATTTACTGACAAAGTTTGCACCCAGTGCCAAACGGAAAGGAAGCTTTGCCAGACTATCCGTTAGTTCGTTTATAACTACTTCGCCGTCAACACCCCTAATGATACCTTCACCATTAATAAACCCATTGTTAAAGTCTACTCTTTGTTTACCATATAACCCCTTAACATAAATGCCACGGTAAGGATTGTAACGAACCCTAAGACCATCTATTGCATTGTCAACACCCAGTTGTCTTTGTTCCCATGCTCGCAAGGTAAGCCCCAGACCAAACTGTTCATAAAAATTACCTGCCGTAACTTCCAAACCGTCGTTATTAAAAGTAAAAAACCGGTACCCTATTCCTGTTCCCTTGAACCGGTCGGGATACCCCTCCAACCGATTCAGGTACGTTTCATAGCGCAGACCGGCACTAAAGGGTCCGTTATTGTAAAGAATATTTGTAAACGCATTGATTGCCGTTTTTGAATCGGGTACCGCTGCATTAATCAACGTATCTGCATTGTACTGCTGCATAACAAATTCCACATCGCCTTTTACAACACCGGTATTATTACCGGGTAAATCAATTTGAGCAATGGAAGATGTATGAAGGCCGGTAAGTAAAAGGAACGCCGCCGCGCCCTTCAGTGCATGGTTCATGTAGATTTTTATTTCGCAGTCAGCTCCTTAAGCTTGGAATATAATTCTTCTTCGTCTCCGGGAGCATAACCGGTATGTTTATATACAATTTTTCCTGTACCATCTATCAAGAAAGTAAACGGAGGATTCCCAACGTTCATAGCTCTCTTAAGATCACCGTTCGGGTCGAGCAGAATCTCATATTCCCACCCCTGAGTATCCACATAAGGCTTTACGCGGCTCATGGTACGTGCGTCGTCAATAGATACCGCAATCAACTGAACTCCGGTTTCTTCTATCCAATCGCCATAAATATCGTGAATGGTGGTTAACTCTGCCTTACAGGGACCGCACCACGTAGCCCAGAAATTAATAATAATGGGTTTCCCTTCGTTCTTGTAATCCTGAATGTTCACAGATTTTCCGTCCAGTGTCTGAACTTTTACTGACGGAACACCTTCCTGAGCCTGTATTCCCGAGAAAGACAGAGCGAAAACACTAACAATTGCGAGTAACTTTTTCATAGAATAGAATTTGATTTTCTGCTGAAAGGCAAACATCAATCCAAAAATAAAAATTCCAACCGGAAGAGCATCAAAATAAAAACAGAATGCTTGGATTCCTAAAACAAAAGGGGGAAGCACCTGGCCTCCCCCTTTCAATAATCAGTACAGAACTTACTTAGCTACAGTAATTCTGCGTACAATGATGTGGTCATCAACAAGTACACGAACCATGTAGATACCGTTTGTAAGTTTAGAAGCATTCAGGTCAAGCATCTGGCTTCCTGAAAGGGTTCCTTTATTTTCAGAAAGAACCAATTCACCGATGCTGTTGAATACCTGCAGACTTACTTTAGCAGAGTGATCAAGGTTTAAGCTGATGGCAGCATTGTCAGTAAGTGGGTTTGGATAGATATTAATGCCATATTCATTAGCAATCTCGCTAACACCTACTGCATTAGCTTCGAATGGATTGATTTCTTCGTCACCGAAAGAGCCACCCGATGCGATAACTGTACCCGATTGTGTCTCGAAAGAATAGTTACCGTTTCCATAAGAACAGCAGATACCATCACCAAAAGAATCATAAATTTCGAAAGTATAGCAATCATTGGCTGGCAGCGTAACGTTAACATTGGCTTGCTGAGTATTGGCTGATGAGAACGGACCACCTGAGGAAACCGTAGCACCTGAAGAATTTTTAATTTTCCATGTAGTTTCAGAAGGATACTGGTCTGTTTTAATTTTCACCACTACATCCAGGGTAGAATAACTTGAAGCCTTGGTAATGGTTTGGCTGATGGTATTATTAGATGTGTTGTCATCAGCTGAAGTTATGTTAAAAGTAACATTGGTAGTAGCAGATGGAGTGAACGCACCTACAACCACGTTTGTTACAGCATAAGTAGCCAGATTGCCTGTCCAGTTGTATGTAGCAATAGTGGTAGCACCGTCCATAGCAACGATGGTAGCAGAAGTTAAATTGCTAAGACCGTTATTTTGAAGACGCACGGCAAGATCCACAGAATTACAGGTAGTAGTTTCACCCACATACATTAAAATGGTTGGATCGTTGCTGGCAGAAGCTGGCGCAGGACAATCACTCGCTTTAGTAAGGAAAGAATTCACAGAGCTCAGCTGTCCTACTTCACGAATGGTACGATTTGGACATACCATATATATTGTAGGGAAATAAGCAATATCATAGCCAGAATTCAATGTATTGGCCTGAGAAGATGCCGGGTTAGACATTGGATACAATGTGCCGGTTACCCAGTTGCCCTGAGTATTTGAGCCAGTGCCCAATAAATCGGCATCTGTAGTAGCCGCATCCACGTCGATGGCCATAACCATAACTTTATCGGTGGTAGTGGATGAAACGTTCGGCAAGCCGGCAGGTCCGTGATTTTGATATAAAGATTCCAGAACACCACCATTGTGATAACTCCAGCAAGGGCCACACCATGTTGCAAACATATCGATAACAACAGCATACCCGTTATCAAGATAATCATATAATGTATGACTGGTCCCTGATGAGTAATCCGTAATCGTAAAATCAGGCGCGATGCTACCATCGGCCAACTGTGCATTCGCTGTTCCGGCCATACCGGTAAGCATAACAGCAGTACCTAAAGAGAGTAGTTGCTTTTTCATTATGTATTTTTTTTGTATTTATTCGACCAAGTTATGAAAACTTTATTACTTTGTAAAGCATTTGAAAGAATATTATTGGAATCCTAAATTTAAATAATCTGAAAACGGCAGGATTTTCGCTTTGAACTTCTGAACTTTTGAACTATTTTTACAAAATCAAATTAATTTGACCCACTATGATACAAAAATATGCAATGGCCCTTTCTTTAGCATTTAGTAGCCTAATATCAATAAGTCAGACTGTTGAGATTCGTGAAACTGCTGGAGGCTCTTCAATAAATGGAACTACCGTCACTGTAAGTGGTTATCAATATGAAGACATAAGCAAGTATCTTCTTGCTGTTAATACCGGCGGGATGGGTGTTGATGTGAATATGACCCGTTATGAAATGTCTGTAATACCAGGAAGTAAGAATTACTATTGCTGGGGCATTTGTCACTCTGAAGCTCTTGCCGGAACCAATCCCAAATGGGATATGCCCGTGAGTGTTTTTATGTCACCCTCTGTGGAATATGGTAATTTCTTTGGTCACCATATATCAAACAATACAGTAGGTCAGTCTACCTACCGTTTCGTTTGGTTTTTAACCAGTAATAAAAACGATTCCACATCCGTGGATATTGCTTTCGATATTGCACTGAATACACCGGAAATGTTGAAAAACCTGAAGATTATGACCTACCCTAATCCTGCTACCGATTATGTCCAGGTGATATTGGAAGATCAGGTTAGTCAGAAAACCAAAATTGAAATCGTAATGTACGATGTTCTGGGGAATGAAGTTAGCAGAACCCGTGCCTTACAAGACAAACTGAGACTTGATGTTTCAGAACTGGACCGGGGCGTTTACTTTTACAGCATTCTGGCAGACGGTATGAAAGTAATCACAAGAAAGGTAGTGCTGCAATAAGTAATTACTAAATTATTTTTCCTGCATTTCTACAACAACTTTCTGTATGAATTTATCCATACCCGTAGTTGCCGGTTCCCTGAACCAAAATACGTGGTCGATTCCTTTTACTCTTACTTCTCCCGGATCAATAAGATAAATAGGTGTACGTTTTTTTATATGATTTACTATTCCGGCTGCCGGGTAAACATTCAAAGAAGTCCCTACCACCAATAGAATGTCCGCCTTTTTTACAATTTCCTGTGCTACAGGAATTAACGGAACCTCTTCCCCGAACCAAACAACATGCGGCCGTAACTGATACCCTTTTTCACACAAATCCCCCCAATTTAATGTCTCTCCTAAAATAGGATATACCTTAAATGGAGGATAAGTACTCCGGCTTCGGGTAACTTCGCCATGCAGGTGAAGAACTTTTGAACTACCCGCCCTTTCATGAAGGTTATCAATATTTTGTGTAATAATATCTACATCAAAATACTTTTCCAGTTCAGCAATTTTATAGTGTGCCAAATTGGGTTGAGCCTGAAGAGCCTGTATCCGACGATGATTGTAAAATTCAAGTACTTTTTTAGGATTTTCAGCCCATGCCTCCGGTGTGGCCACTTCCATAACATCGTATTCCTCCCACAGGCCGTCACTATCTCTGAATGTTTTAAGCCCACTCTCAGCGCTAACGCCGGCACCAGTGAATATAACGAGTCTTTTCTTCATAAGATAACATAAAAGTACAAATGATTTTGGAATGAAAAGTGTGGATTCCCATGGAAATCCACTTTTTTAATATTTGATTCCACGTAATTCTACAAGTTACCAGTAAACCATAAATAGTTTACGGAGTAGTGTATTAGCTTTGCGTAAAAATCAAAGCAATATGAATCTGACTGAATTTATGAAACGGTTTCCTGATGAGCATTCCTGCCGTCTGCACCTGAAAACTCGCCGTGAAAAACAAGGAATTGTGTGCAAAAAATGTAATTGCACCAGGCATTACTGGTTAACAAAGCAATGGATGTGGCAATGCAGTAATTGTAATTTTAGGACTAGCTTAAAAAGCGGCACCATGTTTGAAAACAGCAATTTATCATTATATACATGGTATCTGGCTATGGCGTTTATGTGTTTCAGCAAGAAGGCGGTTTCGGCCTGTGAATTACAAAGACAACTTAGACACAGCCGGTATGATACGGTGTGGTCTCTGATGCACCGCATTCGCAATATTATGGGTAATCGTGAAGCCCTAAATTACCTGATGGATGAGGCTGAACCCACCTGTAAAGAGATGCCCGTAATTGCCACTGTTGAACGTATACGGCTCCGGCGACGAAACTACCTTCCTAAAACCTCAGATTCCTTGACTGATTGCCAGAATATTCAGTCGGCTGACTCCAAATCCCCTGATAATATCCGGGCAATTAGAAAAATTTATATGAAAGTTAAAGAAAATCAGGGTAGTGATGCCAAAGAAAAACAGAACCCAAACAGCCAATCTATACTTATCCAAGGCGGGATAAAACCAGGGCAAACGCTTGCTCAAATTATTGAAGTGATTGATGTATTGAAAAAAGGCAAGAATCCGGTAATCAGTACAAAGTGGAGGAATATAACCACTTCAAACGTAAAGCGCATATTGGCAGGTATTTATCACAATGTGCACATAAAATTTCTTCAGCTTTACTTAGATGAATTCTGCTATAAACTGAACCGCAGGAATGTAAAAGATCAAATTTTTGAGCGACTAATATTTGCAAGCATTCAGAATCCCAAACTTGTATAATTGCGGGGAATCATCACATTATTCTTAAATAAGACCTGTCTTTATAGCAAACCTTATCATCCCCGCAATATTATGAACCTCCAACTTCCGCGCAATATTCGTCCTGTGCGTATCTACAGTCCTATGACTAATATGAAGCAATTCACCGATCTCTTTATTCGACTTACCCTGTGCAATATGTTTTAGAACATCTATCTCCCTTTCACTCAAACTCTTCAATAAACGTACATCTTCATTATCTGTCATCATAGCACCAGATTGCCCCAACTCTGTAACAGTCTCCGCAAATACAGTTCCTCCGGCATTTACTTTTAATATAGCCTGAATTAAATCTGTACGGTCCGAAGTCTTCAGCATAAAACCATGTAAACCGGACTGTAAAACTCTTCTTATTAATGAGGGTTCATTATGCATCGTCAACATAATTATTTTAACGTCACTACACTCCTTCAAAATTAATTTTGACGCCTCTAAACCATTCATCTCGTGCATGTCCATATCAATGAGCAAAACATCCGGATTTAATAGCTTAACCCGGTGAACTGCATCCCGTCCATTTTCCGCGGTTCCAATAAGTTCCAGCTCAGGTACACCCTCAAGCATAGCTCTTAAACCATCAAGAACTATGCGGTGGTCATCGGCTATAAGTACTTTAATCAATTTCATCTCACAACACTAATTAACAGGCAAATGCAGAATAGCAGACGAACCAGAACCTATTGTCGATTCAAAAATTATAACACCTCCAACCGCTTCTATTCTTGTCCGAATATTAGACATTCCGTGGCCATTTTGCTTCTGTTGTATATCAAAACCTGAACCGTTATCCTGCACCAACACATTAACCTGATTCATAACAGAATAAACATTAACATCAACCCTGCTGGCACTGGCATGTTTAAGAATATTATTAATCAACTCCTGAATAATACGGTAAAGGGCAATTTCTACATCAGGCCGGAATCTTAAATCGCCAATCTTATTCTCATATCTTAGATCAATCCTGCCATTTCCGAAAGATTTTGCAAACAAATCTTCAAGCGCTGCAGACAATCCGAATTCTTCCAGAACTTTGGGCATCATCTGATGCGAAATACTTCTTACATCACTGGCTGCATCGTCAATCAATGACTTTAAATGTCGTATTTTTTCGTCACCTACTTGCTCATTTATCTGTTGAAAACCCATTTTTAATGCAGATAACTGCTGACCTACGCCATCATGCAAATCTCTGGCAATTCTTTTTCGTTCAATTTCCGTTGCATCAATCAATGCCTTTAATCCTTTTTCCCTTTCCTCAAGTATTTGCCGGTGACTCACTTCCTGAGATTTTCTTCGGTTTCTTTGTATTATTATTAATGAAAGAAAAAAGACAACCAGAACCAAACCTCCGGTTATGCCTATCCAGATATTGCGGCGGGTAACAGCCAACTCTGCTTCAGCATTTTCTGCATCAAGGCGCTCATTTTTTGCTGATTCTTTTAACAATTGTTTATCTTTTTCAGCCGTCTGATACTTCACTTCCATCTCACCAGTAATTCTTAGCCTGTCTTTGTTTAGTAAAGTATCGCGCAAATCACTAAACAATTTAAATTGGTCTAAAGCACTTTTGTAATCTTTTAAAATTACATACATATCACTAAGATACCTGTACACTTCCTTTTGTGTTTCAAGATCACCGGTAGCTTTGCTCAAATCGAGTGCTTTTAAATAATAATTGCGGGCATTCTCGTAATCATTTCTATTCAGATAGAGCGTTGCAATATTTGTGTACGAAATGGCCATACCTTTTTTATCACCCAATTCAGATTTAATCTTTAGCGCCGCATTAAAACAAGAATCGGCATTATTTAAAAGTCCCTGCTCAAGATAAACACCACCTATATTGTGAAGGCAAATGGATGTCTCCTTCATATCATTTAACTTTCTACTCAATTTTAGCGCCTTGCGATAATTCATAAGTGCTTTATCGTACATTTTAAGATATTCAAACACTGCGCCCAGATTGATATAGGCTTTCTTAAGTACCGGCTCATTTCCTGTCCTTTCTTCAATGATGATTGCCTTTTCAAGATACTCTGATGTCTTCTTTAGGTCTCCCATGTAGTAATACACAACACCAATGTTATTCAAGGCTTCTGCCATTCCGCTGCTGTCGGGTATTTCTGCCTCTAAATTCAGTGCCTTTTGGTATTTTTCAAGGGCGTCGGGATAATCTCCACGTTCAGTAAGTAAAATGGCTATGTTGTTAGCCGACACTGCCATACCTTTTTTATCATTCAGCTTCACCGCAATCTCTTGAGAACGTAGATAATACTCTTCTGATTCCTGTGAATTCGATTTTCTCTGCTGAATATTACCCATTAAATTTAAAGCATTCATTTCACCTTTAGGGTAACGAATTTCTTTACTCAAATCTAATGCCTTGTCAGCAATCATGCTGCATGAATCCAGATTTCTGTTTAATAATTCTGAACCCTGCTTCAGCAGTTCATCAACTTTTTTCTGTGAAACATCCTGCCCAATGGCACTAGGGTATAGGACATTCAAACCGATTACAACAACACATGTCTTAAAAAACTTCACCATTCAAAATCGGTATTTATCATACAAAGCGCTCAAAGTTACTATTTATTGGAATGAAAGTGCATCTGCACAATTGCAACAAAAATATGCTTTGTATTACCGAATAATAACTTTTCAATTTTATGGCACCAAAAAAAAATTCATCTTTGACGCATCTCATGCTATTAAAACTCAATTTTTATCTGATTTTAGCAACTGCCGGAATAGGACTGGCTATTATTTCTCCGCATGTTTTCAGCGAAGGCATGTTTATGGACGGATTAATCTACGCAACTACAGCTCATAATATGGCAGAGGGATTTGGTTCCTTCTGGATTCCATTTCTAAGTAAAACCTTTAATCCAGAATTCTTTGGACATCCCCCATTGGCTTTCGCTATTCAAAGTTTTTTCTATAATATATTTGGAGACAGTTATCTGATAGAGAAATTATATTCACTCTGTACCGTAATAATCTGCTGCATTATTATTCATCGCATTTTAAAAACTGCCGGTGCATACCAGTCTTGGTTTTCAATATTTATGATGTGCACAACACCTGTAATATACTGGAGCGCAACAAACAATATGCTTGAAAACACATTATCGGTATTCTTGCTCTTATCGGTTCTATGGATGCTTCTTGCATTAAAAAGTCAACCCAAACCAATGCTCATGCTATTCTCCGGGATGGCAATACTGGCCGGATTTCTTACTAAAGGACCGGTTGCTTTGTTTCCACTTATTTTTTCCTTCTTGTATATTGCCGTTTATGGTCAAATTACTCTAAAACGGGTTTTGTTCGCATTATTACCTTTTCTTAGCTTATCCTTTTTGTTTGGAATGCTTTTGCTATTTCCTGCAGCTGAAAAAAGTATAAATCAATATTTTAATATACAAGTAGTTGAAGGTATACAAAACACAAGCACGGTCAATAACAGGTTTTTCATATTATTTACTTTTCTAAATCAAATTATTCACATAATAATAATTTGTATCGCCTTGCTGGTATTCGCAAGGGTAAAAAAATGGCGTTTGGAAATTAGTCCGTCTTACCGAAATCTGAGTAGTATTTTCCTCATTACCGCATTGGCGGGCATTTTACCGCTAATGATTACCATGAAGCAAAGACCATTCTACCTGGTACCGGCACTTCCATTTTTGTTTATAGCAATTGGGCTCTACTACCAGCCTGTATTGATTTACCTTTCGAAAAAATTAACCAGTAAACCAGGCAGATTCAATGCAATAAAAATCACTGCTCTGGTCTTCCTTATTTCCGGATTTACAGCAGCGTTCGTTCAGTCAGGCACTCCGGGACGCGACCGTGAATTATTACACGATGTGCATCAAATAGGAAAAATAATTCACCGGGAAGAAATACTGGACCTACAAACGGATCTTATTTCCAACTGGAATCTTCATGGATATTTTGCTAGATATTATAAAATCTGGCTGAACAGGAACACCCCGGGCGAGAACCGGTATCTATTGATTTCAGCCGGGAATTACAATCCAAATTTGTATCCCGGGTATTCGCTGGTAGAGTGCGGTAGTACAACCTTTTTGTTACTCGAAAAATCAGATCTCACAAGGTCTGCAAAATAAAGGGTGTAAAAAAACCATTAATTTTCCGTTGACAATTACTTAAGATTTTTATTACCTTTGCCTCCCTCAAAAGCCGGGCCTATAGCTCAGTCGGTTAGAGCACCTGACTCATAATCAGGTGGTCCCTGGTTCGAGCCCAGGTGGGCCCACTGGTACGAAACCTGCACGAAAGTGTGGGTTTTGTCATTTTAGAGAACCACCGGGCGAGAAGTTTATGCCGATCGACAATTTGGAGCCATGCGTACAAATTGCGTATCGGTAAGCCCAGGTGGGCCCACTTCTGTAAAACCTGCACAAATGTGCAGGTTTTTATTTTTACCACCACCTGACGAGAAATTTATGCCGATCGACAATTTGGAGCCTTGCGTACAAATTGAGAATCGGTAAGCCCAGACCGCGGCACAGTAGGTCCCTGAAACTATAACGGAATATTTCCGTGTTTTTTACGCGGCAGTACAGCCACTTTGTTTTTAAGCATATCAAAGGCAGCCAATAGTTTAATTCTTGTTTCTGCCGGAAAAATCACTTCATCAACATATCCTCTTTCGGCTGCGATGTACGGATTTGCAAACATGGCCGCATACTCCGCTTCCTTTTCTTTCCAGGCAGCATCCGGGTCAGTTGCCGACTGAATTTCCCTTTTGAAAATAATTTCAGCAGCGCCTTTTGCTCCCATTACAGCAATCTCGGCGGTTGGCCATGCATAGTTCATGTCTGCTCCTATGTGTTTCGAGTTCATTACATCGTAAGCTCCGCCGTATGCCTTTCTTGTAATAACCGTAACCCTGGGAACCGTCGCCTCACTAAATGCATACAACAGTTTGGCTCCATTGGTAATAATGGCATTCCACTCCTGATCTGTGCCGGGTAAAAATCCGGGAACGTCTTCAAATACAAGCAAAGGAATATTAAAAGAATCACAAAAACGGACAAACCTACCCGCTTTGGTGCTGCTTTTAATATCCAATACGCCTGCCAGAACTGCAGGTTGATTGGCCACAATACCTATGCTCTTTCCACCTAACCGGGCAAATCCTACAACAATATTTTCGGCAAAGTCCTTATGTACTTCCATAAAGGTATCGGTATCCACAACCTGATATATTACATCTTTGATGTCATACGGTTGATTAGGATTGGCCGGAATAATGGTATTCAACTCAGGACGCAACTCATCCTTTCTGTTATAATCGACAGCCGGCGCCTGATCTTCGCAATTCTGTGGTAAATACGACAGTAATTTACGAACTGCTTTCAATGTGGCAAGTTCATTGGGATGGGTAAAATGTGTTACTCCTGACTTCGTGCTATGCGCTGAAGCTCCTCCCAAATCTTCGCTGCTCACCTCTTCGTGGGTAACGGTTTTCACTACATTCGGTCCGGTTACAAACATATAACTGGTCCCTTCAACCATGAATATAAAATCTGTAAGTGCCGGACTATACACGGCACCTCCTGCACATGGGCCCATAATCACGCTAATTTGAGGTATTACACCCGATGCAAGCGTATTGCGATAAAAAATGTCAGCATATCCACCCAACGATACTACACCTTCCTGAATTCGTGCTCCACCGGAATCGTTCAAGCCAATCAAGGGAGCCCCGTTCTGCATGGCCAAATCCATAATCCGGACAATTTTCTGTGCATGGGCTTCGGCAAGCGAGCCTCCAAGTACGGTAAAATCCTGTGAAAACAAATAAACCAATCTGCCGTGAATGGTGCCAAAACCGGTAACAACCCCATCGCCGGGAAATTTCTGCTTATCAAGTCCAAAAGAAGTGGAACGGTGTGTAACAAATTTTCCTATTTCCTGAAAGGAACCCCGGTCCAATAACAAATCAATTCTCTCCCGGGCAGATAGCTTGCCCCTGTTGTGCTGTGCGTCAATCCGATCCTTACCCCCACCCTGCTCCGCTTCTTGGTGCTTCCGGTGTAACAAGTTTGCTTTATTTGTCATTTCGGCCTCTTTTATATGGCACGAAAATACAACTTCTGCCGAATGCCCGTTACTTCACCAGCTGCAAACGGAAATTTCCCTGTTCCGTTTTTAAAACAACAGTATATAACCCTCTGGCAGCAATCAAATTACCAATTTCAATCCTATCCGTATTCTCAAAATTATGCTGTTGAATTAGTTTGCCCTGAGCAGAGTAAATCTCCATAGTTCCATTGTGTACACCCGTCTTCATCTGAATCACCGAACTCTCCGTTAAAGGATTTGGAAATACCGAAACATAGCCATCCTGCAGCTCTTCCACTCCAATATAACCAATATTCACCGTAAGCTCCAGTGTATCTGAATTACAGCCAACAGAATCGGTAATGATAACACCAATAATCCCTGTGCCGGCAGCACCCCAGAAGACATCTACGGCATCGGTTCCTTGTCCTGATATGATTACTCCTCCGGAAATATACCAGTCATAATCGTAATCATCATCGTAAACCACATAATATCCTTGGGTACTGTTCACACCCACATTAACATTACCGGCCAGATTATTCGCAATAGTATCAGAAACAGTTACAAACGTGCTGCTTCCTGAAAAACACCCGGATGCCGGGTCATATACACTCACAATTACGTTGGCCGATGCAGGCACCAGTGCAGATGTAGAGGAGGCAGAAGGTGCCGTGAAAATTGCACCACTCCAGGTGTAATAATAAACTGGCCCTGATGGAGAGACCATTGCCTGAAGGTTTATGGTGTCCCCTTCACATATCACGGTATCATCAGCAAATATCTCTACATCCATATTTAAAACATTAACAAATACGGAATCGCTATGCGTACAACCGGAAGAAATATTCTGAAATTCTACCTGAAGCCACTCCGGTGAGGAAACCACTGCGTCGGTAGTAGCAGCATTGGGCGTTCCGTACACAGCATTCCCCGTCCACTGATATGTAAAGTCAGACTGATTGAAACCGGCACTGAAATCAATCTCGAGCGACGCGGTATCTGTCTGACAACTTTGAGTAAGTGACGTTTGCAAATTCCATGTATAAGGAGTTGTCTGAACATAGATACTATCGGTTTGCAAGCAACCGGTAATAGTGTCTTCTACAGCCAACACAAACCACTGCCCCGGAGCCTGAACAAAGCCATTAGTAACAGCCGAATCCGGCTGCGCAACCAGTGAAGCAGGCGTCCACAAGTAATCAGCCGATGTTAGAACAGAACCTGAAGCACACCATTGAAAACCAATCACCGGACGGTTTACGTTCAAGGTAGGAGCAGTATTTTGGGGACAGGCCGCTGTGTTATCATTTATATAATAACTGCATGAATTGTATGAAGTAGTTTCATACGGTGAAGACCAGTTGGCTGTATAGGTTCCTGCGGTTGTATAATCGTAGCAGGTTTCAATCACCAGATTTGAAGAACCATCCCACTGATATGGCGTATCAAAAGACATGTAATTGTTGCCTAAAACAACCGTATAATCTTTAGGATCAAAAACCTGTGTTAGACCGGTAATGAATGTATTAGTAAGGACAGGGTCAGATACACAGCCCATTTTAATTGTGTAATTCTTAAACAAAGTAGTTGCCGAGTTTTGCAACAAGGTTTCAATGGTAATACCATCAATAACACCTGCCGAAATCCCCATGGCCTGTAATTCAGATGCTGTGAAAAGAATTTGTACCTTTTGATTGGCATACCAATTACCAAAAAGCGCAGGATAGGTGGTATTGGTGTTAGAACCGGTTGCTACTCCCGATGGCTTAACCACCGGCGTTCCCAAACAGCCCCCGGATGCCCCACACATCACAGTCCCGCCAAGAGTCTCAGCAGTTGCCTGTAATAATACACTATCCTGACCGCAAGACTGTCCCGGAACACTAAATTGAATCAAAAAACTCGCATTCTGCAACCACAAACTGTCTGTTACAACGCAACCCTCATTACTGGTAACATCAACGTACAGGTATTCGCCAAGAATACCATTAGAAACCACAGATACGGTGGAAGCATTGGGATTATCAACGTACGACGCCGGATACCACTGATAATTGTACGTTAATGAACCAGCATCGGGCGTTACTGTGAACGGAGTGGCATCCAGTGAACAACTCTGCAACGAATCCTGCAGAGCGAGATTGAAGGATTGCGGAACCACTACAATCACGGTATCCTGACTGGAACCACAAGACGAAACCAAATCACTGTTTACCAAATACGTGGTTGTTACCATTGGTGTTGCCACCGGATTAACACAAGGATTACAGCTAAAATTAACGCCGGTAACAATCGGATCTCCGGACAGTACAGACCATGTGAAGGTATTTCCGCCTGTAGCCATAAGCTGCGCCGACGCCACATCGCACAACACCTGATCAGGTCCGGTTAAGGTGGAAGCATTCGCAACAATCTCTAATACCGCAATTGCCGATAGCTCCAAAGGGCATCCGCCGTCTGAAACCATAATATCGACCGTTGTTAAGGTATCTGGCATACCAAAATATGCACAAACATTCACCGTCAACGGATTACTACCTGTAACGCTAACGGTAGTGCCCGGCCATTGCATTTGAATAGATGTAGATAGGGACAGAACATCGGTTACATCGGCATCAGTGAATACCAAATCAAAACAGGCCGTTTCTCCTGTACAGGCAGAAATTTGAAAAGCACCTGTTTGCAGGGCCGTTCCCGAAAAATTGGTCATTGAAACAGGGGGCAGTGGGGCATTGTTCACGCAATTAATTACCCTAAATAGTACATCTCTTCGGAAACTCCCCTTGTAATTCCCCAAAGCATCGTATTCATCTACCTGTATAACCACAACAAAATTACCCAATATAGTTGGAGTAAATGTTATAAGACCTGTTTGAGGATCAATACTTATACCTGTAATGGGTGAAATACCAGAGTATCCCGTTTGATAAAGTACCGGTGTGGTCGCATTATCGGCACCATCTACTAAACTATAAACCAGCGAATCACCATCCACATCAATAATCTGAGGCTGATAACTAACCATTGAATTCACACAAAAATAGGGTACACCCAGTGCCTGAGAAGTAACAAACGGAGAATTATTACATGTTGTATTTGCTTCAATCACCGCAGAATAATAAAAACCCGGTGTTGACTGCAAATTCGTTGTAGTTCCGCGGCAGCATGTTGCATAGGAAATCACAAAATCACCGCACGTAGCACTGCTTGAAATGGTTACAAACCCCGACCACTGATGCATATAAGTTCCCGGCAGCGTTCCGCCGTTACAGGTACTTTGACCCGCCATTACACTACAGTAAGGAGATACATCTTGCTGAAAAACCGTGTTAGGTAATGAAAAATTCTGACTATAACCACAGTTATTGGTTATATTAATACTCTGAGCGGCATTATTCTGGAAGGCAGCGGCACAATCTTCATACAACGTTAAAGTTACCAGATATTGACCCGGTGCAACACATTCATAAACAATGTCCCCACCTATAATATGCGAACCTCTTGCCTGAAAACCAAATAGTACAGATACCATTGCCAACCAAAACCAACGTGCATTCATATTTCAAATTTTGCACAATTTACTTATTCGTAATGAACTACCAAAAATAATTGAACAAAAAACTAAATCCGGGTGTTTTAGTTATTTTTAGTCAAAATTCCCGAGTATGCGTAAACCTTTCAACTTACAGAAATGGATTCAGGAGAATCGCCATCTTTTGAAACCTCCTGTTGCCAACAAGAATCTTTACCCCGAAGGTACCGACTACATAGTTATGATTGTGGGAGGACCCAATGCCCGTAAAGATTATCATTACAATGAAACAGAAGAACTGTTTTATCAATTGGAAGGGCATATCAATGTGAGAATTCAGGAAAATGGCAACGCTGTAAATGTTCCTCTGGGGCCTGGAGATATGTTCTTATGTCCTGCCAGAGTTCCGCACAGTCCTGCACGTACCGAAGGCTCCATTGGTTTGGTTATTGAACGTGTTAGAAAGGGCTTACAATACAAAGACGGATTGCTTTGGTTTTGTGAAAAATGTAACAACAAATTGCACGAAACTTATTTTGAACTGAATAATATAGAACAGGATTTTTTACCTAGATTCAAAGAATACTATGGCGATAAAAATTTGAGAACATGTAAGAATTGCGGACACGAAATGGAAACCGACCCACGCTTTACTTAAAGTATGAAAGCGGTTCATCCAAAGCAAATAAATTGATAGTACTGCCTGAAAGCATATACTGTATTTCATCCTGTGTTCGCCACAATGCAGCAGGAAAGAGACCACCTGTAACCTGTACTGCAAATGAAATATTCTCGCTGCGTTCTACAACCAGACCTTCGGGCCAGTGAAGATACTTTAAGAAAAACTCATATTCCTTCACTGTTCCATATACACTGATTCTAAAAGGAATATCAGGATTTTTAACATAGGTTGCTGCAATTTTTCGTGCCAGTTCGCGACAATGATTACAGGTTGATGCCATCAATACCGTTATTTCGCGCGATTCCTTCATGGGTAAACCTGCCTCTAAAAGCTTAAAGTCAGGAGTATGTTGCGACAAATAAGATAACTGAGGACCACGCTCGGCTGCAGATGTTTTTGTAAGCACAACGGGTAAAAGAAGGCTCAAAACCAATAAAGGTAAAATGACCAGATAATGTAATCTTCCAGCCGGCCTGAAAACCTTTAATAAAACCAATAACCCAGGAAGAATAAAAAGCACGGACAACATACCCGGTAAGGAAATACTGAAACCGGTAATAATCTCAAACAAATTTCCTGTTACTTCAAAACTATGATAAACATCTAAAAATATCACACCCGCATACATTAGCACCCCGGCCAGCAACAACCCTTTCCTAACGCTTTCCACTTTTTTGCTCCCACTCCAACTGAACAAAGACAACAACACAACAAAGGGTATCAAACCAGCCGTAATACCAGCATAAACATCAACATTCCTCCATGAAGCAAATGGGATAATCAGATAAATTCTCTCAGTAAAATAATCATAATTCAATAAAAACCCGGCAAACTGTACCAGAGGTAATAATGCAATAATGTTTCCTGCAATTCGCATAGGTACAAAGAAAAAAAACTCCGACCTGGGCCGGAGTTTTTAACACATATTCAAAGAAATTATTCCTGAGTAAGAGTCATGATAGTTACATCAGAACCACTTACATCTTTCAATTTCAACTCTTTATTCTTTAACATAACAATTGTTGAAGTGTCTCCATCAGTATCAGAGCTCCCGGTAGTCACGATTTTCAATTTCTCCTTGCTGTCAACAAATTCCCAGGTACCTGCTTCTGTAGAACTAAAACCACTCGCAGAATAACTTGAAGTCCAGGTTCCGTCTTTCTCAATGGTCATGGTATAAGAACTTCCTGATGGTAACATTAATGAAGTAACGTCAGTGCCGTTAAGAGTAACATTCGAAATTGACCATTCGCCGGCCAATCTGGCTTTCTTTGAACGTAAAGATAATGATGGACCTTCTTCGTACTTTGAACAAGAGGTCATTACCACTGAACCCACGATAGCTACAGCAGCTAAAATTCCAAATAACTTTTTCATGTTTTTGTTTATAAAATTGTTTAATAGCCGCAAAGATAAAGATTTGTAATTATTTACAAACAACAAATTGTTATTTTTTTAAATTTTATACACGGGGAATTTTTATCGTTTTATTTACCAATCTGAGAATATTTATTTTACCTAACTAAGGTTACATGCCCTACTTTACTGCGATAGATACCCGGTTCTTCGTTGGCAATGTACTTAATCTTCCAAACGTAAACATCTACAGGCGATTTAAACCCACGATAAGTTCCATCCCATTTTTCTTCCGGGTCAGAACTTCGGTAAATCAATTCTCCCCAACGGTTATAAATAAACAGTTCAAATTCAATTAAACCGGAAGTAATTGCCTGAAAGTAATCATTCATCAAATCTCCGTTGGGACTAAACGCATTGGGAACATATATTGAACTTTCAACAATAACCTGAACGGTGTCCCAGTAAACACAACCGTTTGTATCGGTAACCCAAACCGTATAAGTAGTGTTTTGGTCGGGAGAAGCATAGGGCTGGTAGCAATCAGTACAACTCAGACCCGTTGCCGGAGTCCATATCACAGTGGCCGAATCGGGAATAATAGTAAGCAATTGCTGGGCGGTTCCTACAGGTACCAAAATTTGTGGGCCGGCATCTACAATTTCTACAGGATGCACGTTTACAAGTACAGAATCTGATGCGGTACAGCCCGTTGTATCGGTTACGGTAACATAATACAGCGAAGTCATGTCAGGCACAAGTATGGGATTAGCGTCTGCGGGATTCGAAAAATCGAGAGACGGAGACCAAGCATACGTATATTGTGACTGACCTGAGGCCGAAAGCTGAACTGTATCACCAAAACATACCGGCGGAGGTGAAATTGCTTGAACAACCGGTGGATTAATAATGGTTACAGGCAAAGAAATGGTATCTGATATATTGCAGGATGAGGAATCGAGAACAATTAGTGTCACTATGTATTCACCTTCCGTAGTATATGTATATTGTGGTGAAGGTGTATTCTGCACAGGTGAACCATCACCAAAATCCCAGATATATGAAAATCCTCCGGGCGAACTCAGGTCTGTATAAGAAACAGGATTTGGCAAAGCACAGGAATCATAATTCACACTAAATTCTGCCAAAGCAGAATATCCTGGCCGCACAACAACTACTACAGTATCCGTAGTAATACATCCCGTTGTATCCGTAACTGTTACAATAGCGGTAACCGAAGAACCCAGCCCGAATGAACTGGGGTTATAAATCGTATAATCGTCAAGTACGGCAGTACCACTCCACTGGTACTGATATACAGGATCTCCAAGGGCTGTGAACTGAACATCTGCGCCGGGACAAACAGTATCGGGTGCCGAAATTTGAACCACAGGCGGAACAGGAATATAAACATCCAGCCAGGCTGTATCGTTAATAATACAATCATAAGGATCTAAAGCAATTAACTGTACCGTGTAGGTACCGGCAGCAGAATAATTATGCAGTACACTATACCCGTTAAACTGAGGGCTACCGTCGCCAAAATCCCAGATATATCCTTGTGCGCCCGTACTTTGATTGATAAACACCACCTGTGACGGTAAGTCACAATTTACAGTATCTACCACAAAATCGGCAACCGGACGAATAATACGTAAATCGTATTTAAACAAAGCCAGATTGCAATTGGGACTATTGTTTGTGTTACTCCAAACACCCGGAGTTGTGGGGAAACTTGAGAAACCTCCACAACCTGCACAAACCGCCTGATACACCCTGCCCACTTTATCAAACCGGCTTGTACCTCCATCCACGTGCTCGTTCACCCCGCCTCCGAAAAATGTAGCATACTCTATTGATGTGGCATTCTGATCCATTACAAGCAGGTAAAAATCGCTGCCATCGGTTAGAGACTGTGTTGCATCAATAGTAACCAAACACCCCGTTGTATTGGAATTAGGCGGATTCAAACCATTAACAGGCCCACCCCACCCTGACAAATACAAGGAACCACAATTGTCAACAAGAAAAGCAGTAGGCGAGAAATTACTACTGTTTGTTCCTGAACCTACCACAGTACTCCAGTGCGTTGTTGTAAAATCATTACTCATTTTGTGCATATACTGCCAACTGTTAGGATTGGCATAGACACCGGGAGTAATGGGATACGTTCCTTCAGTAACGCCCAAAACATATACATCATCATTCAAATCAAGCTGCACAAAGTATGTTAAATCGTGGGCAGAGGTCCCCAAATACGTTGATGCCAGAAAGGTTCCTGCAGATGAAAACCGGCTAACGTAACCGTCACGCACCCCACTAAAAGCGGCGCCAATAACCCCCGGACTTACCTGAAGATTCGTGCTTGCTGTCCCACCTGCAATGTAAACATCACCTACAGAACTAAACTGCAATCCAAATCCACTGTCATTGCCGTTTCCTCCCCAATAAGAAGACAACATCATAGTGGTAAGACCATTATTTAACTCAAAAAATACAGCATCGCTGCTTCCTCCACCAAACGTTAACTGCGGGGCACCGGGAGTTACCGGAAAATCTGTATTGGATTGAGTGGTTGTAACACACCAAACGTTACCCAGCGCATCTAAACCAATCTCACCTCTGAATGAATCACCATAAAAATAATTTAATCCCGGTTGAGAATTCAACCCATCATTTTGACTACCACCAACAAAAGTACTACCCAACAAAGATGTACCCGCGGCATTCAATTTCACAACAATAATGTCAGTTCCACCTGTATAAATCAATCCGGAACCCGGCGGACTAATGGATGTTCCACCACTGAAGCCCGAATCATACGCTCCTGCCGTAACCGGAAAATCGGCAGAACCCGTAGTTCCCAGTATATATAAATTTCCGGAAGCATCAGTAATTAAACTATGTGGTGCTTCACAGCTACCTGTACCTCCAAGATATGTAGAATAAAGCAACCCTGTTCCCACACTGTTGAATTTTGTGATGGCAATATCGGTGGGAGCAGAACTGGTGCCCGATGCAAACGAAACCTGAAATGCGCCGGGCGTTACCGGATACACACCAATACCATAAACGATGCCTCCTCCGTAGGCATTACCGTCATCATCGTAGGTGGCTGTAAAACCGAAATTATCGGCAGTAGAGCCGGTAAAAGTGCTAAAAACCAATAGCGGATCTATTACAAGTTCACGCCCCTTGTCATATCCTTCAGGAAACTCAAACTTTACTTTATTTCCATTTAAAACAAACCGGCAAGGTACCGTTTGCTGAAAAGGGCCTGATTGCTGATATGCCAGGGGAACCTGCTCTTTAACCAATCCCAGTGAAGTTTGAATGTGCAGCGCACCATCCTTTATCCACAGTGAATCGGCATGTTTGTATTCCATCTCAATAACCGAAGGGTCGTAGCCCGGTGTCACCACAAAATCATACTTCATGTATCCGCTTTCGCTATATACCTCAGCATCAATTCCATTATATAAATTACGGTAGCGAATTTTATTGTAGTGATAAACATTACTAGCCCATTTTGACGCATCATTACCAATAAAATAGTTTTCATAATCGGTACTAATTCCGTCAGACTCTATAACAGGATTCGAATTTGAACCATTAAACACCACCTGAAAGGCGTGCATCCTAATTTCTTCTGGCGGATTGAGATTCATATGCCGCTGCTGCAGCACCTGACGATCGTACAACAAGTAGGTAAAGGCCTGCTTCTCAAAAAACACATACGCCCCCCCGGGGTGTGCCCTGAATTGTACCCGTGAATCCCATTGACCTTTATTCTGAGTAAACCGAAGGGTATTCCCATCAGCAAACAACCTTGCAGGAATACTCACAACAATAATAACAAGCAATATTAAAGGGTGTACTCTCAAAACATTATTATGGCATCTCAAAATTACGGTATTCTATTGAATAACTCCTGATATAGACGCAGATTCAAGTAAAAAGTTGTCGGTCCACAATTAAGGAACTAAATTAATCAGCATCTGGCAACACGTTGAAAAATTGTGCGCACCATTACACCCTCTATCATACAATAAGCGTATTTTTGCACCTAGAAATCATCCGTTGAATCCACCTGAATAAATGAGCGACCCTATCAAGCACGAATGCGGAATTGCATTACTCCGACTGAAAAACCCACTGGATTATTACACCCAAAAATATGGTACTCCCTTTTGGGGATTGAAAAAAATGTACCTCTTAATGGAGAAACAACATAACAGAGGTCAGGATGGAGCCGGACTTGCCAATATCAAATTCGATGTAGATCCCGGTCAACGATATATCAGTCGTAAAAGAAGTATCAGCAGTAAGCCTATTCAGGAAATTTTTGAACAGATTAACGAAAGGTTTGAAATTGCTTTAAAACAGGAACCCGATAAAATTAATGACATTAATTGGTTAAAGACAAACCTTCCTTTTACCGGAGAACTTCATTTGGGACACCTAAGATATGGGACGTACGGAAAAAACAATATTGAGGCATGCCACCCATTTCTACGCCAAAGCAACTGGATGACCCGAAATCTGGTTGTGGCAGGAAATTTTAATCTAACCAACGTAGACGAGCTTTTTGATTTGTTGGTCAGGATCGGGCAACATCCCAAAGAAAAATCGGATACCGTAACCGTAATGGAAAAAATCGGCCATTATCTGGATATGGAAAACCAGAAACTATCTGAAAAATATTCTTCACTGGGCTACACACAGGAACAAGTTATAAAACTAATTGCCAAACACATGGATATTGGCTCCATTCTTAGAAACTCGGCTATGGACTGGGATGGCGGCTATGTAATGGCGGGTTTAACCGGTCATGGGGATGCCTTTGTAATGCGGGACCCCAATGGTATTCGTCCGGCATTCTGGTATGAAGACGACGAAATGGTTGTTGTTACCAGCGAAAGACCGGTTATTCAGACCGCATTTAATATACGCACCGACAGTATTCATGAAATTAAACCCGGACATGCCTTGATTATAAAAAGACAAGGACGCATTTTTGAGGAGAAAATTCTCGAGCCCGGCGTCCGCAAAAGCTGTTCGTTTGAACGAATATATTTCAGCCGTGGCAGCGACCGGGACATCTATCGCGAAAGACTGGAATTGGGCCGTAACGTAACAGAACAGGTTCTTAGCGAAATAAACTACGACCTGAACAATACCGTTTTCTCTTACATTCCTAATACAGCTGAAACCGCTTTTTATGGTTTGATGAAGGGAGTAGAAACACATTTGAACAGAAAAAAAACGGAGTTGATACTGGCCGAAAGAGAAACCGCCACGCCCGAACGGCTGATGGAAATTCTTAATATGCGTCAGCGAATTGATAAGCTGGCTATAAAAGACGTAAAGCTGAGAACGTTTATTACTCAGGATGATGAACGGGACGAAATGGTTGCTCACGTTTACGACGTAACCTACGGCATCCTGAATAAGGGCTCAGATTCTATCGTAGTACTTGATGACAGTATTGTAAGAGGGACTACCTTAAAGCAGAGTATTATTAGAATGCTTGACAGACTAGATCCTGCCCGGATTATTGTAGTGTCTTCTGCTCCACAAATACGATACCCTGATTGTTATGGAATTGATATGGCCAAAATGGGCGACTTTATAGCCTTTCAGGCAGCCGTTGATTTGTTGAAAGAACTTGGCAAAATAAAGCTGCTTACCGATGTTTATGAACTATGTAAACAAGACCGTGATTTACCTAAAGAAAAGGCAGTGAATCATGTTAAAAAGATTTATGAACCCTTTACCTATCAGCAAATTTCAGAAAGAATTGCAAAATTACTAACTCCTGAAAGCATTAAAAGTAAGGTAAGCATCATTTATCAGACCATTGAGGGCTTGCACAAATCCTGTCCTAACCACACAGGCGACTGGTATTTTACCGGTGATTACCCCACGCCGGGCGGCAACAAGGTTGTAAACAAAGCCTTTATGAACTACATGGAAGGAAGCTCAGAGCGAGCATACTAATGGCTTGATACCTTTTCAACCTTCATTAAGCGTTGAAGCACCATTTCAGGAGAAATTTCTGCAATACAACTACAAGGTTCACCTTTTTTACATCCTCCACATATTTTGTCTGTACAAACAACTTCTGATTTATTACCCAATGGAGCCCATCTACCGGGATGAATAGGACGCATGGGCACATATATGCCTATTGCATGTATATTCAGGGCAGCAGCCAGGTGAAGTGGTCCGGTGCTTGACGCAAGCAACACATCTGCCGCAGCAATAATACCCATAAACTGATCTAATCCATACGCCCCCGGAATTACCGTAAACCTATCGCTTACCTCATCAAAAGCAGGTAAAAAAGTATTGGCTTCTTTTTGTGTGCCACTAATAAATATATTGAAACGATTCTGAGGAATTAACCTGATAAGCTCAACATAGTTATTTATATTCCAGTCGCGGGCACTGCCTTTACTTCCGGGATGAATAATCAGGTTTATCTTCTTTCTGTCTTGCTGAAAAAAACTACTTGCACTATTTACTCTAAGCCCGTAATAACATGGAATTTCATTTAACTCCGGAATAAAATCAAATCCCAGAGGTTTAAGAAGTTTAAAATTGAGCTGGGCTTCATGTAAATCACTTTTTTTTCGTGAGAATGCAACCCGCTTATTCGCCCAAAGAAAAGTGTATATTCTTCCAGCTGTTGCAACCCGAATAGGAATGGCGGACCTTTTTAACAAAATTAATACTTCCTTTTCCGGATAGACTGCCAGCGCACATTCATAATCTTTAACCTTTTCTCCCGGTTTATAAATTATCACCTCATCTACATGCTCACAATTTCTTACCACAGGCGAAGTATATTCCCGACATAAAAATCCAATTTTTATACCCGGTAAAGATTTTTTAAGAAAGCCTGCCAGCGGAAGCGTCAACACCACATCTCCTATACTATCCGTTCGGCATATTAATATGGAATCAGGAACTTTCATACTTTGCTGTGCAAATGTAATCCTGTATATGGATAATTAAGAACCGGGGTATTTACAATTTGTTGTTCCCAAAAAAAAAACGGGCTGAATAGCCCGTTTACAATTAATTTAAGTGTTCCAGAATCCACACCCGGTGCGCTTTAGAATAGGTCTTCAGGTAATTCTTATACTTCACCCGTGCTTCAAAACTCTTTCCTTTACTTTTTTTAATAAACCGATATGTTTCTAATCCTTTGTTCATTACATCAGCCTTTAAAAAATCTGAGGCGTGTTTCTCGGTTTCAGCTAAAGACTTAAAAAAAGCTTCGACCGATGAAACCTGACCTTTCTCCTGACGGTTTAACTTTTCTTTTCCTTTAAGTCTTACATAAACCGAAAGCATTTCAGTCATTACCTCACAAATCCGTTTCAGTTCTTCGCGAACCGTAATACGGTACAGTTCTTCCTTGTCCATAATTTCCCTTTAATTTACGTTCACACTAACTAAACGCTTGCTGAACAAAAACGTTTTCAGAAATGACAGGATTCAGAACTAAAATGTGACGAACTACAGCTTTCAGTGGATAATTTCGCCGGTAGCACCCAGCCCCTTTTCACTGGCAGCCATTCGCAAACGATCTAATAATTCTTCTTCCTTTCGTAAATCGGGCGCATCATAGTCCTGCTCTAAAGAATATTCTAATGCACGCCTAATAACACCTGCCGTTCTAACGTCTTTTGATTCAAGCAACGAATGTTTCATCATTACCTCAAAATCACTCATGCTGATTCTGTCAAAATGTTTCTTCTCCATTTTAGTTGTTTTTTACTGCTGCCAATTTTTCATTCACATTCTTCAACACCCTGCAGCGAAGACGTTGATAATATACCTTAAGTTGCCCGGCAGGTTTGTCAATATATCTTGATATATCTTTATATGGCATGTTCTGACTCTTCAATTCAAGAAGCATGCGCTGCCATGACTCCAGTTTATCCAGTTCTTCTTTTAAATACTTCATCAACGTACTGTCGGGTGCCGGCTCATCTTCATCTGCTTCATGATTCTTTACCAACTGGGACCTTACTGCACGTTCAGCCCCCATCAAACGCTCTTCGCCTGCCTCTTCAAAGTTCAATTCATTAAAAGTTGTGAATTCAATGAATTGGGCACGATGCATGGCCTTACGATGGTGCTTACGCAAGTAATTCAGATAAATTTTAAATACAATTCCGGCAAAACTTTTTTCTGAATCAAATTCATACTCCTTAATTTTCTCGAATACTTTAAACAATGTCTGATACACAATACCCCAGTTGTCATCGTCTTCAACATTCCAATTGTACTTTCCGTACCCGTAAAGTTTACGACCGTACCTCTCGTACAGTACGCTGATGCCATCGATGTGCTCATCAAGCATCAACTCGTAAGTTGGTCTTCCTGTTTGCCTCACTTTTTTCCGGTTTTAAATTACTACTTAACTACTTTGCCTTGCTGCTCTGTTAACCTTTTTTGGTAACAAATGAGTATTAGTGTTTCATTTTTTGCCTTGCTTATGCATCTTTTACACACAAAATTTAAAAAAGTTACATAATTAATGAATTTTTTTTAATTATACAGCGTTTTATATAAAAAAAATACAGTAAAACCCTATTAAACAATAGGATTTTTCAAAAAAAAAATTATTCCGGAAAGAAATTAAGGATTATCGTCTGCAAACCACTCGGCATAAGATGTGGTTGTTTCACGCAAGCGAACATGATGTAATGATACCCGACCAGGCAACCATTCTCTAATGCTCTCTACTGCAAAAACAAGCAAATGCTCGCAGGTTGGCTGATGGTCAAAAAGAATTAGTTTTGAAGGAACCGACATTGACTGAAGGACAGTTAAATAAGGAGAATTTCTGTACAAAACCAAAGAATGATCCAGGACATCTACAACTTTAGACTTCACAATTTCCTTAAGGTTAGCAAAATCCATTACCATTCCGCTCTCACCATCTGCTTCGTCTCCCTGAAGGATTCCGATAACACAAACTTCTAACTTATACGAATGGCCGTGAATATTCCGGCATTGCCCGTTGTGAGTGTCTAAAGCATGCGCAAGTTCAAAAGAAAACTCCTTGGTAACCCTTATCTTATTCATTTGTATTTTTATTATCAGAAGTTACGCTCTCCAAAGGAACAAGCACATCGTTATCGTACACCTGATGTTCAATCAAATTACCTTTCTCGTCCCACCTGAAGTAATCTCCGTGAAGTTTATCATCGTGGTAATTACTTTCTGTTCTTACATTCTCGGCCTGATCGAATGTCTTCCAGGTGCCTACCCTTTTCCCGTAATGAAAAGTACCTTCCATTTTCTTTTTCCCGTTAGGATGATACCAAACCCAATACCCGTGATTCCTGCCCTCTACTTTACTGCCGGTAATCTTATCCTGTCCGTTTTCATAACGTCTTGGCTGATCGGACGAACCCGAGAAATGCCAAATAGCCCAACCAATAAACAATAGTGCTGTAAAAACCTTATGATTACTGTTATAGTTAAACTGAAAAACTGCCATATCCGGAAAAGTTAATACAAAGGTACGCAGCGATTGTTAATTCACAACAAAAAGACATGCCTCAGGCACAGGCAATGGTAGCAACACCCAATCTAACATTATCTGCTTTTAAAATCTCTTGCCCACACGCTTCAATGGTTGCACCTGTTGTTAATACATCGTCAACTATCAGCACATACTTGTTATTTAGGTCATGTCGCTGAGATAAGCTAAAAATGGATGAAACATTTTCCCACCTGCTTTCTCTGCCCTTTCTGGTTTGCGTATTTGAAAAAACAGAACGAACTACAGATGTTTTATCAATAGGAATCCCTGTTGCCTGATGAATTCCATCGGCAATCATCTCGCTTTGATTGTATCCACGCTTTCTGAGTCGCTTGGGATGTAGTGGAACCGGCACCAATACATCGGGCAATACTTCGGATTCCAATTTAATTTTGTTACCCAACATCTTACCTAACTCAATACCTACATATTTATTCCCGTTATATTTCAACTCATGCATTAACTTCTGCACTACACTTTGCTTTTGAAAAAACAATAAACTGGTTGCTGCCGTTATAGGCAATCGTCCCCAAAAAACACGCGCAATGGGATTCTTTTCATCAAAACCATAAAATGTCTCTGGTAAATTCAGCCGGCAATTCAAACAAATATGCGCTTCATTGCTTTTTAAAGTATCACCGCAACCTGCACAAAGCCGTGGATAAAATAATCTGAAGAACTCTTTGAGCATATCAGCGCATCAGGTACATTTTGCCAATTCCTTTTGTGAAATACTCCGCCGCCTCTGTAGCCCTGTATTCTACATCCTGTTCGTTTAACCGGGTAATTACCCTGTACAGGTAAACCCCATTGGCAAGACGGTCGCCATACGTATCAGTACCATCCCATGCAAATTCCGTAATGTTTCTGCCAATTCTAATGGGGCCTAATTCATCGTTCCTAATATTTCTTACCAATTTACCCGAAATTGTATATATCTGTATTTCAAAATAATCAGGAACAACACTACCGGTTAATGTGAAAACAAAACGGGTACTTGTACTAAACGGATTGGGATAATTCAACACTTCGGTGATTGTAGTTTTATTCACTACCTCAAAATTTATCTTCATATCGTTATCACCTGATTTATTGCCACTTCGGTCTGAAGCCTGAACAAACAGCTGATACTTTCCGTCAACAGGAAAATTGCCCTGATATTCAATTTTAAATTTGTCATTTACCGACACTGCCGGATAGAAGCGCATAATCTCCTGACCTCCAATGTTAAAATAAACTCTGGTTTGGGTTCCCATAGGATCTGTAAGCCAAACAGAGAAGAAAGAAGTATCAGCTGGAGAATTCATCACCATCATTGGATTTTCATCCTTCAGCGTAATCAGAATTAATGGTTTTGCTGATACTATTTCTCCATCCAGAATATGAATACCGTCAAAAGACACATCCAAAATTGGATTTACATTATCAGGACGCGTATAAAAAGTATGCTGCGCCAAATTATTGAAATGATATTGTTCCGGTTGATCTTTAATTCCATTAATATAAGGGTTTGCTTCAATCCAGAAGCTGCTTAACCCCGGAAATCCAGCTGTATTGAACTCCAGCGTGTCTAAGAAATATTCATTCACCCGCAAACTATCCTGACGTGCATAGGAGATATAGTTTCTTACACGCTGTTCATCTTCCACCCAGTAATGAACCAGCAAACTATCCATGTCCATATCGCTGATATTTTCAATTGCCATTGCAAATTTAACGTCACCGCCTTCTGAAATGGTGTCACCCGTAACCGAAAAATAATGTCCTTTTTTAGCATTCAGGGCCGCTTCAGGTACCGGAGTATATATTAACTGCCAGCGCTCCATTTGAGCCGGGGTAAGCAATGAATCGTCTTTAGTATATAATTTCAGTTCGGCGTATGGGTACAATGATGCATCCAGTCCGTAATTCACTGTTAAATCAAGCAAACTGTCGTATGCCGTAAGCAGTGTATCTACCAATATTGTTTTTAACCCGTTTGCCTCAATACCAATAAGCTGTATTCGGCTGGAATCTTTTGTCGGGTTCTCGTCGGCGTGTTGTTTCCAGTACAGAGCGTTCCAGTAGCGGGCAGGTCCTGCCGTTTCTCCGGTCATAAATCCTTCATAGGTAGAAGTTTCAAAATACTCAAGAATTTGAAGAGTATCATTTTGATTTACAGCGTAATTCTCAAATTTAAACGTTGTATCGCAAGTACGGTAACCTATTAAAAATGCCCGCTCGGGATTTGCCGTATTAATCATCGGAAACCCGAGAGTCTGAAAAGCATCATCCAGTGTTGGATTATTGGCAATCCATTCGCTGTAATCTGCCACACCCACCGTATGCACAATAACGATATGATTACAAGGTATATCGTTCAGTAACATATCTTCCAAGGAATCCAATTGAGCAGGTACATCCTGACGGAATCTGAAGATAGCTTCCGGTCGCCCTCTTGAATTGGCACACTGAAGGTCATTTCCAAAATCCCATTGAGGATTTAGTCCGTTATAATTAGACTTCCATACCTCCAGAGTGAGCGCATTGATTACCATTACATGTATTGCATTCACCCCGCCCCAACAAACTCCATAGTCCACTATATCACCATCTAATGTAAAATAGGTCCAATTATATTCCCACCCGGTATTGGGTTCATCAAATGTCTGAACATAGAGTTTTTTAAAGGAATCCCCGAAGTCCCATCTTCTCTGAGGACGGTTATATACCATACTATTGAGACGGTTCTCCTTAAATTGAAAATAATGAGCCTGCCCCCATCCCCTTTTTCCGGGTATGTATTGAAAGGAGTATTCCGTCCAGACAGGGGCAACGGTATCCAGAGAGACACGCCAGAAGTAAACTGTACTATCCGTTAGTAACAAAGGGGCACTACCACCAGTTGCTTCCAGTAACCAATCACCCGGATGAGCTTCCACCACCCCTCCTTCAGACGAAATTATCTGGTACCTTCTGAATGGAGATGCCGGCTCAAGAAAATCTACTGTGTCAATTTCAAACCTGTAGTTTTTCATCAGCGCAAACGGATTCACCGTAGAACCTTTCAAAACAATGCTGTCTGAAGGTACAATAGCATATTCATAAGGCCATACCGGGAGAATACCATCAAAAAACATGGGCAAATCGTATATTACACGGTTATTACCACTTTCGTCATACAATTCAGTAATAAAACTAGGAATGTCTATACTAATTTCAAACTGATTAATACCAGCAGCCTGTCCGTGATTCACAGGAACGCGAAGCCAAATGGTATCCTTGTAGAAAACATGTGGTACAACCAGTCTGAAGGTATCTATGTTTACACCGTCAGGATACTTTCTTAATACTTCCAGCTGAAAGGGCTTGTTCACCGCTCTACCCAGGTTGGTAATGACTACCCCCAGGTTTAGTGTGTCCACAGCCAAAGTAATGCTTGATGGCTCAATAATAACACTTTGCGCTGTTATTTCGTATTCCGGCAGCGCATGACTGTAAAGAACGATTGACGGATCGCCATGCAGTGTCATCATTTCCATGGTAGTTGTATGCGTAAAAGCAAGGTTAACGGCCACACTCTGTAATTCGGCAATGGCAGCCTGAATGCAATGCGACATGGGTTTGCCATAATTCTTTCGGCAAAATTGCTTGTATAATTCGGAAGTATAGGCATACAAGCCATTTGAAAATCCAACCTTATTAGATGCCAGAAAGCCAATAACTCCGCGGTCCGGAATCAGCACAAAATTCTCACTGGTGCTGGTTGCATCATGAATATGAATATCCCCTGTATAACAACTATTGCCAATAAGGAAAGGATATTTTCCCTGATTATTCCAATTAATGGGATCATCCAGATTCTGATCGAAGCCGTTCAGGGCTGCGTGACCAAAAAATGTCATTAATGCTACACCGTTTTCAAGTTTGTCTTTAACCAGATTGAATTCAACCGGATCTATAGGATCTGAACTTGCCTTTGCCAGTAATTCCGTATTGGCTCCAAAGAGCGTATCCTCTGCAGTAGAAGCAAAGGTGCTTAAATAGTATTTAAACAAAGTTTGTTCTGCAGCATTGGCTCCTCCGCTGAAATGTAAGAATTGCTTCATCCATTCTTTATTTACCGAAGTATATACAGGGTTAGCGGCATAAGATTCATATTCAATAACCTTATTTAAATAGTGCAAAACTTCGTTGTTATTTTTAGCAGCAAGTCGTCCTGTGGGGACAGCAGGCTGATATGTAGTACCATTCAAACCCGCAGTAAATAGATTATCGCTGGGAGGAAACCCAATGGTAGGAACAAGGTTCTTTGCAAAATTTAATGGATATTTCCTGGTTCCGGGTGCGTCAGGACTACTTTCCTGAATGGATTTACCCAACAAAAACAACTCGGAAGGAGCACTGGTCCAGGCTTGAAGCATGTGATTCATAAAGCGCCGGATGGCGAGCGGATGTTTGTTAATGCCACCGCCGTACTGATGATACAACTGTTCAACATTTACCACCACAACATCACGGCTTCCGCCCGCTGCAGAACTGCGGTAAGCCGCATAACTGCCGGCTCCGGAAAATAAAGCAGGGTGAGTAATAATAACAAATGCAGAATCAGGCTGCTGAATACTATAATCAACAAACAATCTTCCGGTCATCAGTGTATCGACGATTCCGGCAGAACTATCTGAAAGAAAGCACCTTTGCCTTGTACCGAAAGGATGATTGGGTATCAGTGCTTCCCAAACACCCGAATTATTAACCATTGGAATGCGTCGCAAACTATCCTCTAACAACAGCAACCAGGGATTTGCGCCCGAAAATCCGGAGAAACTCACTCTGCTTACTCCTGTGCCCGACGGCTCCAATTCGAATTCAAAGGTAGCGGCTCCTGATAAAACCGGTACGCGGGGATACTCTACAGAAACATAACTTACCGCCTGATAATCGGTTGCCACACCCAAATCGCCTACCAACTGGTGTCTGATTTGTGTGGCCGATTGTATTTGAGAATTTGGGATAGTAAAATCTAATTTATTTATCTGATAACCGGAAAAGATCAAATCGTGAGCAGTAATCCATGAACTACCATTATAATATTGCAAATTAAGGTGGTGATTCGGATTACCTGCATCGGCATCACTGTAACTTGCTGAAATTGCATACACCTCAGCATCAGGCCCTCCGGATATATAAGAAAAAGGTGTATTAATATATGAATCTAAATATGTATTTGCCGGATTGGGATCGTATGCATTTTTTCCACCTCCAAACCAGCCCTCACCTTGCGTATATCGCGAACTGCTAAGGCCACTTACCTTAAACCCTTGTAAATAACCATCAGCATAGTATTGAAGCGCCCTGTACCAAACCCATGGGACAGAGGTATGTGCAGTATAATTTATATCCGTGCTGAACGCCATTCGCATATTGGCACCCCCCGGATTAATGGTTAAATAATACGTAAGTGTATCATTGGTCATACTATAGGCTGGGTTACCAATATCTGTAGGATTCTGGTACAACAGGGAATCGAACCAGCCATCATTTCGTTCCCCGTAAAACGCAATGTAATCTCCGGAATCGAACGTGCCATCGCCGTGGTCTTCAACATGAATTAAAAGTTCCCGTTGTTTTCCAAAAATCTGAAAATCAACAGGAAGAACACCAGTAAGAGGCACACCGGCACTTTGCAATGCCGCATGCGATACAAAGTGCAATCCTGTTTGATGAACCTTAATGGGATAGTACGTTTTAGAATAATCAATCCATTCGTTTCCGTAGGGCTGCGCAATTCCCTTCAGCGAAATGAAAAACAATATGGCCAAAAGAATGCGGTGCATTATATGGATGATCTTGAAGACGGCAATTTCAAAATTTCAAGTTTCAAACTAAAGACGTTTGTAAACAAAGGAAGTTGTCCGGCAATATTAGTGAGAGCATAGTCAATATAAAGTCTTTTAATTCGAACTCCGGCACCGATGGTAGGTTGCATCACCAGTTTTTCGCTTCCGTTTTGCTCAATTATGCGCTGAACATTACCTAAACCAGCCCTTATAAATATGATATTATTGTAGCCTGCTTCTAACCCCATGTGAGGATCAAACGAAACGGGTTTCCCCGGCAATAGTACATTCCTTTTTCCGTCGAAAGTAAAGTCAAAATTGATTTCGGGCTGCACTGAAAACTTTTTAATATCAATTCTTCTGGCTGCAGCTAAAATCAAACGCGGCAAGGTTACCTCCAGCGAATTTTGAGGAATTTCGTTACCTGTTTGCAGAAAAACCTCCTTGGTTCTGTCACTTAAACTAAAGGACCACGCATTAAACGTGCTGGTAATATCGCGCGCAAAAGCCGAAAAAATGAACCCCTTATGAATATAAGTAGCACCGGCATCCAAACCAAATCCCCAGGAACGGGCAAAATCACCTACTTTGCGGTAAACAACCTTGAAATTGGCACCATAACGAAAATCAACTCCCTTTAACTTGCGGGCATACGACAATATAAATGCATGGTCGGCTGCTGAGAACTCAGTAATGCGGTCGTAATTAATATTACCTTCATTATCTATCAGTTCTGTTGTATTAGGTATGTTATCAACACCAAAACGAATGAATGAAAAACTCAAAGCACTAAGGGAGTCAATGGGTTTTGCCACGGCCCCAAAATCAAATTTCGCTATTCCTCCGAAATACTCGGCATGCATGGCTCCTATTTGTAAGTCATTTTTTATAAATGTAAGGTTGGCAGGGTTCCAGTAACCTGCGGTAACATCCTGTGAAGAAGCAACACAAGCATTACTCATAGCCATAGCTCTTGCACCAATACCTATAGCAAGGAATTCGTTACTGTATTTGGGTGCTGAAGCACCACCTTGTGCAAAAACATGACTATTTCCGAGTACCAGCAAAACAAAAATGGCAATAGGTAATCTCATACAAAAGGTAAATTTATTAAAATCCTTCAACCAAAACAGCAATAATAACTGTATGTTTGAAAATAAATTGTTCATTTCGGTCATGAATGCGGTACGGCAAATCCCCAATATACTTACTCTTTGTAATCTGGTTTGTGGTTTTTTCTGCATTCTTTGCGCCGCTGAAGGACGCTTTGAAACGGCAGCGCTGCTAATATCGGCAGGCACTTTGTTTGACTTTACCGACGGATTTGCAGCCAGATTACTAAAGTCTAATTCGGAAATTGGAAAACAATTGGACAGTTTATCAGATTTAATAACATTTGGTCTTGCCCCGGCATTTCTTGTTTGGAGCACTTTATCAGAAAAAGGTATCTCAGGCTACGATAAAGTAATGATTGCCGGTATATGTGCCCTGCTTCCTGTTACAGCTGCCATTCGACTGGCCCGGTTCAACAACGATACTTCAGGAAAAGCAGATTTTTCAGGCCTCCCCTCTCCGGCTGCTGGTTTGTTTTTTTCCTTTTTAACCCTATATATTATTCATAATCAAGGTTCAATTAATAAATTTATATCCCAATCTGATACACAGATTATCATGGTTATCTTTATTTCAGCACTCATGATTGCACCCATATCCATGCCTTCCCTAAAAATCAAGGCCACGCGGGGAACCGATAATAACCGACGCATCCTAACCGCTGTTATTCTGGCACTTTCAATAATAATTACGACAGCAGTGGATAACATTTTTACGGGTTTACTGATTGTAATTCCTCTTTACGTACTTTTGTCGGTGTTTTTCACGATAACCGGAAATTATGAAAAAGTTCAAAGCAGAAATTGATGTAATGCCACATGATGCATTGCTGGATCCTCAGGGAAAAGCCGTTAATAACGGCTTACAGAATCTTGGACTAAAAACAATTAGTAATGTTCGTGTTGGCAAGCACATATCTCTGCAAATTGAAGCTGAAAATACTGCCGAAGCAGAGAAAATGGTAACAGAAGCCTGCGATAAACTGCTATGCAACAAGATTATGGAACGCTATGAGTTCCGTGTATCAGCTATCTGAAAACTCTTGGTTCAGCAAACTTGAAAAACCGCTGTCAAAGCCGTTATTCAGGCTGTCATTTTGGATTTTCCTTATTATCGCACAGGTACTGTTGCACTGGAATGTATGGAACAAGGACTTGATAGGCATGCATGTATGGCGACAAACTGAAACACAGACTGTTGCCGATTTGTTTTATTACCAGAATCCTAATATTCTCCAGCCTCAAAAGTATCATCTTCACGAAGGAGAACAAGCTACCCGCCGCGAATTTCCAATTTTCCAGTATGGGCTCAGCAAACTATACGTAATTACCGGCAGAAGTGTAACCGTAACCAGAATAGTGTGCTTTGTGCTTATGTTTTTTTCAGCAGCCGGTTTATACCATTTGTTCTATTTATGGAAAAAAAACCATCTTATTTCCGTTGCCGGTGCATGGCTCTTTCTATGTTCGCCCGTGGTATTCTACTATATGGTCTCTCCCTTACCCGATACCCTTGCACTTTGCACAAGTGTCTGGAGTATCACCTTATCGTATAAGTACCTGAAAACCGGAAATAAATGGCACTTAACAGCCGCTTTTGCAATGGCGGGGCTGGCTACGGCTGTAAAACTTCCTTTCATTTTTGTTTATGCCGTACCCGGACTTCTTGCAGTCTTCACACTTCAAAAAGATTCTATCATTAAAGTATCAACTCTGATATTAAGTATTGTCCCGGCAGCCGCCTGGTACTCTAACGTTATTCCAGAATGGGGCAATAGTGCCCTGCTTTCCGGAATTACAGGCAACAAAAATGATTTAGGTACTACTTTTAAAAATCTTACAGGAAACTTCTTAAGTATTATACCTGAAAATCTTTTAAATTATGCTGCTTTGCCGCTATTTGCAGCTGGCCTCCTTTTTATTTTCAAACAAAGACCAGCCTTTGGCAGATTCTTTAAGATCCTGTTAATATACACTTTACTTGTAGTGGCATATATAATTTACGAAATCAATGTAATAACAACCCGACACGACTATTACTTGTTCCCTTTATTACCAGTATTGGTTTGTATTTCTGTTTACGGTGTCTGGCATCTATTGATTTCAAATAAAAAATTTGCCTTTGTTTTGCTCATCTTATGTTTTGCAAGTGCCCCCATTACCATGATGTTGCGAATGCATCACCGGTGGAATATTGAAAATCCCGGATTTAATCCAAACCTATACAAATACCACCACGAAATTACCTCCGTAATTCCTGAAAATGGTCGAATTATTGCCGGAAACGATGAATCTCTGCATATTTGGCTTTATTATCTTAAGCGTCGTGGATTCAATTTCAGTAATGAAACCATAAGTTTGCAGGAATACCAACAATACAGAGCAGCCGGCGCAGGATTTCTTATCAGTGACAGTCGCGCCGTTGAGAATATTACATTTATTGCAAAAGACCTGGAAAAGTTACTTCTTGAAAAAGGAGATATTCGTGTTTACAAATTAAGAGAACCGGCGAAAAATCAATAAAAACAATGGAATTAAATCTTCCATCTTATGACGTGCGCAGGAAAAAAACTGAAAATGGTGAACTCCTCTTTGACTGCTGGCGCAAAAAGTGGATTAAGAATACCCCGGAAGAATGGGTAAGACAACATTTTTGTAATTATTTGTGTGTTTTTCTGGGATATCCGGTGGGAAGAATGGCACTTGAAGGCTCAGCAGTTTTAAACGGTATCAAAGGCCGGTGGGATGTTCTTATTTACGATGCTGATAAAAATGCAAAGTTGCTGATTGAATGTAAAGCTCCGGGCATTGCAATAAACCAAAAGGTTCTTGACCAGGCATCAAGATATTACCATACAACCGGCGTAAAATTTGCAATTTTAACCAACGGACTGCAACATTATTGCCTTGAAAACACGAACAGTGAATGGAAATTCAGAAATGAAATTCCGGACTATGAAACTGTTTGTTTAAAAAATGATTGAAACTAGTAAAGCATTCCAACAATTGCCGCAGTAAAGAAACAGGCAATAGTTCCTCCAATTAAAGCCAAAACACCTAGTTCACTCAATACCCCTTTCCTGGAGGGCACCAAAGACCCTATACCACCAATTTGGATACCTATAGAAGCAAAATTTGCAAAGCCGCACAAGGCATAAGTAGCTATAAGAATGCTCTTGTCGTGCATAAACTCACTATTCATTTTCATTTCGCCCAAAGAAGTATATGCAACAAACTCATTTAAAATGGTTTTCTCACCAAGCAACTGGCCCACCAAGAACATATCTTCGGTTGGTACTCCCAGCATCCATGCAACCGGACTTAATAAATAACCCAATAAAAACTGAAAACTTAATCCACTATACGAAGTGTTTTCGGCAATAACGCTATTCAACCCTGTATGTTCTCCAATAATATCTTGAAGTACATAATTTCCCATAGCCATTAATGCAATAAAAACCAAAAGCATGGCACCCACATTTGCTGCCAGTTTCAAACCTTCGCTTGTTCCGTTAGCGATGGCTTCTAATGTATTACTGCCCAATTTGTCTTTAGGAATTTTCAATTCCTTATTAAAATTCTCTTTTTCAGGTAATAGCATTTTTGCAGCTACTATGGCTGCCGGAGCGGACATTACAGAAGCAGCCAACAGGTGTTTCGCAAAATATAATTGTTGTTCAGGGTCATCTCCACCCAAAAATCCAATATACGACGCAAGTACGCCTCCGGCAATTGTAGCCATTCCCCCCACCATAAGAGTCATCAACTCACTTTTGGTCATCCCCAGCAAATACGGTTTTATTAAAAGAGGAGCTTCGGTTTGTCCCAAAAAAATATTTCCGGCTGCCGCCATGCTTTCGGCGCCACTCAAGCGCAGCGTCCTTTTCATAACCCATGCAAAAACATACACAATACGTTGTAAAATACCCCAATAATAAAACAAACTGGTTAGAGCCGAGAAAAAGATAATGGTGGGTAAAACAGTAATAACAAAGGTGACCAACGGATATTCAACTTGCCCTGTAATAAAAGACCTGAAAAGAAACTGCACGCCCTGATCCGTAAATCTGATGATTTCAACAAAAAAACTTGAAACTACTTCAAATATCGATTCTACAAAAGGAACCTTTAGAATAAGTATGGCAAAAAGAATTTGGATGGCAATACCTTTGGCAACAAGCGACCAGTTGATGGCCCGGCGATTTTTGCTGAATAAAAATCCTAACCCAATCAAAAAGGCAATCCCCAGCAATCCCCTCAAAATGCTCTCTATATTAAAGCCTTCTGAGATCTTTTTCGGTACAAAACTAAATTCCATCACTTTAGAATCCATTTGAACTGACATATTCAGGCCTTCAAGCCTGGTAACCTTTAATTGCTGCCTGAACTTATATTTTAAAATGCCCGCCTCATTCAGACTTCCAATTTGTTCTCCACCTGAGAAAAGCGAAACCTCACCCTGCATTACTGTAGCCGAATCCACAGAAACAGGAGCAGTGTCATCAATAAAATATAGAATTAAGGTACTATCGGGTTTTAACTCCCAGTTCCCTGAATCACCGCGCATTTCAGGTAAATTCGTGGTGAAATACTTATTTCCTTCGCGGTCCTGGGCAATGGTTAAATATTGATTTTCATCTACATTAAGCTTCCACTGCTTGGTGAATTCCTTTTGAGGATCGGGATTGGGCGCCTTTTTACATCCTGTCTGTGATAATAAAAATAATAATGGAATTAATATGATTGACCAAATCCTCATACAAACACTAATTCGGGTTCCGTCTGTTGATTTCGTCTCTTATCTTGCTGGCAAGTTCATAATCTTCAATCGAAAGCGCTTCATTCAGTTGACTCTTTAAATCATCCATACTCAAGGACTGTAAATCTCCTCCCATCAGTTCATCAATGGCTGCATCTTCCGTTGTTTCTCCAGCCGGAGGGTTTTCCCCTTCTTCTTCCAGAATAATTCCGGCAGAAGATAAAATAAACTCATAGGTATAAACCGGACATTCAAACCTAACGGCCAAAGCAATAGCGTCCGAAGTTCTGGCGTCTATTTCAACCTCTTTACCCTCACTTTGACACAACAACCGACTGTAGAAAATACCCTCCACCAGATTGTAGATTATTACTTCATTCACCTGAATGTTGAAACTGTCTGCAAAACTCTTCACCAAATCGTGTGTAAGCGGACGACTGGGCTTCATCTTTTCAAGCTCAATAGCAATAGCCTGAGCTTCAAATCCCCCAATAATTATTGGCAATCTTCTTTTACCCTTATTCTCACCCAGCACCAAGGCATAAGCACCTGATTGAGTTTGACTATAGGACAGGCCGACAATCTCTAACTTTATCTTTTCCATTCAACGCTACAATTGTACCACATTTCTTTAATGAAAGACTGTCATCTGTTTAACAATGATTCAAAGATAGTATTTCAATATGAAATGACATCTGCCCCGGTATGATTTAAATTCCGGAGCATATTCATTTAACTCTGAGACGATTTAAACTTTTTAACTGCTTCGGTAAGTCTCGGCAATACTTCAAACGCATCGCCAAGCACACCATAGTCGGCTGCCTTGAAGAACGGTGCTTCCTTATCGGTATTGATTACCACAATTACTTTAGAACCATTTACTCCGGCAAGATGCTGAATTGCACCTGAAATACCGGCAGCGATGTATAAATTCGGACGGATGGCAACCCCTGTTTGCCCCACATGTTCATGATGCGGTCTCCAGTGCATATCAGCCACCGGACGTGAGCAAGCAGTAGCAGCACCTAACGCTCCGGCCAATTCTTCAAGAATACCCCAAAACTCAGGTCCTTTCAATCCTCTTCCGCCACTAACTACCAACTCAGCTTCCGGCAATGGCAATGCACCTCCTTCTGAAAGGACTTCCTTCAATGTAATGGCAGCTGAACCAAGTTCTGGAGCAAATGACTCGACCTGACAGGCATTACTACCTTCAACCGGCTGAAGTGAATTAGCCAATAAACTAATCACCTTTTTATCAGTATTTACACGCATGTGTGCAAATGCTTTCCCGGAAAATGCGTTCACTTTCACAACAAAACCATTAGATGTTTCAGGAAGAGCAATTGCACCTGAAATAAAACCGGCATTTAATCGGGCTGCAACCCTTGGAGCTACCGCCTTACCCAGATGGTCATGGGTAAAAATAATAACTGTAGCCTGAGTAGTTTCACCTGCAGCAACAACAAGCCGTGTTAATTGCTGATTATCCGTCTCCGATTTTTGAACGGCCAAAACTTTAGTTGCACCAAACTTGCCCAATTCTCCGGCAGAACCTGAAGCATCACCCAAAGTTACCACATTGCATCCTACGCCTAAGGCACCTGCAACCTGATTTCCATAATATACAGCTTCTTTGGCTGCCTTGGATATTCCTTTTGTAATATCTGCAAATACTAATACTGACATATTAAATTACTTTAGCTTCGTTATGTAATAAACTCACCAATTCATCCATGTTGTTGGGATCAATCATTTTACAGGCCGACTTAGCCGGGGGTAACTCAAACCTCTCTACCACCACCATAGGTTCTACCGACAAAGGAGAAACAACCTGTAGCGGCTTCGTTCTTGCAGCCATAATTCCCCTCATATTTGGAATTCGTTGTTCGGCAAGTCCTTTAGCTGCACTTACAACTACAGGTAAATTCACCTCAACAACCTGTTTACCACCTTTTGCATCTAAATGCGCATGAACAACCTGACCGTTTACATCTAACTTTGTGGTCATACTTAGATAAGGAAGATTAAGATACTCTGCAATCATTGCACCCACCTGTGAACCATTAAAATCAATGGTTTCTTTACCAGTGAATACAATATCAAATCCCTGACTCTTGGCATAATTTGATATCTCGCGCGCAACGGAGCCTGCATCTTTGGGATCAAAATCAATGCGGACACCTTCGTCTGCACCTATGGCAAACGCCTTTCTTAGGATCGCTTCATCAGCAGCGGCACCTGCAAGCACCACCGTAACACTACCACCTAAAGATTCTTTAATTTCAAGTGCCCGTACCAAAGCATACCATTCATCGTAAGGATTAATGATATACTGAACACCCTGCTCGTTAAACCTGGTATTCCCGTCTGTAAAGTCAATACGCGACGTGGTATCAGGAACTTTACTAATACAAACCAATATTTTCATAATAATTATTTTTTCCGGTGCGCAAAAATAACAATTAATGCCTGCCATGAGTTAATAAATTATTCGAAATTCCACTGATTCTAATCAGTTATTACTGCTATGTTATGTAAGGCCAACCACATGAAAAATACATTGTCCACAAGCATTGTCCATATAATTTCAAGAATGAACCTCAGGAATTTCCTGAATGAACAAAAAAAAAGGAATCCTTTCGGATTCCTTTAATATCATGCAATAATTAGTACTTAATTCAGTGTAAACTTGATAGGCAACCTATACCTTACAGCAACTGCCTTTCCCATTTGCTCACCGGGCGTCCAGTTTGGCATCATCTTAACAACCCTTGTGGCTTCTTCGTCGCAACCCCCACCAATTCCGCGCAGAACGGTTACATCACGGATTGAACCATCGGTCCATACAACAAACTGAACATACACCTTTCCCTGAATATTAGACTCCTTAGCGATGGCAGGGTATTTAAGGTTTTTACCTAAAAATTCATAAAGTTTCTCTTCACCGCCTGGAAACGCCGGCTGAACCTGAGCAATTTCAAAAATTTCAACTTTTGCAACCACTACTTCATCATCAGTATTATCGGGAGGTGTAAATGTCACCACTTCGTCGTCAGTATCCTGAATTACAAGATCGACATCTTCTACCACCTCATCATCTTCTACTTCCACAATATCTTCAATCTGGGGTGGAGGAGCTTGCTGGGGTGGCGGCGGAGGTGGGGTTTGTTCCATTTCTGGAATAATTATCTGCTCTTCTTCGTTCATGGCAGCAGCAACCAGTTGTTTGTTAATCTTTGCTTCATATGAAGTAAATTCACCTGCAGCCAGGGTAATTGTGATGGACAAGGTCAAACCCATTGCTATGAGGGGCAATCTTAACTTTTCAAGGTCTGAATTCAAATTCTTTTTCTTTTCCATAACTCAATTTTTAATTGAATAAAAATAAATGCTCCTTTTAATCATGTTCGGAAAATCTAGTGCAAGATACAATAACTTTCCGAATAAATCATGTTTTATTGTTAAAACTATTCATCTGTACTTCTGATTGAGCGAAAGGTTCACGGTTCGTAAAAAAAAAGTTCCTTACCGTATATCATTCTAAAAATGAACACCCCCAATAAACATCCCGTCATATTTGCCACCATATCCAGCCAGTCTGTAGTTCGTTGTTCAAACAGAAGGCTTTGAGTAAATTCAAGAAATACTCCATAAATAGCACCTATTAGAACTGACAACCGGATAGCAAAATACTTCAGCTTCATCAGTTTATTTTGCCTGCGAAATGCTACAATAAGCAGGTGAACAAAAATTGCAAAAAAGCCGGCATGAGCTAATTTATCAAAAGAGAATAAATCCATCCACTTCAAACCGGGCAAATCATTTCCCGGCAAGCCATATAGCAGCAAAATAAACAATGCCCAGGCAAAAGGAGAAAGAAAATGAACAAGCATTTTATCCTACCAGAGCGCGGTAATCATCGGCAGACAACAGTCCGGCAATTTCAGAAGAATCAGACACTTCTATCTTAATCATCCAACCTTCACCATAAGGATCAGAATTTACCAATTCCGGCGAAGAAGTCAAGGCATCATTCAATTCAATAATTTTACCTGAAACAGGCATAAAAAGATCGCTTACTGTTTTTACAGCTTCTACAGTGCCAAATACGCTTTCTTTATCCAAAGCCTGGCCCACCGTGTCTACTTCTACAAAAACAATGTCTCCCAATTCACTTTGTGCAAAATCGGTGATACCTATCATCGCTATGTTGCCTTCCAACTTTATCCATTCGTGATCTTTGGTGTACTTCAATTCCTGAGGTGCATTCATAATATTAAATTTAGACCTCAAAATTATATCATTTACCGGTATTCCCGTTATAATATTTCAACACAACAAAAAAAGGTGCCCAAACGGGCACCTTTCAATCAAATTAAAGAATTAGATATTACCTGAGTATAGAGACTTTCAGTGTTACTTCTTCGGCACCTGAACTTATTTTAAAGAAGTAAATGCCGCTTGCAGCATCCTGCAAATTCAGTTGATGTACTCCAACCGAAGTGTTAGGATATGTATTCGAAGCAACCAGAGCACCGATAGCATTATAAACTTTTACCTTTACATTCTTCGGTTGATTCAATGCAAAGGATAAGTTAAACTGACCGTTGCCGGGGTTAGGATAAACGCTTACCGCTTCAGACAAAGAAATCTCGTCTACTTTAGTGTCATCAATAACCGTAACGGTAACCGTGTCGGTTGTTGAACAATTTGAATTGCTAACAATCAAGATAACGTCGTAGGTACCCGCCGCAGTAAAAGTATAAGTTGGGTTTGCTGTAGAAGATGTATTACCATCTGCATAATCCCATACATACGTTACACCGCTTGGGGTGGAGCCTGCACTAGAGAAATTGACTGTAGCATTGCTTAAAGACACAACCAGAGGTGATGCAGAAGCTACTGCAACAGGCGCTGTATTAACCGTAACCACCACCGATACAGTATTGCCGGCGCAAGTACCATTATAGGCTGTAACCTGATATGTAGTTGTGGTTGATGGAGAAACAGTAACCGATGAAGTGGTTTGTCCGCCGGGAGTCCACTGATAAGTAACGCCTCCGCTGGCAGTAAGAGTAGTACTCTGACCATTGCATATGGTAACATTGCTGGAAACTGAAGTTGTTGGCGTACTGGTTACTGTAACCGTTGTATTCAAAATTTCAGTACATGTTCCGTTGTCAATGGTAACCGAATAAGTAGTGGTAGTTGAAGGGGAAACAGCAACAGACGCCGAAGTTTGCCCTCCGGGAGTCCAAAGGTATGTACCCCCTCCTGTTGCAGTTAAAGTAACTGAATTACCTGAGCACATGGATTGAGAAGGCGTAAGAGTGCCATTCACTGCTCCTACATCAGATAAATTGGCGCTACCTGTTGCGGTACAACCGGCTCCATCGTTCACCATTATGCTGTAACTACCTTGATTCAATCCTCCAAAGTTACCGGATGACTGTGATGTTGAACCGCCATCAATGCTGTAATTATATGGTCCACCGTTTCCGCCGGTAGCCGTAATAACAATTGAGCCATTATTACCTGAACAGGTTTCATCTGTTGGAGTAATTGAAAGTGTTATGGCTGTGCTTCCGCCAACAGATACTGAATATGGTGCAGACAAGCAACCATTGGCATCTTGTACTACAACCTGATAACTTCCGGCAGCAACACCGCTAAACACAGCCGACGTCTGGAAAGTAGAACCATTATCGATACTATATTGATAAGAAGGCGTTCCACCGCTGCCGGCAGCTGTAATGCTACCTCCGGTTGAACAACCGGCATTGGTAGCAACCGCAGTCGCAACAACTGAAGAAGGGTCTGAAAGAGTTACAGTGGTTGTTGCATTGCACGAGCCACCATCAGAAGCCACCACATTATAGGTACCAGCTGGTAAACCGTTGAAAATGTTAGACGCCTGATAAGTAGTTCCTCCATTGATACTGTATTGAGTTGCACCTGTAGCGGTTACAGTAATACTACCTGTCGAAGTACCGGCACAACCGGGATTAACATTGGTAGTACCTGATAAAGTAGGTCCGCCCGTATTAGATACTGTTGTAGAAGCTGTACCTGAACAACCATATTGATCTTCAACTACAATACTGTAAGTACCCGATGAAACGGATGTGAAAGAACCTGTCCCTTGAAACGAAGAACCGCCATTTATACTGTACTGATATGCCGGAGAACCTCCCGAAGCGCTAACAGTTATTGTACCATCGCTACCTCCACAATTTTCAGGAGTATTTGAAACAGTTACCGTCAGTGTATATGTGTTTGCGCTGATAGTTGCATTTATATTACCTGCGCAGCCACTACCATCCATTGCAAATACAGTATATGTACCTGCCGACAGTCCGGTAAAGGTTGCTGATGCCTGATAATTTACTCCGTCTATACTATAAGTATATGAACCTGTACCGCCAGTAGCAGAAGCAGTTAATGAGCCATTACCTGAATTACAAGGATCGGCAACCGTAGAAGTCGTTACCGTTACACCACCAGAGTTGTTGGTAACTGTAACCGATGTAACAGCCGTACATCCATTTCCGTCTTCTACACTAACTGAATATGTTCCAGCGCTCAGTCCGGTATAACTACCTGAAGCCTGAGGAGTACCCCCGTTCAAACTATACATATATCCAGAACCTGAACCGCCTGTGGCTGTAGCTGTGATGGTACCATCATTACCCCCACAGTTTTCAGGAGTAGATGAACTTGTAACGGAAGGGCTAGCACTCACAGTGAGGGCCTGACTTACAAAGTCATATCCACCACAAGCACCATATGCTTCAAAATAAACAGTATACGAACCGGCTGTTGAGAGGGTGCTGTTAAATGTTGAAGCAGTACCGGCAGCAGGTGTACCTCCGGTTAATGTCCAGTCGTAACCGGTAGCATTTACCGATGTTGAACCATCAAAACTAAATGCAGTACCTGTGCAGCCGGATGTACCTCCAGGTGATGTCATGTTCGCTGTTACAGGTAAATCGGTAACCATTGGGTGAATAAAGAAATCAAAATCTACACCCCAAGAGGCATTCATAGAATACCAATCACCGGTATCCCATTGCTCCCAACTTTGATCACTTACCGGTGCATCGCCGGCTGTATTCGTAACAATAGCCAGAGAATCGCCACTATCAAAATTTACCATTTCAACTCCCATATAGAATGGATTACCTCCAACGTTCACCGGACCTGTGAAACTAACAGTAATCAGACCCCCGCCTGCAGGAACTGCAGTAGCCAAATCGGCAAGCGAAACACTTACCTGCCCAATTACGCTTCCCGGCTCACCGGCAACTTCATCGTACACATTGAAATTTACAGTACTACTAGCACCGCTTTCGTGAGCTGCGTAAATGTAAAAAATACCCCCTGTAACATGTGTATAAGGGCTGTAATTGTCAAAGCGCTGAACTTTTGCCGCGTCGCAATACCTGTTCCACCCGGAAATGAATCCATTGTTGGTACAGGTTCCGGTACCGGTAGTAGTATACAAGGTAAGTGTACCCGGGATATACCAGTTTACGGTATCGCAGCCAGTTGATGCATTCACGGTGATGGTCATGCTAGTATTGCAGGAACCATAAGCATTTGTTGCCGTCATTGTTACGGTATAAGTTCCGGGCGTGTTATACACAACACCCGTAGGATTCTGAACTGTGGATGTGGCAGGAGTACCTCCTCCAAAGTTCCAGCTCCAGCTGGTTGGAACACCAGAACTATTGTCATAAAAATCAACAGACTGGCCTACGTTAACTGTTGTTGCACTTGCGGAAATTGCACAGTTGGGTGCAGTTGGAGTACATGGAGAATATGTACCATCCAGCACTGTAACACCTGAGCTCAACGGATCTAAAAACTGGCTTAAATGTCCGCCGGTGGGCGAAGCATTACTATTCCAGTGATAAGACATTTTTCCATAGCTGTCAGGCGCTGTGGGAGTACTACAATAAGAGCCCCCACCGGTAAGCGTACCCACAATTCTTCCGCTATTGTTGAACAGCGGAGACCCTGAAGACCCCCCTTCTGTTACCCCATGACCGTTAGTTGTAGCAGTCCAGGTAACCCGCCAATGCGTATTGGGAGTTCCGCCCCAGGTAGTGCTGACCAAAGTGCCTGTGTATGTAGATATCTTCTTTATGTCACCGGAAGGATGATGAATTCCAACACCACCTGTTGCGGCAGTATTGGCCCGATCCCAACCGTTAAAATATAAATTCCATGTAGATATGTTAGATGCTGTTAAATTGTTCAGATGCAATAACTGAAAATCGGAACCGGTTGAACCACCGCCGTCATTGGAATGTGCAACAAGCTGGCAACCCTGGGTGGTAGGAGAGCCCGCAGGGGGTGAATAAGGATTCGGAACCGGATTAGATCCATTGGAACAACCACTGGACTCGTAGTTAAAATAAAAAAACCATTGGCTGCGGTCAGAAGCGCTTGCTGTTTCTCCACAGTGAAACGCAGTAAGAAAATAAGGATAACAATCTTCAGCTGTATTATTAACTAAAGATCCAGTACACCAACCCCAGTTCGCTCCATCTTTCAAAAGAATGCGTGCAACTCCGCGCTTTTCATCCTGCCAGCTGGTTCCTTCAGGGGTACAATTCACGTTAACCTGACAAGCATCGCTATCTCCAAAATCGCGTGATACCGTATTAATATCAACCATTCGGTAAGCATGGCCTACTTCCTTAATAGTAAAATGACCCTGCCCCTGAACAGAAAATGGTTCGTAATACTCTATGGTAATGGTTTCGCCTTTTACAACGCCAATAGCCATTACACCGGATGCGGGGCTGTAAGATGCATCAAAAGGTCCAAGTATATCACTTTGATCGTCATTATACACAGATATTGATGCGCCCTGAGGGATTAATAAATTCTCAAAAGAGAAAATCAAGCCCAATGCGTCTGCCGACTTCACACGGATGCGCCAAATTCTGTCACCATTACTAAGCTGTTTCCAGATTCCACTATTGTGTAAATCCAATTGAACATCTTGTGTTACAGCCATTCTGGGATAATGACCGTTTTTATCGTTCCGGGCATCCTCCGCTTGAATTGCATTCCAGTTAAAAGGTTGCAATGAATACAAGGGAATCATATCCGTTTTTGGAGTGAGATTAAATCCAAACGAACTTTGACTATTAGCACTTTGAACCTGATAGCCTGTTATTAAGCAAATTAGCAATACCTGTACCAGACGGTAGCGAAAAAATCGTTTCATATTGTTTTTAAATTATATTGAGTTGAACAGGAATCAATCTTCCTTTTTTGGGGTAGCTTTCTCAGGCGAAGTGGCCTGTTGTTTTGCAATCTTTTTTTGCTGAAGTTCAGGATTTAACATCAACTTCTGTTTAAATTTAGGCGCCGGAGCCACCGTTATTTTTTTAGGACCCGATGTGGAATTCTGAGTTTCATTAGCAGTTTGTGCCGAAGCAGTAGCCAAAATTCCAAAAAGAAACAAAGTTGAATATAACTTTTTCATAATTAATTATTTAATTTAGCATCTATTTGTTAGTAAATCGTATGAATTTTAACGGGGTGAATGTAGAAAGAAATTTTGATACTTTACTCAATTTTTTATCAACCTTTGTGAAAAGATGACGAAACCGGTATGACAAGCAAACGATTATTACTGATTGAAGATGAGGACAATTTACGTGAAATACTTCGGTTTAACCTGGAACTTGAAGGGTTTGAACTCATTCTAGCCCGTGACGGGTCGGAAGGCATGCGAAAAGCCTCTGAACTAGAGTTTGATATTGTTATTTTAGACGTAATGCTTCCTTTTATTTCGGGTATGGAAATTTGTAAAAAAATAAAGTCTCTGCATCCTGAAATACCCGTGTTAATGATCTCGGCCAAAGGGCAAAGTAGTGACAGAATTTCGGGATTGCGCTCGGGTGCCGATGATTATTTACCCAAGCCTTTTGATCTTGAAGAACTGATTCTTAGAATCGAAAATCTTATGAAAAGAGCCGGACACACTCCAATAAACATTCACTCCTTGTCTTTCGACGATTATACAATAGATTTTCAGGGACACAAAATTTTAAAATCAGGACAGGAGATTCACCAGCTCTCACGAAAGGAAGCAGGTCTGCTGGAATTACTTACCCGTAAATCAGGAGAAACAGTGAGCCGTGAACAAATAATTAATCAACTATGGGATGATACGGAGATAGTAACATCAAGAACTATTGATAATCATATTGTTACATTTCGAAAAATCTTCAATGATGATAGCAGAAACCCAAAATATTTTCTAAGTATCAGAGGCATAGGTTATCAGTTTAAAGGAAAAACAATATCTTAAAGCAACCCTTTTCAATTAATTTCGTCTTACATATAATATAGGGCATTAAGCCTTATTTACTTTCCGGTTCTTCCTTGCAAAACTACCCGAAGAGGCGCTTACACTACTTAACTTCCAGCTGTCTCTTCGGGTTTTTATTTTTACAAAATTCAAGCGCATTTTGGGTTGACAATTATTGTACAATTTTTAATGTCATTATCTGTTAAGAATTACAATATCAACAAATTATACTACTATCATTTTACCTCATCATGAACCAGATGCATGTTAATTGTTCAACCTCAAAACAATGAACTTATGCAAGAAAAAGGATAGAAATATTTTTCAACAGCAAGTTAAAAAATAACTGATACTTTGTTGTCGATTTTTGTGGTCGGTATCAAATGCAATATTTACTTTCGGCTTCACATTTTAGTAATATTAAGAAATTGTTAAGACCACACCGGAGGAAGAAACTATGCTGACTGACGAAAGAGACATGAAACTACTTGAAATTGTAAAGAACCACAAATCCATAGACCTGAAAGCTATTAAAGAAATTATGTGGAAAATGGCTGACTCAGAAAATTTAAACGAGCTGAACATTGGTGAACGTGTTACCAGATTATATCTAAAGGAGTACATTCGCAAATCTCCAAATTATGACGGGTACCATATAACCCGAAAAGGGCGGAGACTTTTGGAGCAAGTGTACGTTGATTAACATTTAACATAGTGAAAATAAGATACAGGGACCTGGTTGAACAAACTTTCGACTTTCCAACAGAAGAATTCCGGATTGCTGACGATCAATTACATTTTCACGACATCCCTTTAACTGAAATTGCTGAAAAGTACGGCACTCCACTAAAGATTTCGTACCTTCCTAAGATTTCGTCACAAATTGAACGTGCCCGTCAGTTTTTTGCCAATGCAATGGCTAAATGCAACTACAACGGTACCTACAGTTATTGTTATTGCACCAAGAGTTCGCACTTTTCCTTCGTTCTGAAAGAAGTATTGAAAAATGGTGTTCATCTGGAAACATCCTCTGCATTCGATATCAACATCATAAAACATTTTCTGGACAAAAACGCCATCAGCAAAGACACCTATATAATTTGCAACGGATACAAAACTGAGGCCTATGTGGAGAACATAGCCTGGCTTGTAAACGAAACCAATTTAAAAACCATTCCTATTCTCGACAATAAAAACGAGTTATTTCACCTCAGCCGCCACATAAGAAAAAAATGCAGTGTGGGTATACGAATCGCAAGTGAAGAAGCTCCAAAATTTGAATTCTACACATCCAGGCTCGGCATTGGTTACAAGGATATTGTTCCGTACTATTTAGAGCACCTGCAACACAGTCATCAGTTTGAACTAAAATTCCTGCATTTTTTCATCAACACAGGAATTACAGATACCGCTTATTACTGGAGCGAGCTGGCAAAATGTGTTCGCGTGTATTGTGCATTGAAGAAAGTTTGTCCAACCCTGGATACTCTTGACATAGGTGGAGGGTTGCCCATAAAAAATTCTTTGAACTTTAATTACGAGTACGAATATATGATTGATGAAATTGTGCATCAAATTAAGGCGATGTGCAATGAAGAGGGTGTTGAAGAACCCAATCTGTTTACGGAATTCGGGTCTTTTACCGTTGGTGAAAGCGGTGCTGTGGTTTATTCGGTTATTGACCAGAAAAAACAAAACGACAGAGAGAAATGGAATATGATAGATTCGTCCTTCATGACCACCCTCCCTGATTCCTGGGCCATTAACAAGCGCTTTGTAATGCTGGCTGTAAACAATTGGGACGAACCTTATGAACGCGTATTTTTAGGAGGGCTTACCTGTGACAGCGACGATTACTATAACAGTGAACAACACAGTAACGCCATTTATCTGCCGCGTTTGAAACCAGGAAGCAAACAGTATTTAGGTTTTTTTAATACAGGCGCATACCAGGAGTCGCTGGGAGGCTACGGCGGAATTCAACATTGCCTTACTCCTGCACCAAAGCATATAATTATTGACAGAAACGAGAACAACGAACTTACTTACCATTTGTTTGCTGAAGAACAAAAACCGGAAAGTATGCTGAATATATTAGGCTACATTGACTGAAAATGAAAATTACGCCGGAATACCGGATGAATATGCAACCCCTGAGGCTGCGGTATATCTTGTCAACGTTCCATATGACGGTACCTCTACCTGGGGCAAAGGCGCCGACAAAGGCTTCACCGCTTTTTTAGACGCGTCGGCCAATATGGAACTGTACGATATTGAAACCATGTCAGAGCCATATAAACAGGGTGTATATATTCAACCAGCCGTAACCGAAGACCGCACCGCAGACCTGATGGCTGAAGCAGTTGACCGCTGTGCTACTGAAACCATTAGAAGAAATAAGATCTTTAGCATGTTTGGTGGCGAACATTCAGTAAGTATTGGCGCCATTAGGGCACATGCACGTAATTTCAGTAATTTGAGTGTATTACAAATAGATGCTCACGCCGATTTAAGAAAGGAATATCATGGAACCGCATGTAATCATGCATGTGCTGTGCACGAAGCACGGTACAATACCAATCTTGTTCAGGTGGGTATCAGAAGTATGGATATTTGTGAAGAAGAGCACATGGATAGAAGTAAGGTTTTCTTTGCACACCAGATTGCATACAACAATCAGTGGATTAAGGAAGCGGTTAGCAAACTTACTGACAATGTATATCTTACTATAGACCTGGATGCTTTTGATTCGTCTATTATGCCCGCAACAGGAACCCCCGAACCGGGCGGCATGAACTGGTATCAGGTAATAGACTTAATTCGTGAAGTTGCCACTAACAAAAAGATTGTCGGTTTTGACATTGTTGAACTGGCACCCATTGAAGGATTAAAGGCTCCGGATTTTGTTGCTGCTAAATTATATTACAAGATTCTGAGCTATATTTTCCACTACCAAAAACAAAACTAAAATCATAATGAGCAAAGGTCCCATTAGCACGTTCATGGAACGTCATTATCTTCACTTCAATGCCGCAGCAATGGTTGATGCCGCCAAAGGGTATGAAACCCATTTACTTGAAGGAGGTAAAATGATGATAACCCTTGCCGGCGCCATGAGTACCGCCGAATTGGGAAGAAGTCTTGCTGAAATGATTCGTCAGGATAAAGTTCAGATAATAAGTTGTACAGGTGCAAATCTGGAAGAAGATATTATGAATCTTGTAGCACACAACTCTTACAAACGTGTGCCCAATTACAGGGATTTGAGTCCAAAGGAAGAATGGGATTTACTGGAAAACGGATACAACCGGGTAACCGACACCTGTATTCCTGAAGAAGAAGCATTCCGCCGTCTGCAAAAACATATTCACGCCCTTTGGAAAAAAGCGCACGACAACAACGAACGTTATTTTCCACACGAATATATGTACAAAATGCTGCTTTCAGGGGTATTGGAACAATACTATGAAATCGACCCTAAAGACAGCTGGATGCTGGCTGCTGCTGAAAAAAATCTGCCCATTATCGTACCGGGATGGGAAGATTCCACAATGGGCAATATTTTCGCCAGTTATTGCATTAAAAATGAACTGAAAGCTTATTGCATGAAATCGGGTATTGAATATATGCAATGGTTAGCAGACTGGTATGTTAAAAATTCACCAGGAAAAGGTGTTGGCTTTTTTCAGATTGGTGGTGGTATTGCCGGAGATTTTCCAATCTGCGTCGTTCCAATGCTTTACCAGGACATGGAAATGACGGAAATACCGTTCTGGAGTTACTTCTGCCAAATCAGTGATTCTACCACAAGCTATGGTTCGTACTCCGGTGCAGTACCTAACGAAAAAATTACATGGGGTAAACTTGATATAAATACTCCAAAATTCATAGTTGAATCGGATGCTACCATTGTAGCTCCACTGATATTTAGCTGGGTGCTGAATTGGTAAGGAATACCTTCTAACCTTTTCAGAACAACTTCTTTCGCAAACAGTAAAAATTCTTGTTGTTTACTTAATTTCCCGGGTCAAAAGGAATTAATCTTCATCATCGTCCTCTGATTCTTCATCACCCGCATCATCGTCGTCATCGTCGTCATCATCATCACCCGCATCATCATCACGGTCGCGGTCGTCTTCTTCTTCCTCATCGTCCATACCTTCCAGCTCCGGAATCACCGACTCCTCTACGTCAAGAATTTCTTCTTCTTCCAACATCTCGTCAGACAACATAACAGTGCCTTCACTAACCTTAACCATATAACGGGTATCACCATGGTCGAATGTAAATGCGTAGAAAAAATCGTTCTTACCCTTGGGAACCTTCATCAAAAAATCGTCAACCCCAAAAGGGAATTTCTCGTTGATGGCTTCCTTCAATTCGTGCGAAAGATTCTCGTATTTAATAAGTACGCGCTTTAATTCCATAGTTTGTTAAAGTGAAATTTGAAGCGAAAAAACACAAAATATCTTATTGTTGTACTTTCTACAAAACATTTTTAAACGCGAGAAATCTACAAGAACAATAAATCATTGGTTTAAAATGCTTTAGAAACCACTCATTTGATGAAATAAAAAATCAGGTCGTTTGATTAGATATTCGAGTTATATTTATTGAGTGGCCATGTCTATACAGCTTTCCATCAAACGTATCCATCCCATTTTGCAAATTGATTCTTTACAAAAGGAATTTCAGGATTAAAAATCTCCTGTAACAAACTATCTAAATTTTCAACGAAATTTGGCATGTCCTTTTCTTCAAACACAATTTTATCGCCATCCTGAAGTAATAAAACACCATGCTTGATAGCTTTCAACGGAAAGATAGCGCTGCAAACTTTGGAACACATCTCCGATTTGAGAACAATAAATTCATAAAGCATCAACTGCAGCTGTTTTTGTTTATCCATTGAGGTAAACATCAACTGTCGATTATTAATTTTAAGATCCTCAGGGTTTACTTTTCCTGTTTTGTAATCAACCAATCTCACTACGCCGTTTCTTTTATCAACTCTGTCAACCGTTCCCTTCAACAAAATGCTATATTCTGAACCACTGGTAAGTACAAAATTGTGCTGGTAACTTATTTTATTCTCATTTCCAATAAGCTGATAATTACCATTTTGTTGAAGTTCCTTTCGATCGAGCCATAGAGCACGCTCTACAAATTTCAACGCCATTTCGTAATGGATTAAAGTCTTGCCTTTGGACGGGTTTTCAATATTCAGCAATTGGCGAAAGGCAGAAACCATCATTTCAGGTGCCAGAGAGACCATTTGTTCAAGATGTTTGCTTTCTATTTCCTTTCCTATAAAGGGATTATATAAACCCTCAAGCGTTTTATGAACCAGATTACCAAACCGGTCATCAGTAATTTCACCTTCAGGTTTTTCCTGTTCCAGACCCAGTACATATCTATGGTAAAAATTCAAAGGACAATTGATATACGCACTTAATGCAGATGCCGATAAACCAGATTTTGAGAGTATCTGCAATTGATTCATTACATTTTCATCTTTATCAACTTGCCAGGTTTGGCTTGTCATAACCGGTATTTTCCTCACTTTTTGATGAAGAATAAATTTTGTATTTCCTTTGCTTTTAAGGTCGTGTTGTAACTGTTTAATATACCGGCTTTCTTCCCCAATGTTCAGGTTATCGGTTACTGCACTGTTATATACAAGCCAAACTTTAGTGCTGCACTGAAGTAAACGGTAAAAATTATATGCGTATAAACTCTCTTGCTCTGCCCTTACAGGTAAACCAAAATATCGTCTAAGGTCATACGGGATAAATCCCGTTTGTCTTGGCTTTCCCGGTAAAACTCCTTCATTAACAGACAGAATTATAATATTGTTATAATTTAGCAACCGGCATTCCAGCATACCCATCACCTGGACACCTGAACCGGCATCTCCCTGAATTGCGAGCTGTAAACTTGAAATTCTTTTTCGGAAAATAGTTGCTGCATAAGCAACAAAATCGGCATGCGGATACCTTTGTAAAACAAGTTGTATTTCAATCAATGCCTGTTGTAGCAAATAATAACCGGCTGATTCATTGTACTTGCGCATTTCTTCAATAAACTGAAGCATTACTTTGCAATATTCAGTACCTGTTTGGGGTTTACAAAGCATAAAATGAAATTCCTGAGGCAATTTCTTTTGTAATATATTATCAGGCAGATAACTGTTCGTTTGAAGATAAAATTGAGATTCTTTGTCGAAGATAGGTTTAATGGCCGGGTGCGCGAAAAAAGCTGCCAAATCTCCGGTATAATACAAAATCCGGTCACTTCTTTGTAAAGAAGTTTCAAGTATCTTAGAAAACAACTGAATAACTGAACCTTCAGAAGTAGCTTTCATAGGAAAGCCCATAGTAACGTTATAAGGTAAGTTTAGCCGGGGCAGCAAATGCAATAATTGCGGCACCAAAGACTCATCAGCCGGAACCAGCAAAGTATCAGACAATGCATTTACAGGCAACGCTCGCAAAATCTCGGCAGCTGCGCTACATTGTAAAAAATAACCTTGTACACCCACAAGGTTTATTTCTCTTGCTATATCTGTCCAGCTGCTACCTTCTTCTAACCGCACACCAGTACCCAGCGCAGCAATACTTCTTCGCAAAGCATTGCCTCCTTCATGTTCCGCAGACATATAAAAAGGATCGGAATCCCTATAAATGAATGCCCTATCAGACTTTGACAACCAGCTTATGATGCGATGTTCGGCCTCACTTTGCATACCAAAACCCGCAAAATGAAATTTTGTATCTGAAAAATGAATATACCTTTCAGGATGTTTTGCTATCTGGTGATATTGCATTGCCCTTGAAGCACATGAATTAGAGTTACAATAATCTATATAGGCCTGAAAATATCCTGACAATTTATTCCAAAAAGTCTTAAACGCAGTCTGGCGCTCACCCTCTTGAATGTTGTGAGAATAGCTCCAGGAGTCCAAATCCCAGTTTTCCAATTCTTTAACATTGGCCAGATTTAAAAAGACCTGTTCTGCACTATGCATACTTAACAGTACATCATTAAAGTCATCCTGAAGTTGCTGAGCCCATGTAATAAAGTCCTGAAAACGAACATCACTATCCACACCTGAAATAGCACTAAACATCGCCAACTGTTCTTCAACAGGGTCTGTTTTCCGATAAGGATGTAAAGAGTTTACCCAATCGTCAATAGTTGTTATTTCGGGAAGAAACCCCTTATTACCCATTTTTTCGGCAAGAATGTGCCTGAATGTGTCGGCAGCGCGGTTTCCGGGAAGAATGATATGATGAGATTCAACGTCCTGGTGGGTCTTCAAAAGATGAGAAGCCAAATGATGTAAAAATGCATGTTTCACGGCCGAATATAATCATTTAAAAGATTATCTTATCCTTGCAGATGTAATCATGATCATATTAATCGGGTAATGAATCGCAACTGAATTCCATACTTAGCATGCTATTAATCGTTGCCCTAAATAGCAAAGAATTCATCTGAAACTAATTTGTAAATTTGTCCTCCAGTAATTATTATGTACATAATGCAACAGAAAATCAATTCCTCAATTCCTGAAGAAACTTTACTTGCACATGGAATTTTTCATAAAATTACTAAAGAAATTGAAAAAGCAGTTTGTGCTGATGCCGACCTGATTCTAAAATGGAACGCGCTTACCCCCATTCAAAGGAACGAGTGGATATGCTGGATAACGATTGTAAAAAAAGAGGAAACCCGGTTGCATCACTTAGTGCGCATGACTGAAGACCTTAAGCAAGGAAAGAAAAAACCATGCTGCTGGCCAGGGTGTCCCCACCGTAGAGAAAGTGCCCGCAAGTATTTTAAAAACATTTAAAAACTTCCAACAACGCTTCAGGTAAGCAGTGGCGAAAGTTTGTAAATTTTGAATTCAAGCTTAGATTCAATTTCTTCAATTTGAGAATACTGCGTTTTACTGGCAGTATCTATAAACCAGAATACAGTAAGTCGTGTCTTTTGAATTTCATGAATGCGCACCAGTAGAAAAAGTATCTGATGAATATATTTTAATGAATAATCTGTAAATACATCAAGTTCAATATCTACCCTGGTCGTTTTATTGGGTACTCTGCAATACAATTCTACCCAACTGATGAGTACATCAAATTTTTCTTCCATGGGTGTATCTACGGCCCTGCCGGTAATCTTTATAATACCTTTGGGTAAATCAAAATAGATTCGTGGACTTAAATGGGTAGCATCAAGGCGCAACTGATTTAATTCCTGAGTTTGTGTTTCCATGCCCCCAAAGTAAAAGGCTTTTTAATAATACACTGTTTCTCAATAATTAAAGTAATGTTACTTTTTTGCCAAAATGTTACCCACACATTAATAACACATTACTGAAAAATTTGGCAATTTATTTCAACCGGAACCCGTGGCGAACAAACCGTATGAATTCCTTGAGAGATTTTCTATGGGTAAGTAGATTTTTGATCACGCCACCTTCAGTAACCTGCATATTAGATTCTTGATTTACATTTTTATTTTCAACATCAGGTGTAACAGGTAAACCCAAGCTATCTGCTTTGGAAAAATTTTGTTTTGCCTGAGCCATGAACCCAAGTTTTTCCTGAAGTAACCCCAGATTGTTATATGCAATTCCATCATCGGGTTCCAGTGCTACTGCCATTTGATAATCTTCAATGGCTCCTTTTGTATCACCCATGGCTTCTTTAATGTATGCCCGGCTTGAATACCGGTATCCATATTCCGGCTCTAAAGCAAGACTGTAATCCATATCCGCCAAAGCAAGAACATTTTGTTTTAAATGAAAATAGGCTACGCCGCGTTCTGAATACAAAACAGGATTCCCTTTATCAAGTTCAATAGCATGCGTATAAAAATTTACAGCTTCAGAATAATTCCCTTCATTCAAGGCATTTTGAGCTTTTTCTATTATTTCTTTCAACATATCTTTGCAATGTTTCAAATATAACAAAATGATAGAAAAAGAGTTCCCTGCCTTCCGCAAAAATACAACCGGAACTTCTGTTTTTAAAATTCTATCAATGAATGAAATGGTAGAAAAACAAAGGTTTGGCACACTAAGAACTGAATACATAATTCACGGTTGGAATTACAACAACCTATTGCTAATTTCTGACGCATTTCAATGTGCTAGCGGCTTTTACACCTCTATTACGAAAAGTGAATTTGAAGAATTTTAATGAGGAAGGAACGGTCTTACTTTAAAATAAATCAACCGACTGGTGCAATACTTCCCACGTATGGTCGGCAAGTAACTTAACTGTTGCCTGATAAGCGAGAGTCGTTCCGCTTCTTCCCTATTGTTCAGGTGGTACCATACTTAACTGAAACGTCATCTCCCCATCAACACTTTTTGAATACAAATAATATACATGATTAATCAATGGTTCAAAACGCATTTCACTTTGATAAATCCGCAAAGAAATTTCCTTCCGCGTCATTATTGACTTTACCTGACCAGCAAGCAATTCCATTTGCTGTTTTATTTGAGCCAACTGAATGTCCGTTTGATGCTCCATGGCATTGATAGCCCTTCCGACAATCTTACCTTTGTCTTCCGGTTTAACCACAGCGCTGCCCCTGTGATGAGGATATTCAAGTGTTCCCGGATTATCCGTTATATCATCCGGTTTTATAAATTCACTTTCAAACTCGTTTACCATATTACAGATATTTCCTCTTCAGGCTGCCGCATTGCATCGCCGTCTTTGATATTAAATGCCCTGAAAAACTCAGGCATATTACTCAAGGTTCCATTTACTCTGTACTTCGGGGGAGAATGCGGGTCCGACTGTACCTGGTGTCTCAGATATTGCTCTGTAGCATTCGATTTCCATATTTGAGCAAAGGCTATAAAAAATCTTTGTTCGGGTGTAAACCCGTTTACTTTTTGAACGGTCTTTCCCTGCTGACTCCGCTGAAATGCGTAATATGCAACAGTGAGTCCTCCAAAATCTGCAATGTTTTCACCCAATGTTAATTTACCGTTTACAAACACACCGGGAACAGGCTGAAACCGATTATACTGATTAACCAGTCTCTGCGTTCTACTCTGAAACTGAATCATATCTTGTTCCTGCCACCAGTTTTGGAATAATCCATCGGCAGTAAATTGTGCCCCCTGATCGTCAAAGCCATGGGTAAGTTCATGCCCAATTACAGCACCCATGCGGGCATAATTCACTGCATCTTCTGCTTTGGGGTTGAAAAACGGCGGTTGCAGAATACCTGCCGGAAACACAATTTCGTTCAGCAACGGATTATAGTACGCATTTACAATATGCGGAGGCATCTCCCATAAACTTTTGTCAATGGGACTCTTGAGTCTTTGTAACTCTATAGCTAACTTGAAATTAGCACATCTGATGCGCATGTCCAAAAGGTCGTTTATTTCAAATTTCAAAGCGGAGTAATCTTGCCATTGCTCCGGATACCCAATTTTTGTGGTAAATGACCCCAGTTTGCGCAGGGCTGCCTGTCGTGTGCCTTCACTCATCCATTCCAGTTTATTGAGCCGGTCTTTAAAGGCAATCAGCAGGTCAGAAATCATAGATTCAACCTTTTTCTTGGAGTCTTCAGGAAATGCTCTCTCAACGAATGCGCGGCCCAAAGCTTCATTCAGCACAGATTGATTAATTAATTCTATAGCTCTTTTCCAATCTTCTTTCATTTTTTTCTGCCCTCGCAACTCTTTGGAATAAAACGAAAAATGTAATCTCTCCAACTCTGGTGACAGGTATCCCACAGAATTTCGCAATACAGTCCAGTTCAGATATTGCACCAGCCTCAAATCACGGTTCTGAAGCATTTCATTCATGTTCTTCATATATGCAGGCTGCGAAACAATCACGGTATCTGGTTTTTGAATACCTAATTCCTTAAAGTATAAATCCCAGTTAATACCGGGTATCATTTTCTCAAAATCAGTAATCGTATACTTGTTGTATTGTGCTGTGTAATCCCTGAGTTCTACCGGACTCATGGCTTTAGACATCAATTCCGATTCATAGGCAAGAACTTCTTCTCCGCTCACTTTTAAGCCCGTCAATTGCATACACTCCTGAATTTGAATCTTATATTTAGTACGAATCTCTGCAGAGTGTTCATCTTCCTTAGTGTAATAATCCTTATTGGGTAACCCCATATCGGGCTGACCAAAATACAATGCATACCGGGTATTTACTTTTAAATCCTGTTCAACACCCATGGAAAACAATGCACTATAATCCGCTTTATGCAAATAACCTAAAAGCAGCGATAAAGCATCGCGTTCGCCACATTTTGCATTCTGACGGAAAAATTCATTGATGCTTGCATAAGCTACTGATTTCCTGCCCACAGTATCCATGTAGCTCTTGTAAAACGCACCCAGCAAAGACCGGACATCTTGCTCAGGATAATCTTTTGTTGCAGCATCTTCCAGAATTTCCTTCAAAAGCTTATTGTTATTATCCTGAACTTCATTAAAACTTCCATATCTCGAGTCAGACTCGGGAACCGGATTGTTCTTAATCCAGTTGCCATTTGCAAATTGATAGAAATCCTGTGCCGGCAGTACCGAATGATCCATATAATTCCAGTCGACGCCAGGCACTGATGATGAAGTTTGCGTATCCGGTTGTTCAACAATAACTTTTGGAGTACAGGCACTTGCTGCAGCCATCAGTAGTACCCAGGCCATGCGTTGTGTATTATTCATCATTGCTTATTTAACAATTTTTGTAAGATTCTGTTCCATGTCTGCATGAGGAATTCCATCCTCAAGGTAGTAATTTCCGTTAACGTGATAACCCAAAGAGGAATAAAAAGTTACTAAATATGTTTGCGCTGATATCAACAACTTTGTTCTGGAACTCATCCTACTTTGAATCCATTGGTGAGCCTCAAGCATCATTTTCCTGGCCAGTCCCGCATTCCTGTATTGACTATGCACCACCAATCTGCCAATTTTAAAACCATCATCGCGCTTTAAAATCCGCAAACAGGCCACAACCATTTCGTCTTGTATCATCCATCCATGAAACGCCCGCAAATCGTCTTCATCCAGATCCTGGTACACGCATTGCTGTTCAACAACAAACACTTCGCTGCGCAGCCGGAACAATTCAAAAATTACTAATGGCTGAATGTTCTGCAGTTCTTGTATAAAAACTTGCTGACTCATTGAAGAAAAACAATAATAAGGTACAGCGGAAAACCAAACAGAATATATCCTGCCATTTTATCGTATTTTCCCGAACCGAATTTCTTTTTCTTTACAAACAGTTTCAAGCGACTTCTTATGCTGTTCTTTATTAACATCATAAAAATAAATCCAAATACATATGCAACCACAAAGGGCACAAGTCCCTGAATGATTGCTTCCTTATAGGTAATGTCGCCTCTTATAATAAACTGGACAAAAACAAAAATCAAAGGTGGAACAATAGCAGCAAAATACGCTGTACCTCTGATAAACCTGAAGTAATCCTCATACACCACCCGTGTTTTTAAGCGACGACTTTCTATAAGTATATATTGAACTGTTGGAAGCAGAAACCACACAAAGCCGGTTGCTGCCACATGATAAATACCATTGGAACTGAGAAACCGAAGTGTTAAACCATTTGTAATAACGAACATTACCGCCAGAAAAAGAAAAACTGCTCTACCGGAACATTTCTCAACAAAACCACCCAGCATTATCAGCAAACCCAGATTTGCAGCAAGGTGTATTAATGCGCTGCCATCGTCAAAACCATGATAAAAAACAAATGAGAACGAATCGAAATATGTAGCTTCCTCAAAGCCGCCGTAAACACTTTGTAAATTTGGAAAAGCTATTGAAGCGCCGGTTACGGCAATGCAACACAAACACAATAAGTATGTAACATACAGTTTTTGATTGTCCGTTTCGCGAAGTTGTTCATACATAAGGCACCTCCTCTATCTTTAACTGTTCAGTATATACCAGCTTCAGGCTGATATTTAAAAAGCCCATATTACTGAGTGCATCGGCGTAAAGTTTCATTTGCAATGAATACTCGTTGCGATTTTCCGCTCCTGTTTTAAAATCAACTACTATTGCTTCGTTGTTTTTCACCAGAATGCGGTCGGGCCGTAATACACTTCCATTTTGAGCAACAATGCTTTTTTCATTTAACATTTTCCACCCGGCTTGGGGGTATATTTCATCCAGCCATTCACATTGTTTCAGTAAACCTTCCAGCTGAATGCGGGCGGCTTCCAATATTTCAGAATCGAAATTGAATTTAACAGAATAATTTTCAAGCACCTCAATAAGATCTTCCTTATGAACCGACATGCTCATTACTTTATGAATTAAATCGCCCAGCCTTCGCCGGGTGGAAATAACAGGGGAAAGAAAGCTGACTTCAGCAAAAGCATCATCCCATTGTTCTTTGTCATCTGCGGCATTATGAATTGTTTCTACCTGAACCTGATGATGCAACAAAGGCATACCCTTTTCAAAATATTTTTCAGTGGCATTCCAACCCTCTAATTTTTGCAATTGTTGACGCAATGTGGTATGAATTCGTTTGTGATTTTCCTTTACCGGAGGAACCATCATACCCCGTAATTCTCTAACTGCCCGTGTGAAGGCCACATACAATAGATTAATGTTATCTGTAAAAACGCTGTCATCCTCTTCTGTTTTCAGGTCATCAAATCCAGCCTGAAGCATTACAGACGACTTCATTGCCAAAAGTTCGTCTAAGGGTGAATTTGGTACATATGTGGCCGGAACCCAGATATAATCTTGTTGAGGTTCAAGCGGCCAGTCTAAACTTGGCATTAAAACTACGGGAAATTCAAGTCCTTTCGACTTATGGATGGTCATAATTCTGATTGCATTTGAATTTCCTGCTGCGCCTACACTAACATCCACCGCCTTTTCATCCCACCATTTAAGCAAATCGATAATCTGAAATCCAAATTGCTGCGACAAACTATGAACCTGGTCCATTAAAGTTTGAAGGTATGGATTTGAAATATCTATCTTTAGTTCGCGTGCGCACTTCATTATAAGCCCATTCACTGAAGGTGCGGAATAAATTTCCTTTTGTGATGGTAATCCGGCTGTGATGAGCATTTGTGGAACATCGAACCTACTTTTGTAAAGGCGTCCGGTTCCCTGTAGTTCCCGTTGCATTATAAAGGTATGCGGGGCGTTCAGGCTATGGCTGCCAAACAAATGCATGTGCAGGTACAAACCCTTAACTTCAACAGGAATATCATTCAACCAGGTAACCAGTGCCATAATTGCATGCATGGCCGTAGATGAGGTAAGTGAAAGACACTCTTCAGACACCACCGGTATATTTTGGGAAACCAATTGTGCAGCCAATTCAGTACCGATTCCGTTATTTCTTACCAGTATTACAATATCATTGAAAGCATATCCTCTTTGAACGCAATCGTCAATTTGCCCTTTACACCAGGCAAAACGTTCAGTTTCCGTCAAACCGGCATTTGCTTCTTTAATAAACACATAACCTCCAGTTTGGCCTGACGCCACCCTTTGTACTACATTTTCCTTTTGATACCCCATTTCGGCCAGTACCTCAAAATCCTGAAGCAAATCGGAAAATAGCGCATTGTTGAATTCAACAATTATGGGATACGACCTAAAGTTTGCATTAAGTGGCTGTTCAACAAAATACTGTTTCAGCACAGATGCATGTTCAGTAAGAGCCGTATTTGATGTTGGCGGATATAGATTGGGCATCGCCGCAAACTGACGTGCCTCTCCATTTCTCCAACGGTAGATTGCCTGTTTTGTGTCTCCAAAAAGAAGAGCCGTTCCTCCTTCAGAAAGTGCATTTGCAACCAAAGGCAACATATTTTGCCATTGCATCACTGAAGTATCCTGAAACTCATCAAGCATAAAGTGTTTGTAACGTTCTCCAAGTCTCTCATATATAAAAGGAACTGGCTCATTTTGTATTACGTCCGAAATCAAGGCATTGAACTCTGTAATGGGTAATAATTGCTCTCTTAGCGTTATTTCTTTCATGGCTTCTTCCATGGACCGCAACAAAGACAAAGTATAAACATGCGGCATGGTAAGAGATATAAAGGCAAACTCTTTTCTATTCTTTTCTATCGCGTTGACAAGCTTATTAAACAGTACACATATAACATCGGTATTGCTTAATATTCTTTCTTTAACCGGTTTATCAACGTCAGAAGAGTACAACACCCCGTTTTGAACTGATTTTATGGCATTTCCATTAATATCGGGTAACACTGAATCGTAACTAAAATACCCCTTTTGTATTTTTTCAACAAAACCATATATACCCCTTGAACGATTTGAATAATCGTCAACATTGCCACAAGCCCTTAATTGATTAAAACAATCCTGTGCTGCCTCTTTAATCTCAGCAACCATGTGTTGCTTTCGGGATTTCATTCCTAAAATTATGGCATTCAAAGTCTCAAAAGGAACTTGCATGAGTTGTGCTGCCGGTCTTCGGTTTTTTTCACTCCGCATCTTTATCATCAAAGACTCCAAATCGCTGTCAACCTTGTAGCCTTTGTCTTCCGCTATCTTATACAGGGCCAATTCCCTTAACGACCGCGTAATAACCTCATCTTCACCAGCGCGAGACAACACAAGACTTACACAGCGCTCAATAAGTGCCTGGACATCCATTTCTACCGCGGCTTCGCCATCCAGCTGCAGGTCGCGGCTGAATGTACGTATCATCCGGTAAATAAACCGATCAATGGTTCCAACAGAAAACTCGCTGTAATGATGAAGTATATACTTCAATGAAGTATCAGCTCTCGCGGTCAGCTCATCAGCCGACAACCCGGTCGCAGCAACCAATTCCCGGGTGTATTTACATTGAGATGCATCAGACGACAATTCTTCAAGAGCTTTTAAAATCCTTGATTTCATCTCATCGGCTGCCTTATTGGTAAAGGTCAGCGCTAAAATATACCGTGAATAAGATGGAACTTCAGATGCCAAACACAGGATAAGATATTCCCTAACCAGGTTAAATGTTTTGCCACTGCCGGCACTGCTTCTGTAAACCCTGAAAACTGACATTCGAAAATTTTATGGCCACAAGGTACAATAACTTTTCATGGAAACAAATCCTTAAAAGTACCTCAGCCACGCCCAAAATTTCCTGTCTTTAAAATAATCATGGTTATTCATATTCCGATAGGCTTCCCTTTCAAATGAAAGGTTACGATAGGCCCATGCCGCATTAAACGTAAACAGGAAACGAATTATAAATTCGGATAAATACAAAATGTAAAAAGGAAGAATCAATAATTCAATTTGCTGCCTCAAATGTATCCTTTCGTGCAATAACAATTCTTTATTGTTGGCCAGTTGCCCATTTTTTATAATTACAAAAGGATACAGGGCTATTGCATTAAATCGTCTACTGGTAAAAAAAAGCAAAAAAAATCGCCTGCTTACCAGAATTCGCGAAAACTTCAAGTCCTTAAATCTTATAATTAAACTCAGCACAAAGCCGGAAAAAACCGACATAATAAATCAAATACCGGGAATTATTCGTCTGAAGATGAATGATCTGCTTCGCTTTCTGATGAAATAGCCGGTGTTGGACCTTCGTCGGGAATAGCAGCAATTATCGGCTTTGGTACTCTGCCACTTGCCAAGGGCTGATTTGAATTGCTTAGAACTGCATTTCCAGTAACCTCCACGGGGCTGCTAAAGTTTCCTTTTTCAATCACTGCGTGCCAGATTCCATCACCGGGCACTTCAAATACCACAGGTGAAGTTTCCTGCCAGCCTCCAAAATATTTATGAGTTTTACCCCGCTGATATTTTTTATACTCAGCAGCGCTTAACAACTTCACATGAGTGGGGCGCGAGAACGTCACTTCAATTTGTTGACCCTTACGGGCTTTGATGGGTTTTTGTAAAATCCTCATAACTAATTACTTTCAGCTTTTTCTTTACAATGGCAGTTGCGAATATGCGGATATTTTCCGAAATTTCGAAACTCTTACGCAAAAAGAATCGAAAAAGATAACATTTTTATTTAAAGTTGAACAACTGAACTACAAAAAATACAGTGCTTAAATACTTTACAACAGCATATCTCGGAACTGTAGGTACCATACTGGTGCACGGGCTTTTGCTTATATTTTTTATTGCTTTCGGATTGGAGGTCCCTCAGGTAGTCAAATCTTATAAAGTCCCTGCCCGTGAAGTTGAAATAACAATGGATGAAGATTTTTTAGTTCAGGAGGAACAGATAATACAGGAAGAAAACCCGGATTCACCGAAAAACAATAATCCATCTGATGTAAAGAACGCCATTGTGGATGAGAATGACAACCGTGAGCGCGACATGGAAGAATACTCAGTTTGGAACAAGGATGAAGTTGACAAAGAAATAGAATCGAATCTTAAGAATATTGAAAAGGATGTAATAGCGGGAAGACGGGCAGACGGCAAAACACTGAAAGAAATTCCCGATGACAAAAGCACATCTTCTGAAAGTGTCAAGTCACAGGGCGAGAATTCAAATTCCAAATCTGGTAATAGCGGCAATGCATATGGAGGAACAGCTACTGTTTCATACAATCTTCCCGGCAGAAAGCCCAGAAATATGTTGCGGGCACCTGCTTGGAACTGCCTGCAGGGGGGAACCGTTGTTGTAACCATAAATGTAAACCCCATTGGAGAAATCATTGAACTCAGTGTAGATCAAGCTGCAAGCTCAGGCAACTCCTGTCTTTACAGCTATGCACTTGACTACGCTAAAAAGGAAAAATTCAACCGGGACGAAACCAAACCGAAAAAACAATCGGGAAGCATTACCTATGTTTTTGTTGCACAATAATAAAAAGTGCAGAAACGCAACATTTACCAACGCATGGGGGTTTAAACGCTTCTAAAACTGCAATCAAAAGTATAATCAAATGAGCGGACAGCGCATTGCTATCTGGGGCGGACCGCGAGATATTACCACCCTTTTGCTTTATAGTTTTCACAATCGCGGAGATTGCACCATCATTGATGAACCTTTACATGGATATTACCTTGGTTTCACCGGGCAGGAAAGAGTATACAGAAGTGCAATTATCGAAAATATGGACATCAATCCAACGCGAATAATTGAAACCCTATTAACCTCTCATGTACCGACTACATATCTGTTTATCAAGAATATTGCACATCAAATTATCGGTTTACAATGGGATTTCTTACTCCAAATGAAGAATATCATAGTAATTCAGCAACCGGATTCCATGATTTACAGTTACAGCCGGCACATTCCGGCAATTGATATGCTGGACTTAAGTTATGAAGTACAATATCAAATGATTCTGTATTTGGCCGAACAAGGCATAGAACCCATTGTAATTCTGGATACCGACCTTACTCAAAGACCTACGGATACTCTAGAAAAACTTTGTGAAGCGCTGAATATACCTTTCAACATGAAAATGCTTACCTGGAAACCCGGAAAAAAACCTTTTGAAGGCTTGTGGGCGGAACACTGGTATCATACCATTCATCAGGCGGAATCCTTCAATGATTATCAACATGCCAAGGTTACCTTACCGCCGGAATTTCATTTTCTTGAGGTGAAAGCCAGACCTCTGTACGAAAAATTAATGCGCTATTCACTCTAAACTTAAACATGTTAGCATAAAGGCATCTATAAAGTTAAAAAAACAGACAAAAATGTTCGTTCCAAAATTTTAATTTTATGGCCTGTTAGTACAAACATGCGCGCAAGATTTTTACAATCCTTCATTATTTCGCTGTTGGCTCTTATTGCGTCAGGAAGTGTAATTGCTCAAAAAACGAAAGTTAGTGGCAAAGTTTACGATAAAATTACCGGTGATCCGCTTCCTTATGTTAAGGTATTCTTTAAAAACACAAAGTTCACCTCAATTACTGATACTGCTGGGTTATATAGTATTGAAACCATGTATCCTGTTGATACCCTGAGGGCCGAAATGATGGGATATGTTGCACTTGAATTTAAAGTACAGAAAGAAAAAATTCAGACCATTGATTTTCCGATGACAGAAACAGTTGCCAGCTTAAATGAATTCGTTGTGCGTCCACCAAAAGAAGACCCTGCCATTGCCATTTTTAAAAACATTCAAAAAAACAAAAAAGTAAACAACAGGGAAAAACTCAGGTCATTCTCGTATGACGTTTATAATAAAATTGAATTTGACCTGAATAATATTGATGAGAAATTTACCGAGCGCAAAGTTTTCAAACCCGTTAAATTCATTTTCCAGAATATCGACACCAACGAAGCCAAACCCTACCTTCCTGTTTTTCTTTCAGAAACATACAGTAAATTTCATTATAGAAAAAATCCAAAAACTCAGCGTGAATTCATTCATGCCTCACAAGTTTCAGGATTAGATAACCAAAGTGTATCCCAATTTTTGGGCGACATGTATCAAAATGTAAACGTCTACGAGAACAACATCAGTGTATTCGGAAAGTCATTCGTTAGTCCTATATCAGATTTCGGTCGTGTCTATTACAACTACTATTTGGTTGACAGTTCGTATTTAAAGTCTGACTGGTGTTATAAAATCATGTTTGTACCCAAAAGGCAACAGGAACCCACCTTTACCGGCGATTTCTGGGTAAATGATACCACGTTTGCCATACGTAAAATTGAAGCAGCCATTTCAAAGGAAGCCAACATCAACTTCATTAACGAATTACGGGTGAAACAAGAGTATAATGAAGTTGAAAAAGAGGTGTGGATGATAACCCGTGACGAGCTATTTGCAGATATCTACGTCAGCAACAAAACTATGGGTTTTTATGGTAGAAAAACCACTCTTTACGACCATTTTGTTATTGACACCATAATAAATCCTGACATCTTTTACGGTGCAGAGAATGTTCATGTCCTTGACGATGCCAACGAAAAATCTAAAGAGTACTGGGACAGTATCAGAATGGAGCCACTAAATTATAGTGAAGCTTTGGTTTATTTCATGCTGGACACTTTAGGAGAAATCCCTCAGGTAAAAACGTATGTCGATATAGTCTCAACTCTAATTACCGGATATAAAGTATGGGGACCTGTGGAAATTGGTCCATACGGTTCTATGTATTCCTTTAATGCCGTTGAGGGACATCGCTTCAGGCTGGGAGGAAGAACCAGTAATGCTTTCAGTAAGTTTTTTGAACTATCAGGTTATGTGGCATACGGAACACGCGACAATTATTTTAAATATTCAGGAGGCTACCGCTGGTTGGTTACAAAAAAACCAAGATTGGAGCTAGGTATGTATTACCGGCACGACCTGGAACAACTGGGGCGCAGCAGTAATGCCTTCCGCGAAGATTTCGCTCTGGCAGCAGCATTGCAACGTGTGCCCAACAATAAACTAACTTTAATTGACGAATACAAGGGTTACATTAATAAAGAATGGTTTAGTGGTTTTAATACTCAGGTAATGTTCAGGCGTCGCATGATGCAGCCCAAAGGTGTACTTGAGTACCTTAAAATTGACGAGACAGGACAAAGCAGCAATGTAGACCACCTTACTATCAGCGAATTTATTATTTATTCACGGTTTGCCTATAAGGAAAAGTTTATTGAAGGTGAATTCAGCCGTGTGTCTCTGGGAACCAGGTATCCTGAGGTGTCGCTGCAATATACATTTGGAGTAAAAGATTTGTGGCAGGGTGAATACAACTATCGCAAAGCCATTGTTAATATTACGCAATGGTATTCGGCAGGCATTTGGGGTTGGACGCGCTATACCCTGGAGGGTGGCAAATTATGGGGCTCGCTACCCTACCCATTGCTCTTTATTCATAGCGGCAATCAAAGCTACTATCTGGATACACGTGCCTTCAATACTATGAATTTCTTTGAATTTGTGAGCGACCAATACGCTTCAGTTATGATAACACACCATTTTGACGGACTGTTTCTTAATAAAATTCCACTGATGCGCAAACTGAAATGGAGAGAAGTAGCCCACTTTAACGCTGTTTACGGAAGCCTTGATACCAAGCATCTGCAAGAATTGCAATTACTGCCAAATATGTTTAACTTAAAGGCAAAACCCTATATGGAAATAGGTGTGGGTATCGAAAACATATTTAAATTCCTTAGAATTGACGCTTTGTGGCGGATTACATACCTTGATAATCCCGATATTTACCGTTTTGGTATCCGGTTTATGCTGGACGTTGACTTTTAATGACCATACAGGTGCTTAAAACACCCTAGCAATACCATGAAATTAAGAACAGAAGACATAGCAAAGACATACAAAGGCCGGCAGGTTGTAAAAGGAGTTTGTGTTGAGGTTAATCAGGGCGAAATTGTAGGACTGATGGGACCCAACGGCGCCGGGAAAACCACAAGTTTCTATATGATTGTTGGGTTAGTAAAACCCGACTCAGGTCGCGTTTTTCTTAATGATAAAGACATTACGTACTGGCCAATGTACAAACGTGCCCAGCACGGCATTGGCTACCTGCCACAGGAAATCAGCGTTTTTAGAAAGCTCTCGGTTGAAGACAATATAATGGCCATTCTGGAAATGACCAAATTGAAAAAAAAGGAACGTAAGGAAAAATTGGAATCATTGCTGGAAGAATTTAGCCTGACGCACGTTAGAAAAAATCCGGGCATGAAACTGTCGGGCGGAGAAAAACGTCGTACCGAAATTGCACGGGCTTTGGCCACAAACCCGCAGTTTATTCTTTTGGACGAACCCTTTGCCGGAGTAGACCCCATTGCGGTTGAAGATATTCAAACTATCGTTGCACAACTGAAAGACAAAAACATAGGGGTTTTAATTACAGACCATAACGTGCAAGAAACCCTTTCAATAACCGACCGCGCTTACCTGTTATTTGAAGGAAGTATTTTGAAACAAGGCACTGCAGAAGAACTGGCAGCCGATGAACAAGTACGCCGGGTATATCTGGGCCAAACCTTCGAGTTTAAGCGAAAGTTCGGACGATAATCAAGAAAGCACGGCACCGCTAAATCCGTGAGTAGTTTCATGTTAAAAACCCAACCTACACAATCTTACATACAATTTGCATCCAAAAAAATAAATTTGTACTTTTGTTTTGAAAATTACGTTTGATTACCAAACCTATGCGAAAGTTTTCAATTCCATACAGACTGATATCCCTGATTCTGATGATTCAGATTCTTACAGGTACTGTTGGATATGCTATAACCCGCACCGAATGTAAGATTACCGGCGAATCGGCTACAACAATTAATCAATTGAGTGCCAGTTGCCTTAAGCATCAGGCTAAAGCAAATAACAATACAAGCGAAACTTCCGCCGAAAAGCAAAATTGCTCCAGGCACAAACATCATGAGTGCTGCTCAAAAAAAGCCAGACACAAAAAAGCAAAATCCTGCTGCAGCGCCGAAGATAAAAACTGTTGCACCACTGTAAGTCGGGGTATTCATCTAAATCCTTTCAGTACTTCAATGGAAATGAAGCACGATATGAGCTCATTTTCAGTAATCTATTTTGCCCCGGCATTAAATTTCATCATTGACAACTGCCACTTTCCAACAAGTTCAAAGGATTTCAATTACGAACCGCCGGAACCTTTGGGCAACAGAGAAATTTTAAACACCTTCTCCCGGTTGATTATTTGATTTGAATAGTGATATTTCCACTATAGGTCAAATTATTCATCAACCAAAAAATCATGAAACATATTATCATTCTCTGGCTGATTTTTGCCGGAGTAACAAATTTAAATTACGCACAAACCCTGATGGGAGTTGTGGTACAGTACGAACACCACGACAAGGCCCATTCAAATACCAGGAAAGATTCCGCTCATGAACATGTGGTTCCGGTTCCCGGTGTTGTAGTAATGTGGGAAGGTACCGACGTGACCGCTGTAACAGGCAATGAAGGCAGGTTCAGAATAAAATCGGTGGAGTATCCCGCGAAACTGATTATTCTGGCACCGGGTCATAAACCGGACACTCTTGACTTCGATGCCCATCCCGGAAAAGCCATTCATTATGAAATAAAAGATGAAGAAGAACTGGAGGGTTTTGAGGTAAAAGCCCATGCCCCCAAGTATTCACTGGTAGAACCCCGGAATATGCAATTCATTACCCAGAATGATATTAAAAAAGCAGCATGCTGTAATCTGAGTGAAAGCTTTGAAACCAACGCATCGGTGGACATGAATTACACCGACGCTGTAACCGGCACAAAAACCATACGAATGCTGGGACTGGACGGTATTTACACTCAAATACTCTTCGAAAATATTCCTTTTGTAAGAGGTCTTGAAAGCAAGTACGGACTAAGCATGGTTCCGGGAACCTGGGCCGAAAGTATTCAGATTACCAAAGGAGCGGGCTCGGTTACCAATGGATTTGAAAGTATGGCCGGACAAATAAACATCGAATTTCAAAAACCCGATGTAAACGAACGGGAACAATTCTATGCTAATGTTTATGTCAACCATCAGTTGCGCAGTGAACTGAACTTTCATTACCGTCACAGAATCAATAAAACATGGAGTGCCCTACTACTGTTACATGCTATGGACATGAGCACCACCCCTGACCGCAACAAGGACGGCTTTATGGACTCGCCCATGAACCGCACCTACGCAGGAACACTAAGACTGCGATATGTTACGCCCGTGGTGGAAGGGTTTATTACTGCCGGCGGTGCCTATCAGCGCAATATGGGCGGACAAACATCTTTTACAGGACACGATCACGACCACAACAACATGGCACTGTTTGGCAGCGAAATTGTATCGCAACAGGGACATTTTATGATTAAGAACGGATTCCTGTTACCCAACACAAAAGCCGCTTCGCTGGGTATTATCGGCTCGGGAAGATATTACGACATGGAAGCCATGATAGGAAATTACATGTACACAGGCATTCAAAGAAGTGTGCACTTAAATTCCATTTACGAAAATATGCTGGGCAATACCCTTCATAAAATAAGAACCGGAATCTCGTATAACCTGGACGATTATCGAGAAAGTCTTGCAGACTCAGCATATACAAGAACAGAGTCCATTCCCGGTGTACATGCCGAGTACTCGTACAACGACGATTTCAGGTGGAATATAGTAGCAGGCGTTAGGGCCGACTACCATAATTTATATGGTTTGTGGCTAACCCCACGATTGCACCTGAAGTATACCCTGACAGAATTTGCAGCCCTGCGATTATCGGCCGGAAAAGGATACCGGCGTTCAAACGCAATTGCAGAGAACCTGTCAACACTCGCATCATCCCGCATTGTTAAATTTACAGACGAAATTCGTCCTGAAGAAAGCTGGAATGCAGGAGTTTCGTATTCTCAGGAATTCAGAATGAAGAAACAATCAGGCATAGTGCGCCTGGATTATTATTACACCACGTTTGTAAACCAAATGGTTATTAACCTTGAAAATCCTGATTTTGTTAAATTTGGCAATTTAGACGGAAATTCATACTCTCATGCTGCACAGGCAGAATGGACACAGGATATTACCGAAAAACTCACTTTGACCGCCGCCTACAGATTTACTTTAACACGCAGCACTTTTGATGGTGTGGAGAAATATATGCCCTTTGTACCCCTGCACCGGTCTCTGTTAAATACAGGTTTTGAAACCGAAAATGAGAAATGGCGCTTCGACATAACCGGGAACTTTTTTGGCGCTTCCCGATTACCTGATACATGGCAGAATCCGAAGGCTTACCAACTGGCTTACTATTCAAAACCGTACTTTACGCTTAGCGCACAAATTACCAAGGTATTCCGGTTTTTTGAAGTGTACCTTGGCGGAGAAAATCTTACTAATTACATACAACCCAATGCCATTATAGACCCCGAAAATCCTTTTGGCAGCTTTTTTGATGCATCACTAATATGGGGGCCTGTAAACGGTGCCATTGTGTATGCAGGACTTAGAACCACAATAAAAACCGACAGAAACGTAAAAATTAACGAACTATGAAAACCATTTTATTAGCCGCATTCATCCTGATTTCAGGCAATGTATTTTCTCAAAAAGAAACAGCACAACTTGATATTAAAACCTCAGCAGTTTGTGGCATGTGCGAAGACCGTATTGAAGAGAAAATGAAATTCAGCAAAGGAGTAAAATCTGCCGACCTGGATTTAAAGACCAAGGTACTACACCTTACCTACGACCCGGCAAAAGTTTCAGCCATAGAATTACGGGTGAGGGTAACCAAAATTGGATATCATGCCGATGACATGAAGCGAGACGAAAAAGCATACAATAAATTGCCTAAATGTTGCAAAGACGGAAGTACCTGCGACAGCGACGAGCATAAAGGGCATAATCACTAAGGTAGGCTGAAGAAAGAAGTACCTAACCAGACGGCTTTTTTTTAAAACCGATGCACAATTCACAACAGAAAACAATAAAATTGTTCAAGTAGTTATCTTATCATTTCGCAATAATAAACTTTGCTGAATACCATTGTTCAGGCTGACTTACACAGTATATCTTCAGCACATATATTCCGTCGGACCAATTACGACAATCAATCTGAAATCGATGGAGTCCATCCAAATTGGCCCGATGCACGCAATTTCCAATTGAATTATTTATTTCAATTACAATATTTTCACACGGTTCCTTTGTACTTAAAATCACATTGGCAATTTCTGATACAGGGTTGGGATTAATTAATATTAAATTCTTAGTGCTATCTGAATTTTCCATACTTATTTCTTCATCTATATTCTCATCCAACTCGTTATAACTAAAATGAAGCGCATTTCTTGGACTCTTAATATCATGCAGAACAAAATCTTTCCCTTCACTGTAAAATCCATTATTTATTAAACCAAAATTTGTGGAAGAATTAATCTCAGAATCAAGCTCACGATATGAACCATCGACCGCACACTCATAAGGACTAATAAAGGCCCGAAAAAAAGAACCACTCGCAGGAGTTACATGAAAACCCGATTGTAATTCTATTAAATTTCCCGCACGATATGTAACATTATGGGGAATACCAGATGTTGAATTTGCGCTGATTGAATTACATGCCTGAATGTTATTAAAAACGCCAACAAATAATGGATTAATAGTCGTACCAATTTCAAAATTTGTTGGTAGTAATTCAAATGGCATTTGAAATGTTATTTTTTGATTCATTAGATTAACTGGATTGTCATAATATTGTGACTTTATGGTATAATAAAGATTATGGTAAAGCATATAGTCAATACCTGGATATTCGGCTTTAAATTCCATATTATCTGTACCATCTGACTTCTCGCCCCTCTTATCGGGGTGAATTATCCTATTTCCGGTTGACCATTCAAATGGTGCTGAATTAAAAGGGAAGTCAAAATTATAAGGACCAACACAAGGAGCTTCATTCAAAATATTAATATAATATGAATCCGGCCCGGATTTACCCCCCCATAAAATATTTGACGAATTAAAGGTACATGCTGCATATCACGAAATATATAACCGGCCATATGAGATGGCTTATAATTGCTTAATCCGTCCATCGCATTAAGTAAACTCCACATATGGCTATTATCGTTTGATGTATAATAAACAGCACCTGTATTTTGTTGAATACTTACCCATGCGGAATTAAAAATAGAATACGCATTATGTGTAGAACAATGCCAGTTTAATAACCCGTTAGAGAAATTCGCCAGAATGCCATGGCAAGCATCTCTAGCAAGAAGATAAGACCATATGCCTGCATTATCACCCCTTTTAACTGGATTATTCGTTTCAGGATTTAATATTCGCCACGGATACCAACTTGAAGCATTAAAGCTCTTACCACTGCAATGACCAATAATACGTTCTAATATTGCAACAGACTCATCGGCAAGTTCACTGAGTCCATCCTGGAAAATTTCAACTTGTCCAACATCATTAATATAATGAACATTATTAGGAACATAATAATTTACCATAGCTAAACCGAATAGGAGCCAATAAACTTGGTCGTGACTCATCTCCGAATTTCCACCGAAATTCTCTAAATCGGTATATCCTAATTGTTCATCACTACTCCAATCACTAAAATCTGACCATAATGATGGATCAACCAATTGAACCTGAGTAGTAACAATTCCATTATTGAATTTATTATAATTCTCCAAAACAAATTGTATATCAACATCATCACGGACGAAAAATCCATTCAAATCAGAGGAATTTGGATTGGGTTCTCCATTATAAGATGGTCTAAATAAACTCTCAGCATTTAAATCCAAACGGTTTATCGCCCATAACAAGAAAAAGATCTCTTTCCTTGTCTCATATGTATCCTGATCGTTCGTTGCCAATAGATTATATTCCAATGCCAATACAGCCAAGTATATTCCAAGATTAATTGTCTGATCACCATAGTGCATTCTTCCACTAAGTCCAAACTGATTCGCAATTAAGCCACCACCCTGTCCCTCATCCAATGTTAAATATTGATGATGCAATCTATGCTTATAATACCAATACTTAGCATGGTTCAATTCATGCGTTTGAGAATAAGATTTCTCGCAGATAAACATAAATCCACAAAAAACGAGTAATAAAAGCTTTAAGCGCATCATACACCAATTAATTAATACTTGCTTATAATTAAATCCATCAAAAAATTTAATTAAAAATAAATAAACTATTGTTTTTCAGTAATTTCTAAAGGTTTTATTTTCAAACATAATAGCTGATATAATATATAAAACCAAATCATTATTGATGGTAGAGCTTTAATAAAATATGGCTTAAAATAATCATCCTTGATAGATTTTGGAAAAATATCCGTTGTAGAAAAAGATGTGATTAATAATGCAAAAATGATTAAACCAACTCTCCACTTGCTATTATAATCGGTAACAAACCAAATGGCTATCCCGGCCAACGAGATGATAAAAGTTGGAGATTCTGCTTTATGATTAAAAATAACAATCCAAATCAATAATGAGCACAACATTAAGTATTTATATCTTATTTCTTTATATAAATTCACTTTTAAACATGGTAACAAAAAAAGAGTCGCCCCTGCAATCACAATCAGAGCCTTATTAACACCTATGTGAAACCAGGCATGAAGTACACCCATTAAGGAATAACCTAATGATGAACTATGGTCATTAGAAAGCATATTCAGGTAACTCCGAATTAAAAATTCATATTGCCCAATATCAACCACCAATAATGGAATAAATGCAAAAATTAACATCCAAAATAAGACCGACAACAAAGATTTCAATTTCGACGGATAAAATAAGAACAACACAAACCCAACTATTCCAAATAATTTTATATATACACAAAATGCAATAAAGAAAGCCGCCCAGAAGGGTCTGTTTCGCTCCAAAAATCCAAAGGACAAAATTAACAAACCCGCAAGTAATGCATTAGACTGTGCATTTTGAATTGAAGTAACTAATTCAATGACAATCAACAAGAGTATCAATCCCTTTTTATAATTGCTAAGATGCGGCAACCAATAAATTGAAATAAGTAATATCAGGGCATTCAACAAATTCCATATAGATAAGCCCAACCAATCGGGCAAATTATAAAACGCTGCAAAAAAAACAGAAAATGTTGGTGTGTATTTGTACAAGTCCCAATGTTCCTGCGGATATTCAATGTACAAATCCTTAAACTCCGTCAAATGCTCATAAGAATGTTTAAATATTGTATAATTATTATACTTGCTATATGTTCTTTCCTCATTTCTTTTATCAATAATTAAAATTTGCAGAGTTACAATAATGGATATCAAAACATATAAAAATACTAAAACTTTGCGATTTGAAATTATTTTACTAAAAACTCGCAACATAACAATGATTAACAATTACACAATCCAATAATCCCTCCCCATCAAGTTGGGGATTAGGGACTAAAAACGTCTTTTTTCACCCTGACCATGAACTAGTCTTTCTTCAAATCATTTCTTATCTCTTCCAATTCTTTGTGTAAATCTACATTTTCCTTCTGAAGCAGAATCAAATATAACATGATTTCTTCAATTTTCTTCATCTGCATGATGCCAATTTCAGAAACATTATATCCCTTTTCAAGCATTTCCTTTTCTTCCTGTACACCGGGTAGGCGATGATATTTGTATATAAACCTCTCAAGACTATCCAATGCCATTAATTTATAATCTTCATCAAACACATAATCAGGCCATAAATTCAAATCAACAATGATTTCACGTGCGTATGTTACTCCATTGGCACCCACCTCAAATACTTTACTATCTATTTGACCATGAGTGGATGATGAACTCTCACAGGTTAAAATATTACTATCATCTCCTGAATTTGAATTTACCTTTATCAGCAATCCATTTCCATTTGACGATGAATTATAAATTTTTTGTGAATAGTCTGATGATGCTGAAGAAACGTAAAGCGCTCCGCCTCCAATGTTACTAAGATTTTCAACCTTCCCTGCATAATTATCTCCTTCAGTTACTTGCAAATGGAAAGACGCTGTAGGATTAATCAAACCAATGCCAACATCTCCGGATTCATCTATAACAACTTCCCTTGTCAATCCAGAAAAGTATGATAATAATTGACCGGGCTGTAAATTTCCACCATCCACGTGAAACAGATGCTGGTCATTAGGATTGAAACCAATACTACCAACCCAGAGAGATTGAGAAAATAGTCCATTACCATTTACATGTAATTCTTGCAGCGGATTACTGGTTTGAATACCAACCTTTGCACCACACGGAGTGCCTGTAAATAAAACACCATAGTCAGTTTGACCCGGCGGTCCGGGATTAGAAGACCATACAGGAATAACTCCTCCCAAAGGTGAATTATTATTATCAGTTAACGGAATACATGAATTTGAATAAACCAACCCACCTAGGTAATAATTATTCAACCCAATCAACTGACCAAACCTGTCAACTCCAACTAACCTTGAATTTACAGAATCTGAAATAGCCGTATTATAAAGAGCGCCTTCAACTTTTACACTATTCAAGAATTCAGCATCACCGGAAACAACAAAGTTCCCTTCAACTTTTGTATTACCCTCAAAATAGGCACTATCTCTAACAATCAAAGAACTATCTAGATCAATTTTGCCAGTAACACGTGCGTTACCAACTACTTCAAGTTTGCATGCAGGACTTATTGTCCCAATACCAACGTTGCCACTTACAGGCAAGGAATTAGGTGTTTGTGACCAACCCACCACTGGTAGGGTGATTATGAATAGTAGAGTCTGCTTCATACGGCTTAAATGTTTGCGACCTTGGTCGCAAACATTTTTAACTTTTCAAATTTTATCCGGAAAAATTTTTATTGATCTACCCAATTCAATTCCCTTTACTATAAACCAATCATCTCATTATAATTCAACATTTTCTGTAATAATGATAATAATTGAAATCCAGAATGAGAGGCACCAGCACAGGCAATCTACTTCATAATATTTGAAATGACTATTCCCTTGGAAGTATCAACCACAGCCTGCCATAATGATGCATGGCTCCCGCTTTTTTCTCAGCTTCCTTGCCCGTTCCGGCAAAAATATCAATATGTCCCGGCCCGCGAATGGCACCGCCTGTGTCGTGTACCAGAAAGATGCGGTAACGATGTGCAACGCACAAGTTATTCCCGTCTAAAACAGGTACCTCAGCAATCAGAATTGCACCTTTGGGAAGAATACTCAAATCGGCAGCAACAGAAACATCTGCAACGAGTGGTATACCCGCCGCACCTACGGGGTCATGAATGCTTTGTCTGAAAAACACATAGGAGGGATTCCGACTAAGAACAGTGTGCAAACTATCCGGGTTCTGTTGAAACCAGTTACGGATGGTTCCCAGCGATAGCGCCTCAGGAGTTATATATCCCCGTTCGGACAAATAACGGCCAATACTTTTATAGGGATGGCTGTTCTTACCAGCAAATTGAAACAATACCATTTTACCGTCGGGAAATCGACCATAGCCCGACCCTTGAACCATCATGGAATGCAATTCAAAATAATCAGACGCCCAAGCCAATTCCAGCTTCCTGTTCATCAAGGCTCCCCTTTCATCAATTTCTTTACGACTAAAATGCTTTGCAGATGCATCGTACCGGTAAATGGGATAACGAAATACTGAATCGCATTTGTCACTAACATCCAGAACAGGAAGATAGTAAGAAGTATAATGTGTATTGCCGGTACTATCTTCGCCCTGCAGCAAAAAAAATTTACACCGGTTGCGAAGTGTATCAAGTACTTTACCTCTTCCCTGAAGAATGTACTCGCAAACCTTGACCATATCGGAATTACTCATAGTAATCCCCTGTTGACGGTATGTTTTTGATGGATTTTTATTTAACCATGCTATTTGTGTCCTAAGCGCTGCCATCAGACCGGCCGTATCTGAAATATAAACGCTGTCCGGTAATAAAACCTCCTGATAAATTTCTGAAAATTTCGCTGCAAATTCCTGTTTTCCGTTGCCCTGAAAATCGTATCCTTCACCCTGTAACGCGTTCATCTCAGGTTGTCCCATAACAATAAAATGCTTCATAACAAAAACCAAAAAAGAAAATCTGCGAAGTATTAGCATAAATCAAAGATACCAAATCGCTGAAAACCGATACCTTTGAAACCAATTAGACTAAACATGGCATTAATAGTTCCGGTTCATGGCGTTTTACCGCAATTCGGCAAGAATTGCTATATCGCCGAAAATGCAACCCTGGTGGGTGATATTCAATGTGGAGACGATTGCAGTTTTTGGTTTCAATCGGTGGTGAGAGGCGATGTTCATTATATCAGAATGGGGAATCGGGTAAATGTTCAGGACGGCGCAGTAATTCATTGTACCTACCAAAAGGCACCTACCGTAGTAGGCAACAATGTTTCAATCGGTCACAATGCCCTGGTTCACGGTTGCACACTGCATGACAATGTATTGATAGGAATGGGAAGTATTGTTATGGACGGTTGCGTGGTGGAATCGCACAGTATTATTGCTGCCGGCGCAGTACTTTTGGAAGGTACACATGTAGAATCGGGAAGCGTATATGCCGGCGTACCCGCTAAAAAAGTTAAAGCGGTAGATAAGAACCTCTTTGAAGGTGAAATATTGCGCATTGCAAACAACTATGTAATGTATAGCAGTTGGTTCAAGGCCTGATTAATCTTCGTTAAAGTATTCAATGGTGAAAATGGCATCGCCAAAAGCAAGCGAACTGGCATTCGCCTCTATTAGCAATCCCTTTGCGTTATATTTGTACAGGTATGTATGAATTGAACTACCGTCAGGCATTTCTGAAGCAAATTTAACTACCTGATTATCTAAATTATACTCATAATTCGCGGTATAAACCAACTCCTTATCACCGGAATCGCTTAAGTATGAGTAAAACACTGCACGGCTGATATTACCCTTGCCATCGTAATTAAATTCCATAATACCATTATCGCTAAACTCAGTATCAGCAGTTTTCTGAGATACGGTATATCCTTGGCAGCGGTCATGGGAATACTCATACTGCCTCATGGTTTCACTGCCATCCGACAATGACATGGTTGAAGAAACCAGTCTGCCGGATTCGTAGTTGTGTATCCAGCCGGCATAACCATTATCGGCATCTGAAACTGGTCCTGAACCTTCACCCTCCAAACGATTGAATTCATTCCACATCCAGACAGTCTGAATCTGTCCTTCCCCAAACATTTCAGAGAATTTATAACTCACAGGTAATCCCATACTAAAAAACATTTTGCCATACTCAACAGGCTCTTCTCCCTGTAACTGCATGGTAACCTTTGCCCAGGAATATTCTGCCGCGATATAGGGCTCGCAATCCTTATAGGTAAGTGGCATAGGCCCGCTAAAGAATTGAGCTGAAACATTTAAACACAAAAGGAAGCACAAAACTGCAATAACCAACGCTTTTTTCATATTGACTTTAAATTAACTTCGGCAAAATTAAAACCAAAAAGAGCAAATGTTGTTAACGCGACCTTATATTTGTTTACATCCCCTTATTTTTTCAGCTAGCACGTAATTAAGAGACGTAAGAACAGGGCGCTTTTGAAAATTATTTTCCTTTAAGCACCAAAATATCAAGCTATTTTTCAATTTTTTCTCGTGGACTGCATTGAGTTTTCACCATCGTTTTATACCGCCCCTCCGGGGCTTTTCGGTTGTCATTCATTTCCTTTTCTTGTTTCATTTTCCTCTACAAGGCTTCATTCAACCTCCCTCCATAATTTTGTTTCATCTTCCGTAACTCAAAATAAGCACATAAGACTGAATTGCCTGCTAAATCTTTGCTGTCTGTTTTATCTTTGAGTTTCTTATCTCGTCTATTTGTTGTATCAAGGTCTTAATAACAACTACTGCCAACTACTTTAATTAGCACAATTTCCATCACAAAATAAAACGGGACCTTAAAAATAAACGACGTTAAAAAGCCAATAAGCGGATTAAATCTCTTTGCGCATTCTTGCCACGGGAATATTGAGTTGTTCACGGTATTTTGCAACGGTACGCCGCGCAATGTTATAGCCTCTACTGTTTAATAATTCAGCCAGTGCATCATCAGTAAGCGGGCGCTTTTTATCTTCGGCCTCAATTGCATCTGTTAGAATCTTCTTTACCTCCCGGGTAGAAACTTCTTCACCGGTATCAGTACTTAACGACTCGCTGAAGAAAGTCTTCAAGAGGAAAGTACCGTACTGCGTTTGTACATGTTTACTGTTAGCAACACGGGAAACTGTTGAAATATCAAGATTTACAATGTCGGCGATATCCTTTAAAATCATTGGTTTTAACCGGGTTTCATCGCCTGTTAAAAAGTAATCTCTCTGGTATTCCACAATAGTATTCATGGTCATAAGAAGAGTATGCTGGCGTTGCTGAATAGCTTCCATAAACCAACGTGCTGAATCAATTTTCTGCTTAACAAAAAGTACAGCTTCCTTTTGAGAACGATCTTTGGTTTTACTTTCACTATAGGCCCTCAGCATCTCCTGATATTGTTTGCTAACCTTTAACTCTGGAGCATTACGGGAATTCAACGTTACCTTCAAATCACCCTCCTGTTCGGTCAGGATAAAATCCGGAACCACATCCTGCATGGCGCGCGCAGTTTCGCGAACAGAATTACCGGGTTTGGGGTTCAGTTTTATAATTTCATCAATGGCATCGCGCAAGTCTTCTTCAATAATTTCAAGCTTTTTTAAAATCTTATCATAGTGCTTTTTTGTAAACTCTTCAAAGTGATCTTCAAGCACTTTTATGGCTGTAAAATTAGTTACGGTGCGTTCCCTTTTACGTAACTGAAGAATAAGGCATTCCCTCAAATCCCGGGCACCAATTCCGGGCGGATCCAGATCCTGAATCTCCTTCAGAATAAAATTCAGTTCTTTTAAATCAACCTGTATATTGTAAGAAAATGCGAGATCATCGGCTACATTTACCAGGTCTCTCCTTAAATAGCCACTTTCATCAAGATTTCCTATTAAAACGTCCGCAATTTCCAACTGACGGTCGTCAAGATTTCGCAACATCAACTGGTCGTATAAATAATCCTGAAAACTCTTACCTCCGGCAACCGGTATCTGCCGGTCGTCATCGTCACGACCTTTATTGCGCTGTTCCGTACGGTAATCTGGAATTTCGTCATCACTTAAATAATCATCTATATCAATATCGTCGCGCGCTTCCTTTTCGAAATCGTCTTCATATTCATCATTGGCATCTTCATCACGCGCTGCATCTTCGTCTTCCTCTTTGCCCTCCTCTAAGGCAGGGTTTATCTCCATCTCCTCCTTAATGCGCTGCTCAAGTTCCAACGTAGGAAGTTGCAACAGCTTCATTAATTGAATCTGTTGTGGACTAAGCTTTTGCAGTAGCCTTTGATCTAATGTCTGTTTAAGTGCCATAGGTTTTCAGGGGCTGAAATTACGAAAAAAAGGTAAATCACTATGCTATGCGCTCCAATTTGTAAATGACAGTCAACACACAACCTTTATTCATACAAACCATTTACAACCTTCCTCAACGTAAATTTTCATTTCGTCTGCTTCAAAGTATTCATACTTACAAAGAATTACAATGGCGGCTTCAACGATGCCAAAATAATCCGTGGCCTTTTTGATTCGGTTCAGCTCCCGGTGCAATTATCCCAGGTAAGTTCATATCATACCTGATAAACCTGAATGACCTCTGCTACTGATTATAGCTTAAAATCACATTCGTACTTTTGCCTGAAATAATAAAATTCCTGTTGTTTTCTGCGAAACTGAAGAAATACCAGATTTGCGAATAACCGTCCCTGATCTTCAGAAAAACTTTATGAATTAGCCTGAGCAAATCCCTTATCTATTGAAGATTATAATATTATAATTCACTACCACAAAGAGAGTATATTTTTATAAAATACAAAAGTGCACATTAGTAAAATACAATAATTACTAATGCTTGATTTCATTATACTTAACGAACTATAAGTTAGAATTCTGCGCTTTTTGGCGTTCTGGGGAACGGTATTACATCGCGTATGTTGGTCATACCGGTAACAAACATCATTAACCTTTCAAACCCAAGTCCAAAACCGGCATGCGGTACGCTGCCAAATCGACGGGTATCCAGATACCACCACAGGCTATCAGGTTCTATATGAAACTGTTTACATTTTTCCACCAGTACATCCATACGTTCTTCGCGCTGCGATCCCCCCATGATTTCTCCAATCCCGGGAAAAAGTACATCCATGGCTGCGACGGTTTCGCCGGGCACCGCAGGGTCATTTTCGTTCAGCCGCATGTAAAAAGCTTTGATGGCTGCCGGATATCCCGTAACTATTACCGGTTTTTTAAAGTGTTTTTCAACCACAAACCTCTCGTGTTCGCTTTGTAAATCACGTCCCCATTCCACCGGGAATTTGAATTGTTTTTTCTGATACGGTTTTGAACGGAGCAGAATCTGAATCACATCGGTATATGTAACTCTTTCGAAACCATTATCCCGCACAAAAACCAGACGCTCAATCAATCCCATTTCATTTCGTTCGTTTTGTGGTTTTTGCTTTTCTTCTTCGGCTTCGCGTTTGGCCAGAAAATCAAGGTCATCGGCACAATGATCCAGAGCATACCCCACCAAATATTTAAGAAAATCTTCAGCAAGATTCATATTGTCATGGATGTCATTAAACGCAACTTCGGGTTCAATCATCCAGAATTCGGCCAAATGTCTGGCAGTGTTAGAATTTTCTGCCCTGAAGGTTGGCCCAAAGGTATATACCTGCCCTAAGCCCATTGCACCCAGCTCGCCCTCTAATTGTCCGCTGACAGTCAGGTTGGTTTCGCGCCCGAAAAAATCCTGGGTAAAATCCGGCTTACCCTCCGCAACAGGAGGTTTTACCGCATCCAGGGTGGTAACCCTGAACATTTCTCCTGCACCTTCAGCGTCTGAAGCGGTAATGATGGGAGTATGCAAATAGAAATATCCGCGGTCGTTAAAATACTTATGTACGGCAAACGCCATGTGATGCCGAATGCGAAAAACAGCGCCGAAAGTATTGGTTCTAAAACGAAGATGTGCATTTTCGCGCAGAAATTCCAATGAATGTTTTTTGGGCTGAAGCGGGAATTTCTCGGCATCACAGTCACCCAGAATTTCAATGCCAGTCACCTGCAGTTCTGTTTCCTGACCTTTACCCGGAGATTCAACAAGTTTACCTGTTAAAGAAAGTGCAGCACCGGTTGTTATCCGCTTCAGAATAGCATCTGCTGTATCGGGTCGAATAACAGCCTGGAAAGGTTTGATGGTAGAGCCGTCGCTGAGGGCAATAAACTGATTGTTGCGAAAAGTACGCACCCATCCCATCACCGTAACCTGCTCTCCTGCTTTGCTTTTATCCAGCAATTCAATAATTCTTGTCCGTTTCATGATGCAAAGGTAATTTTTTGCCCCCGATTCAGGTTGCTCATTTTAGAGGATCTAAAAAATACCAAAATTGATACGAACTCAACCGCAAATATCAATTGTTCTGAAATTCTCTTCTGAACCTTCAACAAACAAAACGAATCTATATCTTTGTTACCACAAATCTATGAAGCAGTTCGTAAAAAAGTTTTATTACAATTTACCATTCAAAAGACATCTTTTTACATTGGTAAAAAAATGTTGTAAACCTGGCAAAAACAGGGTAAAGCACCTGCATTTTCAGTCACCCTTTGAAATAAAACTATTCCAATACGGGACGTTTAAAATGTACGGTAATCATTCTGAAATTGAAAACAATATATTTTGGTTTGGTATAGAAAACTATGCTGAAGCTGAATCTATGAAGTTGTGGTGCAAACTGGCAAAAGTCTCTCAGGTAATTTTTGATGCAGGTGCATTTACAGGGCTCTATGCACTCGCAGCCAAAACCGTAAATCATAAGGCAATAGTTGCCGCTTTTGAACCTACTCAAATATGGTTTCATAAACTGAGTGAAAACGCAAAGATTAATAACTTTAACATCCTTTTAATTAACAAAGCGGTAAGCGATGTTACCGGCATGGCACATATTCAGGAAGTATATCAGGATGAAAAGCAAGTAGAGGCCATTAAACTTGACGATTTTGTGGCCGAAAAGAAAATTAAATCTGTTGACCTGGTAAAATTAGACGTAGAAAAACACGAACCTGAAGCACTTTTAGGATTTCTCTCTACACTGGGTTCAAGTAAACCTACGATGATTGTTGAATGCGTTTACAAAGAGGTTGGAGAGAGAATACAGAAAATATTAGAGCCGTTTGAATATTTGTTCTTTGAAATAGACGAAGAAAAGGGCGCTTTTCAGGTTAAAGACATTACCGGAAGCCGGCATTACAATTATCTTATGTGCCAACCTCATCACGCAGAATATTTGCAAATAAAATACGAATAAATAGAAGACCTTCAATTAAAAATATGTTAACTATTTATCATAATCCCCGATGTTCAAAAAGCAGGCAGGCACTATCACTGATTCAATCTTCAGGAAAAAAATTTACGATCAGAGAATACTTAAAACAAATACCTGATTTAAAAGAATTAGAAAATATCGCAAATCAATTAGATATTCCTTTTATTGAAGCACTTCGTAAAAATGAATCTGAATTTATAACCCATATTTCGGGTAAAAATTTGAATAACGCAGAATTATTTCAGTTGGTAATCCGATATCCTATTTTATTGGAAAGACCCATTGTTTCAAACGGCGAAAAGGCAATTATAGCACGTCCGCCCGATCGCTTGCATTCATTTTTATAGATAGTGAACCATATTCCCACTTTCTTCTTACATTTCGGCTTGTTATGAATCGTCGGTTACTTATTTTTCTGTTTTTGCTGCCCGCTTTGCTTAGAGCACAAATTCCCGATGGCGTCATTCATAAAATTGACTCGTTAAACAATTTGATTCAGAAAGAAAAAAACGATACATTATTGATTCGTCATTTATTTTCCCTGGATGACATAATCTACCCATTTGACAGCAAAAAGGATGAGGAAATAAACAAGCGAATTGACGAAATATGTCAAAAGCATTTTAAAATTAAATCAACCCCTGATAAACTAAAAACCGCTCTTAAGAAATACCGGTTAAAAGCAATGAACAACCTGGGTATTATATACATGATGCGCAATAAGAACGAAATCGCTGAATATTATTACAAAGAATCGCTTGCAATGGCAAATGAACTGGGAGACCGAGAATCTCAATCGAAAACATTTGTAAATCTCGGAATATTAAGGTATCAGGCAGGAGACATTGACCGGTCTATTGAATATTATGACAAAGGACTAAAAGTTCTGGAACAAACTAGTAATCATGACGCCGTAGCCTCCATTCTTAACAATCTTGCATTGATTTACAGAGAAAATGGCGACACCGCAATAGCCATTGAGTATTATAACCGAAGTATAGAATTGAGTCGAAAAGTAAAGAGTTACTCAAGAACAGCCACCTCCCTGGTTGGACTTGCTGATATTTATAACAAACGCGGGGAAAAGAAAAAAGTAGTCTCCATGTTGCTGGAAAGCAAGGCTCTGGCAAAAAAAACCGGAGATATACGAAATATGGTGGCAGCCGACATGAATCTGGGCAACTTTTTTTTAGAAAATGGAAGATTTTCTGAAGCAATTCCCTTATTTGAGGAAGGTCTTATTCTGTCAAGATCGCAGCAGGATGAACGCACCTATGCACTGGTACAATCACTTCAAGCTGAACTTTATTACAGATTAAACCAGCCCGAAATGGCTCTGTTAAAAGCTGATAGTGCATTCAAAACGCTAATGAAATATCGTTTAATTAAGGAAGCTATAGAACCCGCCAAGCACCTTTATCAGCTACATAAAAAATCAAATCCATTGCTGGCACTTGAAATGCTGGAAAAATATCTTGAATTAAAAGATACCCTTGAAAAAGAATCCAACCAGCGTGCTGTAATTCAAAGACAATACAAAATTAAATATGAAAAACAATTTGCCGCTGACAGTATCAAATCGGCAGAATACAAGAGAATTCAGGATGCAGAAGTGAAACAGAAAGAAGCAGAAGTAAAGCAAAAGGAAACCGAACTAATTGCTAAAAGAAAAGAGCAATATTTATTGTTTGGAGGCTTGGTGCTGATAATCATTTTTTCGATTTTTATCTTTAACAGATTCCAGATTACCCGAAAACAAAAGAATGTGATTGCCATACAGAAAGAACTTGTTGAAGAAAAGAACAAGGAGATTATGGATTCCATTAATTATGCGCGTCGGTTACAGGAAGCCATACTTCCACCGCATAAGCTAGTGAAGGAGTATTTACCCGATTCATTTATTTTATATAAACCCAAGGACATTGTAGCCGGAGATTTTTACTGGATGGAAAGTGTGGGAAATACAATTTTTTTCGCGGCCGCCGACTGTACCGGACATGGCGTACCCGGCGCCCTGGTAAGCGTAGTGTGTTCAAATGCGTTAACCAAAGCCCTAATGGAGGAGAAAATAACAACTCCCGGTAAAATGCTCGACCGCACACGCGATCTGGTGATTGAACAATTTGCCCGCAGTGAACAGGAAGTTAAAGATGGGATGGACATTTCGCTTTGCAGTTTGACAACCTCCCCTGACCCCTCCAAAGATGGGGAACGGGTTAAACTGCAATGGGCCGGCGCCAATAATCCGCTATGGATTATCCGGAGTGGGGAACTTCTGGAAGCCAAGGCCGATAAGCAGCCCATTGGTAAATACGCCGATAATAAACCCTTTACCAATCATAATATTGAATTACAAAAAGGGGATACGATATATATTTTTACCGACGGATACCAAGACCAGTTTGGCGGAGACAAGGGTAAGAAGTATAAGGCATCAAACTTAAAAACATTCCTGATATCCATTGTTCATGAACCGGCAGCAAAACAAAGGGAATTATTAATTCAGGAATTTGAACGCTGGAAGGGAAATAATGAGCAAATTGATGACGTTTGTCTGATTGGTGTTCGGATTTAAAAAAAAATGCTTTTTGAGAATTATATCAACCCAAGTGAATTATACAAGTTGAAATCAGACAAATACTACTTCATCTGGCAGACTGATGATCAAATAGTTCGTTATTAAAAATCCAGAACAGTACATGTCTGATTACTACCGCATCTTAAAAATGCTATACGTTAAATCAGAATTTAGTTCTCGTCGTTACGTCCGGTAAAATTGCGAAACATGTCCCGCAACCCCAACCCCATCCAAACAGGCAATACACCAATCAGGAAGAACAAAACCCAGAATGCCATCCCCAAAAACCCGAACAACATCAATATACCAATGAATTCCATAGCAATACGCTTTTTTGTTTATTAAATTCCGATATGCTAAGGTAATAACTTTGTTAAAACAGCAAACAGGGATGATAAAAAAAGTACGAAATTTTCAATGTGAGGCCTCTGGGAATTGAAAATTAAAATCTTTTAATATCCAAATAATACCCTGGGGATATCAAAAATTGCTAACTGCTGATTTAAAAAATCTCTATAAATATGATAAATTTGCAGGAAGAAATGAATATATCAATATTAAATCATTAAATATCATATACATGGAATACAGGATTGAAAAAGACACTATGGGAGAAGTAAAAGTGCCTGCGGATAAATACTGGGGTGCTCAAACCGAACGGTCACGAAATAATTTTAAGATAGGTCCTGAAGGTTCCATGCCAAAAGAAGTAATTTATGCTTTTGCCTTTCTGAAAAAAGCGGCAGCACATGCCAATTGCGATTTGGGGGTGCTAAGTGCCGAAAAAAGGGATTTAATTTCAAAAACCTGCGACGAAATTTTAACCGGAAAACTCGACGACCAATTTCCGTTGGTAATTTGGCAAACCGGATCTGGCACACAAAGTAACATGAACTGCAATGAGGTAATTGCCTATCGGGCACATGTAGTAAGCGGCGGACAGTTAACTGACGAGAAAAAAGTTCTGCACCCAAACGATGACGTAAACAAGAGCCAAAGCAGCAACGATACTTATCCCACGGCAATGCACATTGCTGCCTATAAACTAGTGCACGAAGTTACGCTGCCCGGAATACAAAAACTTAGAGACACTTTACACAAGAAATCCATTGAATTCGGCAATGTTGTAAAAACCGGGCGTACCCATTTTATGGATGCCACTCCGCTAACTCTGGGTCAGGAATTTAGCGGTTATGTGCAGCAGCTTGACAACGGAATGCGTGCAATACGAAATGCAATGGAAATGGTACGCGAACTTGCGCTTGGCGGAACAGCAGTAGGAACAGGGTTAAACACACCCGCAGGATACGACGTTGTTGTGGCCCGTAAAATAGCAGAATTTACTGGACTACCCTTTATTACCGCTCCTAATAAATTTGAAGCACTTGCTGCGCATGACGCTATGGTTGAATTAAGCGGCGCCTTAAAACGAACCGCAGTGTCTATGATGAAAATTGCAAATGACATAAGAATGCTGAGCAGTGGGCCGCGCTGTGGCATTGGCGAAATAATCATTCCTGACAACGAACCCGGATCTTCTATTATGCCGGGTAAGGTTAATCCTACACAACCTGAAGCTATGACCATGGTAGCAGCCCAGGTAATGGGTAACGATGTTGCTGTGAGTATTGCCGGAAGTAACGGGCACTTTGAACTGAACGTTTTTAAACCGGTTATTGCTGCGAATGTTTTACAATCAGCCAGACTTATTGGCGATGTGTGCGTTTCTTTTAACGACAAATGTGCTGAAGGAATAGTTGCCAATCACGACATGGTGAATCAGCATCTTAATAATTCTTTAATGTTGGTTACAGCATTAAATCCGCACATTGGCTACGAAAACGCGGCCAAAATTGCCAAAAAAGCCCATAAGGAAAATAAAACACTGAAGCAGGCCGCTGTTGAACTCAATCTGCTAACTGAAGCTCAATACGATGAATGGGTAATCCCTTCAGATATGATAGGGTCACTGAAAGCTGTGAATTAACAAAAAACATTCAAACCACTGACAGCATCAGCAGCGCATTATTTGGAAAAGTTTCTGCATCAGGCTTTTGATGGTATAAACCAAATATTGTGCTGCCGCTGCCAGACATGGAGGCATAGAATGCCCCTGAATTATAAAGCATCTCTTTAAGTTCACCAATTTCAGGATATTTACGAATAGCATACGGCTCAAAACTATTCACCAGCTTATCTTTCCATAACTCAGGTTGTTGCCAAATTTGCTGCCAATTAAAATCCGGCTGATGTAACTTGATGTTCTTATAGGCTTCTGCAGTGCTTATATGAATTCCCGGATTCAAAAGAACAATATACTTTCCTAAGAGAACATCATCAGGAAGCATGGATAAAATTTCGCCCCTGCCCTTCACCAAACAAGGTTTAACTTTTATAAAAAACGGGCAATCACTGCCAATATGAAGCGACAAATCCTCTAATTCAGATTCATTTAGATTCAGTCCAAAAAATTCAGACAACATTTTCAAAGCAAAAGCTCCGTCGGATGAACCGCCCCCCATGCCGGCACCTGTAGGTATTTGTTTGTGCAATGCCATTTGCACAGGCGGAATTCCGTACCGTTTATGTAGAATTTGCCATGCTATCTGACAGGTATTCAGGCCCATTTCCTGATACTTTAATACCTTACCCGTAACTCTACACTCTAAATTACCCGACCTTTTGGATTCTATTTCAAGGATATCTGTTAATGGTACAGGATAAAAGATACTCTCCAGATTATGGTATCCGTCTTCTCTTTTTCCGGTAACAAAAAGACCAATATTTATTTTCGCGCAGGGATATGAAATCATTCCTTTTCAGGCCATTCAACAGTGTCGTCGTCAATATACAACGCACTCCACTGAATTTCGCTTACAACACCACCATCCATCCAGAAATTCACTCCAATATCTTCGGCTGAAATTAAAACATGATCGGGCATTTCATCATCACTCCAGTCATCCTCCTCAATGTCTTCAATATCCATTTCCTTCAAAGCGACAATCAGGTCATCCTTACTGATACCAAACAAATTCCGGCCGTCAAGTGTGTAATTACCACCGGATGCCGCAATGCTAGTGAGTTTCCAGTCCTGATCTTCATCAAAAGATAAAGACAACTCCAAATCATCATAATGCCACGCTTCTGTCTTGTCTTTATCTCCACCGTCTTCATAATTGTACGCCTCCACTTCAGAAGGTTTACCCAATACGGCAGTAATTTCTTCCCTTGTCATACCAAATTGAACAGCGCCCAGCCCAGTTTCGGGCATTATTTCCTGAATATTTTCCATTATCATAATGATTTGTTTTGCCCTAAAGATATGGCGGAATTACATTAAGTGTTTTATGCCAAAGTTAATTTTTCAACTCTGTATTCTTCACGAGCTTCATTACATTCATATTGAAAACCGGTTATACCATACTGATTCTGCCAGGAAATTAGTCCTTGCGATTGCATGGCATTACCGCTAATTACCCCATGTTTACGCCATGCCCTGGTAACCCTATTGTCTTCAGGTGGTAAAGATTCAGCAATCATTTTCCAATGTTGTAAAATAGAAGAATTACCCTGCAGACAATGGTATGCCATCATAGCCGGTATGAGTCCGTTGAGCATTATACGGTAAATCCAGGAAGAGCCCGGTTGGGCCACCCCATACTCTGCATAACGAAGAGATGACAATACACTGATTAACCCGCTTAATTCCGATGCAGCCTTATGCACCATATTGTGAATTAGATGCCATGCGTCCAGTAGAACAGCAAATTGAGCTAATCTGGTAAAAGGATAATTGGCAGGCCGCATGCGGTGATACTTCCATTGATGTGATAAAACAGGTTCTCCCATGCACAATAATGCCGATGTAGTTTTATGAATTTGAGGTACTCTGTTAAAAAAACCTGCCGCATACATGATGGCCGAACATCTTACGACGTATGGGCGACGAACGATATCTGAAACAGAAAGCATCTGAAGTGCCTGCAAACACGGTAAATCGTTTTGAGGACGCAAAGCACTCATACCCAACCAAACGAACAATGTCTGATGGAAATTACCACGAAACTTATAATACAGCTGGATAACCTCCTGCATGCGCAATAACATTACCTCAGTACCAAAATGTTCAAGAATGCGGGAGGTAGGAACACTAATATCGGGTCCCGGCGACCAAGACTCTGCACCGGCTACTCTTACTGTACAAATGGGTTCCCCGCGCTGGTTATATACATTACCTTCACCATGAAGCACAACATGTAATACAACCGTGTTATACGCCGGATCAAGGTGGTGCCCGTGAAGATACCAATCTGAATTACGCAGGTGTAGTTCAATGTTGCCGTGCCATTCAACACCATTCATCTTAACCACCGCGTTCAAATAGTCAGGACCTGAGTCATGATTCAGTATGCCTTTATGAACAATTTCAATATTACAGCCAACCGGTAACCAATTAGTAAGCTGCACCGGTGATGCGTTATGCCACTGCTGTTGAAAATACTTTTCATCCACCCTTCTAAATTACAAAATATCGGCAACACATTTGAACAACCATACCGGCAAAATTTGAAATTGTGAATAAATTTGAAGATGCAACTTTCCTTTTGAAAATAATGTACCAAGGCTAGTATATACCGGACCTCATAAGCACCAACCACAAATTACAGGTATCTGTTCAGATAATTGTATTCCGTTTTATGTAACCTGAGATAAACAGATTCTTAAGCGATTTTACATGTAAGATGCCATTTCCTTTTGAATCCGGCCTGCTTCTTCTGCAGCTTTTATTGCAAAATCTGCCCCCCGCGAACCATAGATAATCGAACGCGACGCATTAACAATTAATCCAACATCAGAATTTCTCCCATTGGAAACAACTCCATGTAAGCTGCCACCCTGAGCCCCGACCCCAGGAACTAAAAGAAAATGTTCAGGAATCCACTTTCTGGCAACAGATATTAAATCTCCTCTGGTAGCACCTACAACATACATCATGTTATCAGGGGTTCCCCAAGTAGAAGATCTTTTCAGTACTTTTTCAAAAACATGAATATCTGCAGTCTGCAATCTCTGGAACTGAAAATCTAAGGCACCGGGATTACTTGTTAAAGCCAGCACTATGGCCCACTTACCGGGATATTTTAAATAAGGTTCAATGCTATCCTTTCCCATATAAGGAGAAACGGTGATCGCATCAAAATTCATATTCTCAAAAAAAGCACGGGCATACATGTCCGATGTATTGCCAATATCACCTCTCTTTGCATCTGCAATAACAAGATGCTCTTTGCCAATGTATTCTGCCGTTTTTTGCAGAGACTCCCAGCCTTTTGATCCCAAAGCTTCATAAAATGCCGTGTTGGGCTTATATGCAATGCAAAGGTGACGGGTAGCGTCTATTATTTGCCTGTTAAATTCAAAAATAGGATCTTCCTCTTTTAAAAGAAATTTTGGAATTTTTTCAATATCGGTATCCAAACCTACACATAGAAAGCTTTTCCTTTTGCGAATTAAATCAATAAGTTGAACTCTGTTCATCTTGCTTCCTCCATCATTCCCTGTTGTAAACGCTCGGCATGATCGGTAGTTTTCAATGCTTCAATAATAGGTCCGGGATTTCCTGCAATTACATCCGGCAGATTATGCACTGTAAAATTTATCCGGTGATCGGTAACCCGCCCCTGAGGATAATTATAGGTACGTATTTTAGCCGAACGGTCGCTGCTCCAAACCAAAGATTTTCTGGTAGCCGCATCAGCATCCTGCTGTTTTTTCAACTCCATTTCATATATACGGCTTCGCAATACAGCCAGCGCTTTGTCATAATTTTTCAACTTCGACTTCTGATCCTGACATTGAGCCACAACACCTGTTGGAATATGAGTAAGTCGGATAGCCGAATATGTGGTGTTTACAGATTGACCACCGGGACCAGACGAGCAAAAGGAGTCTACCCTGAGGTCGCTTTCCTTTATCTCCACATCGAACTCTTCTGCTTCAGGCAACACCAGCACTGCAGCAGCCGACGTGTGAATGCGTCCCTGCGTTTCGGTTTGAGGAACCCGCTGTACTCTGTGCACACCTGATTCATACTTCAAATTTCCGTACGCACCATCACCAATTACAGTGAAAATAACTTCCTTATATCCACCTGAAGTTCCTTCACTTACATCCATCAACTCAACTTTCCAACCCATGCGCTCGCAATATCTTGTATACATTTTAAACAAATCTCCGGCAAAAATGGCTGCTTCATCCCCCCCTGCTCCTCCTCTAATCTCTACCACAGCATTTTTCACATCCTCAGGATCTTTGGGTACCAGTAATTTTTTAATTTCTTCAGAAAGTGTTGTCAATTCAGCTTCATTTTGGTCCATCTCCTCTTTCGCCATTTGCCTGAACGATTCATCCTTCTCATTAAGCCACATTTCCCGGGCAGAATTATAATTTCGTTCTATCGTTCTATATTTACTAAAGGTGTTCACCACAGGTTCCAGATCACGATACTCTCTATTCAGCTGTACAAATCGCTTGATATCTGATATCACCGCCGGATCGGAAAGCATCCTGCCTATCTCCTGCCATTGTTCTTTAATGGCTTCCAGTTTGGGAATAATTCGCTCCATACTTATTTTGAATAAACAAATGTTCCATGAGATGATTCAATTGTAAGCAGTGTACTTCTGGATTCTTCTACCCTGCCAATTACTTTAGCAGGCAACCCGAAAGAGGATGCCAACTCAATAATTTCATTTCCAGTATCTTCATTTGTGTAAATCTCCATTCTATGTCCCATATTAAACACTTTGTACATCTCTTCCCATGCTGTACCACTGCTTTGCTGTATAAGTGAATACAATACCGGTGTTTCAAAAAGATTATCTTTTACTACATGTACCTCATTCACAAAATGCAACACCTTGGTTTGTGCACCTCCGCTACAATGAACAATGCCCGAGATTTTATTGCGAAAAAGGGGTATCATTTTCATAAATAATGGCACATATGTACGTGTGGGTGATAACACCAGACGTCCCATATCCAGCCCGACAATATTTTCAAGTCCGGGAACAGGGTCAGTAAGGTTAAAATTACCAGAATACACTAACGATGAAGACATTCCATCATCAAACGATTCCGGATATTTATGTGCAAGATAATTTCCGAACACATCATGTCGGGCTGAGGTTAAACCATTACTTCCCATCCCACCGTTATAGAAATTTTCGTACAAAGTCTTTCCATGAGATGCCAATCCTATAATAATATCTCCGGGCCTGATACGCGAATTATCAATAACATCTGTGCGTTTTAACCGTGCGGTTACCGTGCTGTCAACTATGATTGTTCTTACCAGGTCTCCAACATCAGCCGTTTCACCACCTGTAGACCGGATATCGAAACCATAGGAACGCATTTGTTCAAGCACTTCTTCAGTACCTTCTATAATAGCAGATATTACCTCACCCGGTATGAGTCTCTTATTTCTTCCTATAGTTGAAGACAAAATAACATTTCCTGTAACGCCCACGCACAAAAGGTCATCTGTATTCATAACAATCGCATCCTGTGCAATTCCTTTCCATACACTTACATCGCCTGTTTCACGCCAATACATATAAGCCAATGATGACTTTGTTCCTGCACCGTCGGCGTGCATAACCAGACAATGATCGTTACTGCCCGTAATATCGTCAGGAACTATTTTACAAAATGCACCCGGAAACAATCCCTTATCGAGATTGCGGATGGCATTATGGACATCTTTTTTATCGGCTGATACGCCGCGGGCATCATATCTGGAATTCATATCCGGTATTTGTATAAAAAAAAAGCGAGTATCCCAAACAGGGACACCCGCCAAAACAATATTATTTCACCTACTGACCCTTGGGTACGTAATCCCAACTAATAATCCTAATATTCGTCCGACGGTTTTTCTGGTGTGCTGCTTCCTTTTCGGCCTTGGTGGGTAGCTTTTCAATATTTGCGCATTCAAGACCTGGTAATGGGTCGTATTCGCCACGCCCAATGGGAACAATCCGATCGGCAGGAATTCCCTTTTCCTCAACAAGATACTTTACGCATTCTTTGGCGCGCTTTAACGCAAGCTCTTCATTGTATTTATCATTACCACGACAGTCTGTATGAGATTTTAATTCAATAACAATGGTAGGATTTTCTATCAGGATGTTATATACGAAATCAAGAGAATCTTTTGAATTTACAGAATCGTTCACCTGAAGGTCCCATTTGTCGTAGTCATAACGAACTTCAGGAACCACAATATCTTTAACAATTGACGTTAGTAAAAATTCCTTTACGAAATTCGTTGATTTTTCAACTCCAACAGTTGTGATTGCATCTTTACCCACTAAGTATGAGCCCTGTTTTGAAACTTCGATGTTATAATTAGTATTAGCATTAATGAACCTGTCACCAGCATCATTCTTTTCAAACATTACCTGGCCGTTAGCATCTGTTTTAACAGTAATGCTGGAATTATCGGAACCTACCAGAATAATTTGTGCATCTGCCACAGGTTCTTTTGTTTCCTTGTCCAGAACAAGGCACTGTAACTGGTACAAAATAGGGGGCAGATTAAAGGCATAAATATCATCCTTTGTGTTATTTCCCTTTCGATTTGAGGTGAACATTCCTCTGGTAAAGTCTTTCGATTCGAAAACGATACCGTAATCGTGAGCATGGGAGTTGATGGGGAATCCAAAATTTTCAGGTTTTCCCCATGTACCTTCCCCTGTTTTTGGTGCTTTAAAAATATCCAGTCCACCCAACCCCGGATGTCCGTTGGAAGCAAAGAATAAGTCACCTGTTACAGGATGGATATAAGGGAATAACTCATCGCCGGCTGTATTAACACCAGAACCTAAATTTACCGGTGTTAACCATTTCTTTTCACGTTTATCGTATTTGGTCATCCAAAGATCTCGTCCGCCATTGCCACCCGGCATATCACTTGCAAATAACATATAACTATCATCAATAGCCATGGCCGGATGTCCCACGGTTACAGAATCCATACCCTCCTGCTTTAAAGGAAGCACTTCGACTTCTCCCCAATTTTTTCCTTTCTTTTCGCTCTTACATATATCACAGCCCAATGACTGTTTTCCTTTAGGGTCCTTAGGGCAACGGGTAAAATAAATAGTACTGAAGCGATTATCAAATGCAATGGCACCTTCATCAAACTCCGAATTTAAACCTTGTAAAATCACGGGTTGTCCCCAGTGCCCTTTGGCATCCTTGGTAGTAATCCATATATCACCGTTTGGTCCAACCTTTCTTTCATTATCTTCAGTACCCGTAGACCCCTGCCTGTTAGATGTAAAAACCAATTCCTTATTTTGTCTGTCGGCAAACACCGGTACCATGTCATACATTTCAGTATTCAGTACATTTACTTCCTCTACCACATAACGAGACTTTTTATTCTGCATTTCTATAGCTTTCTGACATGCTTCAAGTCCGGATTTTCCTTCTGCACCGCCACCCGCTTTGGTGTACTTTTCATAGTTCTTCATCGATTCCTCATACTTCCCCTGCTCCTTTAAAACTTCAGCAAGCCTGAGATAAACCTTATTGTTGCTGTAATTCATTTTAATTGCAACCTCATAAGATTCCTGTGCTTTGGCAGGATTGGCAACCAGGCGGTGACATTCACCCAATTGATAATGTATGTACCCTTTTTGTTCCGTTGTCTTTGCCGCACCGGCTGCGCGCTGGTAAGCGTCAATGGCACTCCGCATTTTACCGCCCTTGAAGTGGTTCTCGGCTTCCAGTAAAAAATCCTTTTGGCTGAAAGACAAAGAACTGATAAGTATCATCCCTAGCACCAACCACGCTTTTTCTGGTAAAAATTTTCTATAAATATTCATAGAATTGAATCGGTTTAATCCTTTTACTTGCTTACACTAAGATGCGAATATAGATAATAATAACATAACGTGAAAAAAATATCACTAACTTTTTTTCGGCTACCGAAATTTTTAACGCGTAAATAGTATCTCACGCATCTTGGGCAGTGGCCACAAATCATCATCAACCATCATTTCCAATTCATCTATACTAGACCTAATTTCATCGAAGAAAATTTTCACTTTGTCGCAATATGCCCTAGCTTTTTTAGCCGGATCTGACATAACATTTGCTAATTTACGGGCTTCAATCATCTCATCAGTCCTAAGCTTTATTATTGATATATGATTTGACATTTTCTTCAATAAATCAATCTGTACCGAAGCTAATGCCTTTCCTTCTTTATCTCCAAACACATCCATCATTCCCTCAACATTTTCCAGTAACCGGTTTTGGTATTTTATTGCGGTTGGAATAATATGATTTTGAGCCATATCGCCTAAAACCCGGGCTTCAATCTGGACCTTTCTTATATATGCTTCCAATTCAATATCATACCGTGCATGCATTTCATCTCCAGAAAAAACCTGCATTTCTTCAAACAAGGAAATAACTTCCTTTCTCCTAAGCACTTCCAGTGCTGCCGGCGTATCTTTTAAATTACTCAACCCCCTCTTTGCAGCTTCTTTAGCCCACGCCTCACTATACCCATTTCCTTCAAACCTGATGCGTTTGCTTTCCTTTATTAATTTTTGCAATTCCTTTAAAATAGCTTCATCCTTTTTCTCTCCCTTTTCTATTCTGGTATCTACTGCTCTTTTAAAAACCGTTAGCTGCTTAGCCATAATAGTATTCATTGCTATCATAGCAGAAGAACAATTTGCACTGGAGCCCACCGCTCTGAATTCAAATTTATTACCGGTAAAGGCAAAAGGAGAAGTACGATTCCGGTCGGTGTTATCTTTTAACAATTGAGGTATCTTTCCTATACTCAGCTTTAAATCGGTTTTATCTTCGGGGGTCATCTTGCCAGCCCCTATGTTCTTTTCAAGACTATCAAGTAATTCAGTAAGGTGAGAACCAATGAATACGCTCATAATTGCCGGTGGTGCCTCATTGGCTCCCAGTCTGTGGTCGTTGCCTGCCGAAGCAACACTTGCACGCATTACATCGGCATATGTATGAAAACCGGCTATAGCGTTTACAAAAAATGTTAGAAACTGTAGGTTTGACTTTGGATTTTTACCGGGCTGAAGCAAGTTCACTCCTGTGTTGGTAGCCAGCGACCAGTTGTTATGCTTACCGCTTCCGTTTAATCCACTGAAAGGTTTTTCATGCAACAACACTCTGAAGTCGTGTTTGCGGGCAACTTTCTCCATAATATCCATCAGTAACTGATTGTGGTCAATGGCCAGATTACTTTCTTCAAAAATAGGAGCGCATTCAAACTGATTCGGTGCTACCTCATTATGACGCGTGGTAACAGGTATGCCTAACCGAAGTGCTTCGACTTCAAACTCACGCATAAAGGCATGCACCCTTTCTGGAATCGAACCAAAATAATGATCTTCCAGTTGCTGTCCTTTGGCTGGTGGATGGCCAACCAGTGCTCTGCCGGTCATCATCAGATCCGGCCTTACATTAAATAAAGCCCTGTCAACCAAAAAATACTCTTGCTCCCATCCCAGGGTAGCAATTACCTTGGATACGTCTTTATCAAAGTACTGACAAACCGCAGTTGCCGCCTGATCTACACTGTGAAGTGCCTTCAAAAGAGGCATCTTATAATCCAGAGCTTCTCCGTTATAACTAATAAAAATGGTTGGAATACATAGCGTTTTACCTATCACAAAAGCCGGCGAAGACGGATCCCAGGCAGAATATCCTCTGGCCTCAAAAGTATTTCGCAAACCACCACTGGGAAAACTGCTCGCATCAGGTTCTTGCTGAACAAGAAGATTGCCGTCAAAACGCTCCAGTGCCCTGCCAGACTCTATGGGTCTAAAAAAGGCGTCGTGCTTCTCAGCAGTTGAACCGGTCAATGGCTGAAACCAGTGTGTGTAGTGTGTTGCACCCTTGGTTATTGCCCACTCTTTCATACTGGAAGCTACCTGATCGGCAACCCGAAGCTCAATTCTATGACCATGCTCAATAGCATCCACAATACTCTTATATGCTTCAGGAGGCAGATATTCACGCATTTTTTCGCGGGTAAACACATTCTCGGCATAGAAATCTGATATTCTGTCTGACGGATATTGAACTGTTTTGGGACTGCGATGATACAAATCCTTTATGGCCTGAAAGCGAAAAGTTGACATAATTATATTTTTTACAAAGGTAGGTGAAATTTCAGGGGGGGGGTACTCCTTGAAAAATAAAATTTTTTCAACACCCCCCCTATCTGAATTTGATATCTGCTATAAATAAAATGAATTAAAGCATTCCATTCACCAAATATCCGACGTAAGCAACGTACAATAGAAAAAGAAGGCCACCTTTCCAACGGTGCAATTTCAGTTTGTGGTATAGCAAGGGAAACAATAAGATGGTAAGGATCAGCAAACACCAGAAATCAAAATTTAATACCTGAGGATTTACCTCAATCGGTTTTATCAGGGCTGTTCCTCCCAAAACCGCTCCAATGTTAAAAATATTACTTCCCAGCAAATTACCAATACTAATATCTGCCTGCTTTTTAATAGCCGCCATAACCGAAGCCACAAGTTCGGGTACAGATGTGCCCACCGCTACCACTGTAACACCAATAATATGTTCACTCATACCCGCGTGCCGTGCGATACCCACAGCACCTTTTAAAAGGAAATCTGCTCCAAAGTACATTCCTGCAAGCGCAACCAATACTATAAAGACGTAATATCCGATATGTTTTACCACTTCATCATCGGCTTCCTTTTGTATAATAGCGTTTTTCTTCACCTTTATAACATTACGAACGATAATAACAACAAAAACAACCAATCCTAAAAGGAGAAGCATCCCTTCTACACGACTAATAAAAAGATCATAGATAAAAACGCCAAATAAAGTTGTTCCAATCATCATAACCGGCCAATCAGTAAAAACCGAAGAGCGCTCCACTTTTAATGGAAGAATCAAGGCAGTTAAACCCAAAATAAAAGATACATTGGCAATATTAGAACCCATAACATTACCAATAGCAATTTCAGGAGAACCTACTAGTGCAGCTTGCATACTTACCAGTAATTCAGGAGTAGAAGTTCCAAAAGCAACAACGGTAAGTCCAATTACCATGGGTTCTACTTTAAACTTTTTGGCAATGCCCACCGCCCCGCGCACCAAAAATTCGCCACTGGCAATCAATACTGCAAGTCCTCCCAATAGAAAAAGAATGTGTTCTAGCATAACAAGGATTATTGTTTCTTATGAAAGGGATCGTCCTTTATCTCTTTCAACACATCCTCAATCGTATCTTCCTTGTTAGTATTCTTATCATTTACAGGAAGATCATTCATCATTTTTTCGGCAGATTTCTTTAATTCCCGTTGCACTTCACCGGCAGCATCCTTCACCTGACGCACACCTCTACCCAGATTCCGCGCAATGTCAGGAATTCCTTTGGCTCCAAACAACATTAACACAGCCAGCAAAATCACAACAATTTCGCCGGGTCCCATATTTAAAAACAATAAAACAGGCTGTGTAATCATAAAAAAGGCGCCTATAGGCGCCTGCAAAGTTAATATGAATTATGAAACTTATCTCTGATCTCCGGTTAAGGTTACCTTTCTTTTCCGGGTAAGTGTCTTTGAAAGGTCAAATGCCAATGGGGCCGCAACAAACAATGACGAGTATGTACCCACTGCCACGCCAATAAGAAGGGCAAAAGTAAATCCTCTTACCGATTCACCCCCGAATAAGAAAATAACGAGTAATACAACAAAAGTGGTCAATGAAGTATTAATTGTACGGCTTAATGTGCTATTCAATGCCTCATCCATCAATTCTTCTGATTCCTTACGGTTGAATTTGTTAATATATTCTCTAATCCGGTCGAATACAACCACAGTATCGTTAATTGAATATCCCACAACGGTAAGAATGGCCGCAATAAAGGCCTGATTAATTTCCATACTAAAAGGCAACACACCATATAGCAGGCTGAAAATACCTAATACAATTAACACATCGTGAAACAATGCAGCCACGGCACTCAATCCAAACTGCCACTTTCTGAAACGGAAAACTATGTATATAAAAATTACAATCAGAGACAGAATTATAGCTATTAAAGAAGATTGCAAAATAGAACCACTTATTTGAGAATCAACCGAACGGGATTCCAGAATCGTGTAATCTTCATACCCGGCATTTTTTAAACCCTCACGCAACGCAACTTCCACATCTTCATTAACCGATACATCTGTTTTGGTAATTAAATACTTTGTAGTAATACTTACCTTATAATCAGAATCAATGGTCTTCAATTCGGGCTCCTGTTTCTTACCGTCTTCTGTAAAGGCTACAGCCAATTCCTTCCGCAGTTTATCGTTATCAGGTTTATCTTCCTGATTAAATTCTACAATATATGTCCGGCCACCTGTAAATTCCACACCCATATCTAACTGGCGGGTAATAAGACTACCCAAACCAACAACAATTATAGCACCCGAAATAAGATACGGTACCCTGCGGCGCTTCATAAACGGATATTTCGCTTTGGTAAAGATTTCGGCTGTTGTTTTGGTAGAGAATGAAATGGCCTTTTTCTTATCCATCATTCGTGTAAAAATGAGTCGGGTAATAAAGATAGCCGAAAACAACGATGTAAAGATACCAATGGTTAACGTGGTGGCAAATCCTTTAACGGGACCTGAACCAAACGACATCAGAATGATAGCTGTCAGCAAGGTTGTAATATTGGCGTCTACAATTGAAGAATAGGCATTTTTATAACCATCTTGTATAGCCAACTTAACACCTTTGCCAGAGCGCAATTCTTCCCGTATCCTTTCAAAAATTAACACATTGGCATCTACCGCCATACCAATTGTAAGTACAATACCCGCTATACCCGGCAAGGTAAGAGAAGCCTGCAACGACGCAAGTGTACCCACCAAGAAAAATATATTAGCAAATAATGCAACGTCACTAACCGCACCGGCCTTGCCGTAATAGAATACCATGTAGGCCAAAACCAATAACAACGCAATTACAAAAGAAATAAGACCTGCCTTTATGTTATCAGCTCCCAGCGAAGGACCAATTATGGACTCTTCAACAATTCTTGCACGTGCAGGTAGTTTACCGGCTTTTAAAATATTGGCAAGGTCGGTTGCTTCATCAATTGTAAATCCACCGCTGATGGTAGATACACCTTGAGTAATAGCAGTACGAATGGTAGGAGCTGAATACACTAAATCATCAAGCACAATTGCCACTGCCTTTCCTTGTCCTGCACGCTCTTCAGTAATGGTAGCCCATTCAGCAGCACCGGCCTTGTTCATGAACATTAATACCTGCACTTCATTGGTGTACTGGTCAAAATCCTGACGCGCATCTTCAATGGCTTCACCCGTTAAAAGTGCTTCACCTTCCCTTCCGGTTTTTATTGCATACAACGGAAGTACACCCAATTCTTTTCCTTCCTCATCACTAAGTTGTTTCGCACCAAATAATAGCTTCAAATTTTCGTCAAGTAAAGAAAGTGTAACCGGATGTTTCAATAACCTGCGTACAGCACCGGTATCTTTTAATGCCACTAACCCCACCTGGGCTCCTTCCTGCCAGCGCTCAACTCCAGATTCATCACGGTACGTAGCTCTTTGAATAAGACTTAAAAGCGGATATCTTTTATAATCAACTACAGCATTCGTGTCTCCAGAGGTCTCTGCGGTAGCTTCAGTTTCCGTTTCTTCAAACAAACCGTCACTCTTGCTGGTATCGGCCAATTCCTTGGTAGAATCAACAACATTTTCCTGAGCTAGTTTAGTGGAATCTGTAGTCTCATTAGCTAGTGTATCTGCAGTTTTCGGTTGTACGTTTTTGTCTTTTGCCAATTGTGCCGCATCAACAGAGTCGCGATATCCGGGATATAACTCACGGCTTAATTCTTCATCGGCAACCAAAATCTGAGCATACGCTTCAGAATTTGAATAGGTATCATAAAATTCGAGATTTGCAGTACTTTGTAGTACGCTACGCACCCTGCTTTTATCTTTAACACCGGGCAATTCTATTAAAATTCGTCCGGTACCCGCCTGACGCTGAATGGAAGGCTGACTAACCCCGAATTTATCAATACGGGTGCGCAAAATGTCTTCGGTGGTTTTGATGGCATTTTCTGACTCTGTACGAAGAATACTAATTACTTCGTCGTTGGACATATTGCTCTCAAACTTCTCCTTACTTCCCAGATGAAAGAACATGGCCATACTAACATCCTTGTTCTTCTTTTCAAATTCTTCCTGAAACGCATCCAGAAAATCTTCTCCCGTTTCTCCGTGGCGCTGACGTGCAGCATCAAATGGCTCTCTATATGCTTCACTTTCAGGATTTCCTGCAAGATTATCCACAAAATCAGGAACTGAAAGTTCAAGCGTTACCGCCATACCACCCTTCAGGTCAAGTCCCAAATTGATCTCGTTGCGTTTACAGAATTTGTAGGTATAACCCAGCAAAGGATATACCGACTCATTTTCCATTTTAGCAAGATACTCGCGTTCGAAATAGGTACGGATATAATCCTTCATCTGCTCGGAATCCACAACTAATGTGTCCTCTCCCAATACTACATTTTGATTACCATCAACCAGAACATTCTGATTAATGCTATCCATTTTAGCTTTAGCATAGTCCACCGCATCGGACTCCACAGCCGATGTCACAAACGAAAACGAAATTTGATAAATACAAGCCAGCGTGAGCAATACAGTAAATATCCAAATCGCAGTTCTATTCTGCATGAATCAATTATTTAGGGTAAATTTCTCCAAAATCGGGCTGCAAATATAGAATTTCAGAATGTAATTCCAACCAAAAAAAATCTTTTCATGAACGGAATTGTATTCTATGACACTCCATCAATCCTTAACAGTGTATTTCTATAAGGATTATCTATTTGATAATGTAACCATTAAAAAAACCAGCCAAAATATCAAAATCACATATCCAATTTAACACAAATGGTTAGCCCATTTCCATTTAGTTTCCCTCCCGGAACCGGAACGATTTAAATTCACATTTAACGTAATTATTTATGAAACTTAACTTTGGGGATTTGTCATTATCACTTATATTCGCCGCGATAAATTAATATACAAATGAAGTATCTTCAGGGTTCAGTGATTTACATGCTATTAGGCATAGCAATCACCTCAAGCACACAACTTTCAGCCCAATTATTTGAGCAAAAAACCAAATTAGTTGACCCTTTTCCAATGGATTATGACCAATTAGGTTATGATGTTGCAATATCTGAAAATCATCTTTTTGTAACCTCAATAGATGAAGATTTGGACGCCAATGAATTGAATGATGTGGATTATGCAGGTGCCGTATTTGTTTACGACAAAACGACACATAATTTTCTGCAGAAACTAGTTGCTCCCAACCGACATTATGAAGATTGGTATGGTTACTCAGTAGATGTGTCGGGTGATTACCTGGTGGTGGGTGCCCCATATTACGATTACGACCAATTTCATGGAAATTATCTGGATTATGCCGGTGCAGCGTATATATATAAATGGAATACTACGCAGTGGATTCTTGACACCATGCTTGTTATGCCGGTAAGACAAGGGTCAGCCTTTTTTGGTTTTGATGTAAGTATAGATGGTGACCTTTTGGTTATTTCAGCGCATAGCGACCATTACGATGCTGCAGGAGCGAACTATATTACTTATGAAGGAGCCGTATATTTTTACAAGCGAATAGCTAATAACTGGACTTTTCAACAAAAATTAGTTCCTTCCGACCGTTCAGCGCATACTTCCGGTGGAATAAACTTCGGTGGTAATATAGATTTAACGGGAAACAGATTGATTGTGGGTGCCGAACTGGATTATACAAATCTTATTGGCACCATACATGGTCAAACCTGTGGTTCAGCTTATATATTTGACTACGATGGAGTCTCCTGGAATACCGGAATAAAACTAATTTCACCGTATTGGCCCAATGCAACCAATTATGGAATCAATGTGGCGGTATCAGGTGACTTTGCCGTTGTAACTGATGATGTGGAAAAGAACGATACCAGCGGTGTATTTATACATTGGGGTGTCGGGCAGGCCTACGCGTATAAATTTTCACTTGGAAACTGGAATTTGGTAACCAAACTGATGGCACCACAGGTTCATGAAAACGACTATTTCGGTACTGCCTGTGCTATGCAGGGAGATACTATTTATATTGGAGCCAAAAGCTACGATTATGATTCACAGGGCGCGTATGCCACAGATGCAGGTGCAATTTTTAGCTTTAAGTACAACGGGACAGATTTTATTCCATTAGAACAATTATCACAAAATGACTATGCATCTAACCACCGAATTGGTGATGCCATTGCAGTTTCGGGGATGGATATTATTACCGGAAGCATACTAAATGGAACCGACGAATCAGGTGCTTCAACTGCCTATTCAGCCGGGGCTGCATACCTGTTTGGCCGTAGTTGTTCCAGCGCAAGTACCATAGATATTTTGGCCTGCGACAGCTATACCAGTCCCAGCGGTACCTATACATACACTTCTCCGGGTACATACTTTGATACTATCCCCAATGTGGCATTTTGCGACAGCATTATCACCATTAACCTAACCTTCGGATCATCGGCATGTAATAACTGCATCATTTCTGATTTTCACTTGGATGGCAACGCCAACGACCAGTCAGGCAACAATCTGGACCCCGTTTCAGCCGCAGGAACTTATGTGCCCAATCGGTTTGGGCTACCTGGAACAGCATTTCACACCTCTGCCGGTTCCGGTAATTATATCAATCTGGGATCTCCTGCTGAATACGACTTTGGGGGGAACAATTTTACTGTAAACTTCTGGGTAAACCGTCAGGGATTAAGCCTGGGAACCGGTGAAAACACATCCGGCATTGGTGCCTGGGACGACGTTTTCAACCCGGGCATGAACCGATGGATGATACGATTCAGCAACGCCGGATTAACAGATAGTCTTGTATTCTTTTTTGAAGACAATATAGGAACAATGTATCAGGTAAATTCGCACACAAATACCGAAACCGATTCATGGTTTATGGCTACAGCACAAAGGGACGGAGATTCGTTGCGATTATATATGAACGGACAGTTAAAGGAATCATTATTTATCGGATCTGTTTCCATGAATACTGTTCCGCTGCCTGTTACCGTTGGCGCTACCGCTGGCGGAAACAACCTTACCGATGCCTCTTGGGACGATATTAAAATCTTTCAATGCGCCCTTACTCCGGCCCAGGTTGATTCAATATATCAAGCCGATGCGCCGCAGATTCCCTGTGGCATTAGTGTTTCCGTAACCACAACCGCTCCTCAGTGTTTTGGCGGATCGGACGGCAGTATTGACCTTACAGTAAGCGGTGGTTCCTCTCCATATTACTTTAACTGGTTGCACGGCGATGTTTCCGAAGATTTATCGGGAATTATGGCAGGAAATTACATGGTTACCATTGCTGACCAGGCCGGCTGCGATACCATGCTTTGGGTTACGGTAAATGATGCACCTCAGATTTCTATCAATATTTCTTCCAACGAACCCGGATGCGGACTGAATAACGGAAATGCATTTGCCAGTGCTTCAGGTGGTTCATCGCCTTACGATTACCAATGGACCAATGGTGACACTACTTCTTTTGCCGATGAACTGATTGCCGGTATTTATATGGTAACTGTCACCGATGCTGCAGGCTGTGTAGGCACTGAAATACTGGAATTAAACAACAGCACTGCACCCGTACTGACAGCCAGTGCAATGTATACAGCATGCCCGGGAACGACACCCAATGGTGAGATAGACCTGAATGTCTCCGGAGGCTCCACTCCATATTCTTATCTTTGGAATACCGGAGAAACTACGCAGGATATTAATGGTCTTTTACCCGACTGGTACGATGTACACGTAACCGATGCCATTGGCTGTCTTGCAGTATTAAGTGTACAGGTTGCCCCTTATCCGGTAATAGACCTCTCAAATTACTCTACAACAGAACCAACCTGCGGCAATAATAACGGCAGCATTACGGTAAATGCAACAGGTGGTAATGGTTTTCTTTCATACAATTGGAATACAGGTACGAATGGAAGTACTCTTTCCGGTGTGGCTGCCGGAGCATATACCATTACAGTGTCCGATGACTACTGCAGTTTTAGTCAAACCTACATGCTTGCCGACCAAAATGCACCTATTGTTAGTGTGCAGAACATAGTTCCGGTAGATTGTAATGGCAATGGTGGTAATGTGGATATCGCCGTAAGCAATGGACTCCCCCCATTTACCTACATTTGGAGTAATGGGGTAACTACACAGGATTTGACAGGTGTTGCACCCGGGTATTACTTTGTTACCGTGGGCAGCAGCAACGGTTGCAACGGAATGCTGGACATTACCGTACCCGGAGCAATGCCATACAATCCCGGAATATGCCTGGTTACCGTGGATACCCTTACCGGTACCAATATGGTTGTTTGGGAAAAACCATCACCTGCCAACGGTGCGGCCTACTATAGTATTTATCGAGAAGGCAACGCTGCCGGAGTATATTCTTTCCGTGACACTGTGCATTACAACAACCTGAGTCAATGGACAGACCCTACCGCAAATCCTCAGGTTCGCGGCTGGAGATACAGAATTACCGTAACAGACAGTTGCGGGGTGGAAAGCATGATGAGCAATGTGCATAAAACGGTTCATCTCACGGTCAATCTGGGTGTAGGAGGAGTAATCAACCTGATATGGGATGATTATGAAGGTTCTCCGCTGCCATCCTGGTATATAAACCGCTTCCACAGTTCTACCGGTTGGGAAAGAATAGACACCATCCCAAGCACTTTGAGAAGTTATACCGACCCAACACCACCTACAGGAGGAACACTGGATTACGCAATTGAAGGCGGCGACATCCTGTGTGTTGCAACGCGTGCCATCAATCACAATACTACACGCAGTAATAAAAAAAGTACAATAGCTCCGCCCACAGGCTTCCAGGGAATTTTCAATACAGAAAATGTTTGGGTTTATCCAAATCCAGCCAGCAATGAAATATTTGTAAATGCAGTATTTGAAGCAAATACCTTATGGCAAATTGAATTACTGGATGCTACAGGACGTATCATTACAAATGCTGCCAAAGGAGAAGGTAAAGAACTTAAAACCCGGATGAATCTTGAAAATCTTGAATCGGGTGTTTATTTCGTTAGACTTCTGGCCAATGGACAATATAACATCAAGGCAGTAGTAAAAGAATAATCCTGAGGTAAATCACTTTGAATAAGTAAAGCCGGTGATAAGAATATCATCGGTTTGCCTTATGTCGCCTTGCCAGTGCTTTAACAAACTTTGAATTTCAGCCTTTTTATTGCGTGCTGAGGTTTCATGGTTCTTAACTAATAATTCTTTAAGACGATTTCCGCCTAATTTTTTAGCCTTAACCAGACCTCCTGACAATCCTCCGAACTGGTCGGCAAAACCATCTGTTGAAAGATATACGGAATCTCCGGGCAACAGGTCTATTTTCTGTGTGGTAAATTCACGGGTTCTGTCATTTTCGTTGCGCAGCGACCTGCCTCCCACTGACTTCAAGTCGCCTTTAAATTCCCGCACCCCGTTCTTGTTTACAACATAAACCGGGTTAAAAGCTGAAGCAAAATGAACAAGCCCGGATTGTTTCGACAAACTAATCAAAGCCATATCCATACCAGCCAGAGCCATTGTCTCGTCTTCATCCTGACGTAAACTTTTAAAAATACCGGTGTGCAGCAATCCTAGAATCTCTCCCGGATGAATGTTACCATCTACCACAACAATCTGATTCAAGAGTGTATTAACCATTGAAGTTAAAAAAGCACCGGGTACTCCATGCCCAGTACAATCAATAGCCGCAAGAATGATATGATGATCCCGTTCTCCGAACCAACAGAAATCTCCACTCACTGTGCTGCGGGGTATATCAATTATAAATGAATCCTTTAGTAAATTTTGCAGCTCGGTTTCAGGATGAAGAATTGCCTTTTGAATTTTTCTTGCATACTGGATGCTCTCGGTGGTTTCTTTCAAAGACTTTTGCAACGCGACGTCTAATCTCTTTTGCTTCCTGTTGCTTTTTATAAGATACGCCAATGCCACAAAAGACAATAACAACAAAACCAACATTACCGCATTTCTCCACTGAACTGCAAGCAATTTATCTTCCCTTTCTTCAATTATATTCTCGGCTTGTTTTAATTGCTCTCTTGCTACTTTAATCTCTGATTCCCGGTTCCGAATGATTAAACTATCCAATCGGTTTTTTGCACGTCGCTTCAATTCATCCAACTCTATTTCGGCCTGATGAATATTCTCATATCCCAGTTCTACTTCGTCTGAGTTCAATGTCTGTAAGTTCAGAATTAATGGTTCGGGAACCTGAATATTCGCAGACAGCTTCTCGTTTACATAATTCTGCTGATTGCCGGTGGAAACCTCATTCTTTTTTTCAGTCTGATTCACTTTTACCTTAACACTCTCGTTCTTTTTGTCCGACTGATTGTTATTTTTTTCTTTTTCAATATTTTGAATAACCGTATTGTATTTCACTATCGCTCTGCTGAGTAACTCAATAGCGTTATCGCCGTTCTTACCCGCGTCTGCTTCTCTTTTTGAATTGGGTGAAAATTCAAAGGCCAATCTTTGTTGATTAAACCTTAGCAATCCTGCCGGTTCTGAAATCGGTTTAACAGATATATTATGATTGATTAATACGTCAATACCATCAAATGAAATGATGGTTGATAACGGGTTATAGTTCAAATCCAAATCAATCGTTTCGGCAAGATACCCCTGTTTAGAAACTACCAGCCGATAGTGGTAACCGCCCGGAATTTTAATGGAAAAACTGCCGTCTGAGCCGGTAACGGCTGTAACCAGGAGGTCTTCATTATAATATAGCATAACCTGGGCACCCTGAATCGAACCCTCCATTTCAACCTTTTCCTTTTTTAGGAACCCGGACGGCTCCAGGTAATATCCAAACACATGGCCCTGTAATCTATAATCTGCAGGTTGTGCAACAATAATATTACAATGACCTGTTAAAAACGCAAAAACTATGATGGAAATTTGAAATTTCATACGTTGACATATATATCAAAGGTCTGAAGTTTTTTCCGTATTTCTTGCCTTGGTTGATTACTTTCGTAGATATTTAGCCAAGTTATTTCAATAGTTGATATACATATTGCGCGAAAATTCATTACCGGCGGGCGTAGCAAACGTGTTTCCCGTCCTATTATATGGGTAAGTTTACTGAGCGTACTTCTGGGTTTTGCAGTTATGGTTTTATCTGTAAGCATAGTAACCGCATTTCAAAGAGAAGTTCGCAACAAAGTAATTGGTTTCGGGTCGCACATTCGCATTCAGCCCATCCAAATGAGTGGAGATGCGGAATCTGTTGGTGTTCCTTTAAATCAGCCTTTTGTTGAATCTTTAACGCTAATGCAAGAGGTAGCCCATGTGCAATCATCCGCGGTAAAACCCGGCATTTTACAAACACCCACCGATACACTAAGTCAGGAAGAAAGTGACCCGGAAATACTATATTCTATTCATGGATTAATGGTAAGAGGAGCCGGTAAAGATTTTAACTGGCAGTTTCTTAAAAACAATTTGGTTACCGGAAGAATTCCTGATGTGGACAGCAGTACAGATATTCTGATTTCACAAAAAATTGCAGAACAAATGAAACTTTCAGTTCACGACGAAGCTGATATTTACTTTATTAATGAAGGCAAACCCACCCGACGCAAATTTACTGTTAGCGGCATTTACAGTACCGGCCTTGAAGAATACGACAAACAGGTTGTATTTATTGGAATGGAACATATTCAAAAATTGAATGGATGGGGTGTACAGGTGGTTTCAGAAATAATTGACACCTGCTATGAAGAGCAATATATTATTCAGGCCAGTGCAAAAAGCAATACAGGTACATTTCTTTATAACTGGAACGATGGTACAGGCTGGACTTCGCAAGATATGTATTTACTCTGTCCGTCTACAGATACGGTAATAACAGTAATTTCATCATCCTACACTCCGGTTTACGGTGCGCTACCTGAACCGGAATCAATTCCCGACACTGCATGGTTAAGGATAAATATAGCTGATGACGGACAAAAGAATTGTAGTTGCGACGGAAACCGTCCCATAATAGAGTATCTTGATAACAACCAAAGAAATTACATGAGGTCATCTGACAGTTCTTTGATGTTCACTACAACGCTAACAACATCAGGAGGCAGCCACGTATATTACACCAATACTTTTGAGGTACAGCTTAAAGACTGGAAGGATTTGGATAAGTCACATGAAGTAATCAGAAATGCACATATAGGTCCGGGTTTTGAAAGTTATACAATTACCGACCAACAGGACCATATCTTCCAGTGGCTTTCTATGTTAGATGTTAACATTATCATCATTATTTGTCTGGTTATTATGGTTGCGGTGGTGAATATGAGTTCAGCCATGCTGGTATTAATTCTTGAACGCACTAATGCAATAGGAATATTAAAAGCTTTAGGAGCATCAAACTGGACTATTAGAAAAGTATTTTTATGGAATGCCGCATGGCTTGTCGGGGGAGGTTTACTTGCAGGAAACATATTGGCCATATCACTTATTTTATTCCAGCAAAATACAGGGTTTTTCACCCTGGACGAAGCCGCTTATTTCTTAAGTGAAATTCCAGTAGATCTGGACTGGTTTATCATATTGCTTCTGAACGCTTTTACCTTAGTCCTATGTACCATTATGCTGATATTACCTTCATGGCTTATTACCCGGGTAAGTCCGGTAAAAGCAATACGTTTTGATTAAAGACTATAAAGACTATTCCCGAAAGAAGTGTGTGTACTGCAATGCCGGAAAAGGAATAGGCATGCTACTTCTATCTGTAATAACACTTGCAAGACCCAATCCCCAGTAATTCTGATTTTTCTTGGTCATCCAGCGCACACCTGGCATAATGATATATACATCCTCACCCGGCAATAAAATAGAATCAAATACGAACATGGCACTTCTTCCTATTCTGAAATTCGCACCCACCCCTAATATCACCGATTCATAACCTTCTGCACCGTCCTCTGTCCACCCAAAGCCATATCCTGCCTGCAAACTGGCATTGTAATCGGTAGAACCGTAGGTTGCAACACCATACGCTAAACCCGCACCAGAACCCATCCGAACGTACGATAACACACCCAGCAAACCGCCGGCTCCTAATCTGAATTTCTCAGAAATTTTAAACGATAATTTCGGCGTAATGGCTATAGGAATGCCAACCCAGGTGGTCATCACACCCATTGAGAAATTTTTTGATATACCAAACTCTCCTTCCAGAAGGGCAAACCAGGTCATGTGCAAGTAATTATTTTTCTTTTCAAGGTTATACGCACTGGTAGTGAGAAAATATCGGGATGCCATTCGATATGGTATTCTGATATTTCCTTCATAATCAACATAACTAGAGTTAATCTCTGCAACATCTCTAACCTCATGCTTTGGAATTATCATTTTCCCGTATTTCACCGTTTTCATTAAATATTCCCTTTCATTAACCGAAAGAACATAACCCGAAAACTTTACACCGTCATGTTTTGTAAGAACTACCATTTTGGTACTGTCAAAATTTTGCGGAACTATTTGTGCATCTGCAAAATTTCCCAGCAATACAATGAATATTGATAATAGCAGAGTTTTCATATTATTAAATTTTTTGACAAACGTAACATAAATGTACAAAAAAAAAGAAATGACAATCGGCAGTTAATCAGAATCTAAGAATGTACTGCAGAGCCATAGTACGCGGAGGTCTTATATCCGCCGGACGCGTCATATACTCTCGGTTAAAGGCATTATTAATAACCAGCGAAATATTATTTTTCTCCGCAAAAGTGTATCCTAATCTAAAATCAGAAACGGGAGCTCCGGTACTATTTTGCCGGCGGTATTCTTTACTACCGGGCACAATTAAGTCCTGTTCAAGAATTGCATCCACATTTTCCATAAAGCTAAAATATCTGAAACTATAGCCCAAAGTCCAATGCTTCCATTCTAATAAAATATCAGCTTTCACCAGATGGCGGAAACGGTATTTTAACATTCTGCTGGTTGTATCACTGCGCGTTAGTAAATAAAGTGAATCGTTAGATTGAATTACCGGATCCATAAATGTATAACCGGCAATAACCTTAACATCAACTTTCTTAAATTTTGCGGCCATCGTTATCGTACCTTCAACGCCCCGAATTAATGCATCTTCTAAATTCAACGCCTTAAATCCCAACCTCTTAAATGGAGGAAGACTTACAGGCCCATGTAACCCGAAGTTGAACTCAATCATGTCCTTATACCTTGAATAAAACCCGGCAATATCCAGTAGACCAGCAACCGGACCGAATTTGAATGCCTGACGGACCCCCAATTCGGCATTCCACCCCATTTCAGGTTGTAAAACAGGATTAGGAAAAAGTCGTAAGGCTCCAATAATAGTATTCACATACCTTTCTGCAACCGACGGGAAACGGAAACCTTGCCCAAAGGATGTCCTTAGCCATGTAAAATTGTGTATCTGATATGAAGCTCCAATACGTCCTACTGGTCTGATTTCAGTCTGCAGAGTATCCTTTCCCAATACAATGGAATTAACGTACAATGTATCGTTCATGGTGAATCTCTCTAACCTGAACCCACCTGATACTGTCAGTTTTTTAAAGAATGTACCATCGTACTGCAAGTACAATGAAGGATTTAAACTGTTGTGATCTCCATATAAATCTGCTTTCACCACATTTTTAATAACAGAAGCACCACCTGTAAGTTTCTGAAATTCATTAATATTAAACTGATACTGATATTCCGCAAAAAACAATGCAGCATCTGAACTTTGATTGCCTATATTATCATTACTGGTAAGATAATACCTTGTTCTAAGGGCGTGTCGATGCCTTCCTTTGGCATATCGGATGTAAGGATCCAATGAAAACTGTTTGGTTTTAAAGAAAGAGATACTTGTAGTGGCGGTATCCAGTCCGCCTGAGGGCTTTAATGCCCCAGAATCCGCGTTTTCCCATATTAAAAAATTTCCGCCGTTGCGCCAGACTACATTGGCACCCACACCAACCACAAGTCCTTCTACCTTTTTTACCCTCCATTTAAAACTGCCGTTCAATCTGCCACGTTGCTCATTTTCACCCATTCTGTATCCCTGATCGGAAAACAATTGCCCACCTATATTTAAGTCAATATCTGTACCCAATTTTCTAAGATGATTAAAGGAAACGGCAGTGAAAACCGGCTGCTGGTCGCCCCACCATTTCATTGATTTATCATAAGCTCCGGTGCTGTCCTTCTTGTTGCCTGTACTGTCACTCCGAACCGGGTCACTGTAAAACCCGTGAAATACCTGAAGTCTGGTTTCCGGTACATTGCCTGCCTCTTTGCTTCTCAAATGAATAACTCCATTTAGCGCAGAAGAACCGTAAAGAGCTGAAGATGCCCCCTTCATTACTTCAACCTGAGCCACATTTTCAATTCCGAAAAAATCCCAACGGGCATCACCAGCATCAGCAGCCAGCATGGGCATATCATCAACCAAAACCATTACTCTGCTTCCGGCACCATACGCAAAACCACCCCCGCCTCTTATACTCGGTTGTCCGTCAATAAGATTTAATCCTGAAACCATATCCAAAGCCCCTTCAAGATTATTGGAAGCCCGTTGCTCAATCAAGTAAGGCTTTATTACTTCAACGCTTGCAGGCACTTCTTCAAGTTTCTGCTCGAAACGACCAGAGGACACAACCACTGTTGTTAGCTCATTGTCTGTTACATTCATAAATATTTCCAATGATTTCCCTTCGGGAAGGCTCGCCGAATTAATTTGAACTGAATATTCATCGTAACCTACCGCATTACAAACCAATATAACACCTATCCCTGAAACTTCAATTTCAAATTTGCCGTCAATGTCTGTAACAACCGTTAAAGAGTCTATAGTTATTACCGCCCCCGGAATGGTCTCTTTTGTTTTGGCATCGGTAACAATACCCGAAACAAGCAGGGTCTGACTGTTCCCAATAATAGCTAATAAAATTAGAATCAATGCAAATAATAGCTTCTTCATTAAGATCTGTTAAGAATTTATTACACCTAAGTTAGCATTTTATAAATTCTGAAAACAATCCGACCGAAAACTAATACAGAAAATTTTGGTGACTTGCCGGTTTTCAAACTTCCGGTAAACAAAAGCTATGTAAACATGCCAATACCTACCCCTTCCTCACTTCATTGCGAAATAATTTATTATTGCGAAAGATGACTATGAAATTTCAAAGTAGACAGTAGTGCTATTTCAAAGTAAACAGTAGTGCAATTTCAAAGTAAACAGTAGTGCAATTTCAAAGTACACAGTAGTGCAATTTCAAAGTAGACGGTAGTGTAATTTCATAGTACACAGTAGTATAATTTCATAGTACACAGTAGTGTAATTTCAAAGTAGAGGGTAGTATAATTTCAAAGTATACAGTAGTGTAATTTCAAAGTACACAGTAGTGTAAATTCAAAGTACGCAGTAGTGTAATTTCAAAGTATATAGTAGTGCATTTTCAAAGTATATAGTAGTGTAATTTCAAAGTTACGTTTGTGTTTCTTTTATAAAATGATTACTTTTGTAATTACAAAAAAAATGTAATGAGCGAAATAAGAACTATTAAACCAGCGATGGATGTTTTTTTAAAGAAGTATCCCATTCTTGTTCTTACCGGTCCCAGACAATCGGGAAAAACCACATTCCTAAGAAGTCAGTTTCCTGATTATTCTTATGTAAATTTAGAAAGCCCTGACATAAGAAACTATGCACTAAAAGACCCCGGTGGTTTTTTGGCTGAGTATGATAAATATGCAATTTTTGATGAGGTACAGCGTGCGCCCGAATTATTTTCCTACCTGCAAACCAAAGTAGACGAAGATCAAATTATGGGACAATATATTTTATCGGGATCACAAAATTTTCATTTAATGCGAAATATCACCCAAAGTTTAGCCGGCAGGGTGGCCTTGTTTAAACTCTTTCCTTTCGATGTTCAGGAAATGAGGCTGGCTGGCTGGTTAGATGACGATTATGCCGTAAACCTTCAGAAAGGATTCTACCCCGCAATTTATAACCGCAACATACCTACTAAGGCGTTTTATGCCAACTATATACAAACCTATGTAGAACGAGATTTAACGGAACTCCTTCAGGTAAAGGACATGAAACAATTCAGAAATTTTATTGCACTTTGTGCTGCGCGTACCGGCCAGTTACTAAATTTAAATTCTTTAGCCAATGAATGCGGGATATCTCAGCCCACTGCAAAATCATGGATTTCTGTTTTAGAGACCAGTTATATTGTGTATCAATTGCAACCTTATCATTCAAATTTCAATAAGCGAATTACAAAGAGTTCCAAATTGTATTTTTATGATACTGGTCTGTTGTGCTTTTTGCTCAAGATTAATGATGGATCCAGCTTAAAAATCAGTCCTTATAAGGGAAACCTGTTCGAAAATTTTGTACTCAATGAATATATAAAGCAGAATTACCACCAAAATATGCTGCTTGATTTATGGTTTTGGCGTGATGCCGTAGGACATGAAGTGGATATTATTTGGCAGGAGAACGAAAAATTAAATCTTGTAGAAGTGAAAGCAAGTGAAACCATTATGCCGGATATGTTTAAGGGATTGAGCTATTTTGAAAAGTTTTTACCTGATCAGATAGAAAGCAAAACCCTGATTCATACAGGCACTTTCAACCAAAACAGAACAGCCGCAAAGGTGGTCAGCTGGATGCATATTTTGCAGGAGGGGTAAAACAATCATTACCCACGACCACATTAGTACTTCTTAAATTTAGGAGATTATTTTGTTACAATTCTCCAAACAAAAATTGTTATATTAATACTTCGTATGTCAGATGCACTTTAGGTTTGAATCATTAATATTAAAACTGAACCAATAACCCCATAAAAGTGTACTTTTGCAGCCCGTTTATGGAACCTGAGACACAACCCCGTTTACTGTACCAATATCAAAAAGAGGCCATTGACCGTCTGTTTGCTGTACTCAACGAAACGGCTTGTCAACAAAACATCCTGTTTCAGCTTCCAACCGGTGGAGGGAAAACCTTCATATTTAGTCACATTGCCTTACAATTTATAAATCAATGGAATAAGAAGGTTTTAATTCTCACCCACCGGATTGAGCTATGCCGGCAAACCTCATTAGTGTTACATGAAGTAGGCGTTAACAATAAGGTTATAACGGCAGATGTAAAGAAGGTTCCAGACCAGGATGCTTACATGTGCTTTACGGCCATGGTTGAAACTTTAAACAACAGGTTGAAAGATCATGAACGCTTCCTGGAAAACATAGGACTGGTAATTGTTGACGAAGCACACTACAATAGTTTTAGAAAACTATTCAAATATTTTGAAGGGATTGCTATTCTGGGTGTAACCGCAACCCCATTGAGCAGTAACCGAAATCTACCGCTTCATCAAAATTACAAACAACTAATTGTGGGCGAAAGCATTCGTACACTAGTCGAGAACGGGTACTTAAGTAAGGCCACAACCTTTACCTACGACATTCAGATGAAAGGCCTTACCGTTGGCGTGCACGGTGATTACACCATAAGCAGCATTGAAAAAATTTACAGTGCAGAACTGGTTCAAAGTAAGCTGTTACAGGCCTATCAGGAAATTTCTGAAGGAAAGAAAACACTAATTTTTAATGCAGGTATTATAACCAGCACCGCGGTTGAGAAACTGTTCAAAAAGGCCGGATACCCCATTCGGCATCTTGACAGCACCTTTACTAAGGAAGCAAGAAAAGATGTACTGAAATGGTTTAAAAATACTCCTGACGGCATATTAACCAGCGTTGGAATACTAACAACAGGATTTGATGAACCTTCAGTAGAAACCATTATTCTGAACAGGGCTACCCGCTCGCTTACCCTGTATCATCAAATGATTGGAAGGGGCAGCAGGGTTTGGAAAGACAAAAAAAACTTCAGTATTATCGACTTAGGGAATAATGCTATGCGATTGGGTATGTGGGACGACCCATTGGACTGGTATCAGGTTTTTCTGTTTCCTGATCGTTTCCTTGACCAGCAACTTGAAATTGAACGCCGGATACTTGAGAGAGATTACGATTATGAAATGCCTCATGAGCTAAAGGCACGATTCAGAAATTTGCCAGATGCATTCAATTTAAAAGAGAGATATAAAATTTATCTTGAAACCGGAGATAAGCCCAAAAAAGTACTGGCCGACAGCCTGGAACACCATTTTAGCATGATAGCAAGTAACAGCACATCGCTTGACGAAGCTTTGGAGTTAACCGAATTACTGGAAGGTGAAATAGAACACCGCATTCAGCAATACAGAAAGTGCGTGAATGGAACAGAAAACTATGCACAATGGCTAATTGAGAATTACAAAAGGGATCTTACCAGAAAAGTAATGACACAGATTGAGTAATCACCCTTAATGCCAATTATCACTACCTATAAAAATCCTTCATTGGTCGACAAGTTTTTTTAATTCATCCTTGCTTAGTACCTTTGCATACCAGCTGATTTATCATGAAAAATATACTTTGTTCAATCGTATTGTTCACTCAATGCATTATTAACGCAAATAGCCAGGTTTCTAACGAATTACTCATTCCTAACCCTTACACCGGTGCTTTTCAAACTGCATACCAAACCTATCCTGAAATACCATCTGGTGCGCTGGAAGCAGTAGCACATTCAACTACACGCTTCAGACACATCGACCTCTTTGAAAGTGAAGGCTGCGCCGGTATGCCTGTCCCATTAACCGTAATGGGACTGATGCCTGACGGCAAAGGATACTTTAAAAACACACTCAACACCGTATCACGCATTAGTGGTTTCAATAAGAGTGATATTATCAACAATCCCGCTACCGCCGTTATTGCATACGCAGCCACTTTTCACTTTTATCTGGATAGCCTAGCCCTGCTGAACGCACCCATTGAAGAGCAGGTATATGTTTTTAAAATTTTATCAGAAATTCCTGAGAACGGAAACCCAATAAATGATTACGCCCGAGATGCTCAATTGTACAGCATACTTTCGTTTCTGAATACCCCGGACTTTCAGAATTTTTACGGTTTTCAATCGCATACCATAGATTTGGAAAGGGTATTCGGCATAGACAATTTGATAGTACTGAGTGCAAATACTGTTACCCTGGGCAATGTTATCTCGGGCGGAGGAACCAGTTATGTTCCCTTTTCTCAGCGCTCTCCTGATTATTCTCCGGCCCTGTGGACTCCTGCACCTTCCTGCAATTACAGTTCACGAAGTGGGACACCGGTATCGGCCATCACCATCCATACAGTACAGGGCAGTTATGCAGGCGCCATCAGCTGGGCACAAAACTGCAGCAGTAATGTTTCATACCATTACGTTATCCGCTCAAGCGATGGACAAGTTACTCAAATGGTATATGAAGCCGACAAGGCCTGGCATGTGGGTAGCGAAAACCCATATACCATTGGTTACGAACACGAAGGATATGTAAGTGACCCTACATGGTATACAACAGCCATGTACAATGCCAGTGCTTCACTTAGCAAAGATGTTACAAACAGTGGCTACGGCATCAATCCATTGCGTACATATTACGGTGCCAGTTCATCGGGTACAAATACCTTAGGTAGCTGCATCCGGATTAAGGGACATCAGCATTATCCAAGTCAAACACATACCGATCCTGGAATTAACTGGAACTGGGAGCGATACTATAAACTCATTAACGACAATCCGGTAACCACCACGCTTACTACGGCAACCGGCAGTTTTTACGACAGCGGAGGTGCTTCAGGCAACTACACTGACGACGAAAGATATATTACGGTGATAGCACCTACTGGTGCTACCACTGTAAGTCTGACCTTTGCACAATTTGACCTGGAAACCAACTGGGATTACATGTACATTTACGACGGTGATGATGTGAACGATCCATTAATTGGCATATACACAGGTACAGGAAGCCCGGGTACTGTAACAGGAAGCACAGGTAAACTAGCCATAGAATTTCGCAGCGACTGTGCAACGGTAAATCCGGGTTGGTCTGCAACATTTACCAGTAACTCAACACCTCCGCCTCCTACCGATAATATCGCACCAACCACTACCGTCAGCGCTCCCTCTACATGGGTAACTCAGGATTTTACAGCCACCTTTGCCGATGCCGACAATACAGGTGGCAGTGGATTGGATAAAACATACTTCTCTGTAATTCACTACGATGGTATAGACTGGAGAGGCAACGCGGCGAACGGATTCTTCAGCGATAATTTTGATTTTTCATTACATGCCGACTGGGTACTAAATACAGGTACCTGGGCTACTGCATCCGGTGTTTTGCAACAAACTGACGAATCACTGGGCAACACCAATCTATATACAGCGCTCAATCAAAACAACGCCGACGGTTATCTATATCATTGGGCCGGAAATCTTAACGGAACAGGTACCAATCGAAGGGGCGGATTGCATTTTATGGTGGACGACCCTACCCTGCCCAACCGCGGCAACAGTTACTTTGTATGGTTCCGGCTTGACAACGACAAAGTTCAGATTTACAAAGTAATAAACGACGTTTTTACTCTTGAAGCGGATGTTGTCTTCGATTTTACTGCAGCGCAATGGTACGACTTCAAAACCCTGTTTCAAAAATCTACCGGAGAAATCAACATATATGTTGATAATAGCCTTGTTGCATCATGGACAGATGCAACACCACACGTATCAGGAGACTATGTTTCTTTTAGAACAGGAGATGCATTGATGAACATAAACAATTTCAAGGTATTTAAATCCCGGAGCTCAAACGAAACTGTCACTGTAGGAACCGGTTCCGACCTTCCCTGGCAAAACCCCGACCCACTGACACCGGCCGGAAAAATGAAAAGTTTTGTAACAGACATAGCCGGAAACATAAGTGCTGAGGCCCAGCAAAACATCAATGTGGACTGGACTCCCCCGGCAGATGTGCCATTGGTTGCAGACGGCGATGCCGCCGATGTAGATTTGTTCTACAACAACACGGAAATCAGAGCAAATTGGTCATCGTCAAACGACATAAACAGTGGGCTGGCAAGGTACTGGTATGCTATTGGAACTTCGGCCGGAAGCACCGACATCATCGGCTGGACTGACAACTGGAGTTTTGACACACTGGTTCGGAATGGATTGAGCCTGAATACCGGTGTTACATATTATGTAAGTGTAAAGACCGAAAACGGTGCCGGTTTGCAAAGCAACGCGGTGAGCAGCGACGGACAATTGCTGGACAATCCTGCCGGGACTCCGGTAGCGGAATATGCAGCAGGAAACACCATTATTTGTGCCGGAGACAGCATTTCTTTTACCAACAGTTCGCAAAACGCTACCACCTATAGCTGGAGTTTTACCGGAGGCTCGCCTGCTGTTAGCAACCTTCCTAATCCAAAAGTACTATACACATCTACAGGAAATTACACTATCACACTAACTGCAACCGGCCCGGGAGGCACTGATACCGATACACAAACCATTGCTGTGTCGGTAAGCCAACCGCCGCTGGCTCAATTCAGCCCGGCAACAGCCACCGTTTCGCTGCCTTCGGCCATTGTTACATTTACCAATTCCAGTTCCAATGCCAATGCATGGTACTGGCAGTTTGGCGACGGCAGCACATCTACCGACAACAATCCCTGGTATCAGTACACCACAACAGGGGTTTACACCGTTACAATGATTGCCTTAAATGATGGCTGCCCGGCTGATACAGCAACCGGAACCGTAACTGTTGGCGTAACCGATGCAGAGAACCAAAATGATAGTTTTCAAACAACTGTTTATCCAAATCCGACGTCGGAATTATTGATTCTTGATATCAATTTACCGTCAGGTGCTTTGGTTTCCTGGAAAATTACCGACGTTTCCGGCAGAATCGTCTCAGTACGCCAAAAGAACTATCTGAATCAGGGAAATCATAAAATACAAATTCCGGTAAATGAGCTGGCAATTGGAACCTATTTTATTCAGGTTCATGTAAACACATCATTGCAAACATTCCAATTTTCTAAAAAATGAAATCCTTATTCTGCCTTCTATTTTCTGTAACCGGTTTCGTATCCGTTTTTGCACAAACATCTATTCATCAGGAGCAATCGGAATACTATGGCGGGCTGGGTATCCCGGCTGAAGATTATTATCAGCTGAATGAACCTGCAGCAATGGTTAAGTCGACGCGTGCTGGCTGCACACCCAATAAAGTGGTATTTGGATGGCATCCATACTGGGGCAATGGTTTAGAAGTGAATTACGACTGGAGTTTACTTACAGACTTTAGTTATTTCAGTTATGAAGTAGATGCCAATACCGGCAACGCACTGAGCACTCACGGATGGGCGACCAATACAGCCGTTACCGAAGCACTGAATCAGGGAATTCGCGTAAACCTTTGCGTTACGCTATTCAGCAATCACAGCACCTTCTTTGGTAATCCCACCGCAGAACAAACGCTGATTACCAACCTGATTAACATGGTTCAGAGTCGTGGTGCACATGGAGTTAATATCGATTTTGAAGGAATTCCGCTAAGCCAGAAAGCCAATTTTACAGCTTTTATGATTGACCTTTGCAACCAGATGCATGCAGCCATTCCCGGCTCACAGGTAAGTACCGTTCTTTACGCTGTTGACTGGAATAATGTAATAGACGTGGCAGCACTGAACAGCTACGTAGATCTATTTGTAATAATGGGTTACGCATACTATTACAATGGCAGTGGTACCGCAGGCCCGTGCGATCCGTTATTTCATTTTGGAAGCAGCTACAATTACACACTTTCAAAATCAGTTTCAACATACCTTGACAACGGGGTATCACCTGAAAAGCTAATTCTTGGACTGCCGTATTACGGTTATGAATGGCCTACCACATCCCTTGCGGTACCATCGTCAACCACCGGCAGCGGAGTGAGTGTTACGTACAAACAGATTCAGAATAACAGTTCGGGCTATTATTCCTCTGCCAATCGTGGCTGGGACGCTGACAGTTACACCCGTTATTACACTTTTAACAACGGAACTGAAAACCGTCAGGCATTCATTGTCAGTAAATCTGACTTTGCACAACGCCTGAAGGTGATTAACAGGTTTGACATTGGTGGTATGGGCATTTGGGCACTAAGTTACGACGACGGATACTCTGATTTATGGGACGAGATTTACGACAAATTCACCGATTGCGGCACCTATACCCCATGCGCTGACACCATTTTTGATATGGGCGGACCCAATAAAAGCTATTACCACAATGAAGACTACACGTTTACTTTGGCACCCGACGGCGCATCATCCATCACGGTAAACTTTACCCAGTTTGATGTTGAATCAAACTACGATTACTTGTATATTTATAACGGACCTGATGTTACGGCACCTCAAATTACCGGAAGTCCGTTTACGGGTACCTCCAGCCCGGGCAGCTTCACTTCTGCCAACGGTGCACTCACCTTCCGTTTCACCAGCGATGGCGCAACAGTTACCCCGGGATGGACAGCCACATATCAATGTACCATTGATAACATTGCCCCAACCACGCAGGTACAACCTGTTTTAAACTGGCAAACTCAAGATTTTACCGCAGCCTTTACCGACACCGACAATTCCGGAGGAAGTGGAGTGAATGAAACATTTTACAGCGTGATATACCGCAACGGGACAGAATGGCGGGCAAATGCTGCAAACGGTTTTTTTAGCGATAACTTCGATAATGCTGCCATACATTCCGACTGGACACCTTTTACAGGAACCTGGGGAATTTCAGGAGGTTATTTAACACAAACCGATGAAGGCTCAGGCAACACAAATATTTATGCGGCAGTAAATCAAAATCAGGCAGATGCATATTTATACCACTTTGCAGGGGCCATCGACGGTAGCGGAGCCAACCGGCGGGCCGGATTCCATTTTATGGTGGACAGCCCAACACTCACTAACCGGGGCAACGGCTACTTTGTCTGGTACCGGCTTGACAGCGATAAAATTCAAATCTATGAGGTAATCAGCGATGTGTTCAGTTTGGTTCAAGAGGCTGATTACGATTTTGTGGCAGGAACCTGGTACGATTTTAAAACAATTTACAACCGGAATACAGGTAAAATCTGCGTGTACATTAACGACGTTTTCAGTGCCTCCTGGACAGACAATACCCCGGTAACAGCCGGAGACTATATCTCGTTGAGAAGCGGTAATGCCGTCTGGAATGTTGACAATATAAAAGTTTACAAATCACGAACTAACACTGCACCCATTACTGTAGGCCCCGGAGCCGATTTTGCCTTGGAGAATATAAATCCAGCAACACCGGCAGGAAAAATTAAAAGCCTGATTACCGATAATGCAATGAACATTAGCACAGAAAGTCAGGAAACGGTTCATGTAGATTTTAGCGAACCCTCTGCTCCGGGATATGTAAACGATGGGGCCGGTGCTGATATTGATATAATTTACGACAACACCACCATTACAGCAAACTGGACAGCCGCTTTAGATACGCATTCAGATATTTCAGAATATTTATATGCCATTGGCACCACACCCGGAGGTACCGATATTGTAAATTATACTAGCGCAGCTCTCAACACCACTATTACGCACAGTGGCTTGTCGCTAAACACCGGAGTAACCTATTACTTTTCAGTAGCTGCCGTAAATGGCGCCGGGCTAATCGGTTCGATAGCTAATAGTGACGGTGCATTGCTTGATATCCCTGTAAATACGCCCGTTGCCGGGTTTACTGCCCAAAGTACCACCATTTGTCAGGGAGATAGTGTGCAATTCTTAAATACCAGCAGCGATGCTGTACTGTTCATCTGGAATTTTCAAAGCGGAACACCCGCAAACAGTGCGCTCACCAACCCCATGGTAGTGTTCCCAGCAAGTGGAACTTATTCGGTACAACTGATTGCCAGTGGCCCCGGAGGAACTGATACATTGAATCAAACAGTATCAGTAACTGTCAATACACCACCTGTTGCTGCATTTACAGCATCCGATACACTGGTAGGACTACCCTCTGCCATCGTTTCTTTTGCCAACACAAGCACTTCATCATCCGGATATTTATGGCTATTTGGCGATGGAACTTCATCCACCTCCTACAATCCGTCTCACCAATACACCAGCACAGGGGTATTCCCGGTATTGCTTATTGCACAAACTCCGGGCTGTGCGGCCGACACCGCCTTTACAACCATATATGTTGGCGTTACCAATTTAACCGACAACAACAGTCAATGGCTGACTGTGTACCCTAACCCAACCCATAATCAGGTGACCATTCAAAGTCATCTTCCAATAAAAATGATAGAACTTGTAGACCTTGCAGGAAAATCATTCTCTAAGCTTAAAACCAATGGCTATTCTTCTGTTTTAGATCTTACAAATTTATCTTCAGGCTCCTACCTCATCAAAGTTAGCCTATCCTCAGGTGAAGTCATTTTGAAACACATTGTGCGGTTGTGATGTGAACCACGTATGCAGTATCTCTGCCCCTGTGTAACTCATCATCTAGCCATAAAAGTGAATTGATAGACACTTAATTCACTGATAATCATGTGTAAAATGTCTTGAAACTCAAAACTTCATCATAAATTATTTCAATTTTATCTCATTCACAAGATATTTTTACCTTAATTTATCTCATATTTAAGATGTTTTATACCATTTTTATCTTATCATTCAGATAATAATTTGTATATTTGTCCTATGAAAAAGATATTTTCGCGTGAACTCCTCACCAAAGTGATTGTTGAACACCAACAGAGGCTTCAATCACTGGAAGTAATTACACGCGACGTAATGCTTGAAAAAAACGGAAACTATGTTTTTACCGGATTGAGAAGAGCAGGAAAAACCTACCTTCTGTATCAGTACATTCAATCATCAGTAAGTGTTGAAAATCAGGAAAATCTTCTTTATATCAACTTTGAAGATGAAAGACTCTTGGGTATTGACGTAAGTGACCTTGATCTTTTCCTTGAAGTATATTATAGTTTGCATACCGCAAAGCCCCTGATTTGTCTTGACGAAGTACATGTGGTACCCGGGTGGCAGCTCTTCGCCCGCAGGCTCGCCGACCAGAACTACCGGGTGATGATAACCGGAAGTAACGCAGGTATGCTAAGCAACGATATAGCCACAACATTAGGTGGTAGATATTTTAATAAAGAAGTAATGCCCCTTTCTTTTCGTGAATTTCTTAAATTCCAGGGAATTGAACCTTCTTCTGCGTTTGCGTTCTCAAAAGAACGATTTGAGATAAAACGAATGTACAGCGAATATTTAACGTACGGTGGTTTTCCGGAACTTATAAAATATACAGACAAGCGGGAATATCTGTCGGGAGTGTACCAGAAACTGTTTTACGGAGATGTGATAGGAAGGTATCAAATTGCCAATCAGCATGCATTAAAGCTACTTGTAAAAAAACTGGCAGAAAGTGTGAACAACGAAACTTCAGTAAACCGCATTAAAAATCTGGTAAAATCTACCGGGGTAGCTCTGGGTAACAATACCCTGTTTGACTATTTGCAACATTTGCATGACGCCTTCCTAATCATGCCTGTCCAGAATTATTACAGTAAATTTTCAGAGCGCGAAAGCAGTAAAAAATATTATTTCAGAGACACCGGAATTTTAAACTTATTTCTTATGGACCAGAATACAAAGCTATTGGAGAATCTTGTATTTCTGCATTTGTACCGAACAGGCCATGAAATGTATTTTTTAAAACGAGCGCTTGAAGTAGATTTTTATGTACCGAACACAGGCTTGCTGGTACAATCCTGCTGGACTCTATCCAATCCGGAAACACGTAAAAGAGAAATCAAGGCTTTGGCCGGAGCCATGAAAGAATTCTCTTTGTCAGAATCGTGGATAATAACCCACGACGAAACAGATGAAATTGATATACCACAAGGAAAAATAAAAGTAATTCCTGCCTGGCGGTGGTTGTTGTTGTAAAATAAATGCAAATGAGACGAAACCCGTTTATGACTGAACATATGGGGACTCTTGGCAAACAGATAAAATTGCCCTGATTAATCTATCTGAACACTGCATATTAATTCTTCCCCTACCCGCTTGCACATTTAAAATGATTGTGTTACATTGCATGAAAATTATAACGGCGTAAGCTGTATTTATTTATTTTTCAACATAGCGTTTGATGAATTAATCATTTCCAAGATAGTACAGTAATGTATTTAAAATCAAATAATTTTTCTACTTTGTGTAGTAAGTCAAACCGGTACCGCTTAACAATGCTTTTGGTGCTTCACTTGCTGATGGTTCCAGGGGGGCAGCATATTTATGGCCAACGTTCGCTTAACGGCGACATGGACTTTGATACATGGCAGCAGGGTTCATATAGCTTTTTCTATCAGAACACAGGGCCGGTTTATTTTGATACACTGCTGTTTTATATTGATAGTACGGACATTACCAATGTGTGGCACGTAGGTACCACGCAAAAACCCTTTTTGCAACAGGGGTTAAACGGTAAGGCACTAATGACGGATACCATAAATCCCTATCCGGTGAATTTGAATTCTTCGTTCTATATTGCTGATATTTCTCAAAACCATATGTGCGGCGAAACAAACTTCTTCAGTTTTTACTATAAAACAGATACGGATACCCTAACCGATTATGCGATGTTGGAAATGTCAGTTGACAGTGGCATGACATGGCAGAATTTTTTCACCTTTCAGCATCCGAACATAGATACCTGGTTTCAGGCAGGGGACGTGGCCACAAGTACGGTATTGTTTAATTCCGGATTTGGCGATACCCTTCCTTTCACCGGGCATCACGACAACTGGATTCATTTCGAAGGAGGAATTAACAATTGCATGGGTAACCGGGTCATCCTCCGGCTTCGGTTTGTTTCAGATGGTGTACATACCGGCAAAGCGGGAATCGGGTTTGATAATTTTACCTTTGAGGCTCAGATAACTGATGTTAGCGAAAAGGAGAATCCGGTAATTTCTATTTACCCCAATCCTGTTACGGATTTTTTCTCGGTTAATTTCATAACAGATATAAGCCCTTTGCGCTATGAGATAATGAACGTGCAAGGCCGTGCTGTAATGTCCGGTATTATCATCCCCAATGAACCAATCCACGCCGGGGCACTGCCCGCGGGTTTCTATCTGTTGCGGATTACTGGAAGGGATAATGTGGTTTTCACAAATCGTCTGATCAAAATGTAACACCTAAAAACGTTCAATATATGAAGAAGCTGCTTTTTCTTTTTTTCCCGGTTTGGTTTTCCGGAATCTGCAAGGCACAGTTTGTGCCGGATTATGGGGCTAACTTTTTCGACCAGATTGAAACGTGGAGCACCTATATTGACAGCCTGGATCGGAACAACCCTCCGGCACAGTCTCCTTATCAGCTTGGCTCAGGCTATACTGGATTTGGCAGGTGGATTAGTCAATGGGACGATTATATGCCGTCCTCCGGAGATTTTGCTCAGGCCTTCCAAAGACGGAAAGAGTTGTTTTTTCAACAGCACATGGACCACTTGTTAAAGGTGTATAACCAAGGGAACATCCCTTCTCAGGCTTTGTTGGCCAGCCCGGTACTTTGGGAAGAAGTTGGCCCAAGAAACCTGGATGATGTTTTAACAAAAGTAGGTTCCAATTGGGTTCAGGCACACGGTCCTGGAAATAACATTTATAGTGGGGCTCACACCGCAAGGGTCGATCGGATTTTTCGGCACCCGTTAAATCCTAATGTACTTTTTGCATGTACAGGAAGTACCGACGCAGGCGGAGGTGGCCTGTTCCGATCCATTGATTTTGGAACTACATGGGCTGTTTTGGGAACAGATATTATTCCAAATCCAAGTGTTATAGCATTTGCCATTAAACCATCAGGACAACTGCCCGAACCAGGGAAGGAATTCATGTTTATTGGCCTTGCAAGTGGAGCCGTTTACAGAAGCGAAGATGACGGCCAGACCTGGCTTGAATGCAGTTATCATGGAACAGTCAATTATCCTCCGAATAATAGCGGTAGTTTTCCCTCATTGTCTTTACCATATAGTTTCGATTACATCAATTTTAATCCTGGAGCTGAAACTATGGGTAAAATTATGTTCGCGCCTAATGGAAATGGGGCTTCTGAGTTTGCCCGGATTATCGTTGCCCGAGACGGGGGTATATTTTATTCTGACAATTACACTTCACCGCTTACAGTAATATCGCCGACTCAGTTATCAAATTCCATTGAATGGCAATCATTCAATCTTAATGATGTTTTGATAAATGAAATTCCGATTATTGATCCTTCGCAGAATTTGAGAGAGATTTATGCATCGGATATTGAGATATTCAATTTTAGTGGAGATGAGTATTATGTGGCAAATATTCAGGTTACGGAGAAGAACGGAACCGCCGTGCTTAGTCTTAAAAACTACATTATCAGTTCTGATGATTTCGGACTAACATGGCATCTGCTTGGAGGTATCGGAGCGGGATCACCCAACGCTTTAAATACCACTTATGTAAATCCGGGTAATCCAAGTTACAAAAAGGTAGCGAACAATATCGAAACAATGCGGGTAAATCCGCATTTCATTTATTTCGCCTGTTTAAACCCAGCAACTACTTCAACCGTTACTGATGGTTATGGCTTATATCGGTACGATTTGGCAAACCAAACATGGTCTGACCTTTCGGTTAATTCTGGTTTCTCAAACAATTTTATGGCTACTCAGGGCAATGGATTTGGCATTGACCCGAATAATGACTATGATTACTGGTTTTTTACTAATTCGTACCGTCATTTTATATATGACGATATAGCGCAGGTAGATAACCTGGTCAAGAATGTTCCCGGCCATTATAGTTCACAATTTCATGCAGATGCCAGAGATGTTTTGGTAATTGACGCCAATACCCTTTTCATTGCAACAGATGGTGGTATATACAAAACAACAGATGCTACAACAAGTATTGACCCTTCATCTAATGGACTAAGTGCAGGAAATTCTGACCGTGTAGCTGTGTCCCAACAGGCACCTTACTATGTTGGTTCAGGCTTCTGGCATTGTGGTATGCAGATTTACAACCCTGAAGAAAACATCTGGCACTGGCAAGGATTGGGGGATGGAAAACAGGGGAAATCGCTCTTTCTGAATAAAAACATATTTTCTGCTATGGTTGGTAACGGGGCAGCTTCATCGCCAATATTTGTAAACGTGTACAAGAATTTCAATTCTTTTTCAACCGTTGTGTCAGGCGGCACAATAAGTGGTATAGCTAGTTCAAGGTTGATCGATTTTGATGGTTCAGAAAATGTTCAGGGATTGGCATTTGGTGTTTATTACGATTCTCCGGGGCTTACTTCTGACAAGATCATGAGAACCACCAATGATTTTGAAAACGGCTCTAATCAGGCCATGACTTCACTGGGAACTTTTGAACTATTTGGAACACGGGTGTTCGTAATTCCCAATCAACCTGAAAAATTAGTTGTTAAACATACTGACTCAAACGGCAAGGAATATTTGAATTTTTACGACAACATAAACTCTAGTCCTACCTTATATAAACAGGTTGACCTTGATGTAATTTACCAGTCTTTCAATCCCGGATCATCTGATGTGGCGCGATTTGGAGACATCGTATTCGATCCGACTCAGACAGGTAAGTATTGGATGATTTGTGGTAGCCCTGTGGTTTGGGAAAATGGTGGTTTCCTGGCGAGTCAGGGTCGGGTAGTTGAATATGATCCCATTACGGACAGCTTTAATGATATAACATTTAACACAGATGACACGAGACCCATATATCAGAACGTGTTTCCACCGTATCTTAGCCTCACGTCTCTTCAAATGGACAGACAAACCGGTTTGCTTTATCTTGCAACCAGCAATGGCGTGTACATACTGGATCGGGACGCAAACATCTGGCGGAAGTTCTCCGCAAATGTTCCCTATTATAATGGTGATATTGATATTGTTCATTGCCTTGGGGAAATATATTGCTCCACCTCACATCGCGGTATTTGGAAAACAAAATTGATACGCGATAATGTTCCTGCAACTGAATGGCACATTACAGCGAATACTACATGGGATTACAGAATTAACTTATTCAATACATTGGTGGTGGATGCCGGAAATACGCTGACGGTTAAAAATGACCTAATGGTTTACGGCGACCAGAAAATCATTGTGAAGCCAGGTGGAAAGCTGGTAATTGATGGAGGACGTATAACTGCAGAATGCGGTGAAATGTGGGCCGGTATTTTACTGGAAGGCAACAGCAACGCTGCACAAACCAATGCCAACCAGGGAGTGCTTGAAATAATCAACGGCGGCACCATTGAACACGCCCGCAATGCCATTAGTGTGTATGGCCGCGATGCCAATGGCAACATTGACTGGAACACCACAGGCGGTATTGTGCGGGCAAGCGGCGCCAATTTCTACAACAACTGGCGTGTAGCCGAATTCCTGAGCTACGAGCGCACCGGCCCAACAGGCAACCCGCTGAACAATGTGAGCTACTTCCGCAACTGCACCTTTCAAACCACGGGTGTATTGCGCGATGGCACCTCACCATTGGCCTTTATCACCATGCTGGATGTGCGCAATGTGAATATTGCCGGAAATACCTTCCGCAGCGATCTTACCGCATCAGACCCTATCATAAAACGTGGTAGCGGCATTGTTTCTATAGATGCTTCGTACAATGTAACCGGTTATTGTACCGCACCCATTACGTTTGGCCAGCCTTGCCCGACAGCCGACCTCATCCCCAACCGATTTATCAACCTTGACGCCGGTATCGTTACCTACCATGGTAGCGATGTGGCCGATATCGGGGTTAAAGACGCCGAATTTACCGGTTGCTCCTACGGTGTAAAGGTGGAAGGCGCGGATTTTGTGGAAGTGGTCAGAAGCACGTTCAACATTCCTTCAGGCTCCTCTCAATTCCCTTATAGTTTCAGTAATTTCGGGGTGTATTCCCGCACCGGCGACGGGCTGAAGGTAGAGCAGAATACCTTTCAGTCATCCGGCGTGCACGGCAGTGGCGACGGCAGGAACGTGGGGGTAGGCGCATACGACCATCATCAAACCTCCGCCAATGTGTACCGAAACACCTTTACCGGTTTGGAAACCCAAACGCAAAGCGCGCTGGATAATTCAAAGCTACAGGTGGACTGCAACCAGTTTACCAACAATAGCCAGACCATTGCCAGTTTGCATCACGCTTCCGGCTCCCTTGCAAATCAGGGAGAATGCTTGCCTGATCCAAAATTCCCTCAGGCCAATGTATTCAGCGGTGCCTGTGATGGCGTGAACGTATGGCAGGTCTACCGCAATCCGGGGGCCGGGGTGTTTGAATATAATTCATATGATCAGAGTACTACTGGATGGGATCTAACAGGATGTACGGAATCTAATATCGCCGCAGTTTCCCAGAATTGTGGGCCAGGTAACATTTCTAATGCCTGCCCATCAACCATCAACCAGGGCATTCCCGTATTGCTCGGCTTGTACAATGGATTTGTTACCCGTATAGCTGATAACGGACAACTGATGGATGGCGGCGATACACAAGGTGTGCTGAATTATCTGGCCGGCACCGGCAATCCCGGACAGATAAATAACTATTTGCTGGCCCGTTCACCTTACCTGAGCGATAAGGTGTTGCTGGCGGCCATAGCTAAAAACCTGCCACCCGGTATCATTAAACAGATATTGTTGGCCAACAGCACCCTAAGCCCCCAGGTATGGCAGGCGGTGGAAAATGCCGGTTACCCCAGTGGAATATTCAATGCGTTGCAGGCTGCACAAACAGGAGAAGGCACCCGCATTGACCTGGAAAAAGAGAATCGCTACCTGAACGTGGAGAAACTTCTGGTATTGAATGACATTGTACGTATTAAACTGGATTCCAACGAAGTGGACAGCGCTATTTATTATTTAGAAGCAGACGGAAGCGTGGAAGCCAGTTGCCTGTTGGTGCCGGTGGCAGGCAAGCGTAAGCCTGTAAAAGCCCAGCAACATGTAGATCGTTTACGAGATGTGGCAACTGATCCGGATGTGATAGCCAAAGACCCTGACCTGGCAGCCGATCTGGACAAATTCTGCTCGTTCAACGAGTTCATCATACCCATAGCCGGCCGGGCAGGTAGCTATTATTCCATGACATCGCAGGAATGGAATACGCTTCAGGCGTATGCCGCATCTAACTCCACCATTGCCACGTATGCAGAAAGCATCAAGCGCTGGGTAGGGCAAACGGTGGTATTTGATGAAGCTTGGCCTTACCTGTTTGACCGCATGGCTGTTATACCGCAGGAAGAAGAATTGATCTTCAATTCGTACGATGCTGAACTGCTTATTTCGCCCAATCCGAACAACGGAGAGTTTATGGTGCAAGGTCAGATGCAGGAACCTTATGCCAACGGCACCCTGCACATTTCTGATCTTACCGGAAGAATACTGCAAACAGAAGTCGTAAATGGTTCTACATTCAGTTTGCCGTTGAATCTGAGCAATTACGAAAACGGCATTTACTTGTGTGTACTCAGGCTCGACGGACAGATCGTCGCGTCGTCATACATTGTAAAACAATAATTGTCAATGTCAG
>CAZDUI010000001.1:116215-169206 GCA_964508605.1 uncultured Weeksellaceae bacterium | reverse complement strand
CCTGGATGTGTTTATTGGATTCTGCCGGTACGGTAATCACCCAAAAAACCTTTGGGTACGCGTATGGCGATGGAGGATTTGCAACGGTAATGAATGCAGATACCATTTTGTTTCACGGATCCTACGAAACGCCGCCTAACCCCATTGCCCAAAAGCGTGTTGGTTTTGTTATATTATGCGATGCCAATCTTAACTTCTTGGATACTGTAACAGTAGAAGGGCCTGATCAAACCGATTTGAATAACTTTTTTGGCGCAATTGAAAACAAACGCAATGAGTATGTTTTAATAGGGAACATCTATGATTATGATCAACTTCCAAGGGCGCCTATAGGCCATTTAATATGTCTCGATAAAAACCTGAATTTAAAATGGGAACGTAAATTCAAAGCCCGGGAAGCAAGTAATTATCCATCCGACATAGCCCTGATGCCCGACGGGGGCTATATTATTTCGGGTTACGTGTTTCCCGGTGACCCCGGCACCACGCAAGACGGCTGGCTGGTGCGTACCAACTGTCTTGGCTGGCTTAGCAAACCCATTCCGCAGTTTACGGCGTTCAACACCGGCAACAACACCGGCAACAACACCGTGCGTTTTCACAATTACAGCAAATTTGCAGAAAAATACACTTGGGATTTTGGTGATGGTTGGCAGTACACCCATGCCACAAGTTTACAAGATAGTTTAAGCTCCGTTCCTTATGTAGAACATACCTACACCACCCCCGGCACTTACACCGCCACCCTGTATGCCATTGCCTGCGGAGATACCATGACCATTACCCAAACCATTGTTGCAGACCCTGTTTCGGTTAGCGAAACCAACAAAGAGAATATAAAAGTTTATCCCAACCCCACCGGCGGCAACGCTTTTATAGAATCGCAAACCCTTGCAAACTACCACACCGTGTGGGTATTTAACGATGCCGGGCAGTGGGTGTATTCTACAACCATCACCCCCAATGCAACAAACCGTATAGAAATACCGTCTTCCACCTGGGCAAACGGTATATATGTGGTAACGCTGGAGGGTGCTGAACATTTGGAGAAGGTTGTATTGATGAAAACGGAATAACAATGAATACACTGTTACTTACCCTGTTGATTTTGTTAGGCTACCCCAATGGAATTATGAATGAATTACAAGCAGCACAAACAGGAAGCAGTCCGCGCTCAGAGTTGGAAAGTGAAAACCGCTACCTGAATTTTGAAAAGCTGATTGCGCTAAACGATATCGTTCGTATTCAGTTGGACTCAAACCGGCTCGACAGTGCCATGTACTACCTTGAGTTGGACGGCAGCATTGAGGCCAGTTGCTTATTGGTACCGGTGGCCGTAAACAGCGATACTGTCCGTACGCGACAGCATTTAGATCGCATCCATGCCGAAGGCTTCGATCCCGATGTGATTGCCCGCGACAGCACCCGTGCCGAAGATTTACAAAGAGTATGTGCCTTTGGAAACTTTATCCTACCTATATCGCGCAGGCCGGGAGGATATTACTCGCTGACATACACAGAAAAGCAAACATTGGAGAATTTTGTCAACCAGGAAACATCGGTTTCTACATACGCCCGTTCCATATTGCGTTGGCTAAGCGAAGATGTACAGTTTGACGATGCGTACCCGTATGACATTGATAGAAAAATGATACCGGAACCGGCGGCTGAAACCACACAGATACACACAGCAAGTGACCTGTTCATTTACCCGAATCCATCGAATGGAATGTTCACCGTTCAGGCTGTAACTACCATACCCGATGCCGTTTGTACGTTGGTTATTACCGATATCACCGGAAAACAAATAAGCGCATTTCAGGTACATGCCCAAAAGTTTCATACTGAAATTGATCTGACCGGATTTGCTGAAGGCATGTATATCTGTCGCTTGCAGGTGAACGGGGTAACGGTGGCCAGTTCTAAAATATTGAAGCAGTAATTACATGAACTATAGAATAGCAGCGCTAATTACCTTAATTTCTTGTTGTGCCGTTGAATCTTACGGCCAATTTTACAATCGAGTACTAATAAATACAAATGGCCATGAGGCCTTAAGTACTGTGCAGGTAATTAATAATCACCTATTCTGTTATGGACAGAACTTGCCGTTTAATCAAGGTGGATATTTGAGAAGATATATAGCGCAATTGGAATTTAATGGAGACACAAATTGGACTAAAACATATTTTAATGATACTTCTGTCAATTTCTATACCGCCTATCCGAAACAGCCCATAGTGACCGATAATCATATGTATGTGTGTAGTTGTAATGAAATCACATCGGGTTATTGTGTTGGAGCATTAATGAACTTAGATATGAATGGCGATACAATATGGACCAAAGATTATGATTTTGGTTCCAATTCTACGTTTTCAAGTATGTCATTACTAAGCAATGGTGATTTATTCATTGCCGGAAGAACGGACATGGGTTCATATCAGGCGAATGTGATACGGATGGATTCGTCTGGCAACATCAAATGGCAGTATTTTATTGGGGGGGGGGGGGATGAAACAATTTTTAAGGCTGACACACTTTCATCGAGCCGTTATTTAATTTCTGGTAACACCAGCAGCATTGGCGCAGGGCAAAACGATGTTTGGATGTGTATTATAGATTCTGCGGGAAATTTCGTTAGTCAGCGTACCTTTGGATATGCCTATAATGATGGAGGTTGGGCAACAGTAATAAATGCTGATACCATTCTTTTGCATGGATTTTATCGCACTCCTCCCAACCCCATTGCACAAAAACGTGTTGGTTTTGTTATTTTGTGTGATGCCAACCTTAATTTCTTAGATACTTTAACAGTAGAAGGGCCGGATCAAACCGATTTGAATAACTTTTTTGGCGCCATAGAAAACAAACGAAATGAGTACGTTCTGATAGGCAATATATATGATTACGACCAGCTCCCCAGAGCACCCATTGGCCACCTGATATGTCTCGATAAAAACCTGAATTTAAAATGGGAACGTAAATTCAAAGCCCGGGAAGCAAGTAATTATCCATCCGACATAGCCCTGATGCCCGACGGGGGCTATATTATTTCGGGTTACGTGTTTCCCGGTGACCCCGGCACCACGCAAGACGGCTGGCTGGTGCGTACCAACTGTCTTGGCTGGCTTAGCAAACCCATTCCGCAGTTTACGGCGTTCAACACCGGCAACAACACCGGCAACAACACCGTGCGTTTTCACAATTACAGCAAATTTGCAGAAAAATACACTTGGGATTTTGGTGATGGTTGGCAGTACACCCATGCCACAAGTTTACAAGATAGTTTAAGCTCCGTTCCTTATGTAGAACATACCTACACCACCCCCGGCACTTACACCGCCACCCTGTATGCCATTGCCTGCGGAGATACCATGACCATTACCCAAACCATTGTTGCAGACCCTGTTTCGGTTAGCGAAACCAACAAAGAGAATATAAAAGTTTATCCCAACCCCACCGGCGGCAACGCTTTTATAGAATCGCCAACCCTTGCAAACTACCACACCCTGCAAGTGTTTAACGATGCAGGGCAGTGGGTGTATTCTTCAAGCATTACCCCAAATGCAACAAACCGTTTAGAAATACCGTCTTCAACTTGGGCGAACGGTATATATGTGTTAACACTGGAGGGAGCGGAACGGGTAGAGAAGGTTGTATTGATGAAAACGGAGTAAACCATGTATCTGCGAACATGACAACCCAAAACACAAAACCTATAAAACTCTACCTTTTCAATATTCGAAATCTGTTACGATTTTTTTTCTCCGGTAAAAATCTTTCATTACCTTTGCACTCCGTTTCAAAATTTTGTCAAAACTTTTAAATACCTATAATCTTCAGTTTAGCGGACTGAAACAAGGGAAACACGAGTTTGACTTTGATGCGGACAAAAAGTTCTTTGAAGCATTTTCCGAATCGGGTATCACTGAAGGTAAAGTTCATTTTCAGGTACAACTTGATAAGCAATCCACTTTGTTATCATTGCACATAACCTTAACCGGTAGTGTAAAAACGCAATGTGCAAGGTGCGGTGATGATATGAGCCAGGACCTTTCAAACCATTTCACTCTGATTGTTAAATTTTCAGAGAATCCCGTTACTGAAACAGATGAAATTGTGGTGCTGCCGCATAGTGAGCATCAGATAAATCTGGCCCAGCACTTTTATGAATACATTATGGTATCCATACCTGTAAGGGCCGTTCATAAAAAAGGAGAATGCAACAAAAACTCGTTGAAGATATTAAAAACGTTAACTGAAAATAAGATAAATAAAACTTCTGAAGAAGATTCTGACCCCCGTTGGGACATTCTGAAGAAACTGCAAAACAAGGACAAAAATGGCACATCCTAAACGAAAAATATCCAAAACCCGCAGAGACAAGCGTCGCACACACTATAAAGCAGAGCCACAACAAATTGCTAAATGTTCTGCCACCGGCGAATCTCATTTGTACCATCGTGCATACTGGCTTGACGGCAAGTTGTACTACAAAGGCAGGGTGGTAATGGAAAAGAGCAATGCCTGATTGGGGTAACTCAATTTTAAGGTACATAATTTTTAATACCTTGCGCGCATGAAAATCGGCGTTGATCTCATGGGGGGTGACTATGCTCCCGATGTTGTTTTGCAGGGGATTCAACTTGCTGTTAACGAGATACCTGAACATATCAGCCTGGTTTTGTATGGTTCTATCCCATCAAATACCCAGGCTATTTTCAATCACAAAAGTATTGAGTGGGTAGAGTCGCCCGAAGTAGTGGGTATGACCGACCACCCCACAAGAGTATTGGCTACCAAGCCCAAATCGAGTCTGGTAATGGGCATTACCGACATGAAAAATGGCCGCATTGACGGTTTTTGCAGTGCGGGCAACACAGGTGCATTACTGGTAGCAGGTATGTATATAGTAAATGCAATTCCCGGTGTTATAAGACCTTGTATTGCGTCTCTGGTTCCCGAAATCAACGGTGCAACCGGTTTAATTTTAGACATTGGCGCCAATGCAGATTGTAAGCCCGATGTACTTTATCAATTTGCTATTTTGGGTTCATTGTATGCGCAAAAGGTTTTAAACATCGATAAGCCCAGGGTGGCCTTGTTGAATATTGGTGAAGAAGAAGAAAAAGGTAACCTGCTGGCACAGGCTAGCTATCGCTTACTGAAGGATTCTCACGAAATTCACTTTACCGGCAATGTTGAAGGCCGCGATTTATTTACAGGTAAGGCTGACGTAATTGTTTGTGACGGATTTACAGGTAATGTAGTTTTAAAACAAGCCGAAGCCATGTATACTATTTTTAAAAAGAGAGAAGTACATGACGATTTTTTGGACCGGTTCAATTACGAATTGTATGGCGGAACACCTGTATTGGGTATCAACGGTAACATCATTATAGGACATGGTAACAGCAGCCCGCTGGCTATAAAAAACATGATTAAGCATACCATTGAAGTTGCCGACAGTAACCTGCAACAGCATTTTAAAAACGCATTCAAACCATGAGTAATATAAGAGCAGCCATTACGGCCGTTGGCGGGTATCTACCGGAGTTTGTGCTTACAAACGATGCACTTTCCGAAATAGTTGAAACCAACGATGAATGGATAACATCTCGCACCGGAATAAAGGAAAGAAGAATTCTTAAAAACATGGCAGCCAGCGATATGGGAGCTGAAATTGTCAGAGAGATTTGCAAAAAAAGAGGCATTACACCTCTTGATATCGATTTACTGATAGTGGGTACCATTACCGGTGATTATATTTTCCCTTCAACCAGCAACGTAATTTGCGATAAAGTAGGGGCCAAAAATGCATGGGGATTCGATTTAAATGCAGCCTGTTCCGGTTTTATCTTCGGCCTATCAACGGGCACCCAGTTTATTGAAACAGGAAAGTACAAAAAAGTAATTGTAATTGGCATGGATAAAATGTCGGCTATTATAAATTACGAAGACCGCGCTACCTGTATCATTTTTGGAGACGGGGGGGGAGGTGTTTTACTGGAACCTACAACTGAAGATGTTGGTGTCGTAGATTTTGTGCTGAAAGCAGACGGTAGCGGGAGGCATTTGCTATATCAGCCCAGCGGAGGATCGCTGGAACCGGCCAGCTACGAAACCATTGATAAAGGCGGGCATTTTGTGCACCAGGACGGAAAGCAGGTATTTAAATTTGCCGTTACCAACATGGCCGACGTTAGCGTTCAGATTATGGAAAGAAACAACCTAACTGCTGACGATGTTGACTGGCTGATTCCCCACCAGGCTAACCTTAGAATAATTGACGCCACTGCCGATAGAATGGGTCTGCCTAAAGAAAAAGTAATGGTGAATATTGAAAAATACGGCAATACTACGGCGGGCACCATTCCATTATGCCTGTGGGAATGGGAGAGCAAACTACGTAAAGGAGACAACATTGTGATTTCGGCCTTTGGCGGTGGATTCACCTGGGGAGCCATATATCTGAAATGGGCTTATAACTAAATTCAATTTTCCGTATTCCGGAAAGTATTATTTCTATATTTGAACCTTAATTTCAACGCGAATAATTACAAAGCTATGAAACTGGAAGAAATTCAAGATCTCATCAAATTTGTCTCACGTGCAGGCGTTAGCGAAGTTGATATTCAACAAAAAGATTTTCGGATTATTATTAAAACCGAAGACAAAAAAAGACGAAAGGAAGAAGCTCCTGTGTACATTCAATCGGCTGCGCCTGTAGCGCCCGTTGCTGCTGCGTTACCTGTTGCCTCACCCGTTGCATTACCTGCACAAGCTGCCGAGACCACGACTGCTGATAAAAAGAGCCAGGCGGACTCAGCTGCCGAAGCCCGGTACGTTACCATCAAATCTCCTATGATTGGAACCTTCTACCGTAAACCTACACCTGACAAACCCGCCTTCCTTGAAGTGGGTGACACCGTAAAGGCCGGAGACGTGGTTTGTATCATTGAAGCCATGAAACTCTTCAATGAAATTGAAAGTGAAATTAGCGGGAAGGTTGTAAAGGTGTTGGTTGATGATACCTCACCTGTTGAATACGACCAGCCGTTGTTTTTGGTTGATCCCTCTTGAAAAAGGGGTCATTCATTAAAATAATATCTTATGTTCAAAAAAATACTGATTGCAAACAGAGGCGAAATTGCTTTGCGCGTTATTCGTACCTGTAAAGAAATGGGTATAAATACTGTAGCTGTTTACAGTACTGCCGATGCCGATAGTTTGCACGTAAGGTTTGCCGATGAGGCCGTGTGTATTGGCCCACCGCCCAGTAAGGATTCTTATCTACAAATTCCAAATATTATTGCGGCTGCCGAAATTACCAATGCCGATGCCATTCACCCCGGCTACGGATTTCTTAGCGAAAATGCCAAGTTCTCAAGAATTTGTCAGGAATATGGTATTAAATTTATTGGTGCCACCCCTGAACAAATTGAAGGCATGGGCGACAAGGCTAATGCTAAAATGACTGCCAAAAAGGCTAAAGTACCTGTGGTGCCCGGTTCCGACGGTCTTCTTGAGAATTTAGAACACGCTAAAAAAACGGCCAAAGAAATTGGATATCCGGTAATGATGAAAGCAACCGCTGGTGGCGGCGGAAAAGGAATGCGTGTTATCTGGAATGATAAGGAACTGATTGATGCATGGGACAGCGCCCGGAAGGAAGCCGCTGCCGCTTTCGGAAATGACGGCATGTACATGGAGAAATTTATTGAAGATCCAAGACATATCGAAATTCAAATTGCTGCCGACCAATACGGTAAAGTGTGTCACTTAAGTGAAAGAGAATGCTCCATTCAACGCCGACATCAAAAGCTGGTTGAGGAAACTCCGTCGCCTTTTATGACTCCGGCCCTTAGAAAAAAAATGGGAGAAGCTGCCATACGGGTTGCCAAAGCAGTAAAATATGAAGGTGTAGGAACTGTAGAATTTCTGGTTGACAAACACCGCAATTTCTACTTCATGGAAATGAACACCAGAATTCAGGTTGAACACACCATTACTGAAGAAGTAATTGATTACGACCTGATAAAGGAACAAATAAAGATTGCTGCAGGCATTAAAATAAGTGGTAAGAATTACGAACCCATGATGCATGCCATTCAGTGCCGGATAAATGCCGAAGACCCGTACAACGACTTCAGACCCAGTCCCGGAAAGGTTGTAAATTACCACAATCCCGGTGGACATGGAATACGAATTGATTCGCACGTTTATGCCGGATACACCATTCCGCCATATTACGATTCCATGATTGGTAAATTGATTACTGTGGCTCAAACTCGAACTGAAGCCATTGAAAAAATGAAGCGTGCCTTAAATGAGTACATTATTGAAGGGGTAAAAACCACCATACCTTTTCATCTGCAACTTATGGACGATGAAAGTTTTATTAAAGGTGATTTTACTACCAAATTTCTTGAGAATTTTACCCTGAAATAAGTATGTGATGCAGCGCTGCATTCCATATTTACTGGTATTGTTGGTATTCAATTGCCGGTTTGAAACTCTGTTTGCTCAATATACACTAAAGGTAAACGGGCACATTACCGAATATATAAGTACTAAATCTATTAAATCTGCTCAGGTTACGGTAGAGAATAAACTGACCCGACAAACTTTTTCGGTTATTGCTAAAAACGGAAGATATAAACTGAGATTAGAATATCAAGAACTGTATCACCTTATTTATTCGGCTGATGGTTTTTATTCAAAAATTATTGAAGTGGATACCCGTAATATTCCCGCCCAAAATCAAAAGGTACTTTCCATGAAGATTGATGTTGATTTGTTACAACAAATTTTCGGTTTTAATGCCGATGTTTTCTTTACACCAGTTAGCAAAGCTGTTTATAAGTACAACACCGATAATCTGGGCTGGGACACCGATTATTACCGGAAGAGACTCCATGAAATTGAAACCGAAAGAAAAAGGGCTCTTCAAAATTTAAATCCCGAAAAGAAAGATTAATTGCTATGCTCATTTGCCTTCAGGCAGTTCTCTCTTGCGTTGTATTCTTTCCTGTTCCTCTATTTCCAACAACCTCCGGTCTACATCCATCATCATACTAAACACGATTACAAACAAAACAACCCAGCCTACAATCATCACAATCAGCATCCAGCGGGGTGGAGCCATCCTTTTTTCCGTCGTTTTTTCCTTTTCTATTTCCGTGGTTTCCCGTGCAGGGTTGCCATCTGCAGATACCGCCAGTTCTTGACGTAACAACGAAAGCGTTTGCCTCCAGTCTGAATCCGTTTCCAGTCTACGCTGTACAAATTCATATTCGGCGCGACTTAAATTATCTTCTGCAAAACGCTGCAATAATTCCCGTTCAGAATCTGTCAGGCCTGCATTATTCACCTCTGTCCCGCTCCAATTTATTTGTTTTCAACGGATTTGCCGTAATCTCTTTGTATAGTTTCCTGTTGCGGAAAACATCTACCGCAAGATAAACAGCACTACGGAAAGAGGCTTCGCTTGCCAGTCCTTTGCCGGCAATTTCAAAAGCAGTACCATGGTCGGGTGACGTCCTTACAATGGGTAATCCGGCAGTAAAATTTACACCGTAACCAAAGGCAACTGATTTAAAAGGCGCCAATCCCTGGTCGTGATACATTGCCAATACAGCATCAAACTGCTTATAAGCCGATGATCCAAAAAATCCGTCGGCAGGATAAGGACCATAGGTAAAAATTCCCTTTTCATTAGCTGCGTTTATGGCCGGAGAAATTATATCCTGCTCTTCGGTGCCCATTAAACCCTTCTCACCGGCATGTGGATTTAATCCCAGAACGGCAATTTTAGGTTTTGCAATGCCAAAATCACGTTTTAAAGACCAGGAAATCTGTTCAATCTTAGAAAGAATTTTCTCTTTTGAAATGGCTGCAGCAACCTCCTTAAGGGCAATATGACCGGTGCATACCCCAACCCTGAGACCTTCGCTAACCATAAACATCAAGGCTTCATTCACTCCCGACATACTTGCGAGATATTCAGTATGCCCCGGAAATTGGAAATTCTCGCTTTGTATTACCTTTTTATCAATGGGTGCTGTAACCAAAACATCACATAATCCCGAAGCAATATCTTGTGTGGCAGCCTCCAGAGACTGAAGAGCAATATTTCCGGCGGCTGAACTTTTTTCGCCAAACTGAATTTCGTATTCCTCTCTTAAGGTACTTACCAGATTTAACTTTTTTGGTTTTGCTTCAGATGCACTTTTGATAGAATGGAAATTAAATTCAAGGTCGGGAAACACCTTACGATATTTATTAAATAAACGAGATGAGCCGTAAATTACCGGAGTAATGTCCTCTAATATACGGGCATCACTGAAAGTCTTCATGATAACCTCAGGACCAATACCATTCGGATCACCAATACTCACTGCTACTTTAATATCGTGTGTCATATTTTACTTCCCCGTAAGTGTTTTAAAAAAATGAACCAGGGCACTAACTCCTGCTCCGGTTCCACCCGAAGGATGGTACTTATATGCCGTTGTTAAAAATGCCGGACCTGCAATATCTAAATGTATGTAGGGATAATCGGTAAAGTGCTCTAAAAATTTTCCAGCGGTTATCATGCCTGCTTCCGCTCCTCCAATATTTTTCAGGTCGGCAATGGGTGATTTAATTTCTTCAGCATATTCCTCCCACATAGGAAACTCAACCATTCTGTCTCCGCTTTCTAAACCGGACTGAAGGATTTCAGCCATGCGGTTTTCTGCCTTAACATTCATGGCAGCAATAGCATATTTGCCCACAGCACGGGCCGCGGCACCGGTTAAGGTTGCAAGGTCTATCACCAGTTCCGGATTATATCTTTTCGCATAATGCAGAGCATCTGCAAGTATAAGTCTTCCCTCAGCATCTGTATTCATTACTTCCACTGTGGTGCCATCCATCATAGTTATTACATCTCCCGGAGCATAGGCATTTCCTCCCGGACGATTGTCTGTTGAAGGGATGAGACCAATAATATGTACCGGAAGTTTTAATGCTGCAATGGTTATCATAGCACCGGCAACTGCTGCTGCACCCGCCATATCACATTTCATGGCATCCATGCTGCCCGGCGTTGGTTTTAAACTCAATCCACCTGTATCGTATACTATCCCTTTTCCTACAAGAACATAAGGCTTTGTATTTATAGCACCTTCGGGCTTATACTCCAAAATGGTAAAAGAAGGCGGGTCAATACTGCCTTTGTTAACTGCCAGTAATCCACCCATTTTTAAACTCTCTATGCGGGCCTTATTCAGTACCTCTGTTTTTATGCCAGTTTCTTCAGCTTTTGCAGATACTGATGTTGCCAGGTCAACCGCCGATTGATTGATATTGGGCCGGTTCACCAAATCACGGGTAAAAGTAAGAGCATCATGCCATTTATTCAAATACAAGGTATTTGTTTCTGATAACCCGTCAGCAATAACATTCTTTAATTCCACAGGAGCCGGATTTTTCAATTTAAGATACTCACTGTATTTATAGGACGCCGATAAGAATCCTTCCAGCAAGACACACAATTCTGTGTCAGAAAGCCCTGTAATAAAAAGATTCTCACGTTCACATCCCTTAACCTGTTGATAAAGTTCTGCACCGCGGTTGCGATAAAACTCCTTTCGCTTCCAGCCTGTTTCTTCAGTAAATACACCAAACCAGATTTCGGAATCGGTTTTCCCAAATATTTCAATGGAAATGTTTTTCTTCTGTTTGGCCGCCGATTTCAATTTCTCCGCGGCAGATTCAGGTAAATAGCCAAAGCTATCTGAATTACTGTAATCTGTAAGATGAATGGTTTGATAAGAACCTGCAGATTTAACACCGTTACTTATGGTAATCATAATAGACATTTTGAATGCGGCTGCTAAATTACCTAAAAAGTAACACGCAAACCCCAACGGCTTACATTACCCCGGTTACTGTTTTGCTCTTCGCACCGAATCGTCTATTATACAAACAGGTATTGAATCCATTTTATGCAAATTAATGGCACGGAACTTTCGATAAATCCCTAAAACCTCTTTTTGTCTAACCGACAAATCTGTTTCGTCGCCGCTATATTGCATTGCCCACTCCAGTTCATCATAGCTGGCTCCTATCTGGTCGTGATCGTTGCGGCCATCTGCCCACAATCCGTCTGTGGGCGGGGCTTTCATTATGGAATCAACAATCGACATTCCGGAAGCCAGCGCATAGACTTCACTCTTCATCAAATCGGCAATTGGACTGATGTCTACCCCCCCGTCGCCATATTTAGTGAAAAACCCTATCCCAAAATCCTCTACCTTATTGCCGGTGCCGGCTACTAAAAGCCGATTGTTTTGGCCTATAGCATATAACGTGGTCATTCTTAAACGGGCACGGGTATTTGCCATAGATAATTTATCCTCTCTGACACTTTGCGGTAACGACAGCAATAAACCATCAAAAGCCCGGGATAGGTCAACTTCTAACCCACGCACATTATGAAAGTTCTTTTCAAGCCAGGCAATGTGCTCAACACTGCGGTCATACTCTGCAGCATGCTGATGAATCGGCATATTCAGGGCAATAACCCGCAATCCGGTTCGTGCACATAAAGTGGAAGTAACAGCAGAATCGATCCCGCCCGAAATTCCGACAATAAAACCATTTAAACCACTCTGGTTACAATAGTTCGCAAGCCAGTGCGAAATATAATCAATTACCGCTGCAGTGTTCATCAGGGTATGATTGCAGAAAGAGGCGAAGCTAAAAGCAGAATCAGAACAACACTCCTATTGTAAGTACCAAACCATGCATGGGAGATTTATGCTCCTCATACCGAATATACGTAAAAGGACTGGAAGCATTTGATTTCTCTACGTTAACCAAATGGTCTGATTTTTTTGAAACCGCTGAATTCAAGCCATAATTAAATCCGAGAGAGCCATAAAGCGAAGTACTTCCAGAAATATTGTATTCAGCACCAAAACCTACATTGGCAGCAAGTGCTAAAAAGGAAGGTTCCTTGGTAATAAGCATATCCTCAAGAGAAACATTGGTAGGTGAAGAAGCTGAAAGATTGGTAACTTCATCATCGGCTTTAGCAGCACCCATTTTAATATGAGCATTTAGACCAAATTGTCCAAAATATGTAAGATATCCTATCTCTTTGGTCTTCATCTTCAACAAAACTGGAATAGTCAGATATCTTGCATTGAAACTTCTGGACTTAAGTAACATGAAATTATTGGTAGCATTAAAGGTACTATCCATAGTGATATTCTCAAAAGGTACAATTTCCTCACCCTTTTCAAAGTAACTCACTGAGTCCAGATACGTAAGCGAGCCCCCTAAAAATGAAAAAGAAGCACCGGTGCTCAACCAGATATTTTCAGCCAGTTTAATATCAGCAACTGCACCAATAGACATCTTCATTTTCATCCCATTGTTCTCAAATTTCTTTTTATCCACAGGGCTATACCAGCTCAAAGTGGGATCTATGTGCAAACCAAAACGAAACTTCTTACTCTCGTTGGGGTTGTTACCTTCCTGGGCTATTCCTTTTGTTCCAAAAGAAATCAACATCATTAAAATCGCAATCTTTTTCATATTTTTCGGGTTTTCAAGTTACAAACATAGTACTTTTTTCTTTTGATTATGAAATTAAGTAATTTTATTATCGTATTAATATTGTGTGCCTTACAAACATCCTGTGGTTCTGAAGAAGAGAATCCACTGGATGTAGATGTATCTGATATTAAGGTGGAACAGCAGTATAACCTTATCTACAAAGAACTTAAAACCGCTGCCGCTGACACCACTCAATCGGACGCTGTGCTGAAAGAACTACAAAAAAAATATCCGGATTTTTCAAGTTTATATTTCAGTGAAATTTTAAAACTGGGACATCCCGGCGACCCGGTAATGACAGAATACTTTAAAATGATGCTTACAGATACTTTGACACTGCTGAGTCTTAGTAACATTGATGAAAATTTTAAGAATACAAAAGACATTGAAAACCAAATATCTGATGCGTTTAAACATTTAAAATACTATTACCCTGAGGCCGTGGTTCCTGATGTTTTTTTCGCATATAACGCATTCAATTACGGAGCATTTCCCGGCGACCGCTTGCTTATTATCGGTCTTGAAATGTACCTTGGCGATAAAAACAAATTAATTGAGACGATACCCTTATACGACTTTATTAAGAAACGGATGCAACCCGAATATCTGGTTATTGACGCAATGCGCGCCTGGTTTGAATTTCACCTGATGCCCGATTCAAAAGCGCAGGATTTTTTAGGACACATTATTGAAGAAGGAAAAATGATGTACGTTTTAAATGCACTTATGCCTGACAGGGAACCAAATATTTTGATGCGATATAATAAGGAAGAATGGCAATGGTGTTTGAGCAATGAGGAGAATATCTGGAAGGAACTGGTTGATAAAAATTTGTTATACAGTAAAGACGAGTTAAACATAAGCAAATTCCTGAACGAAGCTCCCTTTACGGCTGGCTTACCCAAGGAATCGCCACCCCGGGTTGGCCAATTTATCGGGTGGGCAATTGTTCGCGATTTTATGCAGAAAAATTCGGAAATTACTTTGAAACAACTGTTGGAAAATTATAACTATCAGGCAATACTGAGTGCCTATCGACCCGGTGCGGAATAATAGGGTTCAAAGGGTATTATAACTATCTTTGCAGCTCAATTTAAAAGCTATGAGCCGCAATACCGAGATAAAACTAAATATTACTTTAGACGACAACCATTTGGCCGAACATATTACATGGGATGCACCCGACGGAGGCATCAGCAACCGTCAGGCATCAGCGTTTTTTATTTCTCTTTGGGATAAAACTGAAGGCAATACCATGCGAGTTGAATTGTGGGAGAAAGACCTAATGGTTGATGAAATGAAGCACTTTATTCATCAAAGTATGTTAAGTCTCTCAGAAGTGTATCAAAAAGCCACCGGAGACGAGCAACTTAGCAATGACATCCGTCAGTTTTGCATGTATTTCGCCGAGAAATCAGGCATTGTGAACCCTTCCTGATATAGCGAACTCTTCAACCTTCAAAAGATTTAGAAGTAGCATTTATAAAATCAAGAATTTCTTGCTTGCCCGTTCCCGCAATAGCCGACGAAACGAACTGTACGGGAAGGTATTCATATTCCTGAAGCATTAAAGCATTATATTCCTCAATATTACGTTGCACGGCGCCCGGTTTTAATTTATCTGTCTTTGTAAATATCATTGCCATAGGAAGCCCCGACAGGGTAATCCACTTCATAAAATCAAGGTCGGCCTGCTGGGGTGTATGACGCACGTCAATCAATACAAAAATACACAGCAGATTACTGCGTTTTAACAAATACTCTCTACTGGCTTTCAACCAGTTCTTTCTGTTCAGCTGTGATACTTTTGCATAACCATAACCGGGTAAATCGGCAAGATACCACTGCCCGTTTACAAGATAATGGTTAATGGTTTGAGTTTTTCCCGGTTTTCCTGACGTTTTTGCCAGACTCTTCTGTCCGGTAAGCATATTAACCAAACTGCTTTTACCAACGTTCGACCTGCCGATAAATGCAAATTCGGGAAATTTTGCCGGAGGACATTGTTCGTAGTTCTGCGAACTCTTTACAAAAACAACCGTGTTGGGGAGGTTACCCACGGGGGGTCACTTTTCCGATAATCCAGGCGTCTAAAATTTCATTAAAGGTTTCAGGATGTTCCATCATGGGTGCATGACCACATTCGTCTATCCAAAACAAATCAGAACTTGCAACCTTTTGTTTAAACTCTTCGGCAACATGCGGAGGCGTAATGGTATCGTTTCTTCCCCATATCAAACAGACCGGCATTTTAAGCTTATGTAAATCATTGCCAACATTGTGACGAATGGCCGATTTACTAAGTGCCAAAATTCTGATTAATATGTTCCGGTCGCTCAAAAGCCTGAGGCAATCCTCCACCAACTCATCAGTAACTACTTCGGGATTATAAAACGTAAGAGCGATTTTCTGTCTTAGATACTCGCGGTCGTGACGACGGGGAAAAGAGCCGCCAAAGGCATTTTCGTACAAACCGCTGCTACCGGTAAGTATCAGCGTTTGAACTTTATCAGGATTTTTTAGACTGTAAACCAACCCAACGTGCCCACCCAGTGAATTACCCAAAAATGACACTTTTTCGAACCCCATGTGCTTCACAAATTTTTCAATGAATGTTGCAAGGTTTTTAATACTGGTCTTTAAAACCGGCATTTCATATAAAGGCATTAGGGGAATAATAACACGATACTTTTTGCTGAAATGATCGGTTACCGACCTAAAATTGCTCATGGCTCCAAACAGTCCATGCAACAATATAATCACCTCACCTTCACCGCGATCAACGTATTTAAACCCACCTGATTCTTTAATCTCCTCCATAACTTATTTATCTTTTCAGAATTTCAAAGTTAACCAAATTCATTTACATCTAACAGAGAGTGAAGGTAGGAATTTAATAATTCATTGTGGATATTTTTTACCACAAATTCCCACAAAAAAATAATTCTCATTTATTACACATTTTTAGCATGTTATAAAATTTAATGTTACCAAAATGGCTCCTCAGTGTTTGTAATTTATGAACAATTTGTATCTTTGTGGTAAAAAGTGGTAAGAATTGGATATCTTAGCCACGTTCAAACACATAACTATCGAAATGTCAGGCTTAGTCGGCGAATATGAATGCAAACTGGATGCGAAAGGGAGATTTCTCTTTCCAGCGGGTTTGCGCCGTCAACTGGAGCCTGCAGCAAACGATACGTTTATGATAAACAGAGGGTTTGAACAATGCCTGACGCTTTATCCCATGAATGAATGGAATAAAATCAGTGCCCGCTTGCAGAAGCTCAATTTGTTCAAAGCCGAGAATCGTAAATTTTACCGGTTTTTTCATAACGGAGCCAATGCACTGACCCTTGACGGAGCAGGGCGGTTACTGTTACCCAAACCATTAATGGCTTACGCAGGTATTTCAAACGATTTGGTGGCATTTGCTTATGCAAACCGAATTGAGTTATGGGATAAAGCTGCCTATCAGTCCATGATGCAGGACGGCGGAGACGACTTTGCCGACCTGGCCGAACAGGTGATGGGTGACATTGACATGGGCGATGATGAGTAATTTTCACGTCCCGGTTCTTTTACATAATGCTGTTGACGGACTGAAACCGGAGCATGGCGGTGTTTTTGCTGACCTGACACTGGGTGGGGCCGGGCATACGAAACTGATATTGCAGCGAATGCCCAAAAATGCCCGACTGGTGGTTTTTGACAAAGACTCGGATGCATTAAACAATGCACCTGATGACGCGAGACTAATCAGGGTTCACGGAGATTTCAAATTCCTGAAAAACCATTTGAATTATGCCGGCTGCATACAGGTTGACGGAATTCTTGCCGATCTGGGAGTCTCTTCGCACCAATTCGACGCATCTGAAAGAGGTTTCTCCTTTAGGGCAGACGCACCTCTGGATATGCGGATGAATAAAAATGCTGGCGTGGATGCTGCCGAGTTACTGAATAAATTAGACCTAAACGAGTTAGCGAAAATATTCAGAAACTACGGCGAATTGCATAACGCAGGTGCCTTTGCCAAAGCGGTGATTAAAGAAAGAGAAGCAGGAAAAATGCAAACCACCGGACATCTGGCTGCACTGGCAGATAGACTCAAGGGTAAATTACCCTTAAAAAAGTATCTGGCCATGGTTTTTCAGGCAGTTAGAATTGCGGTAAACCAGGAGATGGAAGGGTTGGAAAAAATGCTGGGTCATGCAACTGAAGTACTAAAACCCGGAGGGCGCCTTGTGGTAATTTCATACCATTCGCTAGAGGACCGGCTGGTTAAAAACTGCATGCGGCAAACCGCGCCTGAGGCCTCAGTTCATCGGACAAACGGGAATCCGTACTTTATTGAAATAACCAGAAAACCCTTGATACCGTCTGCAGAAGAAATGGAAAAGAACCCGCGTGCAAGAAGCGCAAAACTTAGAATTGCTGAAAGAACAAATGAACCGTTTAGAAAATAAAAAAGAAGAAAACGCAAAAAATGCCAAATCCTCTACCGGAAAATCCTCCGGTAAGAAGAGTGGCAAGTTGCGCCGTGAAATTTCTTCCGTTTTAAACGGAGATGCCTTCTCGCGCGAAAATCTGGTTTCTAACCTCCCCTTTTTATTCTTCCTTACCTTCTTAATGGTTGCCTATATAGGATATGGATATTACGCTGCCAGAACATCAAAAGAAATTTTCAAACTGGAGACTCAAAAAAGAGAACTTCATTCAGACATGATTAACGAACAGGCAAACCTGAATCTGGTTACCATGCCCTCTCAAATTGCTGACAGTACCTTAAGTGCAGGCCTGAAGCCCTCACTGGAGCCTCCTGTCAAAATAAAAGTTTCTCCGGTTGAATACAGAGTGAACAATGAATAACCCAAAAAAAGATATCATATTACGGGTACTGCTGGTCTATGTGGGCGTACTGCTGGTATCGGTTTTTATTGTTACCAAAGTAATTGCCATACAGTATGCAGCAAGCGATGAATTTTCAGCAGAAGCCGACGTTCAGGCCACCCGAACCATGGAAATTCAACCGGTAAGAGGGACCATATATTCGGCAGACGGACAGGTTCTTGCCACCAGCGACCCTAGATACGAAATTAGAATGGACATGAAATCCGTTCAGGAAGATGTATTTAACGACAAAGCAGATTCACTGGCACTTGAACTGGCCTTACTATTCAAAGACAGAAATAAAAAAGAATACTACAACCTTATTACACAGGCCTTTCGCGAGCAAAGAAGATATCAGCTGATTCAGAAAAACGTTTCAGGCCGCGATTACAAGGAAATAAAGAAAATGCCCATTTTACGATTAGGACAATTCAAAGGCGGGCTGATTGCTATTAAAACCGAAAAGCGCAAGAAGCCATACGGCATGCTGGCAGCACGAACCATCGGGTACGAGCGCGAAGGAATTAAACCGGTAGGAATTGAGGGCTCGTTCAGTAAGGAACTTACAGGAGTAAAAGGGCTTCAGCTAATGCGGCGCGAAGGCGGACGATGGATTCCTGTATCCGACAAATACGAACAGGAACCACAGAATGGCTATGACCTGGTGAGCACAATTGATGTACGGTTGCAGGACGTTGCCGAATATGAGTTGCTGAATCAGTTAAAATCTCAGGGCGCCCAACACGGTACGGTAATATTAATGGAAGTAAATACCGGGTATATAAGGGCCATTGCAAATCTAACAAGAAACACTGACGGCTCATACTCAGAATCATATAATCACGGAATAGGAGGCAGCACAGAACCAGGCTCAACATTTAAACTGGCTTCATTAATGGTGGCCATTGAAGACGGTCTAATTCAACTGAAGGACAGCATTGGCACCAACGATGGCACCTATAAATTTTACAACCATGTAATGCGCGATGCAAAAGAAGGAGGATACGGAAAAATCAGCATTGAGCAGGGTTTCGCTTTCAGTTCTAACGTGGCAGTGTCCCGTATAATACACAACAATTACAGTAAAACTCCCGAAAAATTTGTTGAAGGATTAAAGCGTCTTGGGCTCGCAGACTCCACAGGAATCAACGTTTCAGGCGAAGGGAAACCATTTATAAGAAACTCGGGAGATAACGGTTGGAGCGGCATTTCATTACCCTGGATGAGTATTGGTTATGAGGTAAAACTAACACCTCTGCAAATTCTTACCTTTTATAATGCAGTAGCCAACAACGGAATAAAGGTTAAGCCACAATTAGTTCAGGAAATTCGCAAAGGCAACGAAACCATTAAAACATTTGCTCCCATCACGGTTAATCCGGCCATCTGTTCCAAAAGAACGCTAACCGAAGCAAAAAAACTCCTTGAAGCAGTAGTAGATTACGGAACGGGTAAAAAACTACAGGCAGCAAGTTTCAGAATAGCAGGTAAAACAGGTACAACGCAGATAGCCCAGGATGGTGCCGGTTATGGCAAAGGAGCTGTTGTAAGACACCAGGCTTCGTTTGTGGGGTACTTTCCGGCCGACAAACCCATGTATTCCTGCATTGTAGTAATTGCCGCACCTACCAAAGGTATTTACGGCGCCGATGTATCAGGAACAGTATTCAAAACCATCGCAGATAAAGTATACGCCAACAGTCTTGAATATCATAAAGCCCTCAACGATTCAACTACAAAAAATCATTCCTTTCCACACATTAAAAAAGGATATGCACCCGATATTCAAAAATTACTGACTACACTGAATTTGCCTTCTCCCGCTTCAGGAGACTACGACTGGGTAGCGATGTCAGTAAAAGACGACAAACCCATAGTAACCGGCGTGCAAGTTAGTAAAGGCAAGATGCCAAATGTAAAAGGAATGTCGGCTAAAGACGCCCTGTATTTATTGGAAAACATGGGGCTTATTGTATCACTTTCAGGAAGTGGCAAAATCGTAAGTCAATCCCTGAATCCCGGCACATCCATTTCCCCTGATACTTATGTTGAACTGGTATTAAAATGAAAGTATTAAAAGACATATTATTTGGAGTCAGCATTACTGAAGTAGCCGGAAGCACAAATATTGCCGTCCAGAAAATCTCTTTTGACTCAAGGAATACCGGGCCTTTTGGTTTGTTCATAGCTGTAAAGGGAACTCAAACAGATGGCCATCAATATATTGAAAAAGCCATAGCATCAGGCACTACAGCCATAATATGTGAATCCCTTCCGGCAGAATTAAAACCCACAGTTACCTATATTAAAGTAAAAAATGCAGCCGAAACAACGGGCATTATTGCTTCAAACTTCTACGATAACCCATCAGAATCACTGCAACTGATAGGAATTACAGGAACCAACGGAAAAACAACCTGTGCAACCCTCTTATTTCACCTATTCAGAAATCTGGGTGAAAGCTGTGGATTATTATCAACCATTCAGAACAGAATTAACGAAAATATTATTCCTTCAACCCATACCACACCCGACGCCATCCGGCTGAATGAACTTCTAAAGCAAATGGTAGATGCAGGTTGTAAGTATTGCTTTATGGAGGTTAGTTCACACGCGGTGGTTCAACACCGCATTGAAGGCTTAAAATTCACAGGCGGCGTATTTACAAATATTACCCACGACCACCTGGATTATCATGGCACATTTGAAAATTACCTTCAGGCAAAACGCGGGTTTTTCAGAAAATTAACCTCAGAGGCCTTTGCAATTTATAACCGTGACGATTACCACGCTGAAGAGATGCGACAGGGTGTTACTGCAAAAATTAAAACCTACGGTTTGCGGTCGGCCGGAGACTACTACACCCGAATTCTTGAAAACCAATTTGGTGGCCTGCTACTTCAAATCAACGGCAAAGACGTTTGGACACAACTGATTGGGAGATTTAACGCTTACAATCTTTCAGCAATTTATGCTACCGCTGAACTGTTGGGAAAAGACCCCCTGGAAATTTTAACTGCCATGAGTAAGCTACAACCGGCAGAAGGAAGATTCCAGTACTTTATTTCAGAAGCAGGCATTACAGCCATCGTGGATTATGCCCACACACCCGATGCTTTAAAAAATGTTCTGAACACCATTTCCGACATCAGGACAGGCAACGAACAGGTAATTACCGTGGTGGGATGTGGTGGAGACCGCGACCGTGAAAAAAGACCTGTAATGGCGCAAATTGCCGCCGACAACAGCAACCGTGTTGTTCTAACTTCAGATAATCCCCGTTCAGAAGAACCAGCAGATATTCTGAAAGAGATGGAAGCCGGTATGGACCCGGTTCAAAAACGGAAAACCCTCACCATTGAAAACCGCAGAGAAGCCATCAGAACAGCATGCAGCATGGCACAAAAAGGAGACATCGTGCTGATTGCCGGCAAGGGACACGAAAAATATCAGGAAATAAAAGGGGTAAAATACGACTTTGACGATATGCAGGTACTACGTGAAACATTAATACTTACTGAAAAATAATGCTATACCATCTGTTTGAATATCTGAACGATCATTTTGAATTCCCCGGTTCAAGACTATTCCAGTATATCTCGTTCCGTGCCTCTATGGCCATTATTGTATCACTCATCATTTCCATCGTTTTTGGCGGACACATTATTAACAAACTGCGTCGCCTGCAAATTGGTGAAACCGTCCGTGATTTAGGACTTGAAGGCCAAATAGCCAAACAGGGCACACCCACAATGGGAGGTTTAATGATATTGGCTTGTATTCTGGTGCCTACCCTGCTGTTTGCCCGTCTGGACAACATCTATGTAATTACATTGCTGGTAAGCACCGTATGGTTGGGTATTATAGGCTTTCTTGACGATTACATTAAAGTATTTAAAAAGAACAAAAAAGGGCTTGCCGGAAAATTCAAAATTGTAGGGCAAATAGGTGTGGGAATCATTGTGGGCAGCATTCTATACTTCCATCCGGATGTTACGGTAATGGAAAAAGTAGAGGCCGAACCTACCGAAACCAGAACAGTAGAAGTTCAAAATCAAGATGAATACCTTACAATCAACCAGGAAATAGAAATAGAGCGCACTAAAAATGAGGAAGACGGATTCGTTTGGAAAGAGCAAAAATCTTTGGTTACTACAGTACCGTTCATCAAAGATAACGAGTTCGATTACTACTGGCTTTTGGGTAAAGGCAACGAAGACTGGGCGTGGCTGTTATTTATTCCCATTGTCATTTTTATAGTAACAGCGGTTTCCAACGGAGCCAACATGACCGACGGACTGGATGGCCTGGCCGGAGGCACGAGTGCCATCATAGGCATTGCATTGGCCATTTTTGCTTACGTATCAGGTAACAGCGAGCTGGCCGGATATCTCAACGTAATGTATATTCCTAATTCCGGAGAAATGGTAGTATATATTGCTGCCTTTGTTGGCGCCTGCATCGGGTTCCTGTGGCACAACGCCTATCCAGCCAGAGTTTTCATGGGCGATACCGGTTCACTGGCACTGGGTGGAATCATTGCCGTATTTGCCATCGCCATCCGCAAGGAACTACTCATACCCGTTTTGTGCGGGGTATTCTTTATTGAAAACCTGTCGGTAATGTTGCAGGTAGCGTACTTTAAATACACCAAACGCAAATTTGGTGAAGGTCGCCGTATTTTTAAAATGGCACCCCTGCACCACCACTACCAGAAACTGGGAATGCACGAATCGAAAATTGTTGCCCGCTTCTGGATTGTAGGTATTCTGCTGGCAGTTGTTTCCATAGTAACCCTAAAACTACGTTAATGAGCAAGCGCGTAGTAATATTAGGAGCAGGAGAGAGCGGTACCGGAGCAGCAATTCTCGCTCAAAAGCAAGGTTTCGACGTGTTTGTTAGCGATATGGGCAAAATAAAAACCAGGTACACCGACGAACTGGATAATGCCGGCATTCCGTGGGAACAAGGCCAGCACACTGAAGCTCAAATTTTGAATGCCCACGAAATTATCAAGAGTCCAGGAATTCCTGAAAAAGCCCCGTTGATTAAAAAACTCAGAGAGGCCGGCATAAACATCATAGGCGAAATTGAATTCGCCGGCAGATATTTACAAGGAAAAACAATTGGCATTACCGGAAGTAACGGTAAAACCACCACTACCCTGCTCACCCATCACATTTTGAAAAAAGCAGGGTTGAATGTCGCATTATGCGGAAATGTGGGAAAAAGCCTTGCACGCCTGGTTGCAGAAACCCAACATGATTATTATGTGATTGAACTCAGCAGCTTCCAACTGGATGACATGTATCAGTTCCGCACCGATATTGCCATTTTATTGAACATAACACCCGACCATCTGGACAGATACGATTACAGTCTTGATAAATACGCTGCCAGTAAATTCAGAATTATCCAAAATCAAACAGATAAAGACCATTTTATCTATTGTATCGACGACCCGGAAACTGTTTCGCGCATGAACCAATTTCAACCGCTGGCGAAGATGTATCCCATTTCAATAGGACAACAAATTGAAACCGGAGCATACCTTGAAAATGAAACCATTAACATCAACATAAACAAACAACCATTCACAATGTCAGTACACGACTTAGCACTAAAAGGCAAACACAATGCCTACAACTCGATGGCCGCAGGGATTGCCGCCCGGGTATTGGAAATCCGTAAGGAAATCATCCGTGAAAGTTTAACCGATTTTCAGAACATTGAGCACAGACTGGAATTTGTTGCACGCGTTCACGGAATTGAATTCATTAACGACTCAAAGGCAACCAATGTTAATTCAACATGGTATGCTCTGGAGAGCATGGAGAAACCCGTAGTTTGGATTGCCGGAGGAGTAGACAAAGGCAACGACTATTCAAGTCTGGATGAACTGGTAACAGCCAAAGTTCACACGCTGATTTGTCTGGGAACCGACAACTCCAAACTGTATTCTCACTTTAACGGTAAAGTAAAAAACATTACCGAAGCACGCACAATGGAAGAAGCAGTAGCACAAGCATACAGCAATGCACACAAAGACGAAATTGTGCTATTGTCGCCATGCTGCGCCAGTTTTGACCTATTTGAAAATTACGAACACAGGGGAAGCAGCTTTAAACAAGCAGTAAAAGCACTGTAAACTTTTGGGTATGAAAGAACCTAAAAAAAGTAAACCCGGCAGCCCGGAAACGAAAGCCATCATTCAGCAAAAGGCACGTGCCCTGATGAGTGATATTGCCTTCCGGCTTGAAACCGTTGCCCTGTTGAACGACGTGGAAATTATCAATGACAGCAAGTCCACCGATTTGTTTTCTACCCACTATTCACTGGAACTAATGGATAAACCGGTGGTATGGATTGCAGGCGCCAGCGAATTTGAAGAAGATTACACGGTGATACATAAGCTGGTAAAATACAAGGTAAAATCATTGATCATTTTTGGAAAATGTGAACCCGGGCTCAAATTGATGAAGGAAATGCACCCCTTGGTTGACCATCTTAGCTGGTACAACACCCTGGATCTTGCCGTTATAAAAGCCTGGAGTTTATGCCGCAAGGGCGATACTATGTTGTTTTCGCCTGCATGCCCCAGTTTTGAAATGTTTGAAGACTTCAGACAGCGCGGACAAATTTTTAACCGGTTAATTGAAACACTAAAACAACCATGAAAAAGTGGGCAAAATATCTGAAAGGCGATCGTTCCATCTGGATGATAGCGCTGATATTTTCCCTAATCTCAGTGGTTACCGTTTATTCCTTCGTTCCTATATTAATTATTCAAAATGGCGGCAATACCGAATTCTATTTGCTGAAGCACGGGTTTATACTTGTTACGGGATTTTTGTTGATGTATTTCGCGCACAAGGCCAATCCTAAATTTTACGCAAAGATTGCTAAATCTGCTCTGATTTTAAGTGCACTATTACTTGTACTGACCATGTTTTACGGCGCTTCAATTAATCAGGCAGAAAGATGGATAGAAATTCCGGTAATTAATCAAAAATTCCAGACTTCGGACATTGCCAAACTGGCGCTGGTAATTTATCTTGCCCGTGTACTGGTTGCAAAACGCGACAAATTACAAAGCTTTCGCGAAGGGGTAGTACCCGTTATGGGTCCCGTATTCCTTATTTGCGGGCTTATTCTTCCCCAAAACTTCAGTACAGCAGCAATGTTATTTGCAGTGTGCATGGTAATAATGTTTGTAGGCAGAATGCCTTTAAAATGGATTTTCGGCACCATGGGTGCTGCAGTGGTTGCATTCCTGTTAATGGTTGGCCTGGCCAAAGCCAGTCCGGGATTGCTTCCCCGATTAGATACATGGATGGCCCGCTGGGAAAATTTCAGCGCAGAAGATACTGAAGAAGCCACGCAGCTCGAAAATGCTCAAAAAGCCATGCATTCCGGCGGAATGTTCGGAAAAGGCCCCGGAAAAGGCGATTATAAATACAGTCTGCCACAGGCATATGCCGACTTTTACTTCGCTTCGCTGGTAGAGGAGTTCGGCCTGGTGGGTGGCTTAACCATCTTGATATTCTTCCTGATATTTCTGTACCGTTGCATCAGAATATCTCTAAAAAGTCCCACCGAATTTGGAACCTACGCCGTTATGGGCATTGCTCTGACCCTTGTAGCACAGGCACTTATAAATATGGCTGTTCCCACTGAGGTGGTACCCGTAACGGGCCAAAACATGCCCATATTAGGACTTGGAGGTACATCTATCTGGTTTACATGCTTATCTCTGGGCATCATTTTAAGTGTAAGCAAAACCATCTCTGCTCAAAACGAATCTGAAACTTCAACCCCAACTAACAATGTCTCAGCAATTGCATAGAGTTATCATCAGCGGCGGAGGCACCGGTGGCCACATATTTCCCGCCATTGCCATTGCTGATGCCATAAAACGGCGAAATCCGCAATGCGAAATCCTCTTTGTTGGGGCAGAAGGAAAGATGGAAATGGAAAAAGTTCCTGCAGCAGGATACAAAATAGTTGGATTGCCCATTGCAGGTCTGCAAAGAAAACTTACCCTAAAAAATCTGACATTTCCCTTCAAGTTGATGCGCAGTATGGCAAAGGCACGACACATCGTAAGAGAATTTAAGCCTCAGGCCGCCATTGGTGTAGGCGGTTATGCAAGTGGCCCCACCCTTCGAATGGCAGGAAAAGCCGGAATACCCACCCTATTACAAGAGCAAAATTCTCATCCGGGACTCACCAACCGAATTCTTGCCAAAAAAGCACTTAAGGTATGCACCGCCTACCAGAACATGGAACAGTTCTTCGGCGATAAAACTGTAATGACCGGAAATCCCGTAAGAAAGGATATTACAGGAATCCTTCCGTCCCGCAGTGAAGCTTGTCAGCATTTTGGATTGAATCCCGATAAGAAAATATTACTTGTACTGGGAGGAAGTTTGGGAGCACGTACTATTAATAACAGTATTGCGGCGGCTCTGAAGGCATTGTGTGAAGCAAACATACAGGTTTTGTGGCAATGCGGAAAGTATTATGAACAGGAACTTATACCTGTTGCTGAACCCTTTAAGTCAAATGGAATTCTGCTGGCGGCATTTATTAAAGAGATGCACATGGCTTACGCAGCTGCCAACTTTGTTGTCTCACGCGCCGGAGCATTATCGGTTAGCGAGCTATGCATTGCCGGTAAACCCGTAATTTTTATTCCATCGCCCAACGTTGCCGAAGACCATCAGACAAAAAATGCACAAGCACTGCTGAAAGAAAATGCAGCCCTTATGATTCCCGACGCTGAATCGGTTACCCGTTTGGGGGAAGAAATTATCAGGCTGGCCTCAGACGATAATCAGTGCAGTAACCTGGCAGCAAATATTAAAAAACTCGCTATTCCCGATGCCGATGAGCGCATCGTAAATACACTCCTTGAAATAATAAAATGAAATTACAATATCAAAATATTTATATGCTGGGCATTGGCGGAATAGGAATGAGTGCCCTGGCCAGATATTTCAAAAAACAGGGGTGCGATGTGAGCGGATACGACAGAGCAGCTTCTGGTCTTACCGAAACCATGCAGGAAGAGGGCATTCATATCCACTTTATTGATGACCCTGAGTGGATACCCGAAGACTACACAGCTGAAAACACATTGGTTATTATAACGCCGGCCATTCCAGCTGGAAACAGAGAACTAAAAGCTTTGCAACTTGATGGTTACAAAATTGTAAAACGCAGCGAAGTTCTAGGCGAAATAGCCATTACCAAAAGATTAATTGCCATTGCCGGCACACACGGCAAAACCACAACTTCGGCATATACCACATGGTTGCTTAAATCTTGCGGACTGAAAATCCATGGATTTGTTGGCGGCATTATGGCAAATTTTAATACCAACATTATTTGCGATGAACACGCTTCACTGATGGTGGCAGAAGCCGATGAATACGACAGGTCATTCTTAACCTTACGCCCCGAAATAGCCATAGTAACCAGCACAGATGCCGACCATCTTGACATCTACTCTACCCGCGACAACCTTATCAGGGCGTTTGGTCAGTTTGTAAGACAAATTAAACAGGGAGGAACGCTGATATACCGTTATGGTATAAAGCTGGAACGTCCTGAGCACGTGAAATGTATATCCTACGGACCAGAAAAGGAAGCCGATGTTCAAATTACCGACATTAAAGTAGTAAACGGAAAATTCACTTATAGCCTGAAAGGACAGATAAATTTGACAAATCTGGAGACAGCTTATCCCGGAAGGCACAATATAGAAAATGCCACAGCAGCAATTATTGCGGCCAAAATCCTGGGAGTTAATGATGATGAATTGCGTATCGGCATACAGGAATTCAAAGGAGTAAAACGCCGGTTTGAATACCTGGTAAACAGCAGCGTACGTGTATATATTGATGATTATGCGCATCATCCTGAAGAGTTAAAGGCATGCATTACCGCAGTAAAGGAACTGTTCCCTGATAAACACATTACCGGAATATTTCAACCCCATTTGTATACCCGAACACGCGATTTTGCAATGGAATTTGCCGAGAGTCTGAATCTTCTGGACGAACCCATACTTATTCCTCTTTATCCGGCACGCGAAGAGCCCATTCCCGGTGTAAATTCTGACCTGATACTGCAAAAATTAAAAGGAAATCACAGGCACGTAATGGGAAGAGATGAAGTGATTGCCTATATACAGAAGAAAAAACCGGAAGTATTGCTGACACTGGGTGCCGGAGATATAGACCAGCTAACCGAATCGCTAACCGCAGTAATGTCTGAAGGTCTGGAGGATATACTTTGAGAAAATTTAGAAAAATAGCGTTGCTGATTACCGTTACATCCTCTGTAATTTTCTTGTTCGTTTTTGCAAGAAACATCAATAATGCCCAGAAATTTTACTTTGAAAACTTAAGTATCGAAGTTGATGACAATAAAGGTCTGGCTTTCCTTGAAGAGAACGATATTAAACAATTACTAATAAATCAGGAACTGTTGACTGAAGGAATGCAAATGTCTGAACTGGATTACGAAGCCATGGAAACAGCCATTGAAAATCTGCCTGAAGTAAAAAACAGCGAAGTATCGGCCACTGTTGACGGACGTGTGGAAATAACCACAGAATTACGTGTTCCTGTAATGCGGGTAATTCACCAGAACGGAATGAGTAACTACATTGATGAAAACGGAGAATACATGCCTGTCAGCCGCAAGTACACCGCAAGGGTACCCGTTTTTACCGGAAACATTACCGAAAGCAGCATCCGAAAGTCGTATAAACAAATTACCGGAGATGAAATACTTAAAGAAACGCTGATAACCGACGACCTGTACGAAATTGCCATGTACATCCGTTCCGACGAATTCCTGTCTGCACTCATCGAACAGGTGGATGTGGATAACAATAACGAGTTGGTATTGATTCCTAAGATAGGAGACCATAAGATTGTATTTGGTAAAGTAGCCGATGTTCATCGCAAATTCACCAAACTTAAAGTGTTTTACCGCGAAGGGCTGGGCCGAACCGATTGGAACATGTTTGAAGAAATTAACCTTAAATATCAGGATCAGATAGTCTGTACCCGCAAAACGCTTTATCATCAAGTACATTAATTACAACCATATATGGAATCGAAAGCATCACACGAAAATTCAGAGATTGTAGTAGGACTAGACATAGGTACTACCAAAATTGCCTGTTTGGTAGCACGAAAAAACCAACACGGAAAAATTGAGATTCTGGGCATTGGTCAGTCTGAAAGTGCAGGAGTATCCCGCGGGGTAGTTTCTAATATTGTTAATACTGTTGAAAGCATTAAGCTGGCTGTAGAAAATGCACAGCTGGCCGTTGAAAAAGGAAATCACGGAGAGCTAACCATAGCAGCAGTAAACGTTGGCATAGCCGGACAACACATCAAGAGCCTTCAGCACCGGGGTATGCTAACAAGAAAATCTCTGGATGAAGAAATCACTCAGGTTGACGTCGATGCATTAATTGAGGATATGTACCGGTTGGTGATGCTGCCGGGAGAAGAAATCATTCATGTTCTTCCGCAGGAATACATCGTTGATAACGAACAGGGTATTAAAGACCCGATTGGTATGTCCGGAATCCGGCTTGAAGCCAATTTCCATATTATTACCGGTCAGATTGCAGCTGCCAAAAACATCAACAAATGTGTTGAAAAGGCCGGTTTAATTGTAGATGACCTAATGCTTGAACCACTCGCTTCCGCTTCGGCAGTGCTGAGTGATGAAGAAAAAGAAGCCGGTGTTGTACTTGTTGACATTGGCGGTGGGACAACTGATGTGGCCATTTTTCACGACGGCTTTATAAGACACACTGCTGTAATTCCTTTTGGCGGAAATGTGATAACAGAGGATATTAAGGAAGGATGCAGAATCATGAGATCGGAAGCTGAACAGCTAAAAGTTCAGTTTGGAACCGTTGTGGCCGGAGACAAAGCCCGCGACCGGGTAGTAATACCAGGATTAAAAGGACGCGACCCGCGAGAAATCATGATTGGTACGCTTAGCGAAATCATCAAAGCCAGAATGGAAGAAATTATTGAACACGTGTATTACGAAATAAGAAATTCAGGTTACGAAAAGAAATTAATTGGCGGCATTGTCGTAACCGGTGGTGGCTCGCTATTGCGACACATTTCCCAGTTGTTTGAATTGGTAACCGGCATGGACACCCGTGTGGGATATCCCAACGAACACGTAACCGTTTCAGGTCATGTTCAAAATATTGCCAGCCCTGTGTATGCAACCGGTGTAGGGTTGGTAATGAATGGGTTTAACAAACTGGAAAAAACCAAAGTAAAACCTTCAGGCCATGTTACCGGACACAGCGTAAAAACAACCGGAAGCTTCTTTGATAAAGTCAGAAAAATGAGTAAAAAACTTTTTGAAGATGATGTTGAATAAATTTCAAAAACAAATAATCAACAGCCGCTTGAGAATAACTGAAAATAATTCATGTCGCACATACCCAAATAACCTTTTAATTTCGGCACTATGTCATTAAAATTCGATTTACCTAAAGACCAGAATGCCATCATAAAAGTGATTGGTGTGGGCGGTGGCGGCGGCAATGCCGTAAATTACATGTTTAACATGGGCATTAAAGATGTGGACTTTATCATCTGCAATACCGATGCACAGCAACTCAATATTAGTCCTGTACCCACAAAAGTTCAACTGGGAGCAAGCCTTACAGAAGGCAGAGGTGCCGGCTCAATACCCGAAATTGGTAAAAATGCAGCCATAGAAAACGTTGATGAGTTAAAAGATATTTTAAGTAAAGACACTAAAATGGTGTTTATTACAGCGGGTATGGGCGGTGGAACAGGTACCGGTGCTGCCCCGGTTATTGCTAAACTGGCCAAAGACTTGGGCATTCTAACCGTAGGTATCGTAACCATGCCATTTGCTTTTGAAGGTAAAAAAAGAAAAGAACAGGCTGAAAAGGGACTGGAAGAAATGCGCGAAGCAGTAGATACGCTGTTAATTATTAATAATGAACGGTTGCGCGAGATGTACGGAAACCTGGGCATCAACAATGCTTTCTCACATGCCGACAATGTCCTATGTACCGCAGCTAAAGGAATTGCCGAAGTAATATCTATTACCGGTATTATTAATATTGATTTTAATGACGTTAGTACCGTAATGCGCGACAGTGGCGTAGCTATTATGGGACAAGCCACCGCTGAAGGAGAGAATCGCGCTCGTAACGCAGTTGAACAGGCACTAAGCTCGCCACTATTGAACGATAACGACATTACCGGTGCACGATATGTTCTGTTGAACATTACTTACGGAGACCAGGAATTGTTAATGGATGAAATCAGCGAAATAACCGACTACATTCAGGATGAAGCCGGTTCTACCGCAGACGTGATTTTTGGTCATGCACACGACCCCGCATTAGGAGACAAAGTCGGCGTCACTATAATTGCAACAGGCTTTCAAAAAAAAATGGATACGGGTGTAGTAGCTGAAATTAAGCAGCAAACACACATACTTACAGCGCCTGAAAGTTCTGCCATTACAAAACCGCTTGAAAACCCCATGGACAGCGGAATTCTCAAAACTGAGCAAATTGAGGAAGTAAGTCCAAAACCTGAAATGTACATCAAAAAGGCTGATGAACCGGAAGCAAAAAAAGAAGAGCCTGAAGCAAAAAGAGAAGAAGAAAAACAACCGGAGATTATTCCGCCCATATTTACCCAGCCGGTTCAGCCGGAATTCAAATCCATAACTTTTGAACCGAAGGAAGAAAAGCCTGAATTTAATCCAAATGAGGGAGTTACTGCAACTCAGAACAGCTTTGAATTTGATGTAAAGCCTATTTTTTCCAAACCTTCATCAGAGTTACCAAAGACTTCTGAAATTGAAAAGACTGATGAAAAGGAAGACATCGCAGCTAAGACTTATACTCTGAATGATAAACTGGATGAAGTTTCAGACTCATCTCAGGAATCGCTTCCTTCTGACAGGGTTAGTAAGGAAGATCTTGAATCAATAAAACAAGAGCGCTTTGCCCGTATCCGTGAAAATACTGTAAAACTACGTACTCCCAGCGGATTATCTGATCTTGAAAACGTACCCGCGTACAAGCGCAGGAACATTAGCCTCTCTGAAGGTGAGCACAGCAGCGAAAGCAGTACCGGAAAATTCTCGATTGGCAAAGATGAAGACGGTAAAACCGGTCTTCGGCCAAATAATTCCTATCTTCACGACAACGTTGACTGATATGAGCCTGACTGAACAAATTAACGCTGACATTAAAGCCGCAATGCTGGCCCGCGAAAAAGAAAAATTGGAAGCATTGCGCGCTGTTAAAGCTGCATTACTGCTTGAGGCTACCAAAGGCACCGGAAATGTTACCGAAGCCGACGAAATTTCCATGCTGCAAAGACTATTGAAGCAGCGACGGGAAGCTGCCGAAGTGTATGAAGCACAAGGAAGAATGGACCTGGCCGACCCCGAGAAATTTCAGGCGTCGGTAATCCAGACGTACTTACCGGCACAACTCAGCGTAGAGGAAATTACACAAGAAGTAGATGCCGCCATTGCAGCTTCCGGTGCAAAATCTCCGCAGGAAATGGGCAAGGTTATGGGTATCATTACACCCAAACTAAAGGGTAAAGCCGACGGAAAACTCATTGCTGATATTGTAAAGCAGAGATTAGCAGACCAATAAAATTTCAATTTTTTTTTTAAAAAAAGTTTGTATTAAATAATTGTTGTATTATTGTTAGCTGAATTTTAATATATTCAAGCTAAAATTCCGTTTATGATACAACATTTACTCAGGAAAACTGCATTTATTACCGCTACCCTTGTGTTCTCCATTCTGGGAATTCAATCGGGCTCCATAGCTCAATGTACAAATGGTTCGGCATATGCAACTGCAACGGCCCCCACATCCGGCACAACCACTATTAGTACGTGTCAGTATCAAACAGAATACAGTACTGTAAATAGCGTAGTGGCAGGTTCAACATATCAATCTGCATATTCAGGCGGAGGGTGCATAACCGTTCACAGCGGAACTCCGGGTGGCCCTATCGTAGCCTGGGGCAATCACCCTTAACATGGACTGCTGCAGTGAATGGTACGCATTACATACACTACAACACAACCTGTGCGTGTGGAACCGCCACCAACTGTTTAACATCTACTATCACTTTTATAAGCTCAGGTGCATCTACTTGTTCAGATGGAATTCAAAACGGAACGGAAACAGGTGTGGACTGTGGAGGATCATGCCCTGCCTGTGGGGGTGGTGGAGCCGGAAGTACACACACCAACACAGCCTGTGCCAATGTTACGGTAAACGTTGCCGTGAGTTCTTCTGTGGCTTTCTACGACGACGGCGGCATTGGGGGAAATCCCTGTGCTGACGCTTCTGTGGCATCTGGCAACTATTGCAACTGCAACTGTTTCACTACCACAACCTTTTGTGCTCCCGTAGGACAATACCTTGTGGTAAACTTTAGCGAATTTGCCATGTGGAATACCACCTCAGGCTGGGACTGGATGAAAATATTTGACAACAATGCGGCTTCGGGTACTGTATTGTACGACAACAGTTCTACTGGCCCCAACAACCCTCATGGCGACTGTGGTATTGGTACACCTTTCTCCCGATGTTCTTCAGGACGGTGCTTAACCTTTCAGTTCTGGGCAACTTCCGTTGTAAACCGCGCCGGGTGGGAAGCCATCGTATATTCAACCTCCACTCCTTGTGTTATTCCATTACCCTCTGAATTACTTAGTTTCAGTGCAAAACTTATTCAGGATAAAGTAGAAATACTTTGGACCACCGCCACTGAAGTGAATGTGGATTACTTTGTTATTGAAAAATCTCAGAACGGCACCGACTGGATTGAGGCCGGCGAAATTTCCGCTGCAGGTAACTCTTCCACACAAAGAACATATGCCGTTACCGATTTGCAACCCTTCAACGGCACCTCTTTCTATCGCATTAAAACGGTGGATATGGACGGCGCTTTCAAATATTCATCGGTGGCTGCAGTAAGCAACCAGAATGTAAGCGACCTTGACTTTACAGCTTATCCCAATCCTGCCAGCGATGAATTGTATATTGCCCTTAGCGACATGATTGCAAATTCTATCTCCTTTGAAATGTATGACATTTCAGGTAAACTCATTTACACCAAAGGTGCAGAGGGTCAATCCGGCAACTATATACTGAATGGTCTGAACGACCTTCCGTCAGGTCCTGTAATTTTGAAAGTAATAGATGAGAATGGCCGAATGATCGGTCGTAAACTGATAAACATTGAATAATACTCCTGATATGAAATTTTTTATAATCATAGCTCTTTTTCTGAGCCCAATTCTTGTATCTGCGCAGGAATCACCCATTTCATTGGAAGAACAGCAGGAACAGCAATTTCAGCAAAGCCGTATAGGAGGCACACTCGTAATTGACCTTAGCAACCGAACTGTGGAATTTGCCAGAGCACTACAAATGGAGCTGCAGCTCAATGGCCCGGAAGTTGTTCTTTCAGAATTAAATGAAACTGTCCTGAAATTGACACATACCTTTATGAAAGGTGATAAATTAGGCAACATTGATATCATCCTGAATAAATTTGGAATTCTTCCTGCCGAGATTCTGCAGCGATAAGAAATCTTCCCGTTTAAATTTCACGATGTTTTGCCGCCGGGTGTAACTTATACACTCTGGATGCGTCTGTTTGCAAAACCTATATGCAAACCACCTTTCGTTATCTTTTTCTTACCGGATTTATTCTGGCCCTTAACTCCACTGTAAATGCCACTTGTCATACAGATAACCGTGCAGTTATTAAAAACAGAATAGACAGCCTGTTGCAATCTTACAACTATAACGTATGATTTCAAGGGAGCATTCTTTTAGGGCAAGGCAATAATGTGATAATATAAGAAGGTTCCGGATTACCGGACCCGATCAATATGAATAAAATATTTCTGCCATTACAAACGGTTATTTATTGGCGTTCTCAAATAAATGAACATTGAAAAAGAAACTTAGTCCATTGGGAAATGAAAATAATTAATAAAATTTTAACAAAATAGCAACTCTTTGTTTAACTTTACGTCTTGCAAGGAAAACCATGCTAAAATGTTTATCCGCAAATAAAGGTTAATATGCTTAAAAATGTATCCTTTGTTGTTTTGGCAGCCATTGCTACACTAACAGCAACCGGTCAATCCAACACGCCTTGTTCCGGCACGGTTTCATTACCCGTAAACGCTACCTGTGTTTATACGGGAGGGACAACCGTTGGTCAAACCTATCAAACAAACGCCAACAATGGAGGTGTACCCAATTGTGCCAGTCCGGGCGCACCCGATGTTTGGTATTTGTTTACCGCACCGGCTTCCGGCAGCGTTTTTATTGAAACCACTGCAGGTACCATTACCGACGGAGGCATGGAAGTGTACAGTGGTTCCTGCGGATCTTGGGTATCTTTGGGTTGCGACGACGATTCGGGTACGGGATTAATGCCGCAATTAACCCTTACAGGTTTAACGCCAGGGGCAACTTATGCCATACGGTTCTGGCAATACGGAGGAAGTGGTACAGGTACCTTTAATATTTGCGTGCAATCCATAACCACAACCGCTCCTGCCAACGATGAATGTGCCGGTGCCACGGCACTTACTGTAAATCCTGATAATTTATGCGGAACTGTTACAGCCGGCACCATAGAATATGCATCCGCTTCTGCCCAGGCCAATACCTGCGGTGGAACCGATGACGACGATGTTTGGTATTCCTTTGTAGCTACCGGCACATCACACCTTATTAGTCTCTTGAATGTAACAGGCTCCACAACAGACTTATACCATGCCGTATTTTCAGGCACCTGCGGATCTATTGGTTCAGCCATTCTATGCAGCGACCCCAATACTAGCACAGTAACGGGATTGACTCCCGGAAATACCTATTATGTCCGGGTATATTCCTGGACCAGCACCACCGGGCAAACCACCGACTTTGATATTTGCATAGGCACCCCTCCTCCCCCACCGGCCAACGATGAATGTGCCGGGGCTATTGCTCTTACTGTAAATCCAACAAATGTTTGTACTACGGTAACACCCGGAACGATATATAGTGCTACAGCCTCTGCACAGGCAAATACTTGCGGTGGAACTGACGACGATGATATCTGGTATTCATTTGTTGCAACCGGTACTTCACACATCATCAGCCTACTTAACATTACAGGTTCAACATCAGATTTGTATATCTCTGTTTTTTCAGGAACCTGCGGATCCATTGGTTCACCCATTCTTTGCAGTGACCCTGAAAGCACGGTGGTGTCCGGCTTAACGCCCGGCAACACTTATTACGTTCGTATATACTCCTACACAAGCACCACAGGTCAGACCTCTGCCTTCAATGTTTGTATCGGCACGCCGCCGCCGCCGCCGGCCAACGACGAATGTGCCGGAGCAATAAATGTACCTGTATCCACATCAACATGTAGTTATGTAACCGGAACCATATACTCTGCAACTGCTTCTGCTCAGGCCAACTCGTGTGGCGGAACAGATGACGATGACGTTTGGTATTCATTTGTAGCAACCACTCCTGCAGTTCAAATTTCAATGGCAAATGTCAGCGGTTCAACCACTGACCTTTACCACGCCGTATATAGCGGAACTTGTGGATCAATCGGTGCTGCACTGGTTTGCAGCGATCCAAATAACAGTACCGTAACCGGCCTGACTGTAGGTAACACCTATTATGTACGCATCTATTCCTGGACATCCACAACCGGCCAAACCACCACTTTTGATTTGTGCATTATGGAAGCCGGAGTATGTGGTACACCCTCCAATCAGGATTATTGCGTAGCGCCCGCAATTCTAACACAGGGTCCGGGTAATTTTTCAGCCTCAACCTCCGGTACCTATACATCAGACACACCTGCAAATCTTAACTCGGTATTCTGTGGTTCCATTGAAAATAACTCGTGGTATCAGTTCACTGCTACGGCAACATCACATACTTTCAGTTTCACATCGGTTACCGGAGCAGGATGTTTCGCGGGAGTGCAAGCTGAAGTTTATAATGTAACGGAAGATGTGAACGGCTGCTGTACCAATTTTGCATCCACATCCAATTGCTGGAACCCGGGCACTATGACTACCGGTACGGTAACTGCCAATGGACTAACTATTGGCAACACCTATTTGTTAATGGTTGACGGCAACGGCGGAAGTGTATGTGATTTTACCGTTAGCAACTGGGAAGCAACAGGAATACTCTCGCACCACCTGATAAGCTTTACCGGTGAAGCACTTTCCCAAGGTAATCAACTGAACTGGGTAACTTCTCAGGAGATGAATTCAAATCATTACAAAATTCTCCGTTCCACAGATGGTATTAACTTCGACGTTATTGGTACCATGGCTTCAAGAGGCAACAGCATTACTGAAAATAACTATATTTTCAACGATAAAAACCTGCACGCTTCGCTATATTACTACAAAATCAGCGAAGTGTCCAATGACGGTATTGTTCAGGAAAGTTCAGTAGTTACCATCACCAGAAACCCGGTGGACGGGGATATACAACTGTATCCAAACCCGGCCGTTGACCTGCTCACAATTGAGGGAAGTACGAATTTCTTACCCAAAGCCTACAAAATTACAGATCTTTCCGGAAAATTAGTAACCTCCGGAAATTTCAACTCGGGCAACGCCATATCGCTTTATGATATTGAAACCGGTATTTATCTAATAAACGTAACAGATGTCACAGGTGCGTCGGTTAGTAAAACATTCATCAAACAATAAAATTCATTCACCATGAGAACTATATTCCTTGTAGTTACATTTTTTGCTACCGGTATTTTTGCTGAAGCCACAGCACAGAATATGGATGAAAGACCCGACTGGACTAAGAAAATTGAACAGGCCCGGTTTGAAATCCATAAGAAAGGAGCATCCGGATTATACACAGATATTACATTCCTAGCAAATCCACTGGACTATAAACAGTTCATTCTGATTTCAGAAGCCATGTATGAGAAGGAAGGTATTTTTAATGTTGAGCTGATAAAGGACAATTATACTTTAAGGGTTTACCACCTGAACTATATAGAAAATATTACCATTAAGGAATTTATTTTTCCTTATCGCACTAATTTCAATCCTGAAGAGCCGGCGCCTTTCGACCCCTTGTAATGAAACCCCGCTGTGGTTCTATTTATACGGAGATTTGCCCCATATGAATTGAGGAATCTTTACATTTGCACGGTCAGAATTTTTGTGACCGTAACGGGTTGCATACCGTTTTCAAGCAAATTAAATTGTCCATTCTATGTCGGTTAGTACATTATCATCATTTCAGCAGGAAATTAAAAAGGGAATTCCGGAAATACTTCCGCAAAAAAAGGAATACGACACCACTGTTAGTCATGCACCTGTACGTAAGGACATTCTAAACACAGAAGAGAAAAAACTTGCATTGCGCAATGCCTTGAGGTATTTTCCAAAAAACCTGCATAGGGAACTTGCCGTTGAGTTTGCAGAGGAACTGAAAAAATACGGGAGGATTTATATGTATCGTTTCCGTCCGGCTTACAAAATGTATGCACGACCCATTCAGGAGTATCCCGGAAAATGTGAACAGGCAAAAGCCATTATGTTGATGATACAAAACAATCTGGATCCTGACGTGGCACAACATCCACACGAGTTGATAACATACGGTGGCAATGGTGGCGTATTTCAAAACTGGGCGCAATATCTGCTCACCATGAAATATTTGAGTGAAATGACAGATGAACAGACGCTGGTAATGTACAGCGGACATCCCATGGGTTTATTTCCGTCGCATAAAGAAGCACCGCGTGTTGTAGTAACCAATGGTATGATGATTCCCAACTACAGTAAGCCAGACCACTGGGAACGCTACAACGCTTTGGGTGTAACCCAGTATGGCCAAATGACTGCCGGTTCCTATATGTACATCGGACCACAGGGCATTGTACACGGTACCACCATTACCGTGATGAATGCCGCCCGAATGATAAAAAACCTGAATGGTGAAATTCCCGTATTTATAACTGCCGGGCTGGGAGGAATGAGCGGGGCTCAACCCAAGGCCGGGAATATTGCAGGTGTTATATCTGTTACTGCCGAAATCAATCCGGCGGCAGCGCAAAAAAGACACCAACAGGGATGGGTAGATGAAATATACGACAGCCTGGACGACGTAACGGACCGCTTACGCAAGGCTTGTTCAAGCAAGGAAGTTGTTTCCATAGCTTACCTGGGCAACACCGTAGATTTGTGGGAAAAGCTTGCAGAATCTGACATCCATATACATCTGGGTTCAGACCAGACCAGTTTGCACAATCCCTGGGCAGGAGGCTATTACCCCGCCGGATTCAGCTATGAGGAATCGAATCAGATGATGGCTGCAAAACCCGATAGATTCCGCAATGAAGTTCAATCTACGCTGCGCAGACACGCTGCTGCAATTCATAAACTTTCAGCAAGGGGCATGTACTTTTTCGATTACGGAAATGCCTTTTTACTGGAAGCCTCCCGTGCCGGTGCTGATGTATTAAAATCAGACGGAACGTTCAGGTACCCGTCATACGTGCAGGATATTCTGGGACCCATGTGTTTTGATTACGGATTCGGGCCTTTCCGGTGGGTATGTTGTTCGGGCGATCCTTCAGATTTGGAAAAAACCGACCACATTGCGCGGAATGTACTGGAAGCGATGTTACAGGATTCTCCGGAAGAGATAAAACAACAAATGGCCGATAATATCCGATGGATAAAAGAAGCCGGTCCCAATAAACTGGTAGTGGGTTCACAGGCACGAATACTTTACGCCGACGCTGAAGGCAGGGTTAAAATTGCCGAAGCCTTCAACGAAGCCATTCGCAAGGGTTTACTGAAAGGCTCGGTGGTTTTGGGAAGAGACCACCATGATGTATCAGGTACCGATTCACCCTACCGGGAGACCAGCAACATTTACGACGGCTCTTCCTTCACTGCCGATATGGCCGTGCAGAACTTTGCCGGTGATGCCTTCAGGGGTGCCACCTGGATTTCTCTCCACAACGGCGGTGGCGTGGGTTGGGGTGAAGTAATCAACGGCGGATTCGGAATGGTGCTCGATGGTTCGGAAGAAGCAGACCGCCGGCTGAAAATGATGCTTTTTTGGGACGTAAATAACGGAATTGCCCGCCGCAGCTGGGCCCGAAATAAGGAAGCCATGTTTGCCATACAACGCGAAATGGACCGAACACCTGAGTTAAAAGTTACGCTGCCTCATTCTGTTGATGATGATGTGATTGATAAAATTAATCTTTAGACATTTTCCACAGGCTGAAATTCATAGTATTTCCATAAATACTGATAAAGAAAATAATCTTTACCTTTGAACGCATTTTGAATGACCCCCGCAGAATAAAGCTGCCTCATTTAAACTATAACACACACATTATGAGACAGTACATTCTGATTTTAATTGCATTTTCATGGCAATTCGCCGGTTTTGCACAGTACGATACCGTTTATTCAGAAAAGAATGGTTACCGTAAAGTGCGTGTAAATGGACTGTATGGTTCTATAGATGCCAACGGCAAGTTGGTAATACCTGCTACTTATAAAACCCTGTTTAATTTTAATGCGAACGGACGTGCTTTGGCACAAAACACTGATGGCAAATGTGGTGTGATAAATGTCTCAAATAAAGCCGTAATACCACTAAAATATATCAACGTATTTGGTTATAAAAACAATTATTTTACTGTTATTGATAAAGACTCCATGTTTGGAGTTTACAATCAGGATGGAAAAATTACCATTCCTATTGAGTATGACTGGATTTATGCACCCAACGGAAAAGGGAATTTTATTGTAAATAAGGAAGGCAAGTGCGGACTTCTTTCACCGGAAAATAAAATACTGATTCCAATAGAACTTCATGCAATTTATAATGCTTCAAATGGCTTTCACGTAACAGTACTTAAAAAGTCAAGCAGCCGAAGTTTTGGCTATTACTACTCCGAAGCAGGCGTTGAGATAGGGCAAATCCAGGCCGACGGCAGGGACTTTACCCCCGATGGAATAGCCGGAACCTTCAGTATGGATGGTAAGTTTGGTTATATAGATACTACCGGCAACCCGATTTGCGAGTTTGAATATACTGACGGTACAGATTTCAAAGACGGCAAAGCATTCGTTATCAATGGTACTGAAATTGGCGAATTGGATAAAACCGGAAATTACACATCCATTACAGGAAAAATTCCCTACGACCATGTTTCAGATAAATACACCTGGAAAGAATACAAAATTGCCATGCTGGCAGACCATGTTGGAATTACCAATGCACAGGGAGATAATATAATACCACCGATATATTCAAACTTCAACGATTTGGACCACGGGCTGTTCATTGCAAAACGGGGTGATATGTGGGGTGTACTTTCTATGGACAACAAAGAAATTGTTCCTTTCATATACGAGCATATTGGTGAGATTATGGAAGGCCCTCAGGGAAACATGTTCTATATAAAAAGGGACGGTTTGTATGGTTTACTAAAAACAGATGGCACACTGATATTAAAACCCAAATACAACGAAATAGGAGAATATGCCAATAATTTTTATAGGTTTGATGCTCCCGGTGCCGACGTTTATGTAAATGCGAGGGGCGATGTATTCACACAACCGATGTACGATGAATATGTAAAACAAACAGCTGCCAAACAGCAAACCTACGATTACTCGCAGGAATCTACCGTGCAAAGCATACAGGACACATACAATAAAATACAAGAGGCGGAGAATGCGGAGAATGAATCAAAACCGTTAAAGAATTTAATCCGGACTTCAGAACTGAACTATCCGGTCGCCATTGAAACCACAGCAAAAATGTACAATCTAACCAGTGTTGATACACTCTACTTCAAGAATAGCAACAACAAAATGCTGGCAATGAAAAGATCAGGTAACGATTTTCATGTTTTGGGAACATATCTCGAGACTATTACAAATGGGTATGCGGCAATTGGAGGATTTACCATAGATAAGCTCTCCAAAACCGCTTCAGGTTACGAATTCACCAAAGGTCCTGTATTCGCCAAGGCCGACTGGAGCAAAGGTTCACAAGGCATATCCTACAATACATTTCAATTATCCGACGGCAAATACATAGTATGCAGCCAGTTGGGCATTACAGCTTTTAATTCTGACGGCACCATAATTTCCAGTACATATAATATTAATTACCGTTTTATTTCAGCGGTTTCAATACCCAATAGTAAAGAAGTAGTTTTACTGGGTATTTCAAATAACGCATCGTTGATTACCATCTTTACCTACAATTACGAGACACAAAAATTTGGCACTGCTGTACCTATCAGAAGCCTGTCTGACAGCAGAATGATTCTTTCCCCGCTTTCAACAAAATTGCTTTACACACCCGACAATCACCTACTTTTGGCCTTTTATCTTGATGAAAGTAATCAAGGCAATTCAAATCAATATATAGCAAAATTATCGTTAGACAAAGTGAAAGCTGGCGATTCTGATATTTTTCTTTGGTGGGGCCAATTTGATTACGCGAGAATAAGACATGCCGAAATCAATTCCAACGGTAAACTTAGTGGCATCCTGGCATCTAATGCCAGTTTAATACACATTGAAGGCGACCCCCTGGCCAAGAGTTTCGATGAATTTGACAAATCTCTTACCCTGCATTCAACACCTGAAAAAAATCAGACTACGAATAGAGAGGCCCTGGTATTTCCAATTCAAAATAATGAATGGATCACTGTTTCAGACGGAAATTATGAAGACGGTTACGATGCAAGCCTGTCTATTTGCTACTATAACTCAAAAATGCAGTTGGTTCGTCAGTACAGAATACCTACACATTTTGAAGACTTTCCCACTCGAAAATTCACTACACGCCTTGGGGATCAGTTTGGATTTCTGGTGCGGTATGACGAAAGCACGTATGCAAAAGATGGTATTAGTTCATACTTTTATCAAGACCTCCTTACCAATGCAGACCACTTTCATAAGCATGAAATGGAGTACGGAATTTATCATGTTACGGCAGGGGACAAACCCGGAGAAATATACCTGATGACAGGGACGGCCATTCTTAAAATTGATTTGAATAAATACAAAGAATGTCCTTTGAAATATGTGGAAGCCGAATCGAACTATAATTCCGATGACGATTCCGGCAGCGATTATTCATCTTCATCGTCAGATTCTCAGGTAAAATCAAACAACAGTGGAAAGGACACAAAACCTGCAGCCAAAACAACCTGTACCATTATCAACGACCTGAAACCTGAACAACAAAACAAATACGGTCATGTGAAATTGATTTTCAGAAACTTCAACATCGTAACTAAAAGTATTGCGCGTTCACACACTTATGAAGTACCCTGCGATGATGTTATTGTTTACAAAGAATTAAAAGAAAACAGTACCGAGCCGGGTGCTAAATTATTTGAAACCAAAGGGCGCTGCGGAGAGGTGATTAAACTCTCGGAATTCTGGTAAAATAGAAATTCGACGGAAAGAAATATCCAGTATTCTTAAAAACCCATCAGGCCTATGCTGTGGCAGCCCTTTTATTGATGATGGTAAGATAATAATTTACCTGCTCAATAGACTCTCTCAGGCTTTTCTTTTGATCTACCTCCATGATAAGGTCAAGAAAACGGTTGCGATAGGTACCCGGAAACCCGACCTTAAAACGGGCCGCACTGTCGCGTAAAGCAAACAACAACGGCAGGCTTTCAGTACCCGATATATCAATTAGAATATCAAATTCCTTAGCATCAAATTCTTTTACGGCATTACTAACAGGCTGATGATGTTTGTTCACTTCTTTGCGAAGGAAAAAATCAAAATTTCTTCGTGCCTGTAAAAATTCAGGAACTTCCTCTGTACCATCCCAGAAACCCAAAGCCAGAACATCCTTCATTCCTTCATTTTCCTTTAGGTGCTTAATGTACTGGGCGATGGTATCGTGCTGGTCTACGTCTTTAATAACATATAAAAGTCCAACAGTCATGCTGTTCTCGTAATTCAAAAATTTACGCATACGTGGAGGCGCACTTGTTTTTACAAGTTTTTTTAAACCCTGGCTATATCTGTAATTTTCAAGCCACCCCATGTTGAATTAATTCTGTAAGTTCTGTAAATGTTATCATTTTTACGCCCAACAATTGTGCTTTTTGAAGTTTGGCCGGCCCCATATTATCACCGCGCACAAGATACGAAGTTTTTGCACTTACCGAGCCTGCCACTTTACCACCGTTAGATTCTATCAGGTGTTGAATTTGATCACGCGGCACTTCAAAAACACCGGATATAACAAATGAGAGGTCCTTCAGAGCCGTACCAGACACCATTTGGGCGTCAAGTTCCATCTTCACTTCCGCTTGCTTTAACCTTTCAATGAATGCAACATTGCCGGCATCGCTAAAAAAAGTACAGATACTTTGTGCAATACGATCGCCAATTTCATCAATGGCAATTAAATCCTCAAAAGAAGCATTCATTACCGCATCCATACTACCCAGTGCACGTGCCAGCTTTTTTGCAATGGTTTCACCTACATAGCGTATTCCTATAGCAAAGAGTACTCTCTCAAACGGAACATTTAATGCTGCCTTTATTCCTTCCAGCAGGTTTTTTACTGACTTGTCTGCCATTCGCTCAAGTTCCATTAGCTGAGAGTAATTCAGATAAAACAAATCGGCTGCATTAGTAATTAATCCGTGCTTGTATAATTGTTCAACCGTTTCTTCTCCCAGTCCGTCGATGTCCATGGCCTTACGTGAAATAAAATGAACAATACGGCCAATAATCTGAGGCGGGCATCCACTTTCATTCGGACAATAATGCTGCGCTTCTCCCTCTGTCCTTACAAGAGGTGTATCACATTCAGGGCAGTTCAGAATATAATTAAAAGGAAGCAGCCCACTGTCACGTTTTTCAAGAACTACTGCTGTAACCTTAGGAATAATTTCACCCCCTTTTTCTACCGAAACAAAGTCTCCTATGCGTAAATCGAGTTTTTCAATCTGCTCGGCATTGTGCAAGCTGGCCCGTTTAACAACTGTTCCTGCCAACAATACAGGTTCCAGCTCGGCAACCGGCGTTACAGCTCCTGTCCGGCCAACTTGAAAAACAATGTTATTCAACCTGGTAATCGCCGATTCAGCTTTGAACTTATATGCAATTGCCCAGCGCGGAGACTTCGCGGTGAACCCCAATTCCTGTTGAATGGCATAGTCGTTCACTTTTATCACAATTCCATCAATATCAAAAGGCAGGTTATACCGTTGCTGATCCCAGAAATCAATAAATTGCATAATTTCTTCCACCGTTTTAACCTGTGCAAAATACCGAGTTTCAGGATGGGGCACCTTAAATCCCCATTCAGCGGCCTTCAACACACTTTCCCAATGGTTTGTAAAAGGAAGATTATTCCCATAAACCCCGTACAAATAACTATCCAGACCCCGTGCTGCGACAACTGATGAATCCTGAAGTTTCAGGGTACCGGAAGCTGAATTTCGTGGATTGGCGAATAAAGGTTCACCAGCTCTTTCGCGTTCTTCATTCAGACATTTGAATGCCTGGTGAGGGAAAAATATTTCTCCCCGAATTTCAAAATCAACAGGAAAATCATGTCCTTTTAACTTCAAAGGAATGCTCCTGATGGTTTTAACGTTGGCTGAAATATCTTCACCCTGAGTACCATCGCCGCGTGTTACCGCCTTATAAAACAAACCGTTTTTATATCTTATTCCTATTGCTACTCCATCGTACTTTAACTCCAGTGTAAAACTAACGTCCCCCCCTATTTCCCGTTGAATGCGTTGAACGAACTCCTGTACTTCGCCACGGGAGTAGGAATTGGTTAGGCTGAGCATGGGATACTCGTGCTTTACCACCGGGAAATTCCTGGTAATATCTCCGCCAACCCGCTGTGTAGGACTGTGTGGAAGTGCATACAACGGAAATTGTTTTTCAAGATCTGATAATTCCTGCAAAAGGGAATCGAACTCAAAATCAGAAATAACAGGCTCACTTAATACATAGTATTTGTAATTGTGTTCATTCAACTCTTCAACAAGCTGATGAATTCGGTCCTGTGGATTCATTTTATTTGAATTTAATGTCTTTCCGCTGTGAAATTAAATAGAAATTAGAATGCGCGGCATGAAAAAGATATTGAGAAACCATTAAATTTTGCATTATTTCAAAGTTAAATCTTTCGTTCCATTTCAGAATTATTCAACTCATTATCTTTGCGTTTCCAAATTTTTTCTTTAAAAATCATGCGATAAAGTTCTCCGAATAAAATGCTGAAACGAAATGCATAGATGGGCGAATTAAACGCCCGTTTCAATTCAGCCTCACCTCTGAATATCCACCTGTATCCCACACCCACACCAATACTAAACCATCGGATTGGACGGTACGACCCCTCTGCCGTAAATTCCAGCGATGTAAAGGGTAATTCGTGCCAAGGAACAAAAATGTTGGATGTATCCTTGTAATAAGCATTCAATGTGCCTGCACCTAAATAAATGGGTGCGCTCAACTCCCAACGGCGTGTTTTATAGATAATTTTATCGAAGTACAAGGCCAAAAAAGAAAGATTAAACTGACTGATTTGTTCAGCAGAAGCATCCGGTTTATCAATTCTTACATCCCGCATATAAACAGGTTCCCTGAAACCATAAATTCCCAATCCTGTTCGGAATTTATAATAATGTTGAATACCGGCACGTATGCCGAACAGCCGTACACCCCTTCCGGCAAAAAATGAATTTCGGGAATCAAAGCCCGCCTGAATTGAAATTTTTTTCGGATTCAGCCATGGGTCCTGGCGAATGGTATCTGAGGGTATAGTTTTCAAAGAATCGGTTTGAGCAAGCGAAATCGTAATCCTGCACGAAATGAAAATTAAAATCCAGATATAAATTACCTTTTCTTTCACTTTATTTAGTGCAGGTTGCAAATCTCTTGTTTTGCTGTAAATCCTTAATTACTTCAACATTTCTGTATCCTGTTTCCTGCATCATCTCTGCCAATCCGTCTACATAATCACGATGAAACTCAATCCATATTTTTCCACCCCCCGACATTTTAGTGAAAGCCAGTTTTAACACCGGCCTCACTACCGAATACACATCGTTATCAGGAACAAACAATGCCAGCGCCGGTTCGTAATCACGAACATTCCTGTGGAGCTGTGCGGCTTCATTCAAAGGAACATAAGGCGGATTACAAACCAGCAAATCTACATTCTGCACGGGCAAAGAAGCGGTAATATCACACTGTATAAAGTCAACCATAAGATTTTGTTGTTTCGCATTTCCTGACGCTATTGTAAGTGCACTCTCGCTTATATCTACACCGGTAACTTTTGCTGAAGGAAAAATACTCTTTAAAGACAATGCGATACAACCGCTGCCACAACAAATATCGGCTACCACAAGCGGAGGCTTAATGGTTTTTCTCTGAATAAGTTGAATCATTTCTTCCGTTTCCGGACGTGGAATAAGTACATCCGGCGTAACAGTCATTTTCATACCCCAAAACCATGAGCTGCCCAAAACATACTGTACCGGTTCACCTTTTTCTAACCGTTTGACGGCATAGTGCACCTTCAACATATCTGATTCACTGAGCCGTAAATTCCCCGTACGCAATTGTATTCCGGAAATATGCAATAAATCATTAAATACCAAAGAAATGATACTTCCAGCTTCTTCTTCCGGGTAAACCGCCAACAAACTTTTAACCGCATACCTAAACACCTCAAGCGCAGTATTTTCTTTTACAAACATTATTCAGAATACTTCAATGATGCCGCTACTGCTATGGGAAGGAGCCAGGAACCTACCTATGGGTGCCGAATGCTCACCCAGACCTTCCTTTTCAAGAATCCTTGCGAATTCCAACGCATATTCCTGATCTACCGCAACCATTAGTCCGCCGTTGGTTTGAGGGTCGCAAAGTAAAATCTGACGATCAGAGCCCGGCTCTACCCCCATTATCTTATCACTAAAAGCCTCCCAGTTTCTGCCGGAAGCACCTGTAAAAATCTTTTTATGCACAAAGTCCTGAACTCCGGGTAATAGCTTAATTTGCTGATAATCGATTTGAGCTGTAAGCCTCCAGCGGTCGCACATTTCCGCCATGTGTCCAATAATACCGAAACCGGTAATATCAGTAACAGCATGAATCCATGGCAATTGCCCAAACAAAGCACCTTGAACATTCACACGGGTAACCACGTCCATCCATGCATCCATCAGCAAACTCAAATCTTCACCCTTTTTAAGAGCAGCCGACAATACCCCCGAACCTATAGGTTTTGTAAGAAACAAAATATCTCCGGGCCGGGCTGTATTATTCGTTTTAATGTGCAATGGATGGGCAATACCATTCACCGACAATCCAAAAAAGGGGTCAGTACTTTCAATACTATGACCACCAGCCAGAGGAATTCCTAATTGAGCACAAACTGATGATGCACCGCGCAAAACGTCTCCTGCGATACTAATATCTATTTGATTGAGCGGCCAACCCAAAACTGACATAGCAAGCACGGGCTTACCACCCATTGCAAAAACATCGCTTACTGCATTGGCTGCGGCTATTTTACCAAAAAGAAACGGGTCGTCAACCAAAGGCGTAAAAAAATCAACAGTAGAAATTAAAGCCTGCTCACTGTTCAACCGATAAACGCATGCATCATCTCCTGAATCATTACCAACCAGTAAATCGTCAAGAGGTCCTGCTGTTATTCCGCTTAAGATACTCCGTAATTTCCCCGGAGGTATTTTACAACCACAACCCGAACCCTTGCTGGAGTGAATCAATCGAACCGGCTTTAGCTCACTCATAAAAGCTTAATTCTTCTTAATATAAATAGTCTTAACCGCCATGGAGACGCCTTCCACCTTGCAATCCACATAATCAGGATCATCCGTCAGGCGGATATTTTTAACCTTGGCTCCGCGTTTTAAATCAGGCGCACCCTTTACTTTCAGGTTTTGGGTAATGGTACCCGAATCACCGTCCTGCAATGGTTTACCATTACAATCTTTCACTTCCATAACTTTAAATTTACCGTAAAAGTAGAGTTTACACAACTGGTCTGCAAATATTGTATTACTTTGCAGTTACATAAATACAACCTTAGACATCTATAATACCATGAGATACAATACTATTCCCTCATCTCTATTTATAAAAAACAGAAATAAACTTGCCAAAAACATGCTGCCGGGAACCCTGGCTGTTTTTAACAGTAATGATATTTATCCCACGGGAAGCGATGGTTCCATGAATTTCAGGCAACATGGTGATATTCTGTATTTATGCGGTGCAGATCAGGAAGAAAGTATATTGATTCTTTTTCCTGATTGCAGTAATCCCCGACATAGGGAAATATTATTTTTAAGAAGTACCAACGAAAAAATTGCCATTTGGGAAGGCGAAAAACTTACCAAAGAAAGGGCTTTTGAGGTTTCAGGCATTAAAACAGTGTACTGGTTAGAAGACTTTGAAAAAATATTCAAATCCCTGATGGCTGAATCGTTAGGTATATACTTAAATACAAATGAACATCTTAGAAACAGCAACCCGGTACAAACCCGTGAAGACCGTTTTGTTGAGTGGTGTAAAAAACAATATCCGGCACATACCATTCACAGGGCAGCGCCTTTGATGCACCGTTTGCGCAGCGTAAAGGAAGAGGAAGAAATAAAACTCCTACAGGAGGCCTGTAACATTACCGAAAAAGGCTTTAGAAGGGTGCTTTCCTTTGTTAAGCCCGGAGTTTGGGAATACGAAATAGAAGCCGAACTGATTCACGAATTTATATGCAACCGCTCCAGAGGATTTGCCTATACCCCGATTATAGGTAGTGGTTACAGTGCCTGTGTTCTGCACTACATAGAAAATAACAAGCAATGTAAGGCCGGCGATGTTATTTTACTTGATGTAGGAGCTGAGTATGCAAATTATGCCAGCGACCTTACCCGTTGCGTTCCGGTAAGCGGGAAATTCAGCGAGCGCCAAAAAGCAGTGTACAATGCAGTATTAAGAGTTAAAAATGAAGCAACTAAAATGCTCCGTCCCGGCACAATGCTAAACGACTATCATGCTGAGGTGGGTAAAGTAATGGAATCGGAATTAGTAGGTTTAGGACTGATAACCCGGGAAGATATTGCGAACCAGAATCCCGACTGGCCTGCCTATAAAAAGTATTTTATGCATGGTACATCGCATTTTTTAGGCCTGGATGTGCACGATGCAGGATTATGGTATGAGCCTATGCAGGAAGGCATGGTGTTTACCGTAGAGCCCGGAATTTATATTCCTGAGGAAAATCTGGGAATCAGATTGGAAGATGATGTGGTGGTTACCCAATCCAACCCGGTTAACCTAATGAAGAATATTCCTATTGAAGCGGAAGAAATAGAAGAGTTAATGCATTGATTTTATTGCATTTTTAATCACCAATCAGGAGATTTCATCTAAAGAAATTCCTATTTCAACGCCCTTCTTTTCAGTTCCTGCCTGATTAATCTCAATTCGCGTCCCGTTTGTCCGGCAACGGAAGTGTTTTCTTCTGCGCGGCGCAAAAGATAGGGCAGCACCTCTTTAACAGGACCAAAAGGGACATATTTGGCAACCCGGTAACCCGCATGTGCCAGATTATACGATATGTGGTCGCTCATTCCCAATAATTGAGCAAAGTAAAAGCGTTTATCTTTTATATCCAGATTACTCTGCTGTAAAAGTGTTACCATGTAATTACAGCTGTCTTCGTTGTGAGTACCGTTGCAAACTGACACAATATCTGCGTTATCAATACACAATTTTATCGCCGCATTATAATCTCTGTCAGTAGCTGCCTTATCGGGTTGAATAGGGTCCTGGTATCCCATTTTTTGTGCACGTTCGCGCTCTTTTTCCATATATGCGCCACGCACCAACTTCATTCCCAAATAAAAACCTTCCGTACGGGCCTCCTGAATACTTCTGTCAAGAAAAGCCAGTCGATCGTGGCGATACATTTGCACAGTACCATACACAATACATGCTGTTTTGTTGTATTTCCGCATCATTTGTGTAACCATGCGGTCAATACCATCCTGAATCCAACTGTCTTCAGCATCAATAAACAAAGGTACATCCGCATCGTGAGCTGCTTTACAAATTTTCTCTACTCGTGCAAACAATTCGTCGCGTTCCTTCTCCTCTGCTACTGTAAGTTTGGTATTTATATCATTGATGCGCTCCAGCAGTCCAAATCGGGTAAGTCCGGTAGTTTTAAATACAGAAAAAGGTATTGCCGGATTGCCTTTTGCTTTGGCAATGGTTTGAATAATTAACTCTGCCGAAAGGTCGAAAGCTTCGGTTTGTTCTTTTCCTTCAACCGAATAATCCAAGATGGTTCCTACGCCATCGGCATGAAGTCTGCTTACAGTTTTTTCGCATTCAGCAATGGTTTCCCCTCCGCAAAACTGTCTGAAAATGGTCTTTTTAATCAATCCTTTTATGGGTAACCCTACCTTAATGGCAAATAATGTAAACCGTTTACCCATGCGCATTCGCCAAGGCTTATCTAACATTCCAAATAAGCGGGCAGCCAGTTTCAAGTCCTTATCAGTACGAGCCTTAAAGCCAATTTCAGTGTTTGTAAAATCAAGCATATCTAAATAAATTACAGCAAAGATACACTCACAATTCATTGCAGTTGCTAATCTGAATCACAATTCTCACACCGATGTAATCTATAGCTGTCTCCGCTGCGGTCAGAATGTATAAAATATCTGCAATATTGATTTTTCTTGCAGATTCATAAAAAAATTGTACATTTGCACACTGAATTTCTTGAAAGCGATATTTCTACTCAAAAATATATCGCGGGGTGGAGCAGTTGGTAGCTCGTTGGGCTCATAACCCAAAGGTCGTAGGTTCGAGTCCTGCCCCCGCAACTAAGAAGCCCTGACATCTGTCGTCAGGGCTTTTTTTCATCATGTATTATGAAAGTACAGACCCCTATTCGATATGCAATACTGTGTCTACATATTATTTTCTGAACGATGTAACCGGTTTTATATCGGGTGTACATCTAATTTAATTACAAGATTTTATTCTCATAATAACTTCGCAACTAAAGGTTATACCACAAAATGCAGACCCTGGTTAGTCATTCACATGGAATTATTTGAATTCAAAAATCAGGCAACTCAACGCGAGAAACAATTAAAAGGTTGGAAAAACAAGCAGCGCATTATTAGCATCATTCATCCCGATTTAATCCGGTGGGCTCATATCCCGACATTAAATGTCGGGACGTAGGTTCGAGTCCTGCCCCCGCAACTAAGAAGCCCTGACATCTGTCGTCAGGG
>CAZDUI010000001.1:11179-116115 GCA_964508605.1 uncultured Weeksellaceae bacterium | reverse complement strand
CTCAACGCGAGAAACAATTAAAAGGTTGGAAAAACAAGCAGCGCATTATTAGCATGATACATCCCGATTTAATAGTCTTCAGCAAAGATGGACTGATAATCTAAAACCAATTCTTCTTTTTTAGGAATTCTATTACCTCCCACTATCAGCAACATTTCGGCAACGGGAACTCTTGTACTGATTGAATTTGATTCCTTAAGTTCAAAAACCACTGCCATTGCATTCATTTTATCAGATTTAAAGAACGATTTATAAGGCCCATTCAACTTGCTATGAACTATATATCTACCGAAATCGGCATAATTAAAAGACTCAACAACTTTAATCACAGCATCAGGATTTTTTAAATCTGATTTCACGCCGTAATACAATCCTGTTTCACTATCACCTCCTTCTGAATAAAAGGTAGCCCCACCTTTGTAATTCACCATAAAAACACGTGAAGGAATAGTTCTAAGCAGCCCGTTTTGACTTTTATATTTTCGTGAAGCATACTGGGCATTCCTGTTATATTTCATTCTGTTTTCGGGAGTATCCTTGACATTGTATTTTTCGGTTAACGCCGCTGCAGCACATGCATATTCAGGAATATAGGCAATTTCACTTTTTTGTTTTCTCTTTTTTTCCAAAATCGCAAAATATACGGCTGCCGATAATAAATCGTAGTCCGGTTTTACAGGATTAAGATCCACGGATTGTGCGAAAGCCATAAACTCCTGATAATTATCAAAATCAGATACATATTCATTTATTTCCCGGCAATCTTCTTTAAGGTTCTTAACAAAACCTCTATCCTGAGCTTCTGATACAAAAGCAAAGAAAAGTATGGGTATGAAATATATAGCCTTCATATTACATCAATAGCTTTTTCAAATCATCTTTTGTCATTTCTCCGGGTTTTATTAGATTCATTGCCGGAAATTTCCTCAATGCATTACCCTTCTTCACCTGCTCGGAATTTAGAAAGCCCAGGGTACCATCTTCCTTCACCACAATAATTGAATTCTCCTTGTGGCTGTCAAAAGTAAACTGAGGCCTGCTACCATATCGTAAAACTCCGTTTTGGCTGAGATTTAGCACAAACAATTCTCGTTGTTCGATTTTATCTCCATTTTCAGCAACAAAATCTGCCCTCATACTCACCGGTTTCTTCATTCTGTCAATTGCATCACAATTCCAAATTCCGAAACCAGACATACTGAATACCCGATATGAATCGTTTAACAGTGACGCTGTATTCTTCATATTTTCCAGCAATGAAATTCTATCTTTTTCCAGTTGTTCGGCATATCTTTGAGCCGCCAGCCTGTATTCGTCCATGGCATCCTGCCATATGTTTTGCCTACTCATCAATAATTGGTTGTATTTTTTTAAAAACTTCTCATTTTTACCCTGGATGGCGTGCAGCGACGAATTTCCTTCATGCAGACTTACAGGAATTGTAATGGAAGTATCTACAGTAATGATAGTAAGATCGTAGTTGTCATTTTCAAGATTTGCTGTTAAAAAGATATCCCTGAAATACTTGTTTGTACTACGGATTTTCTTGCCACCCGGTCTTTCCAGTGCCCTGTGAGAGGTTTTATGCAGGTCTTTCATCAACTCATAAACATTCTCAAAATCGGTTCCGTCATACACCCACATTGAACGGCCCAAAAGTCTGGATTCTTCAAGCTTTAATATTCGCTCGTTTCTATGCTGTACAGCCGTGTTCCGGATATATTCAATACTGAATGTTCTGGTGCCTTTCATGCGTTGCACCCTCAACTGAAATTGCTCGGAAGCGGGCATAACCGGCGGACTAACTCTTATGTTTGAATTGACAGGTGTTTGATTCCACATAAGTGGTTGACCCACGGTTATTCTATCATCCGCTCCCATACTTCCATACACCAGACGTTGCCCCTGACCGGAAGATTCACTCTTTGAACTGAAGGTAAAATCACCTTTTGCCCGGTGCTCGGCTGAAACATAATCCCATCTACCTTCCTGTTCGTTGAAAAAATATGTCGGATAGTTGCACTGAGGATTTGCTGCAACGACAGCAACATCTATCAGAGCTTCAGGATTCGGGAATAGTTTTTCACCTGAGGATGTAAAAGCATTGAATTCAAACATTCCGGCTGAAGAAAAATTGTATGCAATTCCGGCAGAATCATACTCCATTGGTATTCCTGAAAAGAAAATGTCTACCGGATCTAAAAACTCGCGATATTGAATCACAACAGGCTCCTGATATACTGTCCCCTCTGACGTCACAAAGGCATATCTGGGTATGTACATTTTTACCGAAGTTGACTGAAGAGACGTCTCTATGGCAGGATCAACAGTATAGGTCTCAGCCTCAACATTCAATCCTTGCACAGGAGGACTTATTTTGCGTTTCCGCCCCCCGGTTTCCGGTTCCATTTGCCATACTATTTTGGTATTCTTCAATTTATCTTTCAATGCATTGGCTTCAGCAACCGTAACCTTTTTTATACTCAACTCCAATTCTTTAAGCCGAACAAGTTTTTCAATACCATCAGGCAAAGTCTCCATACCCAAAAGGGAAAGAGATTTTAAATGATTATTGCGCGCAATAACCCGCAAAAAAGAGTTAATAAATGCCGGTCCAGGGGACACCAACGCAATTTGCTCTACACGACTCTCTTCAATCCAATTGTTCCCGTCAACCTCATGGCGACAACCGTAAAGTACCAATTGATTAATTTTTCCATTTCCTTCAGGTAATTCGCCAAGATTATTCACCGGACCGGCAACTACAATATTTACATCGTGTGGTGGTAAAAAACCAAACACACGCTCCATATCAAGGTTTTCGTTATAAGAAACATCAAGTTCTTTCATGGCCTTGAATCGAAAGGGTGTCTGTGCAACTGACAAACAATTATATGATACGTCAAGACTTTCAAGCTTCTTAAGACGGGACAATTCAACAGGTAAAAATGCAATTGCATTGTTGCTTACATCTAGTGACTTTAAATTCTTAAAACTAGCCCATTCTATTGATAAATAATTCAAACCGCAGCCGCTCATTTTCACTGACTCAAGTTTACGACAGGGCTCAAGTGCTTTTATAAGTGGCATTTGCATCAATCCCGGATTACCCGAAATATCAATTTTTCTAAGCGACTCAGGAAACTGAACTCCGGTACTCATCTGAATCAGTTGGTTGTCTGATACTATCAATTCTTCCAGATTCGTGTAATTTTGAATCTCTACAGGTATTTGTTGTAACCCCGTTCTTGAGAGATTTAGCACTTTCACATTAGAAACATCTGTTACAACCTGTTTATTAATAGGATTTTGAGCGCATACCCCAAAGGGTATTATAACGCATGATACGATGAACTCTTTCATGATGCATGGTTTAAATGGTAACGAAGCAGAAAATAAATAATTGCAGCAAACCATTAAACTCCTGTTGGTAACAAGTGCCCGTAAAAAGAAGAGCAAGTAGTATTATTTACCGGCTGCCTGTGCTCTGATTTCTTTAAAACGTTCCATAAACAGGACAAGAAGGACAGAGAAGAAAAAGGTACTGAGTGTGCTAAGAGCAACAATTAAGCTGCGAACAGGAAAAGACTTTCTTTCTGCCGGACCGGCATATTCTACCTGAAATTTATGTGCAATGGCCAGGTTGGCATCTGCGCGCATCTGGTCGCGAATTTTACGCAGCGCTTCCAACCGCTTTGTCTTTTCAATCCGCATTTCAATAGCGGCGTCGAATACCGTTCCCAATCGGTTATTAATGGCAATTTTCTTTTGCAATTCTTTGATTGCTTCAGAACCAGAGCCTTCCAACCGTGCCTCAGCCAATCCGTCAATTAAACTTCCGCGCTCGTGCATACTTACAACCCCACTATCTGAAAGAATACGTATTTCCCTTTTCAGTGCATCCATCTCATTCATCAATGTGTCGTATTGAGCCTGAACAATTTTATAAGGCTTCAACACCCTGTCGCGTATCATTCTGTTTTTAACCGTATCCACAAGGTTTGCAATATGGTTGGCTATTACTGCGGCGGTATCCGGATTCTGGTCAAGAACTACTATTTCAATAGATCCGTAACGTGTTCTGTTAAAGGAAATATTTCCCATGTACTCCTTGGTAATTTTGGTTCGGGCATACCCCTGTGTTGAGTCAATGCCGTAGTGCTCATATAAATTATGATCTGTAATAACACGCTCTCTGATTTCTGCAGAATTCAATATCTGCAGTAGTTGTTCGGCATTTTCCTCTTCACCAAATTCAGTCATGTTTCCGCGAACCGAATAATTCTCGTCAAGAATAACACTGCTGGTTTTTGCCGGAAAAATAATGGCTACACTTTTGTAATAATCCGGCATCATTAAACTGATAATTACAGAAGTAATCGCCGCCAAAGATGTAAGCGCAATAATGATTTTACGTTTGCGCCACAACACCACAAAAACACTGATGTTGTTCAAATTTTTCTCGTTTGTTGTCATGCAGGGCTGCAAAAGTACGAAATGAAACAACAAATTAATACGCTGATGACAAGAATGAATTGTAAATAACTTTAAAACAATAATATAAACAAATATATTGATAAATACAAACTATGTCATTGTTGAACAAAAATCGGAAGCAGGGGCTTTTCTCTGAGCTTATTCGATAGCGTGGATGTTTGTTGATCAGGCATTATAAAAATACCGGATGGTTTTAAAACCTTTTCAACCAAAACTGAATTCAACATAACTGATATTGAAAATTCCCTGTGGGGTTCCAAATCTTTTGCTATTGATTTTACGCACTTTAGCATAATGCACCATTCAACAGAAACTGCCCTGTTGATCCTCCCAAAACTCCATGAGGGCTTTACATCTATTACTATTGATATTCAGTACTTTATCTACGATAGCCATTCAAGAGAAACTGCCCCCCTGTTGGGCCTCCCAAAGACGCGCGGGGTGTGCCCACAGGGGTGCGTACGTGCATGTATGCGTGAGTCTTTTCAAATAATAAAGAATGATATAATACTATAACATTAAGTTATATTATATCATAAGAAAAACCATCATCCCCAATAAATTACACTATCTTTCCAATTTTGCAAACAAAACCCAAATTTATTTCTTCAGAAAGTCATGTAACGTAAAATAGTGAATCGTTCCATACGCTAATTAGCGCAATTACACCCCGGCGAAAAATGAAATTTTACCTTAGGAAACATATTTATCAAAACTGCCTGTTCGTTATTATCCATATTGATTCCCCGCATATCTACCACCTTAAGGGTATTTATTTCCGTCATGGTTTCGGGTAATCTGTAAAATTCATTGTCCCACCCGTCAAGTACCTCCAACGCCTTTAAATTGCCCAGGCAGTCCGGAATCCATGATATTTGATTTCGACTGATAACCAAATATTTCAGATTACTCAATTCACAAATAACTTCCGGAAAAACTGTAAACTTATTCTTGCTGATACTGAAACGCTCCAAATTCTTTAATTCACTCAACCAATCCGGCAGACTGTCCAGCTTATTTCCCATTAAATCCAGTTCCTGAATATACGGTAACTGTCTAATTTCTTCAGGGATGATTTTTACTTTCCGTTTTTTTAAATGCAACCGATACACCGGGCCTTGTGCCCGTAAAGCTTCTTCTACCGACGTGAAAATTTTTGCTGTATCTAACTGAACCGACGTAAGCTTTTGAGCATACGCATTTGAAAAGGAAATAATTACAACAATTATTCTAAGAATATTTTTCAGACCGTACATTTATATTTCCAAAATCTGAATAACCGTTTCTTTATCTTTTTCCAGTTGATGCTTCAGATCTTCCAACGCGGGAAATATCATTTCGTTACGAAGGCGCTTAACAAATGTAACTTTAAGAATCTCACCATACAGATTTCCATTAAAATCGAGCAAGTGCACTTCGGCAGACGGCAAGTCGCTGCCCGGCGCAACTGAAGGGCGTGTCCCTATATTCATCATACCGCGATATTTACCGTTTTTTGTGTGAACAAACACAGCGTACACTCCGTTGGCCGGTAATAACTTCATGGCATCGGCAGGCACCAAATTCGCCGTTGGGAACCCCAGATTTCTACCTATCTGCCTGCCCTCAATAACCTGTCCTGTAAAAGAATAGGCATATCCAAGTAACCTGGCGGCTTCTGTCACATCACCTTCCTGTAAAGCTCTGCGAATACGTGTAGAACTGATTTTAGAAGAATCCACATTTTCAGCAGGTATTTCTTCAAGTCGAAAACCTAATTCCTTTGATGCCTGTTCCAAATCGTGAAACGAGCCCATACGGTCTTTGCCAAAGCGATGGTCATAGCCAATTACCAGAGTATCCGGACGTAAACCATCCACCAATACATTATGAATGTATTGTTTCACGGACATATTTGCAAATTCCTGATTAAAATGATGTACTACCAGGTGTTGCAACCCAATTGAAGACAACAATTCCTGTTTTTCTTCCATAGAATTCAGAAGTTTGAATTCCTGTTGAGGAAGTAATACCTGCCGGGGATGAGGCTGAAAAGTTAAAAGTACCGATTCTCCGCCGTTTTGAATAGTGGTGGCGATTTGTTGCATCCGGTTTAAAATTTTGCGGTGACCGAAATGCACACCATCGAAAACACCAATTGTGACGACTGTATTTTGCACGCCACTTTCTTTAAACCGTTCAATTCCGTTATAAACTTTCACCCTGCAAAAATACCTGAAAATAGATGACACAAAACCTATGGGTCAATTAAGTTCAGAGGAGGTCGTCAAAATATGAAAATCATTCAGAAAAACTTTACCTCATCGGGCGAGCGGCGATAAATGGGAATCATCCATCCGGCGGTAAGCGATAATACCACATCCAATCTTTTCTGAACCGGTTCGGGACCCATTAAATCAAATTGATTACTACGCAGCGGTACTGTAAATCCCTGCCATGAGGAAATACCTGCATAAAAATTATAGAGCCTGCGATTATGAATATGGTAATACCCCACAAACTGACTCAGCATAAATCCGCCGGCCAAACGGTCGTAACCCTTCTTATAATCACCGGCAAGGGCCGGAACACCATCGTTATTATGCTCAATACGAACTTTATGCGTCCAATACCCCATGCCCAAACGCAGCATAATTCCTGAATTTGGATTGGGACCCAAAACCGGTAAAAGCCGGCCGCCGGTGAATTGTATGGCATGTCCGCGCTGTAAAATGGGTACATCAGCAAACTGTCCTGCTGAACTGATGATAGCACCTGAAGAAGACTCCAGATAACGCAGCATTGAATCCTCCTTAACATCATTACCAAACTGAAACAAATAGGACAACCCCAGTTCCCACTGAGTCTTCAGCTTATACCTGAGTGCTCCGCCAACGGCATTGCTGAAGCCAAACCTGTCTTTCAAATCAGCAAACGGTAATTGCGGCTGATACTCAACACAAACTGTAAAAACATTGATACTACTGTCCTTAACAGAATAACCCTGACCGCGGCTGAAGGTTGCCAGGAATAAAAAGAAAAATGCAATTACAGCCGCGCGTTTCGTTAACATCCTACAAAACTATATTTTCTAATGTTTCTCAACAACACGCTAATTTAATTATACTCTCTTCTTGAGCAAAACACCCATTACAGGTATTCTCCCGGTGACAACCCTATCCCGAATTCACAAACGAAATCTTTTAAAATTCATTGCTTCTGCCTGCCATTATTCTCTTTGAACCGGAACTCCGGTCAGATATAGAATTTTTGAAGGTCCCAATTTGATTTTACCTGTTTTCCACTCATACTTTTCACGATTATCAATACTATCAATTATCCGATTCATTTCGGCAACTGAATAGGTCCTTAACGACGAAACCACTCCATCCCATAATACAAAGAGAGGGGTACCAAAGGAATCAAATAAGAAAAAACAATCTTCCCCATCTGAACGGTCTAATAAATGGTGTTGTAAGCAATACCGAAACCGGAGAAAATAACATTGCCAAAATGGAGGTAACGCTTCTTTCCTGTGCTTCTATGATGGCAATAGGACTTCCTGTATCCACTGCATTTTGTAAAATCCTTTTCGCATCTTCCGGTTTGAAGTGATGAAAAGATAGAAATAACGTTCTTAGACCCTTCAAGTCCGCCGGCACATCACGTGCATCCACCTTTCTTTCATCAAAGTCTATTTCAGGAATTTCATTTTGAATTTTCTGCAGCGCTTTAACATTTGGATAATAATCTGTCAGAGTAATCTTCAAATCAGTACAATCCTTACTCATCAATCCTGATAACTTACGGTATGCGCCTCCCCCTCCTGAACACAAATCAATGATTCGGGTATGATTGCTTCTGCTAAGCAGTTCGGTCAGCAAAGGTGAAACAGGCCTGTACATTCCTGATTTATCAGCCAGAAATTGCAAAAAATCGGTACCATAATCTCTAAGCGCAGATGGAAACCATGAAAAATCTTCCCATTCAAAAAGATGAAACCGTGCCACAATTTAATTTTGTTGAGAACGCAAAGATAAAAGGAAATAAATATATAGATTTAAAAGCATATTGGGGGCAACCATTTAGTAAAACCCCGTTAATCTACTATCTCATGTGAAACGTTATCTTTGAATTTTAAAATTGATTATGGCAAAATATCTGGTAACCGGAGGCGCAGGATTTATTGGCAGTCATTTGGTGGGCAAACTGGTAAGTGAAGGACATGAAGTGGTGGTGGCCGACATTTTAATGCGCGGTAATAAACTGGAACCGGAAGTGATGCGTCAGGTACATTTTGAGAAGGCCGACGTAAAAGACAAAGAAGCCATGATCAGGCTGAGTCGTGGGTGCGATCAAATTTTTCATTTTGCAGCAGTGCTGGGGGTAGATGTAGTTGCCGATAATCCGGTAGAGACTATGGACACTGAAATTATTGGCATGCAAAATATTGCAGAAGCAGCCCAGATTAACGGAGTCCAGAAGATTATTTATGCATCTACAAGCGGCATTTACGGTCACAGTGCCATTGCAGAAAGTGTTACAGAAAATATTGTAGTTGACCCCCGAACCAGTTATGCAATTGCTAAAAGGTATAATGAAATTTATCTTGCTGCGTTACACGATGAAAAAGGCCTGGACAGTGTAAGCCTGCGCTTTTTTAATGTGTATGGTCCACGACAGGACAACAGAATGGTGGTGCCCCGTTTTATTGAACAGGCAAATGAAGGCAAACATATTACTGTTTATGGCGATGGCCGTCAAACCCGCGATTTTACCTTTATCGATGACACAATTCAGGCATGTTTGCTGCTTGCAGAAAAAGCAGGTTCTGCCGAAATTTACAACATTGCAAACGAAAATGAAATCACCATTAGTGAACTGGCGAGAGAAATAAAATCTATTACAGGTTCAAAATCAGAAATTATATTCATTGATGCCCCCAAAAAGCGATACGACTATGAAGTAGAACGCAGACTGGGAAGTTCACAGAAAATGTTCCATTTAACCGGATATAAGCCTGAAACGTCACTGGAAGAAGGATTGAAGAAATTACTCTAAGCCTTTAGCTTTCCTACTAATCTCTCAACAATTATATCCCAAACAAAATTCTTTTGAACATGCAATAATGCTGCGGAGCGCTTGCAGTCTATCAGATTAATATCTTGGAATATTTCAGTTAACATAGTATTGATGCTAACAGAATTTGGGGGGGGCGACATAATCCAGCCGGTATTTTCATTCACCATCAACGCAACGGCACCTACATCTGTAGCAAGCACAGCAAGGCCTGAGGCCATGGCCTCCAGTATTACATTGGGCATCCCCTCGCTGTGCGACGGCAAAACCAAAACATGATGTTCTCTGTAAATACGGCGCAACTCATTCACATCTGTTATCGCTCCGTAATAAATGCAATCTTTTCTTTTTAGTCTTATTTCTTCAGGAATCGGCCCAATAAACCCAAATTCCGCATTCCCCTGAAATTGCTGAATGGCTGCATGATACTCTGCCAATCCCTTTCGGCGTTCGTTTCGCCCCGCAAAAAGAAACTTCACGGTATCACCGGTTGGCACAACTTCGTCTATCAGCCAATCCTCAGCAATTCCCGATGGCACCTCCACAATTTTCCCGGCATCGCAACCGGCTGCAAGCATCACATCGATTACCTTTCCGCCATAACTGAATAGCACGTCGGCCCGCTGCATATTTTCGCGCACAGGCTTGCGCAACAACCTTTGTTCCATACGTGCACGCCAACCGGAAGCAGGCTGAAACATCTCGTAGCCATGAAAATTGACCCCAATTGGAGGAGATTTTATCCCGTTGTCTCTCTGCCGCAATAACTCCCAAGCCGTAAATCCTTTGGCATACACAAAATCAAAAGACTGCAACTTCTCCTTTACGGCATTAAAAACCTTCACCGAATATTGATATGATTCTCTAACATAATGTCCCGGAATTTTACCCGGAGCCGGAAAATAAAGGCAATCCTCAGTAAGACCGTTTCGCACACCCAATACCTCAGCAATACTGCGAGTAGGTTTATCATGCGAAACACAATGAACCAAATGCACACGATGTCCGGCACGCGTCAGATAATCAGCCAGATTGTAACTGTGGCGCTGCATGCCTCCGGTAACAAAAGGCGTAATTCCATCGGTGAGGAGGAGGATGTTCATGATGCAAGCCTTTTATATGCATCCCTAATCACTTCAGATGATTTTGAGAAATAATTCCGAGCAAGACTCTTACATTGTTCCTTGTCAGACGGGGTAGGTTTTGAGAGCAACGGAATGGTATCTTTCATAATAATTCCGCAATTATACTTAACAACAAACTCAGAAAAATCGCCAATCTCAGGACTAATAATCACTTTAAGACCTGAAGCCAGATACTCGGAAAACTTTACAGGGCTGGAAACCCGGTTGGTTACCGACGCATCGCGCAGTAGCAAGCCATAATCCGCCACTCTTAAAACAGAAGGCACTTCAGAAGGGTCAACCCATTTAGTATGAATTCTTTGTGGGAATTTAGATTTAAAATTCTGCAATTCAACACTATCGGGCGACAGCATTAAAACGTGAATATTTTGTTGAATGCTGAGCCACTGATTAAGAATACCATACAGAGTGTTCTGAGAATGCCACCCGGAAGCCGTACCCGCAAAGGCAACAATCACCGCATCCTGAGGAAAATTAAAATCAATTCGTGTTCTTTCCCGTTCATCCTCAAATCTCTTACCGACTGAGCAGGGAATAATCTCAGCTGTTCCATTAAATCCGTAATTCTCTTTCCAATGCTTCATTAATGCGTTGCTTACAACCAAATGCCGTTTTGCAGTATTGATTGCATCCTTTTCAATTTTTACAATTTCCGTTTCAATTCCTGTCCCGTTAAATACGCCGTATTCCAAGGCCTCAGCAGCCACTGCACCGCGTGCATCGTAAACAATCGTGCTTCCCTTGCACCAATATCCGGCTGCCAGAATAGTTGCGAATGGTCCGCGACAAAGCACCAAATCATGTCTCTTTAAGTTCCAAAACCAGCCTGTAAGTCTTAGAAGCCAAACATTAAGACGCCAGCGTTTCAACCCCGGCACCATGGGCAGAACAAGTGCCGTAGGATCCATTGCTTTAATTTTATGCTTATTCCTGCTGTAATTTCGTGAGGAGATAAAACTGACGAGTCTTATATCTTTTTCAGGATAAAGAGTACGCAACAATTCTACAACGTCAACTACTTGACTTTGAAAAATGCCTGAAGGGGAATCGTTAAAAGTGAGATATATCACACAGCGAATTTACACAGAACTTCCAATATGCGTTCAGTAGCATTACCATCCCAATATTGCGGAACAGAACCTTTGGGCCAGTCTCCGTTGTCTATTTGTTTCAGCGCTTCAGATACCGATTTCACTTCAAACGACATCAACCGGTTGGTACCTTCAGTTATAGTAACCGGTCTTTCAGTATTCTGCCTTAAAGTAATACAGGGAACTCTACGAAATGTTGATTCTTCCTGAATTCCACCACTATCAGTTATGATGGCTGCTGAATGTAAAATTAAATGTTGAAAGTCGAAATAAGCCATCGGGTCTGTAATCTTCAGTCCGGAAACCTCATCAAAACCCGTTTTCAAACCAAAGTCATTCATTTTTTGCACAGTACGCGGATGAATAGGGAAAACGATGTCGAATTGTGTGGCAACATTCTTCATTATTTGAAGTAGCGTCTGCAGTCCTTCAGGACTGTCAACATTTCCGGGACGATGCATAGTTATCAGAACAAATTTTCTTGATAAATTCAAAGCTGACATAATATTAGACTCAAGAATTTTGTTTTCAAATGCCACCATTGTATCAATCATAGTGTTACCAACAAAATGAATTGCATGTTCGGGTTTTCCTTCCTGAAGCAAATTCTTTTTACCACTCGCTTCGGTTACAAAAAAAATATCACTGACATCGTCTGTAAGTATCCGGTTAAACTCTTCTGGCATGGTACGGTCATAGCTCCTTAGTCCCGCCTCAAGATGAGCCAGAGTAATATTTAATTTATTTGCAGTAAGAGCCGCTGCCAACGTGCTGTTAACATCGCCGGGCACTATCATTACATCCGGTTTATCATTATCAATATAAAACACCTCAAGTTTCTGCATTATTTCTGCCATCTGTTGTACCGGCGAACCTGGCTGAACATTCAGAAAATAGTCAGGAATCATTGAAAACTGTTCAAAAAACACATCAGCCATGGAACGGTCATAATGTTGTCCTGTATGAATTATGCGCACATTCATACCGAATTTTGAAGCCAGATCTCTGAACCGCGTAACTTTAATAAAATTTGGGCGTGTTCCAATGATGATGTCGAGTCTCATTTTTCTTATTATTCTATCTGTTAAGAAATGTTCTTCTTATAAATTCTGCTGTACTAAATCCAAATAACCTGTAAAAAAACAAATATCCAGAGGAAGTTGCTCCACTCCTTACAGGGCGGTATTTACCTTTTATGTATTTTCGATGATAGTCCAGTGCCTCACTTAAATTATATGTTGCCAGAATACGAATACCATTAAAAATCTCCTGATAGCACATATTTATGTGTTTCGGTTGAATTTCTTCTCTAATGTCGGGGTCAGAAATATAATCGAGCATATTCTTTCTGAGCTCAATGTTTCTCCTCCAGTTTTCAGAAATATTGTTATTGCTTATTGAGGTAGTATCACTACGCACGTATGCTATTGTTAGAACCTCATTGTCAATGTAAACAGTTGCATTATTGGCAACCATTCTGAACATTAATTCATACTCCTGACTGCTTTTTTGATTCACATTCCAACCGCCAACATCTAATAGCGCTTGTTTCGCAAATAAATTACTGATGGTACACCCCAGCTTTCCGGTAATCAGCCCCTCAATAAAATCTGGTTTTACTTTTACTTCGGTGGTAATATCCGACTTTACCCTATAATATGCACCGGCAATAATATCTACCGGCTTCTTTTTAATAATGGTAATCTGATGTATCAGTTTTTCCGGCAACAATATATCATCGGCATCCAGGAATTGAATATATTCACCTTTGGCAATCTTCAATCCTGCATTACGTGCAAATGACGCTCCCTTAACCGATTCTGTAATTACCGTAACCGGAAATCTTGAATGAATGATGGTTTCATTCACTCTTTGAATGGTATTGTCAGTTGAGCCATTGTCAACAACAATCACTTCAATATCTGTATATGTTTGCTTAAAAACACTGTTCAGGCAATTCTGAATGTATTCTTCTACATTATAGCAAGGAATTACAACGCTTATCAAACTCATGACTTATCAGACAAAAGACTGTTTAGAACACCGGTATTAAATGGCTGATAAAACGTATTAGAATCAGGTCCGGTAATTCTTTGTGCCTCCTGAAACGGAAGTTGATCCGGCATCAGCAATACCGAAACTCTCGAATTTACCATGCTTTGAATATAATCAGCACTTTCAGATATCCAAAGCGAATAATTCGCGCAATCATAAGACAATGCCTCAAACAACGTAGTACTGTAACCGCTAATGTGAATACTGCTGATGGAGAAAAGATAATCAAGAGGAGCATTTACAATCAAACAAGCATCGGGAGAAAAACTCAAAGAGCGATATAAATCTTGTTTCTCGGCGGGATGTGTTTTTACTATAATACAGTATCCCTGTTCCTTTATGTTCCCTTTCTCTAATACAAACTGAATATAGTCAATAAAATACTGATGCAAAAAGGTTTGTGTGGTAAAAAGAATAACTTTTCTGTTGGCCGTAAATGCTTCAATTTTATTCTTTATATCTGCAGAAACATCTAAATTACGACAACGATATTCTCCCAAAACAAATATGTTTTCCGGTTTATACTCGCATCCTGTTAAAAGGACCTTTCTCCAGTACTCTCCAAAAACAGCAATGCAATCGGCAAACAATGATTTATTAATAACGGCGTTAAAAGACTGAGGAATGCAGTAAAAAATATCTTCACCGGCTATCAGGCCATGCTGCAATTCTACAGTAGGAATACCCGCCTTTTTAAAACTGTACATCATTCCTTCTTTATGATAATGTACAATCAGCATCACTTTTTCAGGTTTCAGTTTGCGAATAATCTCATTCCAAACTATATGCGACAGAAGGAAATAATGCATTGCAATTTTTACATCCACTATTTCTTCCTTATTCAATTGTTCCAACGCCTTCAACCTTGACAGTACAGTCTTTAACTTGCCTTGTAATTCAATATACTCTTTATTCCGGCCTAATTCATGCACCGCAAAATGCAGCTGAGAAGGCCCCGGACTGAAAGTAAAATCATAAATATCTTCCTTACCGGGTAAATAGCCATCGCCACATAAAACAATTCTTTCTTTCTTTAGAAATTGTATTATTTTTTCATAATGAAAGGATATCGATTTCCCCTGATGCACTACCTGACGACAACCCGTATCCATAAGCAAAATTTTACCTTTGCCCTGTTTTTCAAGAAATTCATAGGATGCGGGGGGAATTCTGCGAATCTTTGCAATTGAACTCCAAACTCTTCTTTGCAGGCTGCTCTGCATTAATACAGGCCTTATTTTACCTTTTGACGAATAACCAACCTTCAATCCTTCAAGCACAATCTTTAGTGCATTCAAATTCCCGTTCACATCTAACATGCCGGGATCTGAAACAATTTGATAGAAGCGTCCTTTTAACTCACTGAATCTATTCTGGCTGGTCTCACTCATACCTCTACTATTAAACCGGCATCCTTCAATACCTTTACGGTATCAGCAAAATCCAATACAGAACAATTCATTTTCTCAGCTATATCAATTAAATCATAAGTACCGTCGGCCCAGGATAATAAGTGAAGGCGCCGTTCAATTTCACTAGTGAGCCCAAACGAATTCAATTCGGTGTAAAGACCTCTTTTTCCCAACTGTGGCTCACAATATTGAATGGTGCTCCGGTATTTAACATTCGCTTCAAAAGCACACACTATCCGGTAATACATTTCTACAGTTTCTTTAAGAGCTTCAAAAGTGACAACATCCAAATTATCAGCCGATGTATGATATTGCGGATATTCTTTATAGGGTGTCCTCATTAAAGAACCTACCGGTAGGTTAAATCCCGGCGAACAATACTGACGTTCATCACTACCTCCAACAGAAAAATCTCTCACGGAAAAGGATTCACCACTGTATTTTAAAACATGTTCCGCTATCCTGTTCACGCAATTAGCCTCATTTTTAGACCGTTTATAATTGAAAGGTCCGGGGTCTCCTGCACAGGTAATAACATATCCGGCCTCCATATAATTCTTCAAATGACTTCCCATTTGGTCAAGATATGCAATAACACCAATGGTTTCAGGTGCAAGTAAAAATCTATATGAATACCGGGGAGTCTTCAAATTTTCCCTTATTTTACGATAAAGAAATGCCTGTACCAAAGGACCGCTCAATTCGTTATTCGCCATACTAGGGTGACATAAGTACGACGAGAAAAATAGTTCCTTTTCAGTATTCCCTTTAATAAATGACTCCCCATAGGTTAAAGATCCTCTTTCAAGTGAAGAATCAATAAACACTTTATAAACACCCGACCTGGGTAGCGTCAGAAAATCATTATATGAAAGACAAAAACCCCAGGCTTCCTTATAATAACTCGTTTTATAAGGTATTACATCCGGCATATCCGGCAAAAAAAATAAGTGCTCCATTAATTCTTCAAACTCAATCTCCCTTTGCACGGGTATACTATAATTAAGAATATGTAAATTATTAATTTTGAACTGACAGATTTTCTCTCCATCTGGTGTTATCAAATATGCGTCATTAATATTCCATTCTTTGGGAATTTCCCAGTCGAACACTTTAGTTCCGGTGGGAATTTCGGTTAGAGAAAATGGAATAATTTCACTCAAAATTTTAAATGAACTACGTAAACCATTTCCGGTGATACTGCGACAAATAGGCCAGAGTCTGTTAAAATAGGTTTTTAATATCTCTTTATCTGTTTCCGTAATCATTCACCTCTTTTTATATAGTTTACAATGCGTTGCATCAGATTCTTTTTTGGTAATGGGGCCACTCTGGTCTCTCCTGCAAATTGAATCCATGCCCGGGTCAATTGCTCTACATAATTTTGAAAATCATTCATTTTCTGCACATCCCAATTGCCAAAACCTGAAAGATATTTACCATATCTAACCCATTCGATATCAATATGTGATGAAACCTTTTTAGAATTGCCGCCTGCGGTGATTGAAGTGGGAGATAGTACTCGCAGGTAAACCGGATTTTCAGGTTTAGACGTATATTTCCGTTTTCCTTGATAATATCTGTGCCAGGCTTTGCTGTGGTCAGAATAAAGGACATTTTTCAATGGACCTGCACCTTCTCCTTCCCAATGGTCAAACGCACATGTTCTGCGATGAATACAAGTGCTGGCTATCCAAGGTCGTTGTTGCTGCCCCAATCTACCTCCTGCCAAATCGTAAAACGTGTGATGATCATCGTAATATACATCGCCGTCAAAATCCTTTAAATCTTGTAAAACCCGTGGCGAAATAACATCATCATCATCCAGTTTCACAATAAAATCGGACTCATTTATTAGATCAACAACCAACGGACTCTTGTATATTTTGCGCAGAGCATCAATTTTCTCATCAACTGAACCATCAATGAGCGGAACAACTACAAAACGGTCGTCTTTTATTTCACCTTCACCCAAAATCAAAACCTTCCATTGGTTGTAATGCTGAGACAAAAGTGCATTATAATATACATCAATCAATGATTGTCTAAGTGGTGTTCGCTTACTTACCGGGGTTATATGCGTTATAAACAAAAATCTATTCATTAACAAAGCATATTCCACTGAATTAAATCATCTTCAGTAATGTTAACCGCTGCCTTTTTGCCCACTACTTCGTTAATATACTGCGGGCTTACACCATGAGCAGGGCGCTTCCATGTAAGCATATCATGAGTTATCGCTGTTCCCGCAGGAATGTTTTTTAATGCTACCAAACTACGACGGGCATTGCGCCTTGCCGGTTCTTCATCGGGTAACGAAGTAACCTGATATGTACCCATCAAATCCATAATTCTGTCGATACGCTGCCTCAATTGTTTCAAATCGTTTTTATCCATTGCGTGATAATGATCGTTTCCCGGCAGATATTTGTCGTGTGTAAAGTGCTTTTCAATAACCACCGCACCCAACAGGTATGCTGCAACACAGGTTTCATTATCCTTTGGCAGGGTATGGTCGGAATACCCCGGAATCATTCCGGGAAATTGCTTTATTAATCCTTTTATCATTCCCAGATTGGCATTGGTATCCGGAGTAGGATAGTTCAGAACACAATGGAATAATACCAGCGGATTACCAAATTTCTCAATGATGGAAACGGCATGTTGAATTTCCCAAAGATGACTTGCACCTGTTGAAAGAAGAATGGGTTTGCCAAAACCACACTGTAACTCAATAAAAGGATGATTGGTTAAGTCGGAAGAACTAATTTTATATGCCGGCATCATTTCATTTAAAAAGTATGCCGACTCAACGTCAAACGGCGTGCTTAAAAACTCAATACCAACCTTTTTACAATATTCAGCTAATTTACCGTATTCCTCCTTCCAGAATTTATCATACTTTTTAAAAAGTTCAAACTGACTACGTGTGGGTTCCTTAGAAATATCCCAGTAATAAGGACTATTTTTAGAGGCAATCGTTTCGGCTTTGTACGTTTGAAATTTTATTGCATCTGCACCCCCTTCGGCTGCCTCATCAATCAGTCTCATGGCAAGATCCATACTTCCTTCATGATTCACACCGGCTTCTGCAATTATATAGGGTTGACGAATAAAATCTGACCGATAACTATTAATAAAATCTAATATTTTCATCTTTTCTATATTTAATCTATCTAACTATCAAACCTTTCCTTTAATTTCAAAATAGGTTTTTCAAAATACTTCCAGGACAAATGTGAAATAACAAAGGTGAGAATTAAACACAGAGAGAAACCAGCAACCGGATCTAATACAAATCCTTTCCGTGCCAGTACAAGTATGATTATTAAAGGTATTGGTTTGTGATACAAATAAATACCATAACTAATTTTACCAAGATATTGCAAAGGCTTCAAATCAAAAATCTTACCTGCCAAACCGGGAAAACCGATATACGCCTGATAAACCAGACTTACCGAAGCCACAGCAACCAACAAATCATGAAGCAGAAGTAGCTCATAGCGATGCGGAAAAACCAGAAAAAACCCCGATAAACAACTCATTGCAATGTATATATTATATTTATTCAGAAAATTTAGCAATCTTGTTTTATTGTAGACTACAACATAACCCAAAAGCCCGCCCAAACCCAGTGTATGAAAATTTCCCGGGGGTAAGAAATTCATATCACCCAGCCCGGGAACGATTTGAGGCAGAAAATTCCTTGCAAAAATTCCACCTATTGTGAATAAAGCAATAACCGAAAGTACGGCCCGCCCAGAAACTAGTAATATTACCCAGGGCCAGATTAGATAAAACTGTTCCTCAATTCCAAGTGACCAGGTATGGTTTAATACCGTTGACTGATACCCCTTGAGATAAAAAAGAACATTGGGTGTATATGAAAAATAATATACCAGATTTTCCTTATCAGAAATCCAGAGACCTGTTGCTACACCAAATACCAGCAAAGCGATGAGTAATGCATAGTATGCCGGAAACAATCGGAAAGCTCTTCGCAGGAAAAAATTACGTATCAGCAGAAATTTGCTCTTAGCGGAAGACCTTTGTTTTAATAAAATAGAAGTAATCAAAAAACCTGAGATACCGAAAAACACATCCACTCCATATCGTCCCATGCCAACATCGGCCATATTCCAGTCGCCCAGAAAATGCTCCAGCACAACTATTAACGCAGCAAAAATGCGAAGTGTATCCAGATGTGGTATATGATTCAGGCTCTTGCTCATAATTACCAGACAGTCCAACCGCCTTCAACCAGAATATTACAACCTGTAACATAAGTAGAAGCGTCTGATAATAAATATACCAGAGCGGGTGCTACCTCATGATTATAGCTCATTCGCTGAAGCGGAGAAAATCTGGCAAAATTCTCTTCAAATTGCTTCTCGTGGTTATTCCAAACTCCATGCGGCGTAATCATATTTACTCTCACGCCTTTTGCTCCCCAATAAGACGAAAGGTAATTTGAAAGCGCCTCAATGCCGCCCTTAGAAGCACTGTATTCAGCAGGACAACCCAAAGAAGTACCTCTATACAGATTTTGATTGGGCGCAACCACGCTGTACGTTGAAGGTAAATTAACAATGGATCCTTCACCCTTTTCAGCCATATACCCTCCTAAAATCTGACACAAAAGAAATGTTCCTTTCAGATTCACTTCAACTACTGTATCCCAGAATTCATCAGTAACCTGTTCAAATGGAACAAATTTTAAGTGCGTTTTATTCTGGTGTCCGTTTACAAGTCCGTGTATATTGCCAAAACGATTCAGAACACTTTCCTTAAGCAATTCCACTTCATTACGTACTGCAACATTTACGGCAACTCCCATAGCGGGAGTCCCGTATCTTTGAGACAATTCTGCCGCGGCTTTTTCCGGATTGGCAGCTGCAATATCAGCCAATACAACTGTTCCTTCAAACTGTGCAACCGCTTCACAAAATGCACGGCCAATTAAACCGCATGCACCGGTAATTACTATTACCCTATCCTTTAAACTGAATTTCGCCTTAAAATCTATTTTTGAGGGATCGGTAGTTCTTTCTATTGTACTCATATTAATTGTATTTGCGAAAAACAGGCTTAATGGCCGGTCCAACCAGAAATTTGTCAACACCTTGTTCAATCGCTTTTTTAAACACTCTTACCGATTCCTGAAATGCTGACAGCATCCATTCAATATCTTCTGTGGAATGACTATAACAAGGCGACAATATTCCCTGATATAAAATACCCCGACGAATCATTTCCTGCATAAATAAAGTACGATGCTTCATGCATGGCTCACCATCCGGACCTTTTACAACAAGACCTACCGACCAATTGAAGCCTGTAAGCGCAAAATAAGGTTCAGCCTGTTCTTCGCTTAATATCTTTTTCACCCCAGAAATGAACATATCTCCCATGGCATGATTGTGTTTCAGCACAGGTTGTGTTTCAAACTCATGAATGGTAGCCAGACATGCCGCAATGGAATGGGTTTCACCTCCATGTGTTGTAGAAACCAGAAAAACTTTAGGTTCGCCTTCACGATAAATTCCTCCGTATTCCATAATTTCCTTCTTACCTGTAAGAGCGCAAAAAGAAAATCCGTTTGCAATACCCTTTCCCCATGTAGCCATATCGGGCACAACGCCAAACTTTTTCATGGATCCGGGGAAATCTGTTTTGAAACCCGTAATCATTTCATCCATAATCCAAAGCGCTCCTTCAGCGTGTACAAAATCCAGAACATCCTTGTAATATTCAGCATCAACCACATTGAATTTTTCCGGCTCTGAAATTACGCAGGCTATTTGCCCCGGGTATCTGGAAAACAGTTCTTTTAGAGAATTAATATCATCTGCCTTGTACATTACTGTCAGACTGCGGGTTTCCTCAGGCACTCCAAAATCACAAGCCGTGGAACCGATAAACCAATCGTCGTAGGAATAAAACGGATGATCTGAGGGACGGGCAACCAGCTTTCGTCCTGTAAAAGCACGCGCCAGTTTCACAGCAGCGGTAGTTGCCGTAGAACCGTTTTTGGCAAATTTTATCATATCATGGCCGGGAACAAGGCTTAGGAACTTTTCCGCCATTTCGCGCTCAATAACTGACGGGCGTGAAAAATTTGCACCCTTATACAACTCTTCAATAACACGCTTTAACACGGGTTCATAAGCATGCCCCAGTGAAACCGATGTTAACCCCATTAAAGTATCCAGAAATTTATTTCCGTCAACATCCCATACATAAGACCCTTTACCATGGGTAATGGCTGCAGGCGCATTTACAGGAAACTGATCGTCACCCTTTGAATAGGTGTGCGCTCCACCGGGTATAAGGTTGTGAATAACCCTTCTGTATTCATCGGATTTTGAGAAATTGGTTATTTCAGGTAATGTAATTGTCATATTATTTTATTTTAAAATCGTTTTTAAGAGACTTCTCATAACCTTCATTGATTTTACTTTCTTTATTGATTTCAAGTATTTCAGGATGATTCTTCAACAAGGAAGTTATTTGTCTGCTGGTAAAAAGTGTCTCGGGTGCCATGAACCGGAAAATTTCTTTCACCATTTCTAGGTCTTCCACCGTATCCACCGAAAGTTTGTACTTCCAATCCTGATTAAATTTTTCGAATCCGCAACGGAATTTTCCGCAATTTTTAATATAAGGAGCTACATGTTCGCGTTGCGAAGCCAAATCAGCTTCCTTCCATGCCGTTTCCAATGCTTCAAACGTAAACATCTCTACATCGGCACCATCTTCTAAAACGGGTGGTTGATTTGAATTGGAGAAAAAATCACCCCCGAAAGTATCAAATTTGCTGATTACAAAATCCAGTACTTCTCCGTGGTGAAGGGGAGAATCGGCCATTACCCTCAATATTCTTGAGCCTGCACCTCCATATATCTTAGCGCACTGATAAAATCTGTCGAGAACATCCTGTTCACTACCCCTGAAACACGTATAACCATTTGTATTACAAAATTTTAGAATATCATCATCACCGGGTAAGTCCGAAGTAGCGACAACCATACCGGAAACCTGTGTTGATACTGACAGCCGGCTTAACAAATGTGCAAGTAAAGGTTTTCCTTCAATGTCGGCAAGAACCTTACCGGGCAGCCGGCTGGAACCGAGCCTGGCCTGAATAATTACTATGTTCCGGGGTGCTATCATTTATTAAATAACCCTAAAATTACTTTATCTACATATCCACCCGGTGTAACAATCTGTTTTTTCTGCACACCTTCAATTTCAAAACCGGCACGCAAATGCATTGCAATACTTGCTTTGTTATCTGAACGAACTACTTCGCAAATCTTTCTTACCCCCACAGTGCTGAATGCAAAATCAATGACAGTCCTGTGCATTTCTCCTCCAAAACCTTTACCCCATTCAGATTTATCGCCCACCATAAACCCCAGATGTGCAGTGCCGTGCTCCGCATGAATTCCGTGTAATCGAATGGTTCCGATTTGTTTACCAGAGTCTTTAATGTTTGCAATAAACAGATACTCATACTGATTTGCCACTGATGCTTCTACATAGGCATGTAGCGATTGATGCAAATAAGGTAACTTAATGGTTTCCAACATAGCAATCACATCAGAATCGTTCAGCCAACTCAGGTAAATTTCGTTGGCATCTTCCGGTACGACCGTCCGCAAAATCAGTCTTTCGGTCTTGAGAACCAAACCCTCTTTCCGGACCAGATTTATTTTTACCGGAGTCATTTTTCAACTGTGCTTATTACTCAGTTTTGCGGCGTACTCATCCATCTGCTGCCGGTTGTTTGTAAGATTATTATCGTGCCGCCGGTAACGGTATAAAGGCAATGGAATTCGTGTAATGGTGTGTTTTTTAAGAAACCGGATACGCAAATCTTCTTCTTCCCGCGCGCGGAAAGTCTCGTCGTATAACCCAACGTCAAACAACAAGTCCTTTCTGAACATTACTCCGCAAGCAATAGGTTTTTCGTCGGTATTAACATGCTCTAGATGCACACCGCGTTCATCCACCAGATAATAATCTACCGCTACGGCATCAAAACTATTGTTTTGCTCTAAAAATAGTTTCTGAACAAACAATAAATCGCGTTGAATATAATCGTCAGCATCCAAAAATGCAACAAACTGACCTTTTGCTTTACGAATGCCAATATTCCTTGCAGCCGATAACCCTACATTTTTCTCCAGATGAATTACTCTGATTTCATCTTCGTAATTTTTTAAAATTTCAGCGGTATGGTCAGTAGAAGCATCATTCACCACTATTACCTCATAATCGCTTTTTGACAAACTCTGGTCAAGAGCACTTCTGATAGCCCGTTCTACGAAGGCCGCATAGTTGTAGGTAGTAATTATCAGTGAAACAGACATGCGTCAAAAGTATAATTTATCCTCTAATTTGTTGCAAGGCATTGATGAAGTTCTTAAAATTCCTTTCGGCCGTAAAATTTTCAAGGAAGAGTTGTTTTGCACCCCCACTCTTTTCTGCCCATAGTTGTTTGTTGTTGTTTAATCCATCTATTAACTCAGCAACGTCTTCATCACTGAAATCAACAGGTATTGAATAACCTGAAACTACATTAGCCACTTCAGGTGAACCATAAACATGAGTAGCAATTACCGGAATGCCATAAGAAACAGCTTCCATCAGAGATACAGGAAGGCCTTCGGCAATACTAAGATTAATAACCAGGTGAACATTTCCTGTGGCATAATATTCTAAAATATCAGCATTCGGTGTAGGACCTTTAAGACTAACCCTAATATTTGACGGCAAACTTGCGATTTGTTTCTTCAGATTTTCCATCTCTTGTTCTGAACCACCACCAAAATGCACCCATGTTATATTTGATGTAATGTGCCTTAAAATTTCGGGAATCCGGTTAATACGCTTATTGGGATTGATATGTGAACAGGAAACAACAACAAACTTATCATATATCGGCAAGTCTTTAACAACAGGGACATTAACACCCAGGTAATGTCTTTGAATTTTACCTTTGTATCCGGGAAATTTATCTATTAAAAAGTTCTTGCCATGGTTTGAAACCGGCGCAATCAAACCCGCTTCTTTTAGGGTAACGAAATGAAAACACAAAGGAGCAATGTGATACATTTTTGCCAAAACCCAGTTAAAATGGTATAAATCAATAGAATGTCCTCTTACAACAAAGTCAGTAATTACGCCTCTGCGTTTAAGCAATAAGGTCATTAATGCACCGTAATGAATCCAATAACCGTAGAAATACAATTCGTCCTTTGCATTACGATGGGCCTTAATTACCGGTGTAAGAACGTCTGCCGTGTATTGCTGATGCTTTAACACACTAAGGTGTTTTTTAAATTTCTTAAATATAAATCCATGAAAGCCTGATAACCTCCATTCCTGCCACATTAAACCCGCAATCTCAATGACTCTTTTAGCAAAGGGCGCCCTTTTAACCCCTGGTTTCTGCATAGTATTTACGAACAACACCTCAGCATTGACAGGTAATGATCTTAAAGTACCCTGTTGCGAAAACTGTTCAGAGGGTATTACATAAATTTTTTGAAATGCTTCAGACAGATACACCATTTCGTGTTCCAGATATGCTTCTGCACCGCCATACGGGTATCGTTTGGTTATAAGAAAAAGAATTTTCATTTTGCTTTACTCCGGTTTGAGCGCCGGTATAAAAAGTACCGAATTCTACGCAAAATTTTACCGAAAAAACCAGATGCGGGGTACAATTCGCAATAATCGGTTAATGAAATATCATAACCAAAAGATAATGCGGCAACCCTGACAGATAGAACCTCATCAACAGATATCTGATTATCTTTTCTGATTTCAGAATACAGTGCCACAAGTTTCTTTACTGCAATTGCAGAGGGTATGGAGTCTGCATGTTTTTTATAAAAGGCAATTTGTGAAGGTAAATGATACCTTTTTTTATCAGTTTTAATCCAATATACAATGGTAGTTACATTTTGCGAAGGCAGAAACCGGTAACGTGCAGCATATCTGATGGAAAAATCGTAATCCTGATGACGTAACAAATCTTCATCCCACAGTATACTTACAGCAGATTCCCGCGTGTAGAAATGTGATGGAGTGGGTGCGGAACCATCTGTTAAAAGATAATGAGTCATGCTCTCTTCTGGCATAATTGCTCTGCTGAGTACCACCTTTTGTTGTTCTCCGTTGTCAATCAACACTGAACCAAATAACCCATCCACGCTCAATTTTTCAAGCTCTTGAATACGGAGAGATAAATGACTCGGCAGCCATGCATCATCAGAATCAAGCATGGCAACGTATTTTCCACGTGCCTCCTTTAAACCGATATTTCTGCACACATTGGCATTGTGCTTCACACCTGTATTAGCAAAATAGCGAATAGATTCGTGCTTCAAGTTGTGAACCAATTCCTCAATTTTCAATGAAGGGCCATCATCAATAACCAGAATTTCATAGGACGTAAAATCTTGTTGCAAAACGCTTTGAATCGCTCTTTGTAACTCGGGAACCCTGTTCTTTACTGGAATGATAACCGAAACCTGAATCATTTTTTCACCACGGATTTGGCAAGCAAAGCATACAGAACCGAAATATGTTTTTCCATACTGTATATACCTGTTAAATAATTCCTTGCATTATCTCCTAACGTACGGCGCAGCTCAGGTTCCTGCAGCAATTTTCGTACTGCATCGGCCATTGCGTTAATTTCTCTTTCAGGCACAAGAATTCCGGTTTTATCCTGCAATACTATTTCAGGAATACCCGAATGTAGTGTAGAAACCACAGGTATTCCGGCCATGCCCGCCTCCATCAATACTACCGGAATTCCTTCGCAATCGCCAGTAGATGCTGTAAGGGAATGCTGAACCATGAGTGTGGTCTTTTCAAATAACTCTATTTGCTGCCGGCGTTCGATTCTACCGGCAAACTGTACAAAATCATTCAACTTCAGTAATCCGCAGAGTTGTTTACAGGCCGGCAACAGCGGCCCGTCGCCCGCCATAATTAATTTTAAATCAGGAAAATCCTGAATCAATTGCTGAAGTACCAGAAGCAACGCCTGAGGCGACTTTTTCTCTACAAACCGTCCTACAAAAGTCAGGGTGTTCCCTGTATCTCTACGCGTAATATTCTTAAAGTCATCAACCGGCGGGCAGGTATTTACGCAAATTTTTTCATCGGGGCAACCTATTTGAATCAATGCTTCCTTGATAGAATTGCTTTGAGTCATTATAAAGGATGCATACCCAAACAAATCAAGATACTGCTTTGAAAGTTTACTTAATAAACCCGTTTCGAAAGCATCGTATCCGTAAAAACCGGCTGCCAAAGGAATATTTAATTTTTTGCAATAGGGCAGCAAAGTAACAGCCGCATCTCCGAATTCAGCAAAAATGATGTCGGGTCTGTGCCTTTTTAATGATTTTACCAATCCGTGATGAAAAATTAACGGCAGCGTTCCTTCTTGTCTGGAACCTGAATATGCGAGTATTTTCCGGCTGAATTTACCGGGCAAAATAGAATTTCCGTTTAACTTATCGGGCCAGGGACTACCTGTAAGTGTATACTGTGGCTTTAAATAATCTAAATGAGCGCGGGTAAATGTTTCAGCAAACGACGACGGAGAATATATCATCAAACTGAACTTTGATGTGTCCGCCGGCTGTATGGTCTCTGGGTTGCTCATTTAATGTATTAAACTAAATATTAACCCTTTAATTTTCGAATTACCCTTTTTATCAGGCCCGGCTTCACAGGTACACTAACAGGTTTATGCTGATACTTTTCAATCAGGTCCGGGCCACCAGCCTCTTTAAGTATATTATTATATTCTTCAAGAAAAGGTTTTAATGCCGAATCTGCGCCCATAAGTATTCCACGGATAGTACTGCGGGTAAAATGAATAAAAACAACCGGATGAGATGAATCAATTACGACTCTTCCGTTAACTACCGATCGGTTAAGATAATCAAGGTTCCAATGGGCAACATTACATCCTTTGTGCCGGATGATTTCCACGCCTTCAAAATACACAGGCAATAAATTCAGGTGCGTCTGATCTCCAAAATGGCCGGCCGCAGGATTAATATCGCACTTATATGTACACGCATCCGTCAACCATTTCAAAGTTTCGATGCCTCCGGCGGAAAAAGCCATGAACCCTGCATTAAACAACCCCTGATTATATAACATATCAAAATTCTCGTTAGAGGGAACAGGTTTAGGGTTCCTCCAATGTGGCGTTAACAGTACTTTTGCATCATTCAATTTGTCCCAAAGGAAGCCCGGATCACTAAAAAAGCATAAATCTCCATCCAGGAACATGGCCTTGTCGTGCCCCTTCATTTGAATCAGATAGTGCAACAACACAGACTTCATGGACCATCTGTAGATGCTCTTGTTCTCTTTATGATAATGCGCATCGTACATAGCTTTTCCTTTGGCAGAATGCAGCAACATGCCGTTTGTAAGTATTTGAAAAGATGAATCTGAATCAGGTAAATCACCTTCAGGCAAATCGGTAACCAGAACATACATTGCACTGGAATCAAACCTTTTTAACGAAGTGTGCAAAGCCTTTGCATAGGGCAAATAATCGGCAGTAATAATGGTGCAAAAGGCATTCTTCATTTTGTAAAATTACGTGAAATCTGTTTTTGTGCCTTTTCCTAGCTTATTTACCAACCTATGCCATCTGTTACCCCGATAATGCCATACTTCTTTTTCAAGGGATTTATATTTTTTCTGTAAATCGTCCAATTCCTTTAAATAAATCAGATAATTTTGCTTATTCAGTTTCAATAAAGAAAGCAACTCCTGTTCATTCAGGGCACCGCTTTGGCAGGCAATGAAAAGATTCTTTTCAATTACCTGAGAACACTCTGAAAGTATCGCTCCCTGATCTGAAGCACACTTGGCATTTTCGTGCAGCCTATATTGAGCCAGTCGTTCAGATGAAATGACCGGTTTTACCACGGAATACATCCTCATCCATAAATCCAGATCCATTGAAAAGTATAATTCACGATTTACCGGAGCCACTGTCTGCCACATTGCTCTGTTCCAAAAAACAGCCTGCTGGGCAAACCACCTTTGATTCCAGGCTGCAAACACTTCAAGGTTTACCTCATTTACCTCTCTGTTACGCAATAATTTACCGTTAGTATCTATCAATTCGGCTGCACCGCAAACCCACCAGGGACTGCTGCCTGTATCTTCAGGATAGATATTGTTGATGATATGCAATGTATCCGGCAAAAGCGTATCATCGCTGTTGATCCAGCATAAAATTTCTCCGGTTGATTTTGCAAAGCCTTTATTGATGGCATCACTCTGTCCTTCATCTTTCTCGCAACACCAAAACGTGAGTTCTGATGCATATTTTCTGATGATGGCTTCTGAACCATCATTGCTGCCGCCGTCAATGATGATGTATTCAAGATTGGTATAATTTTGTGACAATACAGACTTAATAGTAGCTTCAAGATACCGGCCCTGATTATATGACGGCGTGATGACCGAGATTTTTCGCTGCTGCTTCATTAACCAAAAATTTGCGGACTGTATTTTCTGCTGTGATAAAACCGGCCTAATTTAGGTAAAAAACCAAGCACCGGAAACCTGTGGATGCGTTGCCATAATGAAAGTTTTTTACGCAAGGGTCCGGGCAAAACAGAAATTTCTGCAAGGACACAACGATTTGTTTGCTCAAAATAACTGGATATACCGCTGTGGGACAACTGCCCTTCCCGCTTTCTGAAACAGCCTATTAAAGATGGACTCCTCCACAAAACATCATACCTGAAAAACCGCATCCACAATTCAAAATCGGCGGCCAGGGAGTAAGAAATATCAAGTTTGCTTCCTGCCTCATCCCACAAACTTCTGCGCCAATAAGTTGATTCTTGCTGAATAGTACCAAAAGGAACAAAGGCATTCTTTTCAGAATTCAGATGATGATATGATAGAAACTGAAATTGAGATACAATGAAAGGTTGGTGAACCTGCTCCACCCGTCCATGCCGGTCGGCAATGGCAATTTTGCCCGTTAACCACCGGCACTTCACATTGTTCTGAAAGGCCATTCCCACAGCAGTTAGTGCGCCCGGCATTAAAAAATCGTCGCTGTTGATCCATCCCATTACTTCACCGGTTGATTTTTCAAATCCTTTTTGCAGCGCGTCGTACATTCCCTTGTCGGGTTCTGAAACCCAATATGCAATTTTGTCCTGATACTTTTTAATAATATCCACTGTACCATCTGTGCTGCCGCCGTCAATAACAATGTACTCAAGATTGGAATATCCCTGATGTATCACCGAAAGGATGGTTTGCTCAATATAATCGGCCATATTGAAGCAAGGTGTAACAATGCTTATTTTTGGCAACCCTGTCATTGATACGAATTCGATTGAAAAACAGGATGATCTTTACGCAAATATATCGCATCTGCCTGCCAGAAAGCGCCATCTGAAGGGCGGCGCATCACTTCAATTATATCAAAAAGCCGGAAACCTGACTCGAACAAATGAGCCGTAAGTTCGTGAAATAAAGGAGCAGTTGGGGATACATAAAAGCCATACACCTCAATAATGAACACATCAGTTCTGGGCATTACATTCTTCGCACCTTGAAGAATAGGTAATTCAAAACCATGTGTATCCAATTTTACGAGCAGGGAGCCACTTTTAGATTGTACACTCTCATCGAGCCTGAAAACCGGTACATCTCTGGTATTAGACGCTTCATTGCCATATACTCCGCTTCCGTACATATCGTCTGACACAGAAAAACGGACACTGCCGGCGGCCGCTCCGGCAACACCCCAAACGTATTCGGCCTTTATATTCTCCTTGACTTCCCTTCGAATTTTGGGCTCATACTCTTTAATTGGCTCAAAAAGTGTATAATACGCTTCCGGCCAGTAAATCATCGCCTCTGCACTCCAGTCACCCTTGGCAGCCCCTACATCAATTACCTCAGCCGGACGTAAACCCAAATTACGTAGTCTTGTGAGTGTATCAGTTAATTCCCTGCTGCGCACACCCTGACGGGATTCCGTAACATTGCTTTCCGGAATGCTGCCTTTACGCATTACCTGATAACCCAAACTATTAAATAATGACTGAATGATTTTTTTCATGATACCGGGTTTCCAACTTTATTCATAATTTTTTGAAAATAGTTCTTTTTATATTTCATTTTCAACAAGTTTTCCTCCAGGGGATATCCATATTTTACAAAAAAATCTGTGCCCAGGTAATTTGCATAACCCAGAAAAAAAGATCTGTATTCCATATTTTTCATTTCTGCCTCCCAGCGTCGCAGGCCTTTTGGCGAAATTTCAGGATTGCTTTTTTGTTTGTACACATCGTCGCCAAAAATCCCTTTTACTTTAGGGTTATCGGCAATCAGAAATTCAGGTTTGTATTCCACACCCAGTTTCTCAAACAATCCGGATATTATTCTTTCAGGATTTTGCACCAAATCTTCGTATTTCAACACCAGGACATTTTTAGCATTCGCCTCTGCCGAATCCAGAAAACTATGCAGTAATACCGGAGCTACCATAAAATCACGGTAAAAAGTACGCAGCATTTCCGTCGAAAAGCCACCCCGCGACCATGTCTTAATCATGGAGTGCAATGCATCAAAAGGATGTCTTTTCAGAATAATCAGTGTTGACTCCGGAAAGAACTCCCTTAATTCCGGTAAAATCTCATAATATCGGGGAGTTTTGTCCAGAAACCATTTGGCGCCGTTACCGGGATACATATCCAGTAAAAACTTTCTGATACCCGCTTTATAAGTTTCCTGCTTATCAAATTTCGAATTAAAATCGGTAATGGCCCGGATTGCCAGAAAATGACGGTATCCGGACTTTAAAGCATCGGGTTTTAAAATACTTAAAAAAGGCAATGCCAGCCAGGGTTCTGATGCCGTATCAATTTCAGGAGAATTGGTAACCACCTTTTGCAGTAAAGTAGATCCGGCTCGGGGCTGTGAAACTAAAAATATCAAGCGGTGCTGTTCAACCATTTGTAAAATATTTTTCTTTTACAAATTGATATATAGCATAATCTAACGCATTGTTTTCCTTAAACCGGGCCAGTAACTCAGGAGACACTACCTGTTCCTGTGCATCGCGCTCGGCAATATTTATCATAGGAACATTTATAGACTTTTTACCGGCTGCCTTTGCCAGTTTTTCAACTGTTGCCTGCATTTCTTCCTGAAGTCCTATAAAATCATACCGGTTTAAAATTTCCTTATAATTCTGTTCATTGCATGGAAAACGGGCAGACAGATAATTTTTAGTCTGCAGTAAAAATTCCTCCAGACTCTGTGCAGCTCTATCCCTTCTTCCGGCTTTAATTTCAAAGTAGTACAACGATTTTGCCAGTTCAAACGGGTCGCGAACGATAGAAAAAATAAAATATTTAGTGCGATTTTCAAAAACTTCAGGATAACGAACGTTCAAATGATTGTATTTCGACTCAAAATGACTACTGATACAATGTCTGGAATCCAATTTCGACAAATTGTGTGCAGGCTTCAGGGGTTTTTCACCGCGCAGTTGTTCCATGCTTATATAGTCCTGTAATACAACAAACCACTTATCAAGCACCGAACGCAGCGCTGTACCCCCGCATTTGGGAATATGATGAAAAATATACACCGGGTACCTGCGGCGAAAAAATGATATCAACTGACTGACTATTTACGAAATCTAGAGTGCAAAGATAACCGCACATTTCAATCCTTCCATATTGTTAGAATCAAAACTATATCCGTTGGTCAAAAAACCAAGTCTAGTATAAGAACCCGAAAAGCCAAAGAGGAATTCTGTTTGCCGAACCCGTTTCCACATTATCCGGCACTACGTAAGCATTTTTATAAGATTTTGCCTACCACAATAAACAATTATAACAAATTTAATTGCGCTTCCACCTTGCAAACATACTTCGGGTGCGGGGCTTTTGTACACTATTTTGCTCTTTGGGGTGTACCTTCTGTAAAAATTCACGCATTTCCAATTCAATTGCCGCTTTTTTATCGGGATACTTGTTATAAAATGAATTCCGGTGCTTTTCATAAATATATTCCAGTACACGCCGGTGTTCTTCACGATTGATCTTGGAAAGACCAGAAGGATTGTTGCGATAATAACTGAGCGGTTTCAGTGTGAATGCCATTTTAGCTTTTGATGTGAGTCTGATTTTCAATTCATAATCTTCATACAAGTTGATGATTGGGTCGTATCCTCCCACTTCTTCAATCAATGAGCGCCTTACCAACTCACTTCTGAACAGTGACCGTTCCGGAAGCCGGCGCAAAAACACCGCATAATCCATTTTCTCCGCTTCAGGAAAAGCAGCCAGGTTGTGAGCCCAGATGCCTGTTATTGTAGTTTCTTCACTTTCTGTAATGCGATAATAATTGGAGAAAACCAAATCGGCCTGATATTTTAAAACCAATCCTGCTTCAACCTCCAGTTTGGTATTTTCAAACAGGTCATCTCCATCGCAATACGTAATATAATCTCCGGACAGCAATTTCAGAGCCTGTTGCCTTACTGCCGAAATCCCCGCATTTTTCTCCATTACATGCAGTCTCAAATTGGGAAAAGTTCTCATTTGCTGTTGCACCCATTGTGGAGAACCGTCAACAGAACCATCGTCAATTACCAGAATTTCAAACGGCCGCAGGGTTTGATTTAATACAGAATGCACTGCCAATTTAAGGTATGATAACTGATTGTATGAGGGGATATATACAGATATTTTCATAAACTTTAACTCAGAAAACGGGCAGGCATTGGCACCTGTCTGTGTTTTTGTTCGTAATCCTGAACTAACCGGGACTGTTGTTTCATCTTTTTACGGTCAGATAATTCCTGCTCTATTCTATATCCCTTTGCCTTCAAATATTCATTTTGATACAGAACTCCTCTCAGTAAAAGGTCTTCGTCAGCAGTCATCAGGTCTTCAAATTCTTTTTTTGCTCCTGTATCGCCCCCCCTGTACATGCTTTTATTATACCACACACCGTTATTTGTCATCTGTGCTTCACCGGGATGAGGCAAACGGTTATACTGCAACATTTCTTCATTGTAGTCAATTCCAACAAATCGGCAAAGACCCTGAATCTGACGCGGGGTTTCGCTTAACAATAACTCGTATTGAACGGTAATCATCCGGTCAGAATATAAATGCTCCAGATCTTGCATCTGCTGATATACCGTTTGCATATAGTTCAGCGCAACATGAATACTGCGGGTAAAATCGGGAGGTTGAATGCTTTTTGCACGTGCTCTTGCTGCCACCTGTTTCATGGATTTCCACACATCTGCTGGATTGCGCAAAACATGAATACATTTTGCATCAGGAAACAAATCCATCAAATCTTTAAAAACCAAAACATTCCAGGGTGTCTTTTCGCTGATATACCGGATTTTCTTCGCAGTTTCCGGTTTTAATAATGAAAGAACCAGTTGCCTGAGAGATTCGTCGATGCGGGTTTTGTCTGAATAAGCCACTATGCGATTCTGATCAACGGAACGGTGCAACTTTCTGCGCAAGTCAATAATATTTGGTATACGGTCAAACTCCGGCCCTCCATACACTTCAGGATGACTGTCCAGAATATTCTGCAACAAGGTAGTACCCGAACGCGGCAGACCACCGGTAAATATAAATTTCATGGTTCAATCTCTTTAATGGTTTTTGCCGGAATACCACCTGCCACAACGCCCTCAGGAACAGACTTTGTTACAACACTTCCGGCAGCGATTACAGAACCTGTACCTATTGAAACATTTTGTAAAACAATTACATTACTTCCTATCCATACCCCTTCGCCAATATCTATTTTACCCAATACCGCGCCTCTGGCTTTACCCGGAACATATTTAACCAAATGATTCACTGTCTCAAATGAAACATTAGGCGCAGTTAAGCTTCTTTTGCCAATAACAATCCGTGCGTCACCCGGCGCAGAAAACCGCGCTCCCGCATTAATAAATGCCCCTTCCCTAATTTCAATGTTTGAAAATCTCGTTTTAGGCGAAACATCAAGGGGTGCAAAAACCTTAACCTTAGGCTCAACCTTTATTCCCATCCAACGAAGCAACATTCTTCTCAAACCATCAAAACTGCTGTGATTGGGCATACAATTAAACCACCATAGCCAGTATCTTCTAAAAAGATAACCAATAATATTCTGTTCTTTTGCTAAATTGGCCATACTAACGGAATCTTTTAGCCCAAAACCCCTTCCTTTCTCCCTGCTGAATTTCCGAGTTACTTTGATGAGAATGAAGTTGTTGAAAATACTTTACTAAAAACGCATTCTTTTCAAATTTCTCAACATCTGTATTGCGGACATCATTTAGCACGGCAGCCGCATTAGTTTCATTATAAACTACATAATCATCAAGCTCAGGATTCTGCCATGCCCTGTCTTCTCCCAGATGAAAAGTAAGATGTTGTTGACCAAATAAATTAAAATTCACACCGTAAGTCATCAAATTGGCAATTACAGCCAAACCAATGCGTGTGGTTCCAATACATATACCACGTAATGAAAATTTACTAAATAACCGCTTCTTAAATACAAAGCAATCAAATCCCGGATGTTCTTTTCCCGGGTCGGCATACATTTCAAGTACCGATTTGTAATTACCACGGGGTGCAATGGTTCTGCGATTGATTACAAAGGCATCGTGCCCGTTATTTATCTGTTCATTTACAAATAAATAGAAGTATGGCATCAGCGCGATGTCTGAATTGGTATAAATCACATAATCGTCATGTGCAGCCTGTTCCACCGCTCTGGACAACAAGTCGGCAACCAGCGGCAGTTTGCGCTGTATTTTAAAAGTGCCCATGTCCAGCACACTGCGCGTTAAGTCGGGCGTCTTGACAAACCATTCCGGAATGATTTCATGATCCTCAGCATATTGCGTACTCAACAACCGAACGCTACAAGCCGGTGCGGCATACTCTGCTGCACGCCTCATGGTTTCAAAAGTTACCGGCTGTGCCTCATACAAATCTGATTGAGGACCTACCTTTACAGGGTTGATGATGTGATGAATGGTCATAAACAACAAACTCAATAATCAACGAAGGTAATGATATCAAAAATCATATGAATTATTTTTCCACAAACCATTGTCTTATTATCCATTAATAGGCATACAGCAATGACAAAACCAGTATTAACAAAGTTATATTAGCAGTCCCATTGGTACTTGAATTCCATCATTTTTAAGTCTTTGAATAAAATCCTGAACTCTTACATTTATATTAAGTTCTTCCGTATTAATTTTGAAATGTTCCTTACGAGCAGACCTCTCATTTACCTTTGTACCTACCTTTGTTAGTACCGATGTGGGATAAGGATGTTCAATAAAGTCTACAAGTTGTTTAACATGCTCCTTGCTATTCAATTCCATTAATGTTGTCGTAAAAACCGGAATCTTCGGGTATTCCTCCCTGAATCGCACGGCTCTGGCTTCAATATCTATCAGATAGCCGATGCATAAATCAATCCAGTCCCAATTTTCTTTATTATACTTCATTGCCGCATTCACTGAAAAGGGAGAACTCATCCATAAAGGCCAGAAACTATTCTTATCTGAAAAATAACCTAAAGATGTAAAACTCTTTAAAGTCTCAGCAAGCGGCCTCCGAATATGAATCACCTTAACATCAGGCAATTCATTACAAACCACATCGTAAAATGTTTTGATGAACATATGGTTTGTTTCTATATACAACCTACATTTTTGGTCCTTGCAGCTTTTTAATATAGCATCTGTCTTAATCCTTCTCTGATTATAACTATGCTGCATAGGTATTGTTTCAGTCATCCTCAAATAATCGCCAATCATCTGAGGTACTGGCTCATGAAAACTCTGAACACCTCTTCCAGTATTTAAAATATGCGCCAAATACTCCGAACCTGATCTGCCTGAATTGATGGAGAATACGTACTTACATTTCCCGGGCAATAAAGTTCTTAGAAACATGATGAATCGTTTTGAAATTAACGCTTATAAAACTTCGAAAATAATAATTTTAAATTACCTTTTGAATTTTTAACGCTTTCATTTTCAGTAAATCTCGACCTGAGCTCACTTATTCGAGATTCAATCATTCCTTTTTCCTCAGAAAAACTATTCATGATCTCATTTAAATGTTTCGATACAATATAATCGAAACTCGATAAAAAAAGTGCCTTATTGCTCTTTGATAAATTATGACTCTCAGTTCTAACAAATGCAAGTGGTAATAAGGTATAATTTACCCTAGCAACTTTAGTTAATCTAATTCTCAATTCATAATCTTCAGAAATTTTAAGATTAGGATCGTGAAATCCCACTTCCTTTAACAAATTATATGAAACCAATTCCATCCTAAATAAACTATTTCTGGGGAATTGTCTAAGAAATGTTCGCAAATGCATATTACCGGGTTCCGGCATTTCAGACTTATTGGCAGCCCAAATACGAATAATATTATAAACATCTCGCACAAAATAGGCCGTATTTGAAAATACAAGCGAGTAATCGCCTTGTTCCATTAATTCAGCCTCTATTTGCAATTTATTAGGATGAAAAAGATCATCTCCATCAACATAAGTCACATAATCTCCCTGTACTACGGATAATGCTTTAATTCTTACTTTTGCTACCCCTTGATTGTTAGTCATGTAAAACGGGCGTATCAAACCCGGGAATTTCTTTTCATATTGATCAATTAAATCTTGTGAGTTATCCGTTGAAGCATCATCAACTATAATAATTTCACAAGGTTTTAAAGTTTGGTTTAATACACTATCAATCGCTTGTTTTAAAAGCTCCTTTTGGTTATAAGACGGTATATAAACTGAAATTTTCATCCTAAAAATTTCTTAAATTTTCTCCATAAAGTTGGTTCCGTAGGAGAAGAACTTTTATCTACCTGTACTTTAGAGGATAGAAATTCGTTAACTAAAAACATTGTTTCCTCAGATTGTTTTGACAATGCGTTATTCCAAATCTTTAAATCAGATTCTGTATCTGACTTATTAATATTGGATTCAATTTCGGAATGAACTAGTAAAAAATATTCTACCATATTTACATCCTTCCAAGTATAGGACCACCCGCGGCTGGCGCTTAAAGCGAATAAATCATTATACATGCTATTAAAGACACCCAATACATGAACTGGAGTGAATTTGAAGGCTTCTTCATCACTATATCCAACCTCTTTTAAATACGACCTGAACTTATCTTTGCTTTTTCGACTCTGAATTCCATTGCTAACATTTAAGTTGTCATTTAATAGGATAAATTTATTTATATATACAAGGCTATCCAGATCATTAAGAAGCGTAAATGCCATACCAAAATCGGGAGATAAGGCCGGGCAGAATTTGCCATATTTCAAATAAGTATCACTATAAACACCTCTTGGAATAGCAGCGTTCAAACCCTTTGGGCTTCTTAAATTGAACCAATGACGATTCTTTCCGCCATTAAGAAAACCCTGTAAAATTTCCCTGCACTCTAAAATTTGCGTATCATCTGCACTTAAAGTACCCGGATTTTCGATAAAGCCAGACCAACCGTATGTAATAACTTTTTCAGAATAAAGTTTACTGGTCTCATTTAGCACACTTAAAACATTTTTATATCTGAATTTCAATCTATCGGTAATAAGTATCAAATATTCACCTAACGCATTTTTATATGCAAACTCCCAATTTTCCGGCATTGACAAATTACCAGTTCTTATAATTCTTATTCTATCATCTTCAATCCCAGAAACGAGATTATATGTGACCTTATCTTCGTTATTATCAACAATAAGTAACTCAAAATCAATGAAATCCTGATCTAAAACCGAACTTATTGTGTCTCCAATTGTACTTGATCTACCCTTTGTTGGTATTATTACAGAGAATTTCATGGGTTACTTAACTCTCTTTAAAAATCCATCCGGACAAACAGAAATTAATGATTTATTAAAATACATTGGATCGATTTCGAACAAATCATTTTCACTTAAATATTGATGAACCGCAGTTTTGGGATTATCTCCAACCCCCCATCTATGCGACCAATCCATTTCGGTACCCATATCCTCAACGTGGGTATCAAATACAACGCAATAATTTCCTTTACTTACCAGAGGTGCATATAGTCTCAATTCATCTATAACGTGTTGATGCGTATGATTCGAATCCAGGCAAACCATAACAGTTTTAAACGCATCTACTTCATTTTTAACTATTTGAAATATTTCCTGCGATGTGGATGAGCCCTGAATCATCTGAATCCGTTTACTCATTGGATGAGCTTCGATTTCAACCCGATTATGTTCCCTGATATCAATATCAACACCCAAGACTTTACCTTTTCCAATCATCTCAAAAATGGAAGCATAAAAAATAAGAGAGCCACCGTGCGCGATTCCAGTTTCAATGAGTAAATCAGGTTGGGTTTGCCATATAATCTCTTGGACGGCAATCATATCTTGCGGATACTGTATTATTGGCCGGCCTAACCATGAAAAATTATATGAATACTTTGCCCTTACACTCTCTTTCATGAAAGCATGAGCACTTGATAAAAGTTCCTTATCAGAAATATTTGAATCAATTCTTTCCTTACGCTCTTCTTCAAATTGTTTAATAGGATTATTCATTTCGTTTATTATTTTAAATTAGTCTTCTTTCCCCAAAAATACATTGGCTCATAGTCTGGATAACTATAAAAACCAGGATTTAATTTAATTTTAGAATTAGCTTGAGAAATCACAGATTTTACAAACTCCATAACCGTTATTGGAGATTCCGAGCAAATATTCGAAATTAAGAAAGGCACATCTGACAGCACGATTTCAAGAATTTGGTCTATTGCTTCATCTGCTTTTATAAAATCTCTTATTTGATTGCCATGTGACATGTTAAACTCCGGCTCATTATTTGAAATCGCTTTTTGCAGTGACGGATATATAGAATTACGGGGTTGGTCCTCACTATAAATATAAAACAAACGCATCCATTTAAAATTAAATGAATTTGTTTTTCTCAACAAATCTATACTGGTTCGCAAAAAATCTTTAGCAGCCCCATAAGCTGTCGTTGGATATGTTGGTTGTAACGGATCCATTGGGCCTTCTTGAAGACCATATTCCAAACAGGTGCCTAAAACATTTACATCACATACACCTTGTTGAATCAACAATTTGACAAAACTATAGTGAGCAGGGAATTCATTCTCAATGTGAGTTGAGTCGTAATAATTGGGTAGACCACCCCATGCCAAATGAAGCAATTTATCAGGCTTACCAAATTTAAAAAATAAATTCTCCCGAGAATTCAAATCAATTCTATGACTTATATATTCAACATCGTTAAACCAAATACATTCCTTTGCTTTGTTTTCATCAACAGACGTTGCAATAACACTAACACCTTTCTCAAGTAATGCTGGAATAACTCGTTTGCCTATATATCCGGTTGCACCTGTTACTAATACCCGCATAAGTCTATATAACTCTAAATGAAGGTATAAAAACTACAAATTTACCATTCCATTCTGAAACATAATCCAATTGCTCTATAACTTCCTCCTTAATATTCCACGGAAAAATAATGATATAATCAGGTTTTACCTTTTCTAATTCATCAGGAGAGACAACTGGAATATGACTCCCCGGGAGATATTTTCCCTGTTTATGAGGACTCTTATCTGCAACTCCCAGGATCAAATCTTTTGAAACGCCAGCAAAATTGAGTAAAGTATTTCCCTTAGCTGCTGCACCATATCCCATTACAACTTTGCCATTTTTCTTTTGTTCCAGAAGAAACTCTAAAAATTTCCATTTAATCTTATTCGCTTTGTCTTGAATTCCGGAATAATAAGAAATATCTAACAACCCAGCATCAGCCTCTACTTTCAATATCCGATTTACTCTGGCGCTGTTCTCATGACCAGATTTTTCATGACAGGCATAAATACGCAAGGAGCCCCCATGTGTTGAGATTTCTTCAACATCAAAGATGCGCAAACCAATTTTATCGAAAATAATTTTCACACTATATAGCGAAAGATAGGAATAATGTTCGTGGTAAATTGTATCAAACTGATTTTGAACAACCAATTGATATAAATGAGGAAACTCCATAGTAATTACACCTTCATCCTTCAAAATCACTTTCATTCCACTAACAAAATCATTAATATCCGGAACATGTGCAAGTACATTATTACCAAGTAACAAATCTGCTTTGATTCCATCATCCGATAATTTCTCAGCCAGTGTCACACTAAAAAAATCCACAACTGTTTCAATACCTTTTTCACTTGCTACTGCAGCTGTATTAGCAGTCGGCTCTACGCCTAAAACAGGAATTCCTTTATGCTTAAAATATTGCAATAAATATCCGTCGTTGCTTGCAATCTCAACTACCTGTGCAGTTTCTGTCAATTGAAATCTCTCTATCATTTTGGTAGTATACTCTTTTGCATGTTCCAGCCAACTGGACGAGTAGGAGGAAAAATAAGCATACTGGTTATTGAAAATATCTTTATGTTTAGCAACTTCATCCAGTTGCACTAAAAAACAATTTGAGCAGACCATTACCCGCAATGGATAATACAATTCTGGTTTAATCAAATCATCCTTGCTTAAATATGAATTTGATGGAGGACTAAACTCCAAATCGGCAAATGTATGCTCTAAAGTATTTTGACAGGCCCTGCACTTCATAATTCAAATCCTTTAAAATCGGGTGAAAGGTATGGATAATTTTTATCCTTTTCAGAGATAATTTCCACCTGGCCAGGCAATGTAATACCTATCCTGGCATCCTTATAATGAATTCCACTATCGTAGCCCGGCCTATATTTAACCGTATGATGATAGAGTAAAACAGTTTGCGGCTCAAGTGTTATAAACCCATGGGCAAAGCCTTTTGGAATAAAAATCATCTTATGATTTGCCTGATTCAACTCAACAGAAACATGCTGCAAAAAAGTAGGACTCTCTTTTCGTAAATCAATCGCAAAGTCTAAAACAGCCCCACTCACACAGCGTATCAATTTATCTTCAAAATATGGTGGATTTTGATAATGAAAACCACGAAACGTTCCTGCTTTTTCATTGAATGATTCATTCATTTGAATAAATTCTAATGCAGGCATTCCGGCTTCAGTCATTTCATCCTTACAAAAGGAACGAAAAAAATATCCCCGTTCATCAATGTATAGAGCAGGTATAATAATAAATACACCTTTAATTTTTGTTTCTTCGATCTTCATTCCGCCCACTTAAGCCCCATTTTTTGTGCATCGCAAACATACTCCTTTAATTGCTCATCACTTAAAACCTTATTCGAAAGAACAAAACTCTTATACCAGTTGCAGGTTTTTTCTGTGGCTGTCTCGAAATTCCAAACAGGTTTCCAATCTAATTGGCTTCTGGCCTTCGAAGAATCCACAGATAATAAGCCCGCCTCATGTACATTTTCGGTAGTAAGGTTAATTTCAGGTAATTTAATATCAGGCCAGAATTTGTGCATTTTATCTTGTAATTCCTGCACCGTACGGAAGGAAGACTCATCCGGTCCGAAATTCCAGGCCCCCGCCAGGTCCTTTTTTCCGCAAAATAATTTTTCAGTTAGAGTCAGGTAACCTGAAAGCGGGTCCAGAACATGTTGCCACGGCCTCACTGAATTTGGATTGCGTATAGTAACAGCCCTATTTTCAGCCGTTGCCCTAATTATGTCTGGCACCAACCGGTCTTCACTCCAATCACCACCACCAATCACATTGCCGGCCCGCACAGTAGCTATTAATGTCCCATGCTTCGTACCATAATCCATTGGATGAAAAAATGATCTAACATAAGATGAGGTCAGAAGTTCAACACAAGCTTTAGAGGAACTATACAAATCATAACCTCCCAAAATGTCCGTTTCTTTATAGGGGACCGATTGTTCCTTGTTTTCATATACTTTATCTGAAGTAATTACAAGGATAGACTTAGCATTTGCCGTCTTGCGGCAAGCCTCCAAGAGATTCAGCGTTCCCAATACATTGGTTTGATAGGTCTCAATAGGTTCACGGTAGGAACGTCTAACAAGCGACTGTGCCGCTAAATGAAAAACAATATCGGGTTGTACCGTTTTTACATAAGTCTCAAGTGAATCTTTTTGTGCAATATCTCCTAAAGTAGTACAATTATCCAGATCAAGTAACGAATAATGATTTGGAAATGTATCAGGTGCTAATGCAAAACCGTAAACATCAGCTCCCAACTCCCGCAGCCACATCATAAGCCAAGATCCTTTAAACCCGGTTGTACCTGTAACTAATATCCGCTTATTTCTATATATTTCCTGAAACATATTACCAAACTTTCCATGGTGGCGAATTTGTCGACCATAATTTTTCGAGTTCCATTTTATCCCGAAGGTGATCCATGCATTTCCAGAAACCCATGTATTTCAATGCGGACAGTTGTCCGGAATCAGCAAGACTTGTTAAGGGCTCTTCTTCCCACATAATATCATCAGATTCATTGGGTAAATAGTTAAATACTTCCGGCTCCAATACAAAGAAACCACCATTAATCCAAAAACCGTCTCCTTTTGGTTTTTCAACGAAATTTTTAACAAATCCATTATCCTCAATATCTAAAGAACCGAATCTTCCGGCAGGCTGAATACTGGTAAGCGTCGCTATTCGCCCCGACTTCTTATGAAATTCTAACAAATCATTAATATTAAGATCCGTCAATCCGTCACCATATGTCAGCATGAAAGTCTCTCCTTCCACATGTTTTCTAATCCTTTTTAACCTTCCGGCTGTTTTGGTATTCACCCCGGTATCAATCAGCGTTACTTTGAATCTCTCACCACGCGCTTCATGTATCTCAATCCCATTCGTCTCAAGATTTATTGTAACATCCGAATTATGCATAAAGTAATGCATAAAATACTCTTTAATCATGTAGCCTTTGTACCCCAGACATATGATAAACTCATTAAACCCATATGCCTCATAAATTTTCATGATGTGCCACAAAATGGGTTTACCACCAATTTCAACCATAGGTTTCGGACGGGCCTCTGTTTCCTCCATCAGGCGTGTGCCAAGCCCCCCGGCAAAAATTACTACTTTCATTTATTTCTCTTTAATTAATACTAAATTTCTTCTTAAAATGCAATATCTCATCATCGGAGTAAAAATATCTAACATATTTATCGTTATATAAAATTCTAAGTTCGTCCATTGGCAGTTTAAGGTCCCGCATAAAATTAATATAGATCTCATTTTCAGCAATCCGAACCGGTTTCAGAATAAATTTCTTTAATATTTTCTCCTGAATATACTGTTCTACATTTCTAATCGCATCAATTCTATACACTAGTAATGTAATTCGTCCTGATACTGTTACATTAAAACCCCTTTCTCTATCAAATACAGTGTTCAGCACTTCGATTCCCATAATCTTGCTTAAAATATTAAATACTTCATCAGGAGTCATTTGAGACCAAGGTTCTAAATTATTAACTTTATATGAGATCTGCTCACACAAATCGCTATTAAATTTCAACTTCAACTCATTAGCAAGACTAAAATATCGTGAAACCGGTTCTCTAAATCCACAAAAGATAAAAATTTGTCCACTCTTCTTTTTTAACCGGTACTCTATCAATTCTTCCCAACCAATTCCGAATTGTTTAAGAATTTTTCCATTGGATATTGTTCGATATAACCATTGATTAGAATGACCATGAAAAGAATTATTTCCTGTTTCCAGTATACTGTAATGCAAAGAAGAAGTTGCACATTTAGGCAAGGATATTATGAAAAAATCAGTATCCGGTAATTTACATAAATCCCCGGTATCTCTCTCATTAAAAGAATACTTCTCAAGTAACTTATCAATTCGCTTATATCTCAGAAATTTTCTTAGTAACATTTAATTTGCTTTAGCAATAATTCCGATCCGGGAAAAATCCACATGCGGATAATAATTAGTGTAAGATATTATTCTGTTTTTCAGTACCTCTGTCAATTGTTCACCTCTCCCATGCACTCCTTTATTCAACCTACTCTTAACGGAATTTTGCCTTATCCTTAAAACAATCTCCTCTATTCTTTGTGTATTACAAATTATATCATTTTTCAAACACAAATTATAAAAAAAATCAATTTCATTTGAAATCATTTCCTCATAACATATCCAAATCATTCTCTCATAATTTTCAGTCTCATATCTATCATACCACGATACAAAAAAATGAATATGCCATGGAATTACTAAATCTACTATTCTATTAAGCTTTTCATCTCTACTCAATTTAAAGTAATTATAATCACCATAAGCCAAAGCACTACCGATAATTTTTGCATTCTCTATATGATCATATGTACTTATCACAACATCAAATATATTTCGCGTTAAAATCAAAATATTTGCATTTATTGATCTTAGCATCTTAAAATTAGAAGACGCCCCCCTTGTATGTTGTTGAGTTATAGTATTGCAATCTTTAAACTTTATAAGGGCCGGAAAGTAAATATCCTGTTCCAAAGAATGATCAAAAGGTTTGATACGAAATTGAACATTTTTATATCCAGAAACATCTGATAATACATTTGATAAAAAGGTCGAACCAGATTTAGGCATACAAGCTAAAAAAATATGATGTCCTGTTGAATAACGTTTTGTCTCATCAAAAAATGTTAAATCGTCATTCATTAGAGGAATTCCAACGTCTTTTTTATTTCTAAAAATTTTCATAATTCTAATTAATCATTCACTTATTCCGGAACACGTAAAATACTCCTAAATAACCTCATGGCAATTTTTTAGAATTATTGGAGATGCACTTATCGATATTGAATCTATGACGCGAAAACAGAGGGCAGCACCATGCCTAAAAACAATCTTCTTCCCCCCATTCGAATCAACATCCATTCCCACTACAGTAATGGTATAATTCCCCATATTAAATAAATTTTCCACTTTAACATCAATCATTTTATTGCCAATTTTAATGTCTTTCATAGATACTCTTGTTGATGCTATAATTTTCTCTTCCTTGTCAATAAAAACAAGACCTAAATATAGTAATTCCACTAATTTAATTGTTTCAAATTCAATTTGTATAAATATCATTTCACCATAACGATAATTATCATCCGTTAATCCATTCTTAAATCTAACACCAGTTAAACTAATCTCATCAGAAATCGCATCTAACCTACTATTTACCTGCTCATTAAAGCCACGGTTATATTCATCAATAACATTAGTTAATTCAACTGAATCCACTTTGACTTCACCCTTATTCATTAAAATACCACGATTTGCAATTCGGCCAATTGCAGGCATTGAGTGCGAAACAATAATAACCGCAGAGTTTCTCACTAATTCGCCAATTCTATTATAACACTTTATTCTAAACCCGACATCCCCAACGGCCAGCACCTCATCAATAATCAGCACATCGGGTTCCATTTGCGCAGCCACTGCAAAACCCAGGCGAACCTTCATTCCGCTGCTGTAATTTTGCACCGGGGTATCAATGAATTCGCCTATTTCAGAGAATTCTATAATGTCTTCCAGTTTTTCGTCGATTTCCTGCTTTGTAAAGCCCAGAATCTGTCCGTTAATATACACATTTTCGCGGCCGCTGAGGATGGGATTGAAACCGGCACCCAGTTCAATGAGTGCGCCCACGCGTCCACGTACTATTACTTCGCCTTCATCGGGGCGTATTAAACCATTCAGAATTTTCAGCAAGGTGCTTTTGCCTGCTCCGTTGTGGCCAATCAACCCCAGACATTCGCCTCTTCTTAACTGAAAACTCACGTCTTTTACTGCCCAGAATTCATTGCCGCGTGCATTACTGCGGCTACCGCCCGCGCCCACAACGGCCTTACTGATATCTTTTAAACCATAAGCAAGAGAAGATTTAAGATTTCGCGCAAATTTCTTGCTTACGCCCTTACACTCTACCAGTACTTCAGTATCGGTCATGGTGCGAAGGTAATTAAGATTTTGATATCAGGAAATGTTTCGGGATGAGGGATAGGGGGAATTGGATGAGGGATAGGGGTTGAGGGATGAAGATGAGGCAATGTGTGCCCCGACAAGTACTTCCATACCAGATTTGCGTACAATTTCTAAAAATCTTCTGAATTCAATTCTTGAGCCGGCTGTTGCACCTTCAGCAATATTGAGACACACCGCATCGGCTGCTCTCTTCAACTGTGAAACAAGAATATACTTTTCCTCAGCCGGAAAACTCCGGGTTACCCGGTGAATGTGCAGGGTAAACCTCAGAGCATCCTTCCACACCCTTAAACGCTCAAACGGCATTTCGCTGTTTACTCCCATATCTGTTCACATTTCAACTAAAACACCCGCCAACCCTGCGTAGCGCTTCCCCCAACCCTCATCGCTGCGTAGAAATCTTTCAAAATTCACTTATAATTTGCCAATGTCCGCCCTTTGCGGGGCCGATACGCTTTATCAGTCCTTTCTTCTTTAGTTTTGATATATTTTCTCTCACACTATCTGCTCTGATTTGTAGAAAGTCTGCTAATTCCCTGCTGCTTATGTTAGGGTTTTCAAATATTAGCTTTAAAATGTCTATTTGATTATTCGTTAGTTTTTCTGTGGGTTTTTCTGTGTGTTTTTCTGTGGGGTTTTCTGTGGGGTTTTCTGTGGGGTTTTCTGTGGGGTTTTCTGTGGGTTTTTCTGTAATATTCGTTGTCTTTTGTTTTACATAACTCAATTCTACAAAAAAACCATTGGCTATTTCCTGATATTTATACTGCATAGTTGGATAGGATGCTATTTCATTTCTTATACGAATAAATCCACTGCCATATTTTTCTATATCGCCGGCAAGATAAAAAGCCTCAGCTATCAGCTTATTCCTTGTATTAGCCTGATAATTATCCATTTGTAATTGCTCAATAGTCAAATCTCCATATAATTTACCCGGATTATAAAAAGAAATAGTTTGATCAAATATCTTGACTTGTGTATCAATTGGGCTTAAATAATCTCTATGAATAATCGCATTTAAAACCAATTCTCGTAAGGCAGGTAATGGATATTCAAAAATTTCTGTTCTTTTGGTTGTTTTGCCCGTTATCTCAAACGCCACCTTAATCTGTCCAATAATGTAATTCATTATTTCCTCTACTGCTTCAAACAAAGTTGAATTCAGTATTTTATCATCAATAATAAATGACGGAGTTTTGAATCTTCCCAAATGCACATTGTATTCCGTATTGTCCGTTGCAAAAAGCAACCACGCAGCATTGGTAATGCTTTCTTTTTTTATAAGCCCCAATTTCTCAAGATCGGTTTGCCATTCTCCTGAAAGTTTAAACCGCCCTGACTGATTTACCATAAGTATAAACTTATTGATTTTATAGACACTTAAATCTAAAATACTCTTCCCCGGCTTTGTGTATGAATCCCAGGAAAGTTGCAGGGATTGAAGATTCAGCTCTGTAATTTCATTTGGTGATAATTGATGATTTGAATTATTTACCCGCTTGAAATACCTTCCTTTGAACGAAAGTGGTTTAACAGGGAATTCCTGAACATGAATTGATACGACATTTTTTTCAACTATACAATGAACTTCAATAGTGGGCACAATTGAAGGCTGAGTCTTGGATTTGATTTCGTTCATCCATTTCTGGATGGTTTCTTTTCCTAAATCAACACCCTTAACCTTTCCCTCATCATGAACACCAACATAAACGGTTCCTCCTTTGGTATTGGCAAAGGCTACCAACGTGATAATCACTTCTTCACTAAATGAAGTCTTAAACTCAGTAGTTGAATCTTCTCCTTGCGATATGCGGTGTTTTACATTGTTTAACATGATTGGTTATCAAATTAGCCTAATCCAAGAATTCGTTCATACAAGAAATCAAATCGGCATCATCATCATCAATATCAACAACACACTGAACATCAACCTCTCTAACAACGGTGTTTCCGGTATCAATTTCCCGGTTAAGATACTTAATTAAATTCACTAAACGGCCAACAAGCGGATTTACAGCCAACTTTATTTCATTAAGTTCAGCGTCGTTTAATAAGCTTCGCTCTTTTGTAATGTATGCCCCGGCAAGTACTTCCATACCAGATTTGCGTGCAATTTCTAAATATCTTCTGAATTCAATTCTTGAGCCGGCTGTTGCACCTTCAGCAATATTGAGACACACCGCATCGGCTGCTCTCTTCAACTGTGAAACAAGAATATACTTTTCCTCAGCCGGAAAACTCCGGGTTACCCGGTGAATGTGCAGGGTAAACCTCAGAGCATCCTTCCACACCCTTAAACGCTCAAACGGCATTTCCCTGTTTACTCCCATATCTGTTCACATTTCAACTTAAACACCCGGCAACCCTGCGTAGCGCCTCCCCCAACCCTCATCGCTGCCAGGCAGCTCTCCCAACTCACGTCCCCATTCTCTCAATCAACACTTCCATGCTGATTCTGAAAATACGCAATCCCAATAATAAAATTGCAGTTACTCCCAGCAGGTAATACAAAAGGTATTCGTAGCCGTAGGTAGAGGGCATATTCAAAATCCATTCGCGGGCAGAAACGACGATGGGACTCAGCGGATTGTAATCCAATACTTGTCCGAATCCCGGAAACCGGATTTGCGGATATATAACCGGTGACAGGTACATCATAAATTGCAGAAAAGTTCCTAATCCGTACTGTACATCTTTGTACAGCAAGCCAACAGGCAGCAGATATAGTCCCAAAGAGAAACCCAATAAAATAAACAGTATCATCATCATCAATCCGGCAGCCAGTTCAGGACCGGGAACAATTCCGTACCAAATCATTACCACAAGCATAATAATGGCAGCCGCCATCAGGGGAATCAGCATCTCAATTAAACCGGCCACCAAAACAGAAGCGCGCGAAAAATTTATTTTTATTAAAATACTTTTATTGCCGTTAACGGCAGCCATGGGTACATTCACACCTTGTACAAACAACTGCCACAGGGTAGTGCCAAAAATTACATATACCGGGTAAGGTACTCCCGTTTCCTGCATGCGTATTACACCCGAACCCGATAAAAATATCCACACAATCGCTGTGGAAACAGGTGGTACAAAAGCCCAGAACATACCCAGAATACTTTGCCTGTACTTTGACTTAATATTGCGGAATCCAAGGGTAAGTCCCAGCTGAATCATCTGCATCCATTGACCTGCCGCATCCTTACCGCCACTTACTTTTTTACCGTGCGGAGTATATCGTTGTTCAATCAGAGACATTTAGGTAGTTTTTTTCCTTTGTGAATCACTGCCGTAGCCGTAACCATAACCATAACCATAACCATAACCGTAACCATAACCGTAACCGTAACCATAACCACGATAATAATAACGCCACTTTTTGCGGCGCACCCCGTTCACCAGCAATGCCATGTTGGGAATATTGTTTTGCTCAATAATGGATTCAATAAAGCGCACTTCCTGCGGGCGGGCCACCTTGCAATTCATAACACACACATTTACATCGCTATACTTCATTAACACAAAAGCATCCGTAATCAACCCTATGGGTGGAGTATCCACCACAATCAAATCAAAATCCTGCTGAGCTTCCGTAAAAAACTGTTCCATTCGTTCAGATAGTATCAATTCAGAACTGTTGGGAGGCAGAGGTCCTGCAAATGCTACAGATAAGTTTTCAACCCCGGACGGCACAATAATTTCGCGCCAGCCACATTTACCCATCAGGTAATTGCTGAGACCGGTTTCATGGTTTTGGTGCAGCAACTTGTACACCCCCGGCTTGTGCAGGTCAAATTCAAGCAATAAAACCTTTCTGCCCGACATGGCATACAATGTTGCCAGATTGGTGGAACAAAATGTTTTTCCTTCCCCTTGCAGAATGGAGGTGAATAACAACACACGGGAGTGTTTTTTATCGGGAACAAAAAATTCCAGATTCGTGCGCACCGTCCTGAAAGATTCTACAACAGAATGTTTAGGGCTTAAATCTTTTATCCAGTTTTCGGATGCCTTTAACTGCACTACCTCTCCCACAATAGGGAGTGTGGTGAGGTCGGCCATACGCCGGGCGTTTTCCACCCGGTCCATATACATGGTGCGCACCATGGCAATGGCAGCAGCCATGACAATGCCAATGGCAAGCCAGGTAATCAGTATTTTATTTTTATCGGGACGCGTGGCACCAATACTGCGGGGACGCTCTATTAACTTGGTGGATGGAATTATACCCGCCCGCTCAATCACTGTGGCTGCCCGCCGCTCCAGTAAAGACATGTACAGTTTCTGGTTCACCTCCAGTTTCCGCGAAATATTCAACAAGCCCCGTTGTAGCGTTGGTACTCCACTTATCAATCCTTTATACCCACCTATTTCCTCTTCAACAGCTTTAATTTTCTCGTTAATGGCATCCCTGTCGTTATCTATGTACTGCAATAAATTTCTCTTCAAATCCTGAACCTCCAGATCATGGATGACCATCGCCTGACTCCCTTCCTTGTTGGTTCTCAATATTTTATTACGTTTAATTTGCATTGTATACAGCTGTTGCAATAACTTTTCAAGATAGTTATCAGAACTTGTCACGTAAGTGGAAGGAGGCAACAATTCTTCACCATCCCTCAATGTCAATACATAATTTTCTAACGAAAGCATGGATTCTAATTGTATTCGCAAAGATCTCGTCTGCATATCCAGAGAAATATACCTTTTAAAATATTCCGCACTTTCCATTCCTAAATCCAATATTCCGCGTTCGCTGCGGTAATCTTCCAGGGTATCTTCAATGGAGTTTAAAACCACAATCACTTCCTGTAACTGTTTGTCGATATAATGCAATGTACGGGCATTGATTTCAAATCGCTCTTCGGTAGAATAGTTGACATATACGGAGGTAAGTGTATCCAGAAAGCGCACTGCGCGTTCGGGAACTTCATCTTCCACCGTAATTTTGAGGATGGTACTATTCTCTACATTTTCCACCTTCATGGAACCGCGGTATTTGCTAATCAAATAATTTTCGCTGTGAATTACAAACTTATATGCAGACGCCGCAATGGTTTCGGTACGGTTAGATGTGAACATAGGCGTTCGCTGAATTTTCAGTGTCCAGTTTTTGCCTACCACCAAACTGTCAAAACGTCCTTCTATAGTACCTAGACCCAGGTCTTCATCTTCACACTTAATTTCAAATTTCTCAAAATCAATGATCTTTAGTTCAAAAGCTTTCTCGTACAATTTGGGCGATGCCGAAAAATTTGCAACCACCTTATACGGATTACCACTGATCGTTTCTGTAGTTCTGAAGCGGCCTACGTAATAATAAGAAACCCCGAAATTCAATTTCTTTATGGTGCGCTTTACCATGTCCTGCGACTGGATAACCCTAATTTGGTTTGCAATGTCCTGGTAGGGATAATAATAACCCAGTTGTTTATAAAAAATTCCCTGCTGATAGTTGTAAACATCCTGTTCCTTCAGCTCCACTTCACACACAGCTCCATAATAAGTACTAAGCCTGAAGGCAGATACGTATCCCAAAAATGCAAATACACCGGGTATAAAAATAAGAATCAGAATATTTTTGCGCAGTACACGGAAAATCTTCTGAATGTCCTTTGGATCGAACAATCCTCCGCCGGGTTTCGGTTTTTTGGTTTTTAACTCCGCCATCGGCTGCAAAGATAGGTGAATACCTGAGATACAAACACACTCCTGAGATTTTAAGACGAAAGTTGGTCACGTAAATAGGCAATTTCATCAAACGAAGGGAAAATGATTTTGTATTTTCACTCAAAACTGCTATTTTTGAAGCATGAAAAAGAGATTACTCCGATTGCTAATCAACAGATATAACCGTAACATGCTAGCTACCACTGGTATAATTGCCTTTAGCTCTGTTCAGGCGGCAACATTTCAAAGTGCCGGTTCGGGTTCATGGCAACTTGCAGGTACGTGGTCACTTACAGCCGGCACCGATGCTGACGGTATTCCGGACAACAATGATAACGTAACCATTCTAATTGGTCATACCATTACAACCAACGGAAGTTTTAATGCCGGTAACCTAACCATAAACAATGGCGGAACCTTAAGTTTCAATACAGCATCCTCATACGGTTATTTTGAAACGTCTCTTACCAACAATGGAACAATCAGTGGTGTATCGGGTTCAATACCCTATATCTATTTAAACAGTGCCACTGTTGGCGGCACGGGGTCTTTCGCCTCCAGTTGTCGTATTCTGGGACGTTTAGGTACTTCAGATATTCTGGCAGGAACCACACTGGATCTTTCCTTTCCGGGAAGTATCTATGTTCGCCCCGGTGCAGTGCTCAGGAATTTTGGGGATTTATACATGCGGGTAAATACAACCATTAACGAAACGCCCACCGACGGTTCAGGCATTTTCGAAAATCATGGTTTTATTGACCTGAATACAGATGCGGTGATGACGTCTGGAATTTTCAGGGCACACAACCCGGGCAGCGAAGTAGTAATACGGGCAAACGCCAACAATATACCACAAACCGAATCAGGTTATTACGATCTTACCCTGGTTGCTTTTAGTTCAGCCAATACATACTACGCAATTCAGGACTTGGTAGTTGTTAATGATTTCAATACTGCCAACCACTTTAATACTTTTGTTGACTTTCAGGGATTTGACTGCAATGTAGGTGGCGATATGATTCTACTCGGCGGCCAGTTACTCAATACAGCAACTTTTACCTTTGACGGACCGGGAACACCACAATTGTTAAGCGGAACAAATGTTTCTTTACCAACTGCTGTCGTTGTTGAAGCAGGTGCTGTACTTGAATTAACTACAAGTACAATTTTTTACGATGATGTAACCGTGAATGGCACTCTGGATGTTGGTGCCGCCAATAATGCCTTGTCTTTAAGGGGCGATTTGGCTTGCAACGGAACAATCAATCCGCGCAACGGTACTATCACGTTCAACGGCTCAGCTGCGCAAAGCATCAGCGGTTCCTCTCAGGCAGAATTTTACAACCTTACTTTAAGCAATGCCGCAGGGGCTTCCATTACGGGTGGCGCAGGCATACTTTTGCATAGGGCCTTAACAACAACAGCAGGCACTTTTGACCAAAACAGTCTTCTTACTTTGAATTCAACGGCAACTCTTGATGCCTTTATTGCAGCCAATGCACTAATAAGCACCACCGACAATATTACCGTTAGAAGATACATTGGCGCGGGTGTGGCCCGTTACCGCGACATCGCTCCCCCTGTTGCCGGAGCCGAAGCCACACAATGGGACGACGATTTTATTATCTCCGGGCCTTCGTTCCCTGACGGTTGTGCATACAGCAGTTCAGGATGCTATAAATCTTTAATGCGGTATAATGCTACAAGTCAGGTTTATAAAAAATTCAGCCGTCCCGATACTGCCATCACCCGTGGTTTAGGTTATGAAATTTTCCTGGGAGACGATTTAAATGTTTTCAGCGGAGCCGTGGCCGATGTTACCGGTACGTATGCTTTTACTACAGGCTCAGCTACTCTTACAGCACGTACAGCCTGGAACCTGGTGGGTAACCCTTTCCCTTCGGCCATTGATTTTGACCTGTGTACCAAAGGAGGCGGTATTGGTAATTATTTTTATATTTACGACCCCACCACGGGTAACTATGAGTGGTATGATGGTGCCTCCGGTACCTCATCAGGAAATGTAAGCAGTGCCGGTCACATCAGCAGCGGACAGGGATTTTGGCTTTACAATTCCGGTGGCGTAAACTTTTTAACCGTTCCGCAATCTTCAAAAATTACTACCACTCCTGTGTTTGTTCGTTCGCCAAGGATGGCCGTTACGGGCACACTTTCGCTGGTACTTAGCAGCAATACCACCGATGCCATTTGCCGTAGCGTGGTAGACTTTACAGCCTTAACCCGCGATATAGCACGGGAAGACATTCAAATGCTGCGCATTCCGCTGCATCCAGAAGTATCCTCTACACCTCCCACCATGGCGTTTGTGAACGAATCGGGTGAATTGACACGGAAAGACCTTCGTCTGGAAGAAGACCGTGTAGAGATTCCGGTAATGTACAACGCTTTTAAATCCGGTCAATACACCATTGCAGCCGAACTGATTGACGCTTTTGACACCTATAGCTGCGTTCAGTTATTAGACAACAAAACCGGCGAATACACCGATTTGCGCAGGGCAAGCTACACATTTACCAGTGAGGGTGACGGTAAAGATGAAACCCGCTTTACACTGATTGTAAGCAAAGACGGAGACTGCCGTTCGCAGGAACCTATTTCTGTATCACTAGCTGACTTTGTAAGTGTTAGAAACTTTGGAAGTACTGTTACCGTGATGATAGATAATTACCCGGACATGCAGGAAGGAAGTCTTACCTTATATAATAGCTTAGGTCAGGTGGTGAATGAACCTACCCGCGTTTTGGCAGAACCATATACCTACGAACTGTTCCTGCCATCAGATGCCCGTGGCGTGTACATGGTTGTCGTCGATTTTGGAACAGAAAAAGTAGTAAAGAAGATTGTATATTAAAATAAGACCTATCTTTGCACCCATGAATAAGGTATTCATTACAATATTGTCAGCCACCGCAGTAATTGCAGCTATGCTATTACTGAATGAAGTGGCTGCACAGCCCGGCCCGGGTCCCGGCCCCGGCGGTGGTCCCGGAGGCCCTCCCGGTGGAGGTCCACCCCCATGCTGGCCCCCCCCCTGCATTCCCATTGACGGTGGTGTCGGTTTTCTTGTAGCTGCAGGTCTGGCATTGGGAGGTAAAAAAGCTTACGACGCCATGAAAAGCAAAAAACAGGAAGCACAAAAGGAAGATTTTAACGAAACCAAAGAATAAAATTACGGAGCTGAACGGCTCCGTTTTTCTTACCTTAAAAATATGCGCGGTTTGAAAAATCCTGTAATCCGTTTTTTAGTCATTGCCTTTGCACTGTATATGCTTTGGTATGGAGTGTACGAATTATATCTGAGTCCCTATACTTCTGCTGACCGATATATGAGCATCACTCTGGTATATGTTGCCAAATGGTTGCTGATGCCCTTTGGATACAGTACCGTTGCCGACTACGACCAGTCGGAGGTTACCATTAAGCTAGCCGAAAGCGATCTGAATGGCGTATGGGTGGGCGACGCCTGCAACGGATTTATCCTCTTCGCGCTATTTGCCATCTTTGTTGTTGCTTATCCCGGGCCGCTGAAGAAAAAGCTGTGGTTTATTCCGGCAGGCATTTTGGGTATCCACCTCATCAATGCCATTCGTGTTGCCATTCTTACCATTATTGCCGAGAAAAGCCCGGAAAGCCTGACCTTCAATCACAATTATACCTTTACAATTCTGGTATATGCTTTTGTGTTCTGGTTGTGGTACCTGTGGAGCAGTAAACTTTCCAAAACCGGAAAAGCGCCCCTGACAAAATATGGCGCTTAAAAACCGGTGGCTGCATCCATTCAAAAAACCAATGAAAGCCTTATCGGGCATAAATTTCAGAAATAGAAACATCCTTATAATCATTTCCCGGATACACCTCAGAAATGACAAGGCGAATGGTAACTTCAGCATCAACTACTCCATCCTTATAGGCCTCAAGCTCAGCAATCTCAACCACCTGAGCTCCCATGACATCCTGAAGCTCAATGGTTCCAATATAATTACCGTCAATAAACAGTTCAAAAATCCTAACGCGTGAATTCGCCCAAAAACTCTCAATATCATATTGCAACCCGTTCAAAATGTACAATTTATTATTTGGAACACTGCCTTTTAATTCAATAAAAGCACCGGCAGGATATCCATCAACAGATTCAGAATCAGGAATCCAGGCCGTACCAGGATGATTATCAAAAACCAAATCGGCGCTATAAGCATAATCCTCATCATCGATAAAGGATTCAGTTGCCTCCACCAGAGCAACCGACTCTAGGCTCGCAGAATAATTTAAGAATTCGCCGCGAACATCATCCTCTCCCAATATCGATTTCCAATCTATCTCAATACTCTCTTCAAGGGGTACCCCTTGAAGGACTGAGGATTCAGGAACAAATCCGAACATATCGGCAGAAGACACTTCTATTTGAGACTCACCTAAATACACTTCATCTGTGTATTCCAATTCTCCGTTTTTCAGTGTCCAAACTTCCAGCCAAATCTTCTCCATTTCATGATCCCAGGCAACATAAATAATGCTGTCGTTACTGAAGGTAATGGTATACACATTTCCAAAGTCCTTATAATTCGTTACGTCAAAAACTATAATATCATCTCCCGCCTTAATTTCACTACCCAACTCCTGGCTAAATTCTGTCCATTCATGATGAAGACTGCCGCTTAAATTTCCTTCGCTGTCTTTTTCAAACCAAAGTATATAATACTCATTAACATGGATATTCGCCTTTCTGTAAAAGCGCATATCTGTGTCCATGAATCCAATTTGAGCGAAAAGGGAAAAACTTTGAACCACTAAAAGAAGTAGAAGCATCTTTTTCATATAATATCAGGTTATTTGCAAATTTGGCAAAATCTCATTATAATCTTTAGAAAATTTCCTGCATTTACGGCTTATATAGTTCGATATGCTCATCTTTCCATTTATGCATATTCAAAATTTTAACATCTAATTTCTTGATATTCCAAACACTTCCACCATTACATTGAATGGTTACCGTTTCTTCCTTTTCGTCCCATTTCCAGGTACCTTTGGCATAGATTCCAAAGGCGGTATGCTCATAGGTACCATCGTGATAAAATTTTACGAAATCTAAAGGTTTATGTCCAATTTTAATCAGTCCGTTGCGATGACTTTTAATCTTCCATTCCCCCGCTAAAAGGTTGGTTTTGGCCGAATAATCATCTGGATTTATTACTGTCTTCTTTTCTGGCCGTAAAATAAATTCATCGTTAAAAGAATGCAATTTCAACAAAGTATCGCTCAATTCGGTAATAAAATATGTATTTGTTGATTTACTTAGTTTCAGCGTAAGTGACCTTACATCGGCATCATATTCCCAGGTACCCTTTTCTGCAATACCCAACAAAGCTGAATTATAGGTACCGTCTGAATTAAAATTTGCGAAATCAGTGGGTTTTGCCTGAATCTTGGTTCCCTTAATTACACTAAGAACCGGAATCCACTTATTATCTGTTAGCAATGCCTTTATTTCCTTGCTGTCTTCCGGCAAACTAATAATTCCTGTACCGGCTATGTTCTGACTCACCATAACATCAGATGCTGAGGTGCCGGAAAAGAAAAAGGTAGCACCGGCACCTATCAAAACCGGTTCACATCCGGCAATAAAACCCAAAGAAAATTCACCCGATTCCAGTTTATTAAAATCACTGCTGAATTTCCCTTTGATGGTACCTAAAGAAACACTACCACAGTTTTTATTATGTCTCTGTCCGGCGGCACTTGCAAAGATAAATTCGCGTTTTGCAACACTGTATAACCCTTTAATGGAAGTATTCTTCTTTACATCAGTAAGGGTAACTTTACGCAAATCTCCTATACCATACTTTTCTACCTTAAAATAATAAGGACCACCTAGTTCTTGTTCCATTTTCGCAAAGATTTTTGGGTCAATGGTTACATTACCAACTTTACTACCGTTGTGAATTTCCTGACGCTTTTTATCGGCCACTGCGCCACCCACACTAATTCTTACCTGGTCAGTCCAATCTACTTTGAAAGCAACCTCCATGAGAATTTCCTGAGCCTGTAGCGGTAAAGTGAACCCGGTGAGCAACAAAGAAACGATTAATGTAATTGTCTTCATAAAATTTAATATTGAGACAACAACTTAACAAACATAATGCCAATTAATTGCATAGAAACTGCACATAAATAAATCTACATCAATATGGAAATGAGGGCAAAAATATTTTGAGGAGAATCAATCCGTGGAGGTCACATGATGTTGCCTAAAATTTTCGGGAAATAAAAATCAAGTGAAAAGAATTTGTGAGTATTTGCGTAAGGCAAGTAAATAAAACAATCTCCGGAATTCAAATTGATATTCTATTCTTCACCAGACAGAATGTTCTTAGGTTCTGACATTTTAGAATCTATAATCGTTTTATTTCTATTGAATTCCTTTTCAAAAACCTGACAAGCATTTTCCATCTCGGAAATATCCCCCTTCAATTTGCTCAGTTCTTTTTTAAAAATATTCTCTTCGCCGGCCTCTAACCCTTCAAGCATTTCATCAAATCCATTTAATCTCGCCAATGCCATACTGTCTTCCTGAATATCATAATGAAAACCTGAAAGTGCCTCTGATAATTCACCTATTGCGGTTTCAATATCCTCAAGTAAAGGTGCAGCCACCACATTCACCTCTTCGCTTGCGGAATCTACAGCCAACTTTAAATCATTAATGTTTAGTGAATTTGTGTACTCATTAACCTCCCTGGTCATCTTTACATCAAATTCACTAATATCCTGTAAAATGGGTTTTCCAAATTCCTGTACCTCTTACATCAGAGTTTTCAATTCATCTTTGTTTTCAGCTTTGCCTTCCCCCTGACAAGCAGTGATTAAGCCAACAGCAAGAAACAATACAATAAGATGATAACAATTTTTCATTTTGAATGATTTAACACAAAGTCATATAACAAGGTAGAATGGTATGAATTAAAAAAAAAATTTAGAGTACGTTGTGTTATTATAAAAATTCTAATATATTAAGGAACTGGTTTGCATTTTCTTATGATATAATATAACTTTAGTTTTATTATTATATCATTCTTTATTATTTGAAAAGACTCACACACATGCCTGCACGTACGCACCCCTGTGGGCACACCCCGCGCGTCTTTGGGAGGCCCAACAGGGGGGGGCAGCAAAAATGTATATTTACAAACGGATGAACCCATAAATTGAACTCTTTTAGACGAGATAGTCAAAGTTATCTCGCTCTCCCAACTCCCAACACTGCGAAGCATCCACTTCCCAACTCCCAACAAAATCAACTTTCAACCCTTCAAAGCAAATTTCTCAACACTGCAAAGCAGCTCTGTTTCAACCAGTAGTTTCAACAAAAGGGCAGTAAAATACAGGCAAAAAAAAACCCGATATACTCGGGTCTGCACGTACCGAAGGTGGGAATCGAACCCACACACCCGAAGGTACACGATTTTGAGTCGTGCGCGTCTACCAATTCCGCCACTTCGGCATCTTCTATAAAACACCCCGCATGGAAACGGGAGTGCGAAAGTACATCTTTTTCTCAAAATTCAATCTTTTTGTTACTTCTTTGTGACCTGATTGCGGGGCAAATGCTTTGTTGCACCGCCCAACCTCCTCACAACACACACAATATTTGATATTTATGTTTACGCCGGTTCAAAAAAATAAAATCTTGCAGTTTGATTTTGATTGCATACCTTTGCATTCCCAAAAAAATCATGTCGGCAGGCGTTAAAATATTTTCTGGTAGGGCAAGTATGCCAATGGCTATTCGAATAGCCAATAGTTTTGGGCAACCTTTAGGTTCTGTGAGTATATCAGAATTCAGCGACGGCGAATTTCAGCCTTCTTTTGAGGAGACCGTGCGCGGGCAGGATGTGTTTTTGATTCAAAGCACTATGCCGCCGGCTGACAACCTTATGGAATTATTGATGATGATTGATGCTGCAAAACGTGCTTCTGCAAAAAAAATCATTGCGGTTATGCCTTATTTCGGTTATGCTAGGCAAGACAGGAAAGACAAACCTAGAGTTTCAATAGGTGCTAAATTGGTGGCCAATCTATTAACCTCAGCAGGTGTTGACCGCGTCATGACTATGGATCTTCATGCCGACCAGATTCAAGGCTTTTTTGAGGTTCCGGTAGATCATTTATTTGGCTCAACAGTATTTCTCAGCTATATTCAGGGACAAGATTGTTCAAATCTGGTAATGGCAGCTCCGGATACTGGAGGTACCAAACGTGCCAATGCATATGCCAAACATTTGAATGCCGATCTTGCAATATGTTACAAACAACGTAAAAAGGCTAACGAGATTGAGAGCATGACTGTGATTGGTGAAGTTACCGGCAAGGACGTTATTATTGTAGATGACATGGTGGATACCGCCGGTACTTTAACCAAAGCTGCCGATATGTTCATGCAACACGGCGCCCGCAGTGTAAGGGCAATATGCACGCATGGCATTCTCTCGGGACCCGCAATTGACCGAATTGAAAAATCTGTGTTGCAGGAATTGGTGATAACCGATACCCTACCATTAAAAAGAACATCTGACAAAATAAAAGTATTATCGGTTGCTGATTTGTTTGCATCGGTGATGAAAAAAGTAATTAATTACGAATCAATAAGTTCACATTTTATAATCCAATAATTTAAATCATGAAGCAAGTATCATTGAGCGGCTCGGCACGTACGAGCGTAGGGAAAAAAGATGCTGCACAACTACGTGCCGATGGCATGGTGCCCTGTGTAGTATATGGCGGTAAAGAACAAGTTCAGTTTGCCGTAAAGGAAATGGACCTCAGAAGAATTGTATATTCTCCTGATGTGTACCAGATAAACCTTGAAATTGGCGGAAAATCCATTCCGGCGATTATCCAGGAAAAACAATTTCATCCGGTAACTGACGCATTTCTGCATATTGATTTCCTTGAAATTACCCACGACAAAAATATCAGGGTAGAACTACCTGTGCGTCTAACAGGTGCTGCTCCCGGAGTAATCATGGGAGGCAAATTATCTACCCCGTTCAAAAAGCTTCAGGTAGAAGGGCTTGGCAAAGATATTCCTGAGTCTATTACTCTGGATATCTCTAAGATGAACATTGGAGATATGGTTCGTGTAAAAGATCTCCAAATAAATGGCCTTAAAATTCTTGCCCCTGCCGCTTCGGTGGTCGTGGGTGTGAAAATGGCCCGTGGCGCCAAAAAAGAAGGCGAAGAGGCTGCCAAATAAAGAGCACTACTTTCTAATTCAAACGGAGGCACTTGCCTCCGTTTTTTATTTATAATATCGACATTTTGCTTATTACACTAAGCATAAATTCACAAATTTGTTTATTACAGTAAACAAAAATATAAATAAAAGCCCTGAAGAGATTACGCGTCCGGTTCAAAACATGATCACCGGGCATATTCTGCCACTTCTTCCCAGTCTTTTTGAAAGTACGCTGCAACAGATTGCAGTTCGCCGGAGTTTATCAAAGGACTTTTTGTAAAGCAGAAAGCCGGCAACACCCTGGATCCGTACAAAATGGAATATCTCAAGGCACCAAAACCAATTTTCCACATCAGATGCAGGGCTCCGTTCTTAAATATCCGACGCTTACGCATATTCAAATAACGACCTACAGCCATCATAGCCTTCAATTGTTTTTCGGAATACGATGTGTGCTTCTTGTTGAAATTCACCTTAGCAGTATCTACTTCAGCCCCCATTAATCCGGCAATAGTACTGACAAAGCCTGCCGGATTTTTTACCATATCGTCATAAAACAGCACAGTGGGTTTCCTTTCAAAAGCCTCCTCAAGAATTTTTACCTGCCGCATGTAAGTAAAATCGTTAATTTTAAAGAGACCGGTATCCTTTTCAATATCAAGAAAAGACTTTAAGTCGCCCCGAAAACCATTTTTAACAAACCGGCGATACTGGGACGCCAGATAAGAGTCGTGTTTTCTGAAAACAATGATGGCATGCGTATCAGGAAACCGGGCTGCCCATTTTCCAACTTCCTCTTCCAGCTGCTGATCCATCTCCCAGCTTAAAAAATATTTACCAGGACCTTCCTTTTTAATGATCTCTGCTGCCTTTCGGTACTGCGTTCGTTGAATATACCGGACGCCTTGAAATTTAGGAAATGCCCTGTACTGCAAGAACGTAGTCCCGGTTTTACCCGTACCTACGTGAAAATATATTTCGGTTTTGGCAGACAAAGTCATAATTAAAACGGGGTTACGAGCGTACCAAAGGCAGACGGCCCAATATAGAAGGCACAGTAAATTCTCCGGCTATTTGCGATGTAAATTTTTGTGCAGTTTCCTTCGGGGTGTCTCCTGCTGCCAGTAAAACCATCAACTTGGTAACAGCAGCTTCGGTAGTAGCGTCGAACCCGTTAATTACTCCGGCTTTTTGCATACCAACACCTGTGGCATAACGTGTCATATCCACATGACCGCGAAGGCACTGTGTAATGTTAACCAAAACAATTCCTTTTAGTATTGCCTCTTCAAGCGCATTTAAAAACCAGGGAGCTGAAGGTGCATTGCCGGCACCATAAGTTTCTATAACCACTCCGCGCAAACCGGGTACGCTCAACATGTGTTGTAACGACGATTCAGTAATACCCGGAAACACCCGAATTACTGTTACATTAGTATCAATTTCAAAATGAAAACGTTGTGCTTTCATTTCGGGTATCAGTAATGCTTCACGATTGTATTGAATATCCACACCGGCTTCGGCCAAAACCGGATAATTTGGAGAAGCAAAAGCATCAAAATGCGAAGCACTTACCTTGGTTGTGCGATTTCCACGATATAATCTGTATTCAAAATACACGGCTACCTCCTGCACAACCGGTTCACCGTCTGCGTAACAGGCAGCGGCAATTTCTACAGCCGTTATAAAATTCTCTTTTCCGTCGGTACGAATAATCCCCATGGGCAATTGCGAACCTGTGAATATAACCGGCTTGGAAAGTCCCGCCAGCATAAAACTAAGGGCAGAAGCTGTGTAGCTCATGGTATCTGTACCGTGTAATACTACAAACCCATTGTATTTACTCTCATTCTCAACAATCAGTTTTGCAAGTTTCTGCCATAATTCAGGTGTCATGTTAGAGCTGTCCACCGGATTTTGAAAACTATGCGTATGTACGTTCACACCTATCCTGTGCAACTCGGGCATTTGCTGCATCAAATGTTCAAAGTCAAACGGCGCCAGCTCTCCGGTTGCCGGGTTCTGCATCATACCTATGGTACCGCCGGTATAAATAATTAATATATCTGGTCTTTTCATGAGTTTCGTTCAAAAAACATACGATGGACATTTTTCTCAGTGATTTCGGAAAGTTCTACAATAGATATCTGCAATGCATCGGCCACACATTGGGCAATATATGAAATATAAGCCGGTTCGTTACGCTGACCCCGAAAGGGTACCGGGGTAAGATAAGGTGCATCGGTTTCCAGTAACAGTAACTCGGTTGATATTCCCTTCAGTATCCCGGCAAGATTGCTGTTTTTATAGGTAACCACTCCACCAATACCCATCATAAAACATCCATATTCCGCTATTTTGGATGCCTGTTCAGCAGTGCCCGTAAAACAATGAAAAACACCCCGCAAGGTACGGTCGTGCACCTCATCTAATACCGAAAAAACCTCAGGAAACGAATCACGGACATGCAAAACCAAGGGCAGATTTAGCTCTTTTGCCCATTGAACCTGAATTTTCAGTGCTTCTTTCTGACGTTCGGGCTGCGTTTTATCCCAATAAAGGTCTATACCCGTTTCTCCGATTCCTACCCAACGCGCACGGTGTCGTTCATCCCACATTTTTTGCAGCACGCTTTCAAAATTATCGTCTACCGAACAAGGATGCAGTCCCAACATAGGAAAACACACTCCGGGATTAGCCGAAGCCAATTCCATCATAGGCTCAAAGGATTCTGTATCAATATTTGGCAACAGTATCTTTTGAATTCCGGCGTCCATCGCACGGTGCACCGCTTCAGGGCGGTCTTTATTAAAAGCCCGACCGTAAATATGCGCGTGAGTATCGGTAAAAAGCGGTTTCTGCAAAGTATGGGTTACATTTGTACGTTCATAATGTGTCACTGCAATTTGATGCCAAAGATACTCATCATACGTTTCAGTTCAATAGGCGACGTAGTTCTTACCTCTGCAGTGGTAAGGATGGTGGCAACACAAATTCCCAATGCAGAAATACACTACGTTACAAAACAACCGTTTACATCATTAGTGGAATACAATACGTATATATCAAAAATTCACGTTTTCACGGACAACCTGCACCAGTTGGTTTTAAAACTAAAGCAGGAAAACTTTGATTATATTGTAGATCTGCACAACAACATTCGTTCGGGTCGGCTCAGACGAAAACTAGGCGTAAAAAGCTTTGTGTATCATAAATACAGTTTTGAAAAATGGTTGTACAGTACCTTCAGAATAGACCGTTTGCCCCGCACCCATGTTGTAGAGAAATTCCTGCAGGCCGTTGCAGCACTAAACATTAGGGACGACGGAAAGGGGCTCGACTATTACTTTCCGCCTGACATAAAGCAACCATTACTGCCTGAAGGTTTTATTACAAGCGGATATTTTGTGATTGCCTTAGGTGCAGCGCACAAGGGAAAGCAATGTCCGGCGGCCAAGCATCTGGAGTATATTAGCAGGGTTGAAGGTAATTTTGTACTAATAGGAGGGGCAAACGACAATGCCCTTGCAGATGAAATAATGACCGGGTTCACTGGTAAAAAAACATCTGCAAAGGTTATCAATATGTGTGGTAAAACCAACCTTCACGAATCGGCAGTCATCATAATAAATTGCACCACATTAATCACCAACGACAGCGGCATGATGCACATAGGGGCGGCGCTGGGTAAAAAAATTATTTCACTGTGGGGACAAACCATTCCGGAATTCGGAATGTACCCTTACAAATCCGCAGCAGGCAGTGTGATACTGCAACCGGAAATGAGTCGGCGTAAACGCAAAATATCTAAACTGGGCAACAAATCCGTTGGGAATTTACACGACATGATGCATATTTCAGCCATCAGGATTGTTGAGGCGCTGCAACATCCCGGCTGACTTTTTTTGGATACTTACGGTTTACAAGCAACACACCTGCCAGTATCAGTGCCATACCGGCAATATGCTTCCATACAATCACTTCGCCTGCCATAAATCCAATAAAAGTTGCCATAATAGGAATAAGGTAAGTTACCGAAGAAGCAAAAACTGCCGAACTGATTGAAATGAGCCGGTTAAACAATATCACAGCCACAGCAGTACCTATCATTCCCAAGACGGCATTATACCCCAGGGCTTGCAGCATTTCTCCGCCTGAACCGATTTTCTGAACCAGTTCGGTACCCGTAAGCAAATAAATTCCACATGGAATCAGCAACCCAACAAATGCCACAGCTGCTATGTCAACGGGGTGTACAAAAATCAAATGCGTGCGTGAAATATTTATTGAAATGGCATAACAAAGTGTTGCCCCCAAAATCAAAAAGGCATATTGTATATCTCCCGAGATTTGAAACCCGGTTTCCGCAGCAATCAACACCAGGCTTCCTGCCATGGCTATGGCAATTCCCAGATAGTTAAAATACGATACTTTAACCTTCAGGAATAATACCGCTATCAGAACGGTAAACAATGGTGTAGTTGCGTTTAGCATACCCGTAAATCCTGAATTGAGACGTGTTTCGGCAGCGGTAAACAAAAAAGCAGGAATACCATTACCAAACAAAGCCACTCCGGCTATAGCCCAACCTGATTTTTTTATGACCTGCATTTTTAGCCGCAATAAGAAGGGTAGCATAAAAATACCTGCAAACGCCATACGCAGTGCCGCAACCTCATTGCTTGACAGTAGATGGACGCCGTTACTTCCAAACATGGCCTTTTTCATCAAAATGAAACTGGTACCCCATACCGAAGCCAGAAGTATTAACAGAAACCAGGGAAGATAACTGTGCGAACGGTTAGGAAATGGTTCCATGTATCTTCACTGAAGCAGCAGCTATTTTAAAATAACTTAATGATATCGTTGGCGTTGGCAAAAACGATCAATGCAATCAGCAAAATCATACCTACCAATTGGGCATACTCCATAAACTTCTGGTTGGGTGCCTTTCCCGTAATCATTTCGTATAACAGGAACATTACATGGCCTCCGTCTAATGCCGGAATGGGCAGAATGTTCATAAATGCCAGAATAATACTCAGAAAAGCGGTAAGTCCCCAAAAAGCTCTCCAGTCCCACTGCGGAGGGAATAGCCCACCGATGGTACCGAAACCGCCCATTTGTTTTGCGCCGGAACTGGTAAACAAGAACTTAAGGCTCAACGCGTAATCGGTTAGCGTTTCAGCACCATGAGAAATACCGGCCGGAACGGCTTCAAAAAAACCATATGTGATTTCTTTCGTTTCTAAATCAGGTTTTTTTACCGGAGCAATACCAATGGTTCCTTCGCTATCCACTTTCACAGTTATCATTACCGTTTCAGAGCCTCTTAAAATTTCAAGCTCAATCTCTTTCTTTTTGTTGGAGCGGATGACCTTAACACAATCACTCCAATACGGGGTAGGTGTTCCATTTATGGAAACAATTAAGTCGCCCTTCTGAATCCCGGCTTTCTCCGCCCTTTTACCTTCAATTACCGAGTCTATCGGACTTACAAACCGTGGACTGAAAGGGGTGGGCACACCGGCTTCCATCAGTGTATATTCAATATCGTCGGGAAGGGTAATGCTGGTATCGCTACCATCAGGACGCTGCACTTTTATTACCGATGCATTGCGGACAAAAATCTCTTTGTTTACGTCCATGGCACTCTCCAACGGTTCGCCATCAATATGTGTTATTACATCACCATCGCGAAAGCCATAGGGCTCCATGGTTTTATCTACCGCGTAACCATATTTCAGATTTTCAACCGGCAGAATTTCCTTTCCCCAAACAAACAAAATCATAATGTAAATAAGCATACCCAGAATCAGATTCACGGTTACACCGCCAATCATTACAATTAATCGTTGCCAGGCCGGTTTGCTGCGAAACTCCCAGGGTTGAGCAGGCTGCTTCATCTGATCCTTGTCCATGCTCTCGTCAATCATACCGCTAATTTTGACATAACCGCCCAACGGCAGCCATCCCAAACCATATTCGGTATCGCCTTTCTTCTTCTTAAACAGAGAGAACCATGGATTAAAAAACAAATAGAATTTCTCTACCCTGATTTTAAATATTCTGGCAGGAATAAAATGTCCCAGTTCGTGAAGAACAATTAAAAATGACAGGCTAAGAATAAACTGCGATGCCTTAATGAGTATTTCCATAATTCTTTAAAAAGAGCCGCAAAGGTAGTTATTTTATTGCATCTTACTGCTGAACTACAGGAACGGTAACCGTAATGCGTACCTCACTATCCATGATACCGAAATCCTTGCTATTGATAACGGTACGTCCTTTAAAAACACCGTCTTGAAAACTGAAATACCACACACACTTCTTTTCAATGTTTTTAATTTTCAATATTCCTGCCATTTTAAACCCTTTTTCATGCACGTCAATTTCGCTGGAAGTAAAGTACATAAAGGGATGTTTTGTTGCATCAAAATAGTCTGACGACTTAAGGTGCTCATCTCTTTTTTTATTCTCTGTACTCAGATTTTTCACCGGTATTTTTCCCTGAATCTTCATAGCTCCGGTATTTGCTTCATCAAAAGTAATTTCTGCTTCCAAACCTGTAACACTACCTTTCACGTCCTTTTTTACAAACTCAAATTGAACCACCGATTTTTCTGAAACAGACTTCATATTCTGACCATAAGAAACACCTGTTGCAAGTAACAGAAAGAAAATCATCACAATACTCTTCATAACGCGATTTTACTAATATGTTATCAAATATAAGACCATTAAAAATGGCGGGAAATGGTGAATCCCAACCGAAATTGCCCCTTGCTCCATTTCGACGCCGTATAGGGTATAAACTGCGCTTCGCCAATACCCGCCGAGTTCATAAAAACCAATTGAAAATTGTGAGCAAAGGTTTTAATTTCAACTCCCGCCGCAAGCGGATTCACCGGGGTTATTCCTGTATATGTTCTTTTGCCCGCATTCAGATAGTATTCTGCAATCAGGCTTAGCTTTTTATAAACTTTAACCTTTACCACGCTACCCAGCGAAAAGAGTCCGTTATTGTCGTCGTATGCCACAAAATTCCTGTGAATCCAGGTGGGTGCAAGTTGAATGGTTATCATGTCTGCAAAAGAACGCGCCACGATAAACTGGCTTGCGTACGAAAAACGATGTGCCGTTCGGGTAAATGCCGTTGGAAGGGTGGTATCGGTAGCTTTTTTCATGGAGGTAAAAAATGCAGCCCCGGTAACGGTTAAAGAAACCGGCATTTTTTCGGACTGACTCAGAATTTTATATTTTGCCACACCGTCCCAGACTTCAGTTAGCGGCCCTGAACCTTTACTGCGTCCCAAACCAACCATAAAATTACCGGTAATTCCATATTCAAAACCAATTCTGATATCTGTTGCCTGATCAATTCCAAACAATGTTCGGCCTGAACCACCCGTGGCCGCGTCGCCAAACCTGTGCGTTATGCGCAAATCAAAGGTACCCTTTTCAAGGGTTTCCACCGAATGACCATTCACCACGCGGGAATCGTTAAACAACAATGCTGTTTCAGTATTTGCTGTTGAATCGCTGAATTCACTCCAGTCGCCGGCCTCCTGAGCTACAATCTGCAAAGGAAACAGCAAGAATAGGCCTATTTTTAAAATTTTATCCATTTCAGTTGTTTGGCGCCCCCTGTTGTACCCAAAGTCTAAAAAGCTCACGTTCACATTCGTTTATCTGTGTAGAATCTGCACCGTAGGATGGGGGCATATCCATAATTTCGAACATATGAAACGGCAATGAATTGTTATCAACAGAGACTTTAACTGTCGAATAATCGTTAATTACTTCTTGAAATGAACTACCTGCTCCGTGGCAACCCGACCCGGCACCGCATGACCTGGTCACCATCGGCTGAATGTTCTGGCTATACGATATTACAGAATCCTGAGCAATATTGCAGGCATTGGGCGTAACACTTTTATCGCGAGTGCAGTGCCACTGAATCCCTGATAAAATTATAACAGCAAATGTTAATGTAATAAATCCTTTCAAATTCAGATTAATTGTTTCGGTAAAGATACAGCGTTATAATTTAAGGAGATTTCCAAAAGCAAGTTTTAATAGCCAACAAAACATATTCAGATGCGCTTTTGTTTTGTTCAGCATATCAGAATACCGGCTAGATTCTTTATTGAACCACCAATTTGTAGTGTAACACTTGATTACCGGTATGCAATTGAATAAGATATATTCCCGGGGCAACGCTACTGAAATCATTTACACTTTGAATGTCAGAAAGTAAGATTACCAACTTACCCGATGCATCAAATATTTCAATGAGTTCAACATTGAGATCCTCCTCAAGCTTTACCGAAAAACTGCCATTTGAAGGATTCGGATATACTACCAGTCCATTGAGTCGCTCATTATTCTGTAACTTCACAATTTCACTATATTTTTCAGTACCATCAATATCCACGGCAATAACTCTGTAAAAACGAAAAGTAGAACCGGAATTCCAATAAGGATCCTTTACACTATATCGATTTATATCGTTACCTGTAGCAAGTGTCTCAGCAAAAACACTAAAATCTATCCCATCATCGCTCCCCTCAACCAGAAAATAGCTTGTATTTAACTCCGAACCGGTTTCCCATTCAACAAAGGCAACATTGTTATTCTCTCTAGCAGCAACCGCTAACCACTGCACGGGTAATGTAACCAAACAGGCGTTATCAAAATGGAACAGAACAGACACGTTATCGATCGCAAGATGGTGGTCGTTGTTGGTATTATTGATGTCTGTCCATCGAAGCATAATTTCATTTCCGTTGGCAATATTTACTGTTACACAACCACTTAATGCTTCCGAAACGGTACAGGGATATCCCAACAACTGATTACTTCCTGCCGCGGCGTCATTAGGGGAATTATAGTTCAATGCGGCAACTGAAGTCCAGGACCCTGAAGTTAATGAAGTTACGGTTGCTGCCGTTTGATAAGAAAATGTCAAACTATTAGTATTTCCTGCACCATTTTCGGCTAAAGAAAGTTGAAATCCGGTGTACGTAACGGTAATGCTTTGAATGGTGCTGCCGGTGTTATTAGCCAATCTCAAACCAATATGAGACTGTCCACTTCCTGCTGTACCTCCACTTGTATTACTTGGCCTGCTTCCCAATTTGATATTACCGTCGCTATTACACTGATAAGTATAAAATCCTCCTGAATTGGTAGGCGCAGAAGCTGTTATATTTTGCGTACCTCCATAATTAAAAGTTCCGCCAGCTGTAAGGTACCATCCCGGAATTGTGCTGTTATTTGTCCAGGCCGGAATGGTAGCCGAGCCAAAATTCTGACTGTAATTTGCAGTGGTTATGCTTACCTGCGTAAAAACTGCAACAGGAATAATGCCTAAAACCAAAAGTAAAATTTTCTTCATAAAGAAAGTGTTTACGCATGGTTTCCCTGAAAGGGATAGGATGTTCACGCCAGGCAAAAATATGCCTATCAATTTCCGCAGGCAACACCTCTCGTCACACTTAATGTAATGATAATGTACGGTGCAGAATTAATTAACACCCTAAAAAGACTTATATCACTATCGTCTTACAAATTTCATGGAACGGCTTGAATTCTCGCTCCGTATCAAAACAATGTAAAGTCCCGCCGGCAAGTCAGATAATGAAACAGAAGTATGATTTGAAGAAATTACAGCCTGATACCACATTTTTCCCGAAGCATCATATAACTCCACCCCGGCTCCGACAAGGCGACCGGCATCACCCGTTATATCAATTTGCAGATAATCATCCACTTGAACAACACCTATATCCAAATTTTTACCCAAGACAGCGTGAACAATCTTGCTAAGTTTTTGGGTGCCATCCAGATCAACCATTTGTAATCTGTAAAAATTCACACCCTTTACAGCCCGGGTATCCCGATACGAATAAAGGGTTGATTCACTGGAATTACCTGCCGCTGAAACCACAGCAACGTTATCAAAATAGATTCCGTCGCTACTTCGTTGAACCTGATAGTGTGAACTATTCAATTCAATAGCCGTAATCCAACTTAATTCAACGAAATTTTCGAAACCCACAGCATTCAATGATATCAGTTCTACTGGCAGCACCACAATCGGAATGGCACATCCGCCTCCGCTGGCATCGTATGTTATGGCTTCACCTCCCTGCTGGGGTGCGAAAGTAATGTAATCTCCGTCGGTTGCGGTTCCCAATAAATTAGCATCGTAATAATATGTAAAAGTGCAGCCATTTACTGTACTACGGAAGTATCGGTATGTTGTGCCCCCTGCACTATTCAAAAACTCTCCGGTGGCCGACCAGTCCGGGTCATTATTAATGCTAACCACATAAATTGGACCCGCACCGCATAATGCTGAAAAATCATAATCCTGAGCGCAATAGGTAGCGGGCACCACAACAAATTGCGAGCCGGCAGGTATGGTTCCGGCAGACAATGCATCGTAGAACACCGCAGAGCCACAGGCTGCATTCATATCTGTAAGCGTTGCTGCCGGTGTGTTCACAATCCCCGAATTGGTAATAATATCAGAAACGCCCAAAATAAAAGAGCTGCCGTAGGCAACCTCTATATTGGCTGTTGAGACTGTAATATCTGATGCGCCACCCTCAAAAAATACCATTTCATTGCCACCTTCCGTGCCACATGTTGCTTCGCACGAATTGATGATTACAGAACCTATGGATGCACAACCGGAGCAATCGGGCGTTGCCTGCGATACTGTATAAGGCACCGACTGATAATTCACGCATGCACCAAAACCATCGTATTCAACCACAGCAAAGTAATATGTTGTTCCCGGAGTCAGGTTATAGATTGTACCTGTTGAACCGGTGCCACTGTATACTACGTACGAGTCAGCACCCAGCAAAGTACCTGAACCAAAAATGGCACTGGCTGCATATTCTGCACCGTCAGCAGGTAAATCTACCGGTGAATTCTCAGACATAGCCACTACCCGTTTCGCCCCTGAACCATTGGTCCAGCTAAAAGTCATTTCATTACAGAAAACATCTGTAAAAACAGCATTGGACGCACTGGTAGCAGGCTCCCCTACCGGTGTGCAGGCAGGGCAATCGCAGGTATGTGAACCCAAAGAATGTGTATCGGTGCCGGTAGCTGTCCATTCGATAGTCATGGTAGGAAAATCGCAGGGAGTATTTCCGGGATCGGCAGAAACCCCGCAACAAATATTGGCGTTACGGGTCAGTGTTTTGTCTAAAGTGGAATGAGAACCTGAAGACCATTGAGTTCCCGGGTCACAACCTACGTTACCCACAATATCTACGTAAGCACCACCGGAAGTTCGCAATGCAATAACATCATCGCCGTTAAATCCGCAAACGCCACTGGTAAGGTCTGGTGTTACACCCGCCAGGGCTTGAGAAGCATTACAAACGACATAAGTAGCACCCGAAGCCAGTGTTCCCGACAGGGCCACCGTTGAACTGGGTGTTCCACTGCCGTTAGAATACAAGGTAAGCTGATAGCCCGCCAGATTTATTGATGCTGAAGTGGGGTTGTAAATCTCAATACACTTATTATTGCTGGAACCCTCAACATATTCTGAAATGATAGGATGACCGCAGGGCGTCTGAGTCCTTGACAGAACAGAAGACAACAAGAATAACCCCAGCAATATATATCTCATTTTTAATGATTTTACTGTGGTTCGGAGATATCCGTAGGGTATTCACAGCATCGTACAAATTTAACTAATAATTTTATCAGAAAGAAAAAAATCTACAGCTCTTTGTCCTTTTATCAACGAAAAGAACATTCAGTTCAACTACCGCACAATAAAATACCTAAACTACCGAATCCAGCAGCAGATAAAAATTTTCTTTCTGAGGCAGCGTTTCACCGTTTTGTATAGTCTTGTATTCAGAAAACCAGCATTACGGAAGAAAAAGAACTGATATCAGGGTGCCTTAAGAACAGGGAATCAAGTCGTTTGGAGCTATACAACCGATTTGCAGGCAAAATGTTTGCCGTATGCCGAAGGTATGCAGGTAACCGTGAAGATGCCTCAGATTTTATGCAGGAAGCGTTTATCAGGGTATTTCAGAATTTGAAACAATTTGGATTTAACGGCTCTTTGGAGGGATGGATTAGAAGAATTGTGGTGACAACGTGCATCAATGAATTGCGGAAAAGAAAACTGACAATGGATATTGATGACATGCCTGAAGTCCAAACACCACATACTTCCATTCCCGACGGCATGAACGAACTGGAAATGCAGGAGCTGATGAGTTTAATTCAAGGTCTGCCGGCGGGATATAGAACTGTTTTCAACTTGTTTGCAATTGAAGGGTACGACCATGCGGAAATTGCCGGAATGCTGGGGATTACCGAAAGTACATCAAGGTCGCAGTTGGTCAAAGCAAGGCGTTGGTTAAAAGAGAATTATGAGCGGAATTATAAAATATCTGTATATGCATCCAATGGATAATAACCCCATTGACAAACTGTTCAGAGAACGGTTGTCAGATGCCGCCGAAACACCCCCCGCACAGGTTTGGCAGGGTGTGAATCAGGCGGTTTCCAAAAAAGGAAAATCAGGCTGGATATGGTACGCCTTGCCGGTTCTGTTTGCAGCCATTACTATTGGGTATTTCGCTATTGATTTTAATAGCTCAAACACTATCATCGTTTCTCAAACTAACAAATTGGACAACAAACAAACCACACTAGCCAATCAAAATATCGAATCGCACCCCGGGAACAAACAGCAAAATAAACCCGCTGACACACAGCAAAAAACTGAAAATCTGATAGAAATTCATCAGATGACCGGTGAAACAAACGAAAAGAAAAACCATCAGGCGAACCATGAAAATGCCGTTCAAAAATCTGCCAACGCCAAAAAAACGAACGCCAGTAAAAATTCACTAACTAATTCAGGTTCATATACAAATTCACAGGAAACCGCTTTACAGACGGGCAATACAAGTTCCCTGAAACAAAGCAACAGCGGTTCACCTGCGCAAAAATCTACAGACAATAAAACGAATACCTCACAACAACCAAGCGCTATTTCAAACCCCAATGAAAATAAAAGTACCGCGTCCGTATCGGAAAACAATACCCTTGCAAACAATAATACAAAGGATTCGTCATTCGATAAAAAAGGTGCTGAAAGCAATTCTCTTTCCGAACATCCGGCAACCGAAACGCAAGAAAAAACCCGCAGGACAGAAAACAACACAACCGCTAATCCAGAAAAACAATATCGAAAACCCACTAATATTCTGGAAAACCAATATCCTGTTATTGGATGTTATCCATTGGAAAACCAATTGACCTTTAATACACTTGCCTTGGATTCATCGTATTTTAATGAAAAGAAAAACAGAAATTTACTACAATCCTTACATATCGGGGTATACAGCGGTCCTGCAATATATGGCAACCTGTACAGTAAGTCAGCCGATGCCGGCAAAGTTGATTCTTACCGAAACAATTTGAATTCGAAACCCGCGTTCACCACCGGACTTCAACTCAGGTACACCTTAAAACCTTCCGTTACTGTGTCAGCAGGAATTGAATACAGCAGTAGGAAAGCCATTCAGAATTACGAAAAAACCATAACATCTTCATACAATACCCTTGACAGCATCGGTTTCTTTCAGGATTCCATCGGCAATGTTTATGTAATTTACGATACCGTCACACATTATTCCACCTTAAAAACACCAGCAAATGAACAACAATTAGTTTCCATGCTCAGTATCCCTGTTTTGGCGGGCTGGCAGTTCACATACAATCGATTATCAATAGGAGTTGAAGCGGGTATATTGCTGCATGTAATGCGCAAATATCAAGGCGATGTATACGGCACAGGAACTTCGGTAACCGATGGAGGTGTCCTAATGTCCGCTTATTATAATCAATACAAAGCCGATGCTCAGGTTTCTCTTCGAACTGCATATCAGCTTACACACCGCTGGCAGATTGCCGGTTCACTTTTCGGCAGATTATCACTTGCATCCACTACCGGTCCTGTTCAACACAGAATCTCGGCAGTCGGACTACAAGCCGGAATTTTCTATACATTGGGAACAAGATAGATACAAAAAAAAACACGACGCCCGATTCTGCATTTTCTTTCTTCTATTGAAATATAACACCTGACGCTATTAAAACCGTATTTTTTGTAACTAATGGATATAAAGCTGTTTAATTGTTCAATAAACGATAGTTTCCAGTTTTGATAACATTTTGTTAACATAAGGATTCAAATCACTGAACAAAGCATATCTTTGCCCTGTTTGGAACATTTAAAATTCAGCTTATGTTAAAAAGAATTTGGAAAACAGGGGCATTGTTATTTGCCGCTGTTACAGCCCTTACTGCGGGCAAGGCTCAGGTAGCGTCCAGCTATATCTTCAGCCAGAATACCGGGGTCTACACCCCCATTACCGGTGGAACTGTCTTGTACTCAGGTACTTTTGATGACGATGCGGCAGCTGTTACCATACCTGCATTTGAATTTGACGGCACCATATATACTGACATCTATGTAGCCACCAACGGCTATATTACTTTTGGTACTACTTCTCCCGGACTATCAACCTATACTCCCATTAGTTCAACCGGAACTTATGCCGGTGCGGTTGTACCTTTCGGTCGTGATTTAAATCAGGCTGCCTCAGGCACTCCTGAAATACGACACGAACAGGTAGGTAACGAATATATTATTCAATGGCAGGATGTGCGCCGTTACAACGTAACCGGTGAACAAATCAGTTTTCAGGTACGGTTGAACCTTGTAACCTACGAAATACAAATAGTGTACGGCGGAACCATCACTCCGGGCAGCAGCACCACATACCCACAGGTAGGTTTAAGAGGCCTGAATAACACTTTTGCCACCAACGTTAACAACCGTTCTGTTGTTTCTACCACAGGCGACTGGATAAACTCAGTTGCAGGAACTTCAAACACCAGCACCTGCTATTTTAACAGCACCACCCCGTCAACCCTACCTGCTGCGGGCACTACTTTCACATGGACCAAAGCACCTGTCTGTACAGGCACACCCACAGCAGGAACCATTTCAGGACCTTCTCTGGCATGTTCAGGCGCTAACTTTACAATGTCACTTTCAGGCAACACTGCAGACCTTGGAATAACTTACCAATGGCAGTCTTCACCAGACGGTGTAACCTATACCGACATAGCAGGTGCTACTTCATCCGCATATTCAGGAAACCAGACAGCAGCTACTTACTACCAGTGTATTGTTACATGTACCAACAGCGGTCTTACAGCTACTACTCCGGCAGTGTATATTGATATGGATGTTCCGTTAAACTGTTATTGCACTCCAACCTATACAACAGGTAAAACAGATGGCGACCTTATTTCCGAAGTATCAATTTCAGGTACCACCTTATTAAACAATACAGGTACAGCACCTGTAAACCCGGCTTATACCTACTTCCCGCCCAACCCCCCTTCAAACACGCAAACTGCCGACTTACAAGCCGGAACAACATACAACATCAATGTAACCTACGGTAGCTACAGCAGTCAGAATGCCGCAGTTTGGATTGACTTTAACCAGAATGGAATTTTTGAAACATCAGAACGGGTTGGTTACACAATTTCTTCAAGTTCTACAGCATTTCAAACTGTTTCCTTCCCAATTACTTTACCCTGTAATCCAACTCCCGGAACATACAGAATGCGCGTACGGGATGTTTACGGCACAACCGGAAGTTCTATTGACCCTTGTCTGAATTACTTCTACGGTGAAACAGAAGACTACGATGTGAATATTCTTCCTCCTCCTCCATGCCCCGCGCCTACAGGTTTGGCTGTGTCGAACTTTACAGCAGATGGTGCCGATTTTACCTGGACTATTGGTTGTGCGGAAATAGAATGGGTACTTGAATACGGACCTGTAGGATTTTCAGCCGGTACAGGAACACTGGTGACAGGAATTACTGCATTCCCATATACCCTTACCGGGCTCGCTTCATCTACTACATACGATGTGTATGTATATGCTGATTGCGATATCAATGGCAACAGCACAGCCAGTGGCCCTGTACAGTTTACAACCTTACAGGCACCCTGTTCAGGAACACCTTCTTCAGGTACATTCACTGGAAATTCTACCGCTTGCGCAGGAAGTAATTTTATTCTGGATTTAACAGGTACAACTAACGACCTTGACATTACTTACCAGTGGCAATCGTCTCCCGACGGAGTTACCTATACTGATATTGTAGGTGCTACCTCTTATCCATTCACTACGACGCAAACAGCCGACACATGGTATCAGTGTGTGGTAACATGCACAAATTCAGGACTAAGCAGCACAAGCACTCCGGTACTCGTAACCATGGACATTCCAACCAATTGTTACTGCATTCCCGATTACACTACCGGTAAAACCGACGGTGACCTGATTTCAGAAGTTTCCATTTCAGGAACAACCCTTCTGAACAACACGGGTACTACTCCTGTAAATCCGGCTTACATCTATTTCCCACCCAACCCGCCCACAAACACACAAACCGCCGATTTACAAGCAGGTACAACCTATAATATCAATGTGACATACGGCAGTTTCTCTACTCAAAACTCAGCAGTTTGGATTGACTTCAACCAGGATGGAGTATTTGATGCTTCTGAAAGAGTGGGTTACAGCACGGCTGCCAGCAGCACCGGATTCGAAACAGTAACTTTCCCTATAAGTCTTCCCTGCAACCCTACACCCGGCACTTACAGAATGAGGGTAAGGGATGTATACAGTACCGCAGGTAATATGATTGACCCGTGCGCAACCTATTCTTATGGCGAAACAGAAGATTACGACGTGAACATTCTGCCTCCGCCTCCCTGCCCACAACCATCCGCGCTTAGTGCTGTTGCAGGTCCAACATCTGCCGACCTGTCATGGATTGCCGGTTGTACCGAAACAGAATGGGATATTGAATACGGTCCGCAAGGCTTCGCCCCGGGGACAGGTACAGTAATAGCCGGTGTTACAACAAACCCATATACACTTACAGGTCTGTCCGGTTCTACTGCCTACGATTTTTACGTTACTGCTGTATGCGGTGCAGGCAATACAAGTTCACCAACAGGACCGGCATCTTTTCAAACCACTCCGGCCAATGATATGTGTGCCGATGCTATTGCATTGAGTGTGGTTTGCGGTACACCTACTGTAGTATCCGCTTCAACAGACGGTGCAACAAGCACTGATAACGGTCCAACCTGCAACACCACCGCTTCCACAGCTCCCGGTGTTTGGTACACAGTTACAGGCACAGGTGCTGATATCACTGCCAGTTTGTGCGGTTCAACTTATGATACCAAACTATTCGTTTATGATGGCACGTGTGGTGCGCTGAATTGCATTGACGGAGATGATGATTACTGTGGCAGTTCCAGCCAGGTAACCTTCACCAGTACAGCAGGAGTAATCTATTATATTCTCGTTACAGGTTTCGGATCAGACTTTGGTGATTTCACCTTAACACTTACCGCAGAACCGGCTCAGCTTTCTTCTGTTGCTACCGATGTTACCTGCTATGGTGGTAATGACGGTGCGCTAGATGTAACCGTTACCGGTGGTGTTGCTCCTTACACCTTTGCATGGGATAACAGCGCTACTACCGAAGATATTACAGGTTTGTCTGCAGGAACTTACAACATTACAGTTACCGATGCCATAGGCTGCGTTTCTACACTTGCAGCTACCGTGCTTGACGGTTCTCAAATTACCGTTAATCTGGATGCCGTTACTGACGCTACAGGCTGTTTCACAGGTGATGGAACCATCAGCACCTCTGCTTCAGGCGGAACAGGTGTTTACACTTATCTGTGGAATTCCGGCCAGGCAACCGATGACATTACAGCGTTGAATGCAGGCAACTATCTGCTTACCGTAACCGATGGAAACGGTTGCACCGGAACCCTTGCAGTTTTGGTGTCTAGCCCTGACCAACCCGTAATAGCTGTAGATGCAATTACAAATACCCTATGTAACGGAAGTTCCGACGGCGCCATTGATATCAGCGTTACCGGAGGAACACCCACGTACAACTATAACTGGAATAGTGGTGAAACCACTGAAGATATCTCAGGCATCGCAGCAGGAACCTACACAGTTACTGTTACCGATGCTGCAGGTTGTACCGTTTCAGAAGATATTGACGTAACAGAACCTTCAGCCATACTCATTTCAGGTGTTGCTACCGATACCGATTGTAGTGGCAGTGCAAACGGAACCATTGATGCAACCGTTACGGGAGGTACCGTAGCTACCGATTACAATTACACCTGGACAGATGGTGCCGGCTACACTGCCACAACGCAGGATATTTCAAGTATACCTGCAGGTGCCTACTCACTTACGGCAACTGACGACAACGGCTGTTTTGCCACTCAAATAGTAACCGTTGGTGAACCTGCAGCCATTACCTTTACCGATGTTATTACACACTTATTGTGTAACGGTGATACCGATGGCGAAATTGACATCACTGCAGCGGGTGGCACAGTCGCTTCGGGTTATTCCTATACATGGAGTGACGGTGGCAGTTTCTCGGCCACAACCGAAGACATTACAGCTTTAACTGCAGGAACCTACACCGTAATTGCCACTGATGACAACGGTTGTACCGGAACTGCATCATTTACCGTTAACGAGCCGGCTGCATTGTCTATAGGTTTCTCGGTAACCGACGAAATGACAGGCAACGACGGGGCAATAGACCTTACTGTTACCGGCGGAACGCCCGTTTACACTTATTTATGGAATAACAGTGCTACTACTGAAGACCTGTCAGGTCTTACTGCCGGTACCTTCAGTGTAACGGTTACCGATGCCAGCGGTTGCGTTGCCTCCGGTTCTGCAACCGTAAGTTCACATGTTAATGTAGCTGCAATGCAATTGAATAACCTCAAATTGTATCCTAACCCGGTACGCAACGTTCTGTTTATTGAGAGCGGAGCCTCATTGCAGAACATTGTGGTATATGATGCCGCCGGAAGAATGGTTATCACTCTTCAGCCGCTTACAGCCAACACTCAGGTTGACTTCTCGGTGATGGAGCGCGGTATCTATCATATTGAGATTATTTCAGGTGAACAGCGCACCATACACAAAGTGATTGTGCAGTAAATACAATAATCTTTTAAAAAGAAACCCCAACAAACTTGTTGGGGTTTCTTTTTAAAGACAGTCATGCTTCCAGTTTATTCTATTCCCTTAGAATATCTGAAATATACACATATCTACATCAATTTAAAATCGTCAGCATCTTTAAGAACCGGAAATTTTTGCCGGTATTCCTGAAGTTCAGGTAATGATATTTCCCCCCGGACCCTTGAAAATTCATTTTCCGTAGCAGCGGCCACACATTCTCCTTTCATATTGTAAACAGCCGAGTGTCCATTGTATGATTTTCCGGTACCGTCCGTACCTACACGGTTTACACCTAACGTGTAACATGCGTTTTCAATGGCCCTTGCCTTTAGCAATGTATCCCATGCCGAAATACGCACATCGGGCCAGTTGGCAGTGTAAATAATAAGGTCGTAATCACCTTTATTACGGGCAAAAACAGGGAACCGTAAATCGTAGCAAATCTGCAATAATATACGCCAACCCTTAAAATGCACAACCACTCTGTCAACTCCAGCCGCATAATGTTCATCTTCGCCTGCCATCGTAAATAAATGGCGCTTATCGTAAGATTGGACACCACCAATGGGTGTTACAAATAGCAGTCGGTTAAATACCTTACCTTCTTCATAATACATAATACTTCCCGCAATTGCCGCTTGCAGCATCACCGCACGCGTCTGCATCCATTCCACGGTTTTGTCCTGATGACCTAAGGCCAGCGAAGTATTCATGCTGAATCCGGTAGTAAACATTTCAGGAAGCACCAGGATATCCACACTGCACAGTTCTATTGAATTCAGATATGAATCAAACATTTCAAGATTTTTTTCCGGTTGTTCCCAAAACAAGGAAGTCTGAATAAGCTCCAAATGAATAACTGGTTTCATAGTACAAAGATAATCACCTTGCACCACCTTTACGGCCATACCAGTATGCAATTCATCATTTCTTCGCATTAAGGTTACATTATGTATGCAATGCTACAAGGAAAAAGTTTAGTTTTGCCCTTTCTATCTGATTCAGATGAAAAAACTAAACATGGTTGATTTGGTTTCCCAATATCAGGAAATCAAAACAGAAGTAAGTGAAGCCATAGACCGGGTGCTTACATCGGCGGCATTTATCAATGGTGAGGACGTACAAACCTTTGCCCATGAGTTGGCCTTATATACAGGTGCAGCGCACGTAATTCCCTGCGCAAACGGCACAGATGCACTTCAAATAGCCATGATGGCACTTGATTTACAACCCGGCGATGAAGTGATTACGGCTAGCTTTACTTACGTGGCCACAGCAGAAGTGATTGCATTGTTAAAATTAACTCCGGTGCTGGTGGATGTTGACCCTAAGACATTCAATATAGATTTTGAAGCGGTTAGAAAGGCAATCACCCCAAAAACTAAAGCCATAGTTCCTGTCCACCTGTTTGGTCAGTGTGCCGATATGGAACCATTGATGGCTTTGGCAAAGGAGCATGGTCTTTATGTGATTGAGGATACGGCACAGGCCATTGGATCAGAATATACCTTAAGTAACGGAACCGTAAAGCAGGCCGGCACTATGGGAGATATTGGATGTACATCGTTTTTCCCCAGTAAAAACCTGGGGTGCTACGGAGACGGCGGCGCCATATTTACAAACAATGACAACCTTGCCTTAAAAATCAGGCAAATAGCCAATCACGGGCAAAGTGTAAGGTATTACCACGACATTGTAGGTGTAAATTCCCGTTTGGACACCCTTCAGGCAGCCATCCTCCGCATCAAGCTGAAACATTTGCGCCGTTATACCTCATCGCGACAAAAGGCAGCAGCATTTTACGACAACGCTTTGGGAAAACATGAGTTGCTTGAAATTCCATTCCGCAGTGCAAATTCAACACACGTATTTCACCAATACACCCTGATGTCAACCGGTTTTGACCGTTTCGGTCTTCAAACCTACCTTCAGGCAAGAGGAATTCCCTGCATGGTATACTATCCGGTGCCGCTGCATTTACAGAAAGCCTATAAAAGTGAACGTTACAAAGAAGGAGACTTTCCGGTAACCGAACGATTGTGTGGCGGTGTTTTTTCACTTCCCATGCATACAGAACTGGATGAAGAACAATTGATGTACATTACCGAACACGTTTTAAATTATATAAATAACAACCGAATATGAATGTTGCAGTAGTAGGCAGTGGATACGTAGGCCTGGTTACAGGTACCTGTTTTGCTGAAACAGGAAACAACGTAGTTTGTGTGGATATTGATGAGAAAAAGGTGGCCCGCATGAAAAACGGTGAAATACCCATTTACGAGCCACATCTTGATGTGCTTTTTGAGAGAAATATCAAGGCCGGAAGGTTGGAATTCACCATTGATCTGGAGTACGCTGTAAACAAGTGTCAGATTATATTTCTTGCATTGCCCACGCCTCCCGGTGAGGACGGAAGTGCCGATTTATCGTACGTCCTGGGTGTTGCCGACCGTCTGGGCAAAATAATGCGCGACTATAAGGTAATTGTTGATAAAAGCACCGTACCCGTAGGTACTGCAGAAAAGGTTAAAAATGCAGTAGGTAAACACGCCACCGTTGATTTTGACGTGGTTTCTAATCCAGAATTTCTTCGCGAAGGATTTGCCGTTGACGATTTTATGAAGCCCGACCGCGTGGTAATAGGTACTGAAAGTGCCAAAGCCCGGAAAATGATGGATGAACTATACAAGCCATTTGTAAGACAAGGGAATCCTATAATATTTATGGACGAAAAGTCGGCCGAGCTCACCAAATACGCTGCCAATGCATTTCTTGCAACCAAAATTACCTTTATGAATGAGATTGCGAATTTCTGTGAGAGGGTAGGTGCAAATGTAGATTTGGTGCGGATGGGCATTGGTTCAGACACCCGTATCGGTAAGAGATTTTTATTTCCGGGAATTGGTTTTGGCGGCAGTTGTTTCCCTAAGGATGTGAGCGCATTGGTAAAATCCGGAGTAGAAGCAGGATACGATTTCAAAATTGTAAATGCAGTACTAGAAGTGAACGACCGGCAGAAACTGAGCCTTATAGATAAGGTTCAAAAGCATTACAACGGGAACCTTAAAGGCAAACATTTTGCCTTGTGGGGACTGGCGTTCAAACCCGACACCGACGACATAAGAGAAGCACCGTCGCTGTATATGATAAAATCGCTGCTTAGCATGGGGGCAACCATTACTTCTTTCGACCCTGAAGCTATGAACAACGTGAAGCAGCTATTAGGAGAAAGTATCAAATTTGCCAGCAATGAATACGACGCACTGAGGGAAGCCGATGCACTGCTGATTGCCACCGAATGGAGTGAATTCAGGAATCCGGATTTCGAAAAAATGAAATCACTTCTGAAAGCCCCGGTTATTTTTGACGGTAGAAATCTTTACGAACTGGACTCCATGCGAAAAAACGGTTATCACTACGTAAGTATTGGCAGAGAAACCATTGAGTTATGAATAAACCGCGCAGAGTTTTAATTACCGGTGCTGCAGGATTCCTGGGCTCGCATTTGTGCGACCGGTTTTATGCTGAAGGATTCCATGTGATTGGAATGGACAACCTGATTACAGGACGTCTGAAAAACATTGAGCATCTGTTTGGAAAAGAACGTTTCGAGTTTTTTCATCACGATGTATCAAAATTTGTTCACGTTCCCGGGGAACTTGATTACATATTACATTTTGCTTCACCGGCCAGTCCTATTGATTATCTTAAAATACCCATTCAAACCCTTAAAGTAGGCTCTTTGGGTACTCATAATTTGCTGGGATTAGCCAAAGCCAAAGGAGCGACCATTATGGTTGCCAGTACCAGTGAAGTGTACGGAGACCCTACAGTACATCCACAAACAGAAAGTTACTGGGGAAATGTAAACCCTGTCGGTCCCCGTGGTGTATATGATGAAGCCAAACGCTTTCAGGAAGCCATCACTATGGCCTATCACACCTTTCACGGATTAAATACCCGTATTGTTCGCATTTTCAATACCTACGGCCCACGCATGCGATTGAACGACGGACGTGTGCTGCCTGCTTTCATTGGTCAGGCTCTGCGTGGTGAAGACCTTACGGTATTTGGCGACGGCTCTCAAACCCGCTCGTTTTGTTATGTTGACGACCTGATAGAAGGCATTTTCAGGTTACTGATGAGTGACTGCACGCAACCCGTTAATATTGGCAATCCGGACGAAATTACCATCATGGAATTTGCACAGGAGATTATTAAACTTACCGGCACAACGCAGAAGATTATTACCAAACCCCTGCCACAGGACGACCCCAAACAGCGGCAACCCGATATTACACTTGCTAAACAATTGCTGGGCTGGGGACCCCGTATACACCGAAGCGAAGGTTTGAAAATTACCTACGACTATTTCAAATCTTTGTCGCAGGAAGAACTGCACGAAAAGGAACATATCTCTTTTGAAAACTACATAAGACGTTGAAATGAGTTATACCGCACATCCCACTGCTGTAATTGACGAAGGCTGTAGCATAGGCAACGATGTTAAAATATGGCATTTCAGTCACATTATGCCCGGATGTGTAATCGGCGACCGATGCAATATCGGACAGAACGTCGTTATTAGTCCGAAGGTAGTTTTGGGCAGCAATGTAAAAGTACAGAACAACGTAAGCATCTATACAGGTGTAATATGCGAAGACGACGTATTTCTGGGACCGTCTATGGTTTTTACCAATGTCATTAATCCCCGCAGTGCAGTAAATAGACGTGACCAGTATGCACAAACACTTGTAAAAAAAGGTGCTTCCATTGGTGCCAATGCTACCATAGTGTGTGGCAATGACATAGGTCAGTTTGCTTTGATAGGCGCCGGCGCGGTGGTTACCAAAAATGTTCCCGACTATGCCCTGGTAATAGGAAATCCAGCACGGCAAACCGGCTGGGTAAGCGAGTATGGACACAAGTTAATTTTTGACAATTCTGGCAGGGCTGTTTGCCCCGAATCAGGACAGGAATACGAGCTGAAGAACAACACCGTAAAAAGAATTAAATAATGATTCAAGGAGATAAAGTTCGGTTTGCCATAGTAGGTTGTGGACATATTGGAAAGCGTCACGCCGAAATGATACTGAGAAATCACGAAAGCGAGCTGGTAGCAATGTGTGATATCCGGTCGGCCGAAGATTGCGGTGTTACTTCTTATGATGTTCCGTTTTTCAATGATATTGATGCCTTGCTAAACTCCGGGCTTGCCTTTGATGTCGTGAATATATGCAGTCCCAACGGGTTACATGCCGAGCAAAGTATTAAAGCGTTAGAAAAATTTCATCATGTGGTATGCGAAAAACCCATGGGACTTAAGAAAGACCGGTGTGAAGAAGTAATTTTTAAAGCATTGCAGTTTAGTAAACAAGTATTCTGCGTAATGCAGAACCGGTACAGTCCGCCCAGCGCATGGTTGAAAGAAATTATTGAAAATAAAAGACTTGGAGAAATTTTCATGGTGCAGCTCAATTGTTACTGGAACCGCGACGACCGTTACTATAAGCCCGGAAACTGGAAAGGCACACCGGATTTGGACGGCGGAACTTTGTTTACGCAATTCTCGCATTTTATCGACATCATGTACTGGCTATTTGGCGACATAACAGATATCAGTGCCAAATTTGACGACTTTAACCACAAGCACTCTACAGCTTTTGAAGATTCGGGTCTGGTAAATTTTCGTTTTCTCAACGGTGGAATGGGATGCATTAATTATTCCACTTCGGTATGGGATACCAATCTGGAAAGCAGCATTACCATTGTTGGAAGCAAGGGAAGTGTAAAAGTAGGCGGACAATATATGAATCAGGTGGAATATTGTCATATTGAAAATTATTCCATGCCTGAATTACCCGAAGCCAGTCCTGCCAACGATTATGGGCACTACAAAGGCTCTGCGGCAAACCATCATTTCGTAATTCAAAATGTTGTGGACACATTAAAGGGACGTACCACGGCAACCACAAATGCACTTGAAGGTCTTAAGGTAGTTGAAATCATAGAAAGAATATACAAACACAGAAAATAACTTACACATGTACAAAGAATTAGTAAACAAAGAAGCCAAACTTGCCGTGATAGGACTTGGATACGTAGGTTTACCCATAGCACTTGAATTTGCTAAAAAAATTAAAGTAGTGGGCTTTGACATCAATGCCGAAAGGATTGAATTGATGAAAAAGGGTATCGACCCCAGCAATGAACTTGAAAAGGAGGATTTTAAAGGCTGCGATATAGAATTCTCGGCAAACCCCAATGCACTGAACGATGTGCGGTTTTTCATTGTTGCCGTGCCAACTCCCATTGACCAGAGCAATCTTCCCGACCTTCGCCCTTTGATTGGTGCCAGCAAAACCGTTGGTAAAGCCCTGAAAAAAGGTGACTATGTAGTGTACGAAAGCACCGTTTATCCCGGTTGTACTGAAGAAGACTGCATTCCGATACTTGAGCAGGAATCTGGCTTAAAATTCAAAACAGACTTCAAGGTAGGCTACTCCCCTGAACGTATCAACCCCGGAGACAAAGTACATACCCTGAGCAGTATTGTAAAAGTAGTTTCGGGATGCAACGATGAAAGTCTGGAAAATATTGCCCAAACCTATGAACTGGTAGTTGATGCCGGAGTACATCGTGCAACAAGCATAAAAGTTGCCGAAGCTGCTAAAATTATTGAAAACACTCAGCGCGACGTAAATATCTCGTTGATTAACGAACTCAGCATCATTTTTAACCGACTGGGTATTAACACATACGAAGTACTTGAAGCGGCCGGAACCAAGTGGAATTTCTTAAAATTTTCTCCCGGTCTGGTAGGTGGCCACTGTATTGGAGTTGACCCTTATTACCTTACCCACAAGGCGAAGCAAACTGGATATCACGCCAAGGTAATAAACAGCGGACGATATGTAAACGACTCCATGGGTTTTTACATTGGCAAGCAAACCGTAAAGAAAATTATTGCTCAGGGTGTGAACATTATGGGCGCCAAAGTTCTGGTAATGGGAGCCACGTTTAAAGAAGATGTGAGCGACATAAGAAACTCTAAAGTTGTTGACGTGATAAGAGAACTGGAATCGTTTGGAGTATTGGTGCATACCATCGATCCACACGCCTCCAGCGAAGAGGTACATCATGAGTATGGGTACAACCTTGCCGAGAAAATAGAACCACCGTACGATGCCATAATTGTAGCTGTAAATCACAAAGAATACACACAATATTCTGAGGAAGATTTTGTTAAATTATCCACAGCAAAAGGAATTTTAGTAGATGTAAAAGGCATTTACCGGAATAAAATAAATAAACTGGCATACTGGAGTTTATAATATGAAAAACATACTTATTACCGGCGGTGCCGGATTCATTGGTTCACATGTGGTACGTCGATTTGTTACCAAATACCCCGTATACAACGTAGTGAATTACGATAAACTCACCTACGCCGGCAATCTGGAAAATCTGAAAGACGTGGAGGATGCACCCAACTACACATTTGTGAAGGGGGACATTCTGGATGCCGCAAAACTGGAAGAGGTATTTACAGAATATCAAATTGACGGAGTAATTCATCTGGCAGCCGAGAGTCATGTAGACCGGTCTATTCTGAATCCCATGGAATTCATTATGTCCAACATTGTTGGCACGGTAACATTATTGAATGTAGCCCGCAGCAAATGGCAAGGCAAAGACAATACCTGTTTTTACCATGTAAGCACGGATGAAGTTTACGGCAGTTTGGGAGAAATCGGTTTCTTCACCGAAGAAACCTCTTACGACCCGCATTCTCCCTATTCGGCTTCAAAAGCATCCAGCGACCACATGGTACGCGCTTACCATGACACATATGGATTGCCCGTTAAAATAAGCAACTGCAGTAACAATTACGGCTCGCACCATTTTCCCGAGAAGCTCATACCTCTGATGATCAACAACATCATCCACAGCAAGCCGTTGCCCGTGTATGGTGAAGGTAAAAACGTTCGAGACTGGCTTTGGGTAGAAGACCATGCCGTAGCTATTGACCTGATTTTTCACCAGGGAAAAAATGGTGATACATACAACATTGGAGGTCATAACGAATGGACGAATATTGATTTGGTTCACCTGCTATGCAAAATCATGGATAAAAAACTGCAACGCCTGGCAGGAAGTTCTGCTAAACTGATCACTTATGTAAAAGACCGTGCCGGACACGATCTAAGATATGCTATTGACGCGAGCAAACTGGAACGTGAACTGGGATGGAAACCATCCATTACCTTTGAAACAGGCCTGGAAAAAACCGTGGACTGGTATCTTGCAAATACGGCATGGCTTGAGAACGTAACAAGCGGTGCCTACCGCACATATTACGACACACAATACGTGCAACGATAATGGGAATTTTTGGAAATATATTCAATAAAAAGCCAAAACTTCCTTCGGCCAACCTGAATGTGGTAGGTGTTGATATGCACTCTCATTTCATTCCGGGAATAGACGACGGGGCAGCAACCATGGAAGACTCTATGGCTTTACTCACTGCCATGCAGGAATTGGGATACCGTAAGGTGATTACAACTCCTCACGTAATGAGCGATTATTACAAAAACACTCCGGAAATTATTCTATCAGGTCTTGAAAATGTACGCCAAGCCGCAAAATATCAAGGGCTCACAATAGAAATAGAAGCCGCTGCCGAATATAATATTGATGCCGATTTTGAACCAAAAATAGATAACAACGAATTACTAACCTTTGGCGGCAACTTGAAATACGTGCTGATAGAAATGCCCTTTATGCAGGAACCTCCCAACGTAAACGACCTTATTTTTAAATTAATAATGGCAGGCTACCGACCCGTTATGGCGCACGTTGAAAGATATCCGTTCTGGCACAACAAATTTGAGCGAATACTGGAAATCAGAGAACGCGGGGCAGTGCTTCAAATGAACATCAACTCGCTAAGCGGATACTACGGCCCACAGGTTAAAAAAATTGCAGAACGGCTTATTGATGCAGGTGAAATCAGACTTCTGGGTAGCGATTGTCATCACCTCAATCATATTGAACTTATTAAAAAATGCCTGAACGAACCTGCTCTGCACAAACTTTTGGGACAAGATGTATTGATAAATAATACTTTGTTATAAATATATTATTCTCGAATTTTCCTTACATTTTTCAACGTTACTCTTTCAAAATAAAATAATAAATTCGCTTAAAAACAGGAATGAGCAGAAAGCGGATTAATAAAATTCCCATTCCGGAATACCCGGAGGAAAACAACCTAAAAGCCGCTTTACATCACATTAAAGGGCTTCTAAAAAACAGAAAATCAAACCATCAAAAAAATATAAATCTCAAAATATTTCCACTGGTAAAGGGTCAGTGTTTTTATATATTTAATTTTCAGACAGGCAATATAGAATTACCGGTGGGGGTTCAGGAACTACTGGGATATAAAGATGATGAACTTTCTACAGAATTATTTGTCAGCTATTTCCATCCTGACGATGCTCCGGTTGTAAATGTAATTTTAAAAAGTATCTGGGAAATTGCGTTAACCAGGGAAAATTCCGATTGGACTTCCATGCAAATAACCTTTAGGGCTAGACACAAAAAGGGGCATTATATTAAAGTTCTCCGGCAAAGCCGAATTTTGGATATCGATAGCAATGGCCGAATTTTATCCAATATTACATACCTTACCGATATTTCATTTCTGGACACTTCAAACCACATATTTTGGGAATTACGCACAGACGACAATAGAAAATTACTGCATGTTGAAAATTCAATCAAAAAGAATATAAGTAGTATATTTACAGAAAGAGAAAAACAGATACTAAAGCTGCTAAATCAGGGATTAACAAGTAAAGAAATCTCACAAAAACTGGGCACAAGTCATACAACGGTAGATACCCAAAGAAGGAAGCTATTAAAGAAAACCGGTTGTAAAAATACCACATCCTTATTGGAATATGCCCGACAATCAGTTTTTTTTTAGTGCCAATATCTAAGGAAATTTCAAAAAAACAGTATTGAATAATCCATTAATTATTATGAAATTATATCCAATTAGCTATTTTAAATCATTCCTATGGCGACTTATAAAAGCAGCAAATTGCAATTTTTGAATTTGTTTCCAGTAAATTCAATATGATTTTATCCTGATATAGCGGGTTATAAAAGGATAAAATAGAGAACAACAAACGGTAAGAAAATAAAAAGTGAATCTGAATAAATTATTGAAAGCTATGATGTACTGTTTTTAATAGTCCCCTTATGTTCTTTTAGTACTCATTTATGGGTATTGCTTATAAAATTTGAATACGATATATTTGCCGAGCCTATGAGGAATGCAATAGATAAAACATATATAATGCATCTTAATAAACATGTTTCTATCCATTTAAAAATTAATTACCACTCATCAAATTTATAAACAAAAAGATACAACTAATTTAATATCTATTAACCTTATTTTTAACACTTCACAGTATGTTTAAAATTTCTTTCATTATTTCTCTGTTCTGTTCATCGATTGTGTATGCGCAGCAAAATCTGGGCGTTGACCAATCGAATCCTCAGGCTAAAGTACATATTACCCAAACCGGTACACAACCCGCGCTGATGGTGGAAGACCAGACATCAGATCCTACACCGGTAGTGGTGAATGCCGACGGCAAGGTGGGTATTGGCACGGCAACGCCCAGCGTAAGCCTTGATGTACAAACTACCGATGCACTGGGGATGCCTGCAGGAACGAGCGCACAGCGACCTGCAGTGGCGAACGTTGGAGACATGCGGTTTAATGTAGATTTAAATCTGATGGAATACTATAACGGAACCAAATGGACAAGCATTGCCATTATTCCAACCGGTAGCATTCAACCCTTTGGTGGCGTGTCAGGATTATTGCCGGCCGGCTGGTTGCTGTGCGATGGAAGTGCTGTCAGCAGAGCCGTATATTCCGATTTATTCGCAATAATAGGCGAGAATTTTGGAGCAGGCGATGGAGTCACCACCTTTCACCTGCCAGACTTAAGAGGACGATTTGTACGCGGCACCGACAACGGCGCCGGAAACGACCCCGATGCAGCTGTCCGCACTGCTTCCAACATCGGTGGAAATACAGGTGATGCCGTGGGAAGTGTGCAAAATGACAATATAATAGATCATCAACATTCTCTTTCATATCAAACTGGAGCTGGTAATGGTAATAATATAACAACTTCATCAGGTTTCTACAATGGTAACTCTACAGGAATAAGTCTTGGATTAACGGATAATTTTGGCGGTTCTGAAACCCGCCCTAAAAACATCTCAGTAAACTACATCATAAAATACTAACATGCGTAAAATATTAATACCTGCTCTTTTTATGTGCACCGGCGCGGCTGCGCAGCAAAATCTGGGCATTGACCAGTCGAATCCTCAGGCTAAAGTACATATTACCCAAACCGGAACGCAACCCGCGTTGATTGTGGAAGACCAGGCTTCAGATCCTACACCGGTAGTGGTGAATGCCGACGGAAAGGTGGGGATTGGCACGGCCACGCCCAGCGTAAGCCTTGATATACAAACTACCGATGCACTGGGGATGCCCAACGGTACCACAGCGCAACGACCTGCTGTTGCTGCTGCCGGTGATATGCGTTTCAACACCGAAACCCGTTCTATGGAATTCTATGACGGAACCTTGTGGGTAAGCCTATCACCTGCCGGTACCATACAGCCATTTGGTGGTGTTACTGCGCTCGTACCCGGTGGGTGGCTTGTCTGTGATGGAAGTGCAGTAAGCCGTACCACCTACGCCGGCCTTTTTGCCGTAATAGGAACCAATTTTGGCGCCGGGGACGGCTCCACAACCTTTAACCTTCCCGACCTTAGAGGACGTTTTATTCGCGGCACAGACAACGGCGCCGGCAACGACCCCGATGCCGCAAGTCGAACTGCTTCCAATACCGGCGGAAATACAGGTGATGCTGTGGGAAGCTGGCAACAGGATGAATTCAAAAGTCACAATCACGACATGGGACCAGTAGTAAGAGCAGATGGTTCTGTTGGTTATTATTTCAATATGAGTGGCTCTACCGCTATGAATTGGCCAACCGCAAACCCCATGACCGGCGGCAACGAAACCCGTCCCAAAAACGTGAACGTCAATTTTATCATTAAGTACTGATGAACAAGAAGCACTTAACAACATGCGCCTTCGTTTTGATTTGCGGCATTGCACAGTCACAAGTTTACAACCAAACCAACCTCACCATTCAATCCGGGCTGACGGTAACAGCAATTAACGGATGGGTGAATGAACCTACGGGCATTGTTGACAATCAAGGAATACTGGCTTATGAAGGTACATTTAGCAATCATGCCGTCGGAGGAGGATTCTCAACCGGAACCGGTGAAGTAATTGCCAAAGGAACATCCACAGTGATTGTGGGCGGCACCGAACCTGCCAACTTCAATCAACTCAGCCTTACAGCACCCGAATTAAGGCTGGAAACGGGAAATCCCGGAGACGTGGCCTTTACCGTAGAAGACCAACTGAATTTGGGCACCGGAAAAGTGAACCTTTTTGGCCGCACTCTTGACCTACAAAATGCAGCTGCGACGGCAATTATAAGTTCATCAGGCGCACTCTACGATGGAAGCGCCCAAACCAGTCCTTATCCGAATCTGGGCAAATTGCGCTGGCGTACCGGAGCACAAACGGGTGTATATACGGTTCCTTTTATTGACAATGCAAGTGGTTCCGCTATTCCCGTTACACTAAACCTTTCGGTTGCCGGAGATGCAGCAGGGTATGTGGAAGTTTCAACCTACAAAGCCAGTTTTGATAATCTTCCTTATCCCGACCAGCCACTTGTAGGTAATCTTGGTCTCGCCGCGGCAGACAACAGCAACGATATGATTAACCGTTTCTGGAGAATTGATGCTTCATCTTATACAACACAGCCTTCTATGTCTGCAAGTTTGGCTTATTTAAATGATGAAACCTGCATTGGTTTTGGTTGTGGCACTACGATACCTGAAAACCGCCTGGCTTTGTACCGCTGGGACGAATCAGTCAACAACTGGGATTTGAATCTGATAGACGGTACTACTAGTGCAACTACCAACACTTATACCTCTGTTGCGTTTTCAGATGCTGACGGCTGGTTTGTTCTTGCCGACCGTTGTTCAAGTCTGGTGGCAACCATTACGAACCCGTTACTTACTTGCTCTCCACACACTTTAGGTGTAAACGTTATTGGAAACACCGGCGTGCTTACCTATAACTGGTTACCCACAACCCACCTTGACAATGCAACAGCATCAAACCCTGTTACCACAACCAATGAGGACATCACCTATACCGTAACCGTTACCGACCAGGCTGGTTGCACCGATGCCGCTTCAGTAAGTGTTGATATTGCAGCTTTTGTTCAGGAAATTTGCGTGGTAACTGTTGATTCCGCAACTTCTACGCATAACATCATAGTTTGGGATAAAACTGTATCAAACGCCATCGATTCCTTTAAGGTTTATCGCAGAGACGCATCCGTTTTCAATCTGATTGGAAAGGTGCATTACGATTCACTCAGCCTGTTTAAAGACTTCAACGCAAACCCAAATATGCAATCATACTATTACAAAATAAGCACTTTAGACACATGTGGCATTGAATCACCACTAAGTACTACGGAACATCGTTCCATGCATCTACAGGTAAACCAAGGGTTTCCAAGTATTAATCTGTTGTGGAACGACTATGAAGGAAACACCGTTGACTTTTACCGTGTATGGCGCGATTCCACCGGGCTGGGAGGAGCAGGATGGCATGTTATCAGCTCTACAGTTACTCCGGGAGGAAGTCCCGTTACCTTCACCGATTTAACCCCTCCCCAAAATACCACAAACCTACAGTACGTGGTAGAATCTATTTGGATGAACAATTGTACTGCAACGCGGGCCATCAACCACAATACTACCCGATCCAATAAAAAATCAGGTTCTACTGCCAATTCTATTCTCGATTTCAACCCTTCTGAAATTATAATATTCCCTAATCCAAATTCCGGTTCATGCCATATACAGGCACCAAATACTCATAAAGTTTTGGTTTACGACGCCACCGGAAAGCTGGTAGAAAATATAATATGGCCCAACGACACAGCAGTTCTGGACCTGAAATTTGAAACCTCAGGATTATACCACGTCATACTGGAAGGTGCCTACGGACAAATTTCTAGAAAAATTGCGGTAAGTCTTTGATTATGTAAAGCTTATAAAAAGTTCATCATAGCTCAACACAACTCAATCAGATGTTCCCTTCATTAGGATAAAACCAAATTTTATTCCGTCAATTGGCTTATTATGCTAAATTTGATTCATGAAAGCGGAATATATTGACACCACCGCAGGAAAGACTGCCGTTCACGTAAAGAAAAGAAATAATAACAAGGTAATTTGCTTTTTGCATGGTAACTCATTAGACAGCAGAATATTTTATAATATAAGCTGTGATGCACAACTGAAAGACTTTACCTTATTGACTGTAGACTTTCAAGGTCATGGCCTCTCGGAAAAACAACAGGACGAAAAGCGATACAATCTGACTTCATACACACAACAAGTTTTGGAAGTTCTGGAATGGTACGCTGCAGATAATGTAATACTGATTGGACATTCTTTAGGAGGACATGTGGCAATCAGTGTAGAAAAAAATGTCGGAAATTCCATAAAAGGACTGATGATAACAGGTACTCCTCCACTGGGAAATCCACCTGACCTATCTAATGCTTTTATTCCCAGCGAAGAAATGGGCTGGATGTTTCAGGGTGAATGGTCAGATAATCAAATTTCAAAACTAACACAGGCATTCATACAAAAAATTGAGAATGCACCCCAATTAGAAATCATGCTGGCTGAAACGTTACCATTTGCCCGAACATCACTTGCTGCATGGATGAATGCGAACCCTTTGCCCGATGAAATTTCCATTTTAAACGGTTTACCCTACCCGGTTGCCATCATTCAGGGAGAGAATGACACCTTGGTAAATAATAAATATTTCGCCAAAGCTGGAATTACTAATTTATGGAAAGGAGCGGTACAGTATGTCAGGGAATGCGGGCATTGCGTTCCTTTTGAGGAACCCCGATATTTTGCTGAACAAATATTGATATATGCAAAAGAAACGATTGAATAAAAATATTCCGGAATCAAAATTACCTGAAGAATATAATTTAAATCAGGCACTGGATTTTATTAAGGAAACTCTTGTTAATAAAAAACCGGTTCAAAATAAGAAAAATGAATTCAATCCAAATTTCTTAATTCAGGGACAATGTTGGTATATTTTTAATTTTCAAACCAAGAAAATTGAATTTAGCGCGGGTGTTAAAGAATTACTAGGGTATAATGAAGAGGAAATAAGCCCGGAGTTCTTCACAAATTACTTTCATCCTGACGACGCTCCAATAATGAATGTGATATTAAAAAGTGTTTGGGAAATTGCAATGTCAAAACACAACCCGGAATGGACCGCATTCCATATTAGCTTCCGCGGTAGACATAAAAATGGTAATTACATCAAATTACTGCGCCAAAGCCGTGTGTATTCTACTAATAAGGATGGTATTATGATAAGTAACTTATCGCACCTATCGGATATTTCCTTTATAGATAATTCTTCCAAAATCAACTGGGTATTACAGACTGATGATAACAGAAAACTAAAACACATTGAAAAGGCCATCAAAACAAGTATTCGGAAAAAGTTTACAACCCGCGAAGAACAGATATTAAAAATGTTATCGGCAGGTTTAATCAGTCGTGAAATAGCCCGGAAATTGGGAACAAGCATCCATACAATAAATACTCAACGCCGGAATCTACTTGAAAAAACCGGTTGCCGCAACGTGGTATCGCTTATTGAATACGCCCGTCAGATACTTTAGCATTTTAAGGCTGTAATAATCCGGTCAAAGAAGCCTGCATCAGCGTTTCATCCATTTGCTGAAAAGTAGGCAGGATAACTTTCTGCGCCGACGTATTGGTACCAATATAGGAAACTTCGTACCCGGCACCCGCTTTGCGGATTGCAATCACAGTAACGTCAGTTGCAGGGGGTAAAGGGTTAAACATCGCCGTTTTTTCTCCGGCATACAAATAGCCGGGAATAATACTCTTTTCCTGATTTACAACCACCAGCACCGTGGTTTGACTGTTCAACTCCTTGCTGTCAACAATCAAATGAACCGGCTTTTCAATTTCGTAATAACGGTCGGTATTAATCCACTCCAGCTTTTTTGTTTTAAATACAAAGGCCGCCTTTTCTAAATCCAAACCTTCAAAATACTCCATTTCTTCTTCATTTTCGTTAACTTCAGTTTGTGGCGGACCGATATATGTTCCTTCCTTCTTCAGTTCAAAGGTCTCATTCTCCTTTTCACGCCAGTTCACAATAAAATCTTCGCGTTTGCCCAAGAACAAATCTGTCTTTTTATCACCTTTATCGGCAGGCATGGCAATGGTAACTTCCTTCTTTAATCGCACTTCATTACCCGTACATTCACTTACAGCCTTCACGTATATCATTCCTTCGCTAATCAGCAATTTGCTGCCTGCAATGGTGGTTAGCCCGGCGGCAACCATATCTTCTTTGGAATAATATTCCTGCAAACATATTTTTACGCGTTCGCAACCGTCTTCAAGGAAAAATGCATCGGGTTCAAACATTAAAATGGTCCCTTCGGTACCCTGAATTAAATCGCCGTGTTTAGCGTTTATTGAATATTCCTGACAGGGCTTTTGACCGGTTGCTGCCGGGTCAATATAAAACATGGGCTTCCAGTAAATATCTTTAAACACCTGCAGCTCTATCTTACCTGCTGTTTTGGCATACGACCTGTAATCGGCATTGCTGCCTACTTTCTGTGCGCTGCGCTTCTTTCCCGTTACGCTAATAACCTCAGTCCAGCAACCGTGATAACGCATTCCATGAATATATTGTAAGGCTTGTTCTCCGCGCTTTTGTGCAATGTTGATTTGATGGTGATCTTCCTTTTTCAAATCTGCCTCAGTAAGAAACTGAAATCGTACACTTTCTCCGGGAAGCAATGCACCCACTGCTTCATCAATCTGACGCCTTACATCGTCGTTAATGTCAAAATTTTTAGGACCGTAATCAATCAGAACCTCTTTTTCCTTACCTGAATTCTTTTGAGCCTGTAGTCCCATTCCTACAAACAGCATACACATCAACAAGATATTCCTCATGGTGTTTTATTTATATTTTGACAAAGATACAAGTATCATACCTTCCGACAAACGTTAAGCCGAAAAGGTATCATTAAAGGCAACTCATCCTTTGCACCAACGGGTTGTTATGGTACCTTCGGCAATTCCTTCATACAAAATTCCATAATGTCCACTCAATTTAGCACCTTTGCGTAATGAATGCACACGATCCCGAACAAAAGGATTTAATATTTGGAATTCGTCCGGTACTGGAAGCGATTAAATCGGGCAAAGAAATTAACAAGATACTTGTTCAGCAAGGCTTAAGTGGTGATTTATACCACGAACTGAGGCGGGCATTGAAAGGAAACGAAGGCTTGCTGCAAACCGTTCCCATGCAAAAAATGCAGCGCATTACCCGTAAAAATCATCAGGGAATCATAGCTTTTATCTCTCCTGTTGAATACACCCGCTTGGATCAGTTGCTACCTGTGCTGTACGAACAAGGCGAAACGCCGGCGCTAATAATGCTGGACAGGGTAACCGACGTAAGAAACTTTGGGGCCATTGCCCGCAGCGCAGCCTGTACCGGATTCCAAGGATTAATAGTACCTGCCAAGGGTTCGGCACTGGTAACTGCCGATGCCGTAAAAACGTCGGCCGGAGCGCTGATGAATTTACCGGTATGTCGAGAAAACAACCTTACAGCCACTTTGCGGTATCTTAAAGAAAGCGGAATAAAAGTAATAGCCTGTAGCGAAAAAGCATCTGAACCCTACTGGAGCGAAGACTATTCTGTTCCCGTTGCACTGTTAATGGGCAGCGAAGAAGATGGCATTGCTCCTGAACTTTTGCAAAGAGCCGATGCACTGGTGCAAATTCCCATGACGGCATCTAACCGGGGTGTGGCATCGCTGAATGTATCGGTAGCCGCGGGTATTGTTATGATGGAAACCTTGAAGCAACGGCTGCAAAATCAGGAATAAATAATGACTCTGAAATTCAATCCGGAGATTCTGAAAGGTGAAAAAGGCCTGTTATTGCTGATATTAATTACTGCAGCGGCACTCCGGTTAACAGGTCTACATTGGTTTTCGTACGGCAACGACGAATTAAGTGCTCTGGCAAGAATCCGATACGACAATCTGGGAGATTTATTGAGATATGGAGTTAAAGAAGGCGACATGCACCCTGCCGGTGTGCAATTGTTTATTTGGTTATGGAGCAAAATAGGTGGCACCACCGAATACTGGATTCGCTTGCCTTTTGCCATGTGTGGAATTGCAGCCGTATACTTTCTATACAAACTGGGGCGGTGCCTGTTTGACGGCAATACGGGTTTAATGGTTGCCGCCATTTACGCAACCCTGGAATACAGCCTGCACCTTGGGCAGCAAGCAAGACCCTACGCCCCGGGAGCCCTGTTTGTAATACTGAATGCATACTGCTGGGCAAGAATTGTAATGCTCCACGACGCTAAAAACAAACATTACATATTTTACGGAATCACGCTGGCTGCCACAGCATATACGCATTACTACGCTTTACTTACCGTTGCAATAATTGCACTAACCGGGCTACTGTTCCTTGACAGGAAAGAGCTAATAAAATATGCCCTGGCGGGTGTCGGAGCCTTCATACTTTTTATTCCGCACCTGGGAATTCTTCAATATCAGATGGGTATTGGCGGTTTGGAAGGATGGCTGGGAAAACCCGAGAAAGGATGGCTTCAAGAGTATCTATTTGGGGCATTGAACGGTTCAGATACTCTTATCTTGCTTTGCATTACACTTCTTGCAGCGGGACTACTTTTTAATTTTAAGGCGCATCGCAGTGTTTTCCCATATATCATCACATTTCTGTGGTTTACCGTTGCTTTTTTGGCCGGATGGTTCTATTCTCAGTATAAAAACCCCATTTTGCATTCCTATCCCATGTTCTTCGCCTTTCCGTTTCTGATTCTGTTAGGATGTGGAATGGTAGTGCATACTGCCAGGTCCCGACTTTCGCACGGCATTGTACTTTTGGTGCTTACGGCTACAGCATACAGTACGCTGGCTGAAAAACATTACTACACCACAAACCGTATTGGTACCCTTCGCGAACCTGCAGAAGCCCTGGCCGAATGGCGCGAAGAATTCGGAACCGGAAATATTACAGCCGTTGCCAACGTAAACAACCCCTATTATCTTCATTTCTACCTGGATCAAACTCCCCACAACGATTCCCTGGCATTTTATGATATTGAAGATGTAAACGATTTGGGAAAACTGCAACGCCTATTAGAACAGAATAAAAAACCATATTTTGCCCTGTTATGGAGCAGCCGGAGTACGCCCATTCTGGCCAACGAACTCATTATGGCATCATATCCAAACATCCGCGACGACCGCATGTTTACCAACGCCAGGGCAACACTCTTCCATAAAAAGGGCACTCCCGACACTTCCGCCATATATAGCAATACCTTCAGGTTTACAGCACAACGAAATGAATGGTTGCATAACTACGAAACCATGATAAACGACAGCACCGGACATTATGTACAGCTAGATGCTGCGAAACAATTTAGTCCTGTATTTCATGGCGTTGTCAGCAGCATGCGCTTTCATGAAGACAGATATCTGGTAGTAGAGGCCGACATTGAGCGCGATAGCAGTACTGCACCTTTTCATCTGGTATATCAAATTGAACGCAACGGAGAACTGATAGAACACAACGATAACAAAAGCTGGTACGGCATGGATATGAATATGGCCTACACCCCAAAGCCCGGCCGTCAAACCTATCTTTTTGCCCGCGAGTTCGACAAATACATTGAGCCTACTGACGTTATTAAAGTAATGGTTTGGAACAACGGCGGCGGAACTATTAAAATTCACCGCATTACAGTACGTGTTAAGGAAATTTACAGCAATCCCAATTCCTGAACCTGATATTCTGAAATTAGTTGTGGGGATTCCCCTTTTCCACTATTGCCAATCCCTGTGTTAAATAAATGTTAAATGCTGTAGTAAAATTTGGTAATTTCAACATTTTTAATCTAAATTGTTTGTATATATTAATATACCTCCGCATGAAAACAACGTTGCTCAATTTAATCCTTATCCTTAACGGTTGCATGGGCATTGCACAAATAAACACTTTTCCAACTTCAGGTAATGTGGGTATTGGTACGAATACACCAGCTGCCAGCCTGGATGTAAAGGGAAGAGTTACTATTGACAGTTCCGTTACAATAAGAGACAGTACCGTAATTGAAAAACAATTACGCGTTGAACAAGATGTAAAGATTATTGGAGAATCAGTTTTTGTTGGAGATGCTAAGGCTAAAAATGACCTGAAAATATTGGGCACAACAAAAATGAAAGGGGATGCATGGGTGGAAGGCGATTTTAAATTAAAGGGTCTGGCCGATTCAACAGTATTCACATCTGAATTTTTAACAATTAACCCAAACGGAAAGGTAACACGGGGAGGATTTCTTATTGATTTAGCTGATGCTTCATACATTACTGGGTGTAAAAATGACATGCCACGCTGGGCAAACAACGGCTCTGGAATTCTTTTTACCGGTGTTCTACCCAATTGCCCAGCCAGCGTTGGTATAAATACAAACACGCCCGTACAGGCATTTCATGTTGTTGGTAAGGGTTACTTTAGCGAAGGTATTGGAATTGGATTAGGTGCTACAAATCCTTATGTTGCGTTGCAGGTAAATGGCAATAGTTTGTTTTCAGGTAATGTAGGTATTGGGGTTGATACATTTGGAACTGGGTACGTTGGAAATCTTGCATTAGATGTTCAGGGTGATGGAAGATTTTATAATCACAATAACCCGTTAAATTATATTTCATTAGGTTATAATACCGCAAATGCAATTATAGATATGAGCGGTGATGGTAGGCTGTTAATTAACTATTATAGTGGCAAAGATGTAGTAATAGGACGCGCAGATCATGAAAACGGCCCGTCTCAATTGACCGTAACCGGAAAATTATCGGTTGGAGGCGGATTTATAAACAGTAATTCTATGGTTGAAATTCACTCTTCCCCCTCCAATCAATACGCAATTCGTATTTCAGATTCTAACTTTGATGATGTATTTCGAGTAGATGCACAAGGTAAAATTATCTGTACAGAAGCTTGGGTAAGGTTAAAACACAATTTTCCCGATTATGTCTTTAAAAATGAATACAGCCTTATTTCTCTTGAAGAATTAGAAAAATTCATCAATACCTATCACCGATTACCTAATATGCCAACAGCCGATGAAATTCACCAACACGGTGCAGACCTTGGAGAGTTGAACCGTTTGCTGGTGGAAAAAGTGGAAGAACTAACACTTTACACCATACAACTAAAGAAGGAATTGGAGGAGCTGAAAGCAGGACTTGACAAATAAACAAATAAATATGTATAAATGATCTGTATTTCCGTTAAATATTGGAAATGGTGTCCTCTGCTGCTACTGCATGTTTTTGCCATGGTTTCATCAGGACACGCGCAAAAGGAAAAGGTAGAAACCGATTCGATATGGCAACCTAAAGTGGAATTGTCGGCGGGGTTGTTTTCTCCACTCACATATGATTTCAAAAAGGAAGATAGGGGAATTAATCTTCAGTACCTGGTTTCTTTGAAACGATCACTGAACCCTCACTGGATGATAGGGAGCAACATCGCATGGGGTAGTGATCAGAGTACAGTCGAAATGAGAGGATATGTTTCGTTATTCAACGGTCTTATAATTGATGTATCCGGCGATCGTTCAATCATACAGCGTCGGTTTTTTCAATTTTACGGAGCAGGATATGTATCGTACATGAGGCAAACGCAGGAACTTAAAGATATTCCGGGCGACTCTATTATGCATCCGGAATCTATAACAATATGGAATTCTATTGGTTTGGGCTTGGGTTTAGGGTTTAAAGTCAGTTTCCTGAAACACTACTTTTTTGCCACCGAATTCGCAATTTCAGGTATGTCAGGAAAGTGGAAACACACAGACATTTCCGGTTGTAATTGCGTTATTGCCAGGGATAATTATAATGTGTTCTTTCCTATTCGTATATTTTCAGTAGTACTTGGGGTAAAATTTTGAATGAATAAAAAAACGCACCAAATAATAGAAACCTACATCATTAAATTGAGTTAATATGAATGGTAAGAAATTAAAAGTATTATGTTTTCTGCTTGTGTTATTTTGCTACTCCTTTGTGAAGGGTCAACAGGTGGTTCAGGATTGGGAATTGATTGAAAACGGAGGGTTTGAGTTTACCGGAATATCAGGTTCTTCCAATTATTTCGTAGATGAAGCAAATCCGTGGATTTTTATGCCTGCAATACAAAATCAGAGACCTTTTGGGTCTTTTATTTTTTATCCAAATTCTTATTTTGATCATTCATACGACTGCGCTGATAATTCAGAGATTTTATTCAAATACAATGTGAAAGCGTATGCACATGAAGCAACTATCCAGATTGTGGATATTTATGGGAATATTGTAGATGTATCAAAATACATAACATCTTTTGAGCCTGGAATAAATGAATTTGGTTTTCAATCGCCTCATACAGGAGTAGCATATTCAGGAATGATCTTTTCATTCAACGGTACTAGTCAATATCAAATATATCAGAACTGTGGTATCCTTACCGTTTATGGTGGAATTGGGACTTCAGGATCAGAAATAAAAGGCAGAATTGCTATCCAATTGGATGAACCATTGAATCCTTGTAAGCAATACGATTTTTCAGCCTGGGTTTCGAAAATGGACAACCTATCTGAAGATGATGATCCAAAAATAAAGGTCTTTGTGGCAGACAACATTGATTCAGATTTGAGTCCGGCTGGAGGCAGCCAAACACTTGATTCATGGGAGATAACAAACACCACTTCATGGATCCCTATTTCTAAAACTTTTTCCCCCGACGATAATTACAAATGGTTGATTTTTGAAATGAACAACAGTGCTTTTCTCGATCACAAAACCGCAGGCCTGTATATTGATGATGTGAGTCTTGCCGATGTGTGCAAGCAATGGTATTATTGTGATGATAAAACTGTCGAGAACCTTGATATGGTTTATGTTTCACATACCGTGGTTCATGGTGGGTCTGTTCCTGAGTACGCCACGGTATCCAATCTTGAATATGCTACCAGCATGGATATTGAAGTTTTTACCGCATCAGGTTCCATGGTTTATCAAGAAACCGGAATTCAGGAACCCGCATTTAATTACAAGTGGGCACCCCCGGGAAATTGGAGTGTTGCACAATATTTAATGAGAATTACTGTGTATAATCACTGCTGCTCGCGTACTTTTACGGTACCAATACAAATAAACGGAAACCCGGGACCGTATCCGTATCCACAAAAACATTTTGCACGTGCCCCACTTCAATGCTGCAGACAGTACATCATTCTTGACAATACTATACTTTCAGGAAATCAAATATTTAAAGCAACCAATGGAATAATATTACAAAACAACGTAACATGTGACGAAAATGCTGAAATCTCTCTGATTGCTGCCGAATATGTTGATGTTCACCCCGATGTTACTCTTACACCAAATACTACCATTGCCATAGAACCTTGTCCAAGGGCATGCAATTATCCGGTTAATTCTAATGAAAGTTTGACCTTAAATTCCAAAGAAAATACATTTCAAGAAGTTAACCCCAAATTTAATATAGTTGTTTTCCCTAACATAGTACCGGCAGGAGACAAAACTTCCATCAGATTATTATCTGAAAACCAAGATAATTCAATGAACCATACCTATAAGCTAAAATTCTATTCTACATCCGGTCAATTGATATTTCAAACTGCCTACAATTCAGCAAATAGGTCTTCCTTAGAAATAGAAACCAGATTATGGTCAAGTGGCTTATATATAGTGCATTTAGCTACTGAGGATGGGTTGGCGCTGGCCACTGAAAAATTCATGATTTACAGTCAGTAATTTCAACATCCCATCTTACATGCGACAAACACATGGGTAGGGAAATCCCGGAGGGATTTAATAAGAGTAATGCTGTATGTAATGCAGCATTACGATATGGCACAGCCAATCCAACCACAACGTGGTTGAATACTGAGACATTTTGGGTAACTGCAACTCTATACTACCGGTGCACTCCTCATAGACTTTGATTGGGGCATACCCACCGACTGCACCGGTGGCAGGGGCATACCCACCGACTGCGTCGATGGCAGGGGCATACCCACCGACTGCGTCGATGG
>CAZDUI010000001.1:0-11079 GCA_964508605.1 uncultured Weeksellaceae bacterium | reverse complement strand
GCATACCCACCGACTGCGTCGATGGCAGGGGCATACCCACCGACTGCGTCGATGGCAGGGGCATACCCACCGACTGCGTCGATGGTTAATGCCATTCAAGTCCTTCGGACTTGTATTATAGGGAAATCCCGAAGGGATTTAATAAGAGTAATGCTGTATGCAATGCAGCATTACGATATGGCACAGCCAATCCAACCACAACGTGGTTGAATACTGAGACATTTGGGGTGACAGCAACTCTATACTACCGGAGCACTCCCCATAGACTTTGATTGGGGCGGAGTTTAACTAACACTTTGTTGTGCATCCTTTCTGTCAATATCTATCATTTCTCAAGAAATCCTTGCCAACTTTTGGCCATGAATTTTTTGGATATCATTATTGTGCTTCCGGTATTGTGGGGTGGATGGGTAGGTTTTCGCAAAGGACTGATTATTGAAGTTTTTACCTTACTTGCCTTTGCTGTAGGCATTTGGGGTGGCATACATTTCAGCGATTGGGCTTCGGGCTTGTTGCAACAAGCTGGAGTTACAGGCAAATACCTTCCGGTGATTGCATTCATTGTAGTGTTTATTTTGGTTGGAGCAGGCGTTTTATTTGTAGGCAAAGCCATTCAGAAAATGGTAAAGGTGGTTGCATTGAAACCTCTGGACAAAATAGGAGGTGCAGGTTTCGGAGCACTAAAATACCTGTTCATTGTTAGTGTATTACTGGTTATTTTTGACAGTATTCAGCAGCGCGACGAAATTTTACCCTCAAAAACAAGAGAGGAATCGCTGCTGTACCAACCTGTGCAGGATCTTTCGTTAGAGTTAATACCCGCTTTACGCCATAGCAAGCTGGCGGTTCCCATGTTGCAAAACAGTTACGTTGCCATACCCTTAAATACAACGAAAAACGGAGATTCAACACAAATTGAATCAGAAAACGAAAACTAAAACAGTTTAAAAAAATAACCCTTTTTCTTTCTTTTAAGCTCCGAATTGTATCTTGCAATCGTGATTACGAATTACAACAAGATATTACAATTGCTTTCAAAACTGAAAGGCAAAAACATTGCCCTGGCGTGCAGCGGCGGCAGAGACTCAGTTGTATTACTCCATATGAGCATCAGCGCAGGCCTTTCGCCCGATGTTTTGCACATGAATTACGGACTGAGAGGAAAGGAGTCCCAGAATGAGGAAGCTTTTGTAAAAGTTCTAGCAAAAAAATTTAAATTAAAGGCAAACCTCCATAAGGTTCAGCCCGGAGAACTGAACCCGGTAGGCAAAGGAATTCAGGAAAAAGCGAGAAATCTAAGATACCGTTGGTTTGAAAAACTTAAATATGACCACATTCTTGTGGCGCACCACGCTCAAGACAATGCAGAAACCATACTACTAAACGGTATCAGAGGGGCCGGACTTACAGGAATGTCGGGAATGAATAACGGATTCACTGAAAACAGCCTGATTCTTCGCCCCCTGCTTGCGCTCAGTTCAAATCAAATTCAGCAATATGCCCGTAAATACAATCTGGAATGGTGTGAGGACAGCAGCAATAAAAGCATAAAATACAATAGAAACCGAATAAGAATCAATGTATTACCAGAACTCGAAAAGATAAACCCTAAAGCTGCAGTGCACCTGGTGGAAACTGCGGAAATTCTTCAAGAATACAGGCAATGGATAGACGACATCACTGAAACCTATAAAGACAAATATGTAACAGGAAATCAAATGATTTTTCCTGAGGAAATTAAATCTAAACCTTATGTTAACAGTTTATTGTATGAATTGCTTAAAAGCTACAATATTACCAGACAACAGGTTACAACACTCACTGCCCTTCTGCATTCCCCCGGCAAAAAGATTCATACAGGTAACCACTCTATAACGGTAACAGGGCAAGGACTATTAATCACCACTGAAGAACCAGAGCATACTGAAGACAGGATGATTCATTTTAACCTGACAGAAGGAGAAATAAAATGGGGAGATTATGGAACAATCGTTATTAAACATCTGCCAGCAGACAAGCTTCCGAAACCCAATGGAAAAAATACCATTCTGCTCGGACTTGAAAAAAACGCTCTCTTGTGTTTACGAACAGCACGTAAAGGAGAGAGAATACAAAGTTTCGGAATGACAGGCACTCAATTAATTAGTGATTTATTCACGAATGCAAAAGTGTACGCATCCCAAAGACTGCAGTATCCGGTACTCGAATTTCAAAATAAAATTTTGTGGATTGCCGGAATCAGAGCTTCGGAGCACACCAGGACAAACAAAAATCACAATATTGTGTTTTTTTTAGAATATAAGTTTGGAAATTCAAATTAAGTTTTATAAATTTCGAAAAATACCCCGAACCATGTCAGCAACCATTCACCCCGTACCCGTAGAAAAAGAATCCATATCCAACCTTCATTTTACAAAACGTGAAGTAGTCCACCCCGATGCAAAAGCATTGCGGGAAAAACTGGAACGCGCAACAACCTTGGGAAACATTGACCACTCTAAAGTACGCATTCTGTTTATGGACGATGACGGTCATAAATTTACAGAAACCACTATTTGGGCAACCTCTACAAATCATGTTGTTCTGAAAGGCGGAGTTACCATACCGTTCAGCAGAATTGTAGATGTTAAATTTATCTGAATACCTCTGTAACAATTCGTTGCAGAACTCTTGCCATTGCCCTACTTTTGACCTAATTTTAATGGGGTTCGCCAACCGGTGAACAAGAACGAATTTTGGCTTTCCAAGAATTGCAACCATTGATACCGAACTTTATTAACGAATAGAGGTATATTTGCATTCGTTTAGTATGAACATTTAACGAATCATCATGCAAAGAATCGGTTTCATTCTTGTATTCCTGTTTACTGCCTTTACAGGATTTGGCCAGGAAATATCGCCAGTATCATGGCATGCAAAAACAAAATGGATTGATAAAAACACCCTGGAAGTAGAACTGCATGCAAGCATTGATGACAAATGGCATCTTTATTCACAAAACCTTCCGTCTGACGAAGGTCCCATTGCTACATCGTTTCACTGGAACCTGCCTGAGGGTGCAGCATTGTCAGGAAATACCGCCGAGCCTGCGCCTATTGAAGCCTACGACAATAACTTCATGATGAATGTAAGGTATTTTTCAAAAGAAGTGGTTTTCACTCAGCGAATCACCTTTAGCGGGTCAATGCAGGATGCACCGCTGGTTACTGCAAACTACATGGTATGCGACGACGAAATGTGCCTGCCGCCTAAAGATGTTGCAATTTCAATTTCATTACCATAATCCACAAGTCCATGAAAATGAACAGGAAGTTATTCCTCCTTTTCCTTACTGCTCTTTCATTACCCCTGGTTTGGGCGTTTACAGAAAATCAACCGGTTGAAACGCCGGCCACCGGTAAAAGCACCGTAGTTGCAACGACAATGCCTTCCAACCAGGATGAAATGCCCGCTAGCGTAGATGAAGTAATTACCTGGAGTTTTAAAGTAGAATATGGAAAAGATTGCGAAGCAACCCTTATTTTTGAAGTTGAGCAACACGACGGCTGGCATATTTACAGTCAGGATTTACCCGATGGTGCCATCAATATTCCAACAAGTTTCAAGTTTTCACCTTCATCATCGTACGAACTGGTTGGAAAAACCTGGGAAAGCGCTACTGAATTAAGAGACAATCAAGGCTTTCAGGAAAAATATTTCAAAACTCACAAAGCCACTTTCAAGCAAAAAATTAAAATAAAAAACAAAAAAGACTTTAAAATCAAGACCGAATACGAGTTTATGGCTTGTAAAACTTCGTGTTTCCCTCCTGACGGACGTACTTATGAATTTAAAGTTAAAGGCTGTGCCGCAGCCGATGCCATTGAAAATACTGATACAGAAGAACTACCGGAAGACACTGTTTCTACAACCCAAACAGACACCACCCAAAATATAAACAGCACCATAGGCTGGAAATTTTTTGCCGTCCGCACCGGTGAAAAGGAATACATATTAAAAGCAGAACCCGTATTGCCTGATGGATGGCGGATTCTGCAGAGTAAAGACTTAAAATTCTCGGTTCAGGAGGATAAAGAACTCTTTGTTGTAGCCGATGATGATGCTCCGTTAAATGATGAAACCATTGAGATATCAGGAAAACAATACCAAGTGCTTTCTGCCGGTGAAATATTATCCTACAGAATTACTGCCAACGATACTTCATCTGCATTTAAAGTGAAGGGGTCATTCGGTTTCGCAGCCGTTGATAACAATGGAAATACTTATAAAAGTGAACCTGAAATTTTTGAAATAAACTTACAAGAATCGCTTAAAGAATTTAAAGTAAGTAAAACCGAAGGGTCCTACTGGAGCATTTTCTTGATTGCGTTTGGCAGCGGTTTGCTCGCGTTGCTTACACCCTGCGTGTTCCCTATGATTCCTTTAACTGTTAGTTTCTTTACAAAAAGCAGTACCAACAGAAAAAAAGGAATCATGAGCGGTATCACCTACGGTACCTCTATCTTTGGAATCTATGTTCTTTTAAGTGTTCCATTTCACCTTCTGGACTCCCTGAATCCGAACATTCTGAATGAAATATCTACCAATGTACCCCTCAATATTTTCTTTTTCCTGATGCTCTTCGTGTTCGGTCTTTCTTTTCTGGGGGCTTTTGAAATTACCCTTCCCAGTAAATGGACCAATAAAGTGGATAGTGCTTCAAATGTAGGAGGATTCATTGGCACATTCCTGATGGCACTTACTCTTGCATTGGTTTCCTTTAGCTGTACAGGACCCATACTAGGCTCATTGCTTGCGGGTGCAGGTAGTGGCGGAGCCTGGGCACTTACCGCAGGTATGGCCGGATTTGGTCTGGCTTTAGGCTTGCCCTTTGGTCTGTTCGCCGTATTCCCCGGCTGGTTAAATACCCTTCCAAAATCGGGTGGTTGGCTCAATAACGTCAAAGTAGTACTGGGATTACTTGAAATTGCTTTCGCTTTCAAATTCTTGTCACAGGCCGATATGGTTATTCAGGCTCACATACTGGAGCGCGAAGTATTTATTGCATTATGGATAGGAATATTCCTTACCATGGCACTGTATCTGTTTGGTTTATTTAGAACCTCTCACGACAGCGAACCCAAACACGGAATTAACACTTTTAGAATGGTGATGGGAATACTGTCACTTTCGTTCACATTTTACTTGTTACCCGGATTATGGGGCGCTCCGCTAAAACTCATTGGCGCATTTCCACCTCCGGAAAACTACAGCGAAATACCATACGGAATTAAAGGAAAGGCACCTGAACCTATTGAAAGCGAAATTGTTTGCGAAGGCGCCGAACCCGGAGTTCACGGTTTAATGCTTTTCCACGATTACGAAGAGGCACTGGAATGTGCCCGGAACAGAAAGTTACCCCTTCTGCTGGATTTCACCGGATATGCGTGTGTCAATTGCCGGTTAATGGAGCAGAATGTATGGAGTAATCAGGAAGTTCTGGCTATACTTAAGGACAAAGTAGTGATTGCGTCGCTTTATGTTGACAGTCGTGAGAAATTACCAAAACCTGAGACCGCTCCCGATGGTAAAGAACTGATTACTTATGGCGACAAATGGGCCAATCTTCAAAAAAGAAAGTACTTTAGTCAGGCGCAACCGCAATACATTCTGCTATCAAACAGTGAGCAAATGTTAAATGGAGACGCCAACTACGAACGTCACGGAAATCCGACTGATTTTAAGTCCTGGCTTGAAGAAGGGCTGCAACAATTTGAAAAGGTGAACCAGATAAAAGTGCAAGAAATTGCCATTACCCCTTTTCAATACACATTTGCAGAGGAATGAGCCAACGCTACTGATTACCAAAAACTCTAAGGTGAGGTAAAACGACGGTCAAACTGAAAAACTTCCGTATCTATTAGTTTCAATCGGGAAAATTCAGCATGCCGCAGGTTAATGACTACATTGAATTCCCGTGGTACAATCACTGAAGGTACCCTAAGAACACAGCTTCTTTTTTCGCGTATCCATTTGCTTCCAATTTTCCGGCATATCTCAGACATTGGATCATTCCAGCCCTCAGGTATATGTTCTTCGGAAATTTCTTCCTGCAACAATTCGTCGGGCAATTCTATTACAAGAATTCTATATAAGGACTGCATACCGTAACCATTGCGATGTACCAAATTCTCAAGACAAGCATGCGCCCGCGTTTCAGACGTATATATCACCAGCTCTCCTGCAGCATTCCACCTACCTTGAATACCTGAAGCATATAAGCCGCCGGCATACCTTGCCTGAACTATCCTGAACAACTTCACAGAGCATCACCGTATTGAATGGAATGGAGCAGATCTTCAAGGATGGATATCCCTGTCATACTATTTAAATAGCTGACAGGCAGTGCGCCCATTAAGTGATAATTAGGACTATGCAGCCAACCGGTAAATTCATCAATTGAACCGAAAGTTTTATTTCCCAGCCAGTACAACCTGAAAATAGACAAAGAGTGCTCGCTGGCAGAACGACTTAAAGACTGATTAGAGGATAATTTACGGTCGAAGGTTTTCCGGGTGATATCAAGGAAGGAGGTGAATTTTTCTACGGAAAGGTGGACCAACTTAGCAAATTGTAAAACCAATTTACTGTCAATACCCTCAACTGCAAAACGTACCATATAGAATTTGTCTTCAGGGTTAAAATTGAAAGATTTAAAAAAACTACCCAAAACACTGCCGGCATGATATAGCATCAAGGGTTCATCGGTGGAAAGAATGGACTCTTTTTTAGGATTGTAGGGTTTATATTTAGACATTTGTACTAATTTTCAAAACAAATGTACATATATTTTTAGTGTTTTCATAGATTCTCAAACTTTTTTTCTCAATATCAGTACAAAGCCCATTGTGTCAGACACCGAAAAATTAAGCGATAATGAAGTCAGGGAACTGGTTCATTACGCCCTAACCACCGACAAACCCCGAATAGAAGGCCGAAGAGTTTACACCAGTCCTAAACTGATGTGGAAGAATTTTACGGGCATTATGGGGAAAGTAAAAAAAACAGCCATACGTGAAAAAAAGGAAACCATTGTAGCTGCCCGAATATTGAGACGCTATTTATTGGGCAAAGAATTATCGGCAGAAGAGTTAAAATTTTTAAAGGAACAAAGCATTGATCTGGCACGCATATTACCCATTGTTGCAGCGCAGGCGGTACCCGCCCCGATACCCATCACGCCCTTTTTAATTACCCTGGGCAAAAAAGTAGGAATAGACCTCATTCCTAAAGAACAGCTAATTCCCGACAGCGCTACAGGCACACCTAGTGAAGATCCAAAAAAGGAACCGGGAAAATCTTACGAATCAGACGGTTCAGAATAAAGAATCAGAATTTTGTAATTACCGGGCCGCCTTTTCCAGTATCGGCTTCAATTTAAGAGCAACTTTCCTGGCCTCAGTTAAAAACCTCCTGTATGTCCATTCGGGAAAATCAATATTACTGCGATAAGTTAACAGTATTAAATCTAAAGGAAAGTGCTCCTTGTAATAAGACGTGTAATCGTCATTCTTATATAATTCAGACGGAAACGACGACAGAAAGCCATTTTTTACCATAAATTCATGCATATCTGAAGCTTCAAAAAAACCGTCTGTTTGCTCCTTTCCTGTTGTATAAATCAGTCGCTCCAGAGTTAAATCATCAAGCGCCAGCAGCTTATCCGTCAATTGCTGATACCGGTTCAACAACTGCAACTGACGCTTCCAGAACAATGCAGGTTTGAATTGTGCCAGTGAATCTCTAAAAGCCTTCAGATTATAATAAGTGTGAATATTGTACCCATCAATAACAACCCTGTTCACACCCTCTTCAGTATAATGCATATACTCGTTCAGCGTAACAGACGTATTACTATAAATATAATCAATGTCACCGTTACCACGGTCTACCGGAACATAGCTTGTTGTGCGGGTTTTCTGTTCTGTTTTATAAGTAAGGTCTTTGTAGGCATCAAGTATACTGTCGCGTGAATGCAACATTTTCCTGTTCAAAGATTCAATGACACTTCCGGCAAATAAATCGATAGCAGTATAAGCCAGTTGCGGGTTCCTGGCAAGCATTCCTCTCCACACTTTCTTATGAGCATCAGGTGCGTAGTCGCCAGCCGATATATAATTGTATTCCGACTCCGGATCTTCCTGATACTCTTTTCCGCCTGAGTATATATTCGAAATGAGTATTTGCCCCAGGTGTATGGGTTTGGGTACTTTGGTTGCCTCTAATTCCTTATGTACCCATGCAGCTCTGCCATATAGAAGCGTATAATCAATCTGTTGTGCAAGTCTTGCCGAGCGCTGTGCATTATAAAACTCAGGTTCGGGACGCATAAGAGTAAGAGAAAGTGCCAGAGCAGCACAAAAAACTAAAATGTATTTCATGGCAGATTAATAATTTGATTTAACACAACGCACACAAAAACCGGTGTTATACCGCTGTCCTGAGGTACCCAATGTTTCACTGTTGAATTCAATATACGCAACCCTCAAAACATCATAACCCTCACTTCCATAATAATCGTAATAATCGGTAGAACTGGTCCACCAGCCTCCCATAAAGCCTCTGTGAGAAAACAAACCATTGTCCCAACGCATACCTGACGGAGATAAATCCATCCCAGATCTTAGATTACTCACTTCGGCACGTGTCCAACCCTCTGCCGACCGCAACAACAACCCTTCCTGATCGTCTGCGGTATATTGCCTGTAGTAGGCCGCCATCGATTCAAAATCTCCTTCGGAAGGAACATACCAGCCTTCCGGCGCAATGCCCCGTTCATCAATAATTGCAGCAGCGTTATAGATTACAATATTCTCATCAAACTTTCCCGCCGAAATTTCATAATAACACCAGGCAGGTTCTCCCTTTTCACATGCCTTCTTCCAGGCATCACGGCTTTGTGCCTGCTGAATATCATCACCATTGTTAAACTTACGGGTTTTAAGATTCGATCTCATCATATGGTAATCACCCACTTTTACCGATTTATAGGTATTCCCTTCAACATCTTTAACTTCATCACCTTCTACAAATATTTCAGGCATAATCTTCTCCCCTGTTATTGAATAATACTGAATGTCTTTTCCGTTGGATACCACATAATTATCCGACCCGGGTAAAGCCCTAATTTTTTCATATTGAATGGGAACAATTATTTCTCCGCGATCGTTCAGCATCCCCATTTTTTCATTCTTTTTTGCAAAAAACTTATCCGATTCATTATTAAAATGCTCCATCCAATCATATTCAAAAGGAATCAGAACCTCAGCATTCCGGTTGATTAACCCCCAGTATTTATCTTTGCGTGCAAACAAATATTTATTATCGGGACCAAAAAAATAATCGTTAAACTGATCATAATCAAAAGGAATAAAAACGTTCCCATCTGGCATTAATTTGCCATGTTTTCCATCAGCATTTACCGCGTTATAGTATCCATCATTCTGTGATGACAAACTGGAATACTGAAATGGAATATTTACTTTTCCGGTGGTATCAATCACACCATATAAACCATTCAGGGTGGTAACCGCTTTACCCCTATCATCGAAATAAGGATGTGATTCATACAAAGGAGGGCTGATAATTCTTCCGTCAGGAGCGATTAGTCCGTAAGATTGAATTTCACGATCTGCTGAAGTCGTTTTATAGCTTACCAAAACTCCGAATGAAGAACGGCTGATGTCATCATATTCTGCCGGCACAATAAATTCTCCTTTCCGGTTGATTAACCCGGTTTTACCCTGTACTTTTACAATAGCAGTCCCGTATCCATCAAAAGGATATGCATCTTCAAAATTGGCGGGGATTACCTCTTTTCCTTTGATATCCACCCATCCAAATGTTGTATGCTTTTTCACCAGAAACATGCCCATTGTATCCGGTCTCATTTTTAAATAAATAAAAGGTTGTACTACTTTCCCAGTTATGTCAACAGCACCAATTAACCCCTGCGTATTACGAAAACGAATACCATTGCCCGTCCATTGTATACCCTCTGGAATTAGTATGGAATTCATGTATTTATCCGATTTACATACCACCTTAATATTATCCTCACTATAGGCGTATATAAGTTCGCCATTTTCATCGTAGATGTAATTACCGTTTTCATCAATCAAATATCCGTCTCCGTCAGTAAACTCGTTTCCCTCCCTGGCATTACTTTGTTCGCTTTCATAAACACAATTATATGCAAACGATTCATAATCAAAATACACTTCAATATTGCTGATGCGCTGCAGTTTCTCGTTATAAAGAAAATATTTAATTGCTTCAGATTGGCTCACTACAGATATAGGTTCCCCTGTTTCCGGGTCATACATCACGTCTCCATACTCATCGTACATATAAGACTCCTCCGGATAATATGCAGGGTAGTAAGTTGTCCCCATCAGCAGGGCTACTTTAGGTGAAGCACTGTCGGGTCTTACTACGTCAACAGAAACAATTCCCGTCTGCCCTTTTACTTCCCTTTTTTCCTTGACATCCCAAAATAAAAACTGACCATTGCTTGCAGGTAATTTGTATGCGAATAAATTCGCAGTAAGTCTCTTTTGTTCATAAGCACATGGCGGCAGCAATGGCAACCCATTTTTATCTATCCAAATGCGGGCACCGTCATGTCGCTCCAGCAATGCATAGCCCTCAATAAAGGGGTGAGCAACGGAACAATTCAGGTTGCCAATAAGTATTTTTCCGGTTTTATCGGCATAACACATGGTTTGTGTCCCTTCATCAAACCTTGAAAGATATGCAGCATCCGCCTGAGAAGTTTTTGCATAGACACTTCCGGTAATTTCTGTATAAAAATCACATTCCGTCGGAATGATTTCAGAAGAAGCATGCTGAGACCAGCCATCCGACAGAAATCCAGCAATCAATATTAATAAACCAATTTTTCTTTTCATTTCAATAAATGAATTTAATGTACTGTACAAAGATGCTTTAAAAAAGTGAAATGAGATGCGACAATTTAGAAATATACCAGGGCAAACGCATTTAAAAACCTAAGATTTTTAAGAGGTAGTTTTCATCCCA